>NZ_JAYPVP010000052.1:0-1723 GCF_038134685.1 Limnohabitans sp. | reverse complement strand
AACACTTCGATCTGCATCACTGGGCGTTTTCAACCATGGGACTGTGTGCCATGGGCGGATTGATCTTCGCCTGTGGCCTGCCGGGGTGGGCGATGGTGCGCTGGACCTTTGCCTTCATCGACAAGCGCCGGGATGACTCACTGGATGCGGTGGCCAAGGATGTGAAGGAGCTGCTATGAAGCCGATTGAATTCATCGCGCTGATCGGATCTTCTGCTCAAGCCACCGCCAAACGCACGGGCGTCTTCGCCAGCATCACGATCGCTCAGGCTGCATTGGAGTCCGGCTGGGGTGAGTCGGGCCTGGCCAAGGTGGGCAAGAACCTCTTTGGCATCAAGGCCGACAGCCGCTGGCGAGGGGATACTTTGATCCTGCAGACCAAGGAATTCATCCATGGTCAGTGGGTTGTGGTGCCTGCCAAGTGGCGCAAGTACGCCAGCTGGCAAGAGAGCATCGATGACCACGCAGCCTTTCTCAAGCAAAACCCACGCTATCAGCCGTGCTTCCAATGCCTCAAGGCAGAGTCATTTGCACAAGCACTGGCCAAGGCGGGATATGCCACGGATCCAGGCTATGCCGACAAGGTCATCAGCCTCATGAACCAGCACAAGCTGCAAGCCCTGGATGGAGGTACGCCATGAACTGGATCACGCGATTCCTGTTGAGTCACTGGAGCTCCATCTTGGGCGGGCTTGTACTGCTCATGGTGCTGATTTTTGGTGTCCAGATTGGACAGACCCGCGTCCAGCGCGCCTGGGATGCCGAAAAGCAGCAGGCCGCATTGATTCAGGCCAAGCAAGAGCAACACGTTGCCGACACCCTTCACGCGCAGCGAACCATCAATCAGGAGATCTCGAATGAATTTCAGACAAAAAAGGGCTTGCTGGCCGGTTTGCGGCCTGCTTTGCGTGGGGGTGATGTCGGGCTGCGCATCCAGCCCAGCCATGATTCCGGCACCATGCCCGCCGTTTCCGCCATTGCCACAGGAGTTGCGGCAGCCCCCACCGACGCTGTACCTGATTCCGCAGGCCTTGCGACCGGCATCTCCTGTGAGCAATTGGCCCGCGACGCTGCAGAAACCACCCTGATGGTTCTGGAGCTGCAACAATGGCATGCCAGGCAGTCAGCGGCTGACGGTACACCCGCGCCATAAACCTGTCATTGATACCTTAGACCCCGTCTTCTCGTACCCATTTCCCCATGGGTGCGATGAAGGCGGGGTCTTTTTGCGTTTTAGGCTACGAATTCACACGATCGTATGATCTCTTGCGCTGCCGTTGCGCTACGCTTCGCCCATGGACACCTTGATTCCCGCCTTCCTACGCCGCCAGCGCAACCAACGTCGTCTCACGCTGGAAATGTTGTCCGCCAGGGTGGGCATGTCGCCCCAGCACCTGTCGGAAATCGAAAGTGGCAAGCGTGATCCGCGTCTGTCGTCTATCGAGCGCATGGCGGAAGCCATGGGCATGACGGTGCTGATCGTGCCGGAGGCGCTGGCGCCGGACTTGCGCCGCTATATCGCCAACAACGGCCGTACCTATACCACCCAAGCAGGCAAAGTTGGCACCACGCCCACTACCCCTGAAGCCTCCGGACCCGAGCATGCCCAAGAAGAAATCTGACCTGACCAAGCCCAGTGCCGACCTGGCGCAAAACACGCTGCTGTTCACCACCGAAGTATTCGACGACCCTGAAACAGGCAAACCCACCCAGTACGGCCGCTT
>NZ_JAYPVP010000051.1:0-1856 GCF_038134685.1 Limnohabitans sp. | reverse complement strand
TAAAGGAGATGCCGTCGCCGTAAAAGGCGAACCGCTCCTGAAGTGGCAGCCACTCGATGTCGGCAGCGAACGGGTGCGCAGTCTGGTCCATCGGCTTGGGTGTGATGACCCTCAGGCTCGCACCCTTGACCCGAAAGCCATCCAAGATCACAGGCGCGCGCACAAGGGTGGACAGGTTGCGAGCCAGAATGACCGGTCCCTGCCTGGCATCTCCCAGCCGCCAAATGCCCGGGCCAACCTGATCGATGCCGTCGCGGCTGTTGATCTCTAAGGCCAAGCGCAACTTCTGGCGCAGCCAATCCTCGTTGAGCATGACCGCTGCCATATCCTGTGACTCGATTTGGACTGGGCCGCATTCGGGGCATTGGCAAAGCCTGCCGCCTTTGCCATCACCGACGACTTGCCCACGGTGCAGGTTGCAATGTGGGCAAAGTACGTATTGCTGATTGACGGGCGCAGGCTTTATGGCAGAGCCGAGCAAGGTGCATGCAGCCACCTCGTGAGGGGACAACGCCCAGCGATGGACGTGCGTTCCCTCAGCGAACAAGCGACACACCAACGACCAAGCATGATGTGAGTTCATGCTCACTCTTGGTACGCGGGTTCAGCCTGGAAGGCGTCTTCACCGGGTTGCTGCTCGTTGGCGCTCAGCGTTTGATCGGCACCCAGAATGCCGAGGGCAACCAGGTAGCCTTCGAGCTGCGCCTGCATCTTGGCGTCGAACTTGTGAAGGTTCAGTCGGCCTTTGCGGGTGATCTCAATGGTGATGACCTTCGCTCGCATCTTGCCGGGCTCGGGTGGGTAGTACAGGTTGATGTGCGCCGAGGTGATCTGCCAATTGCGCTTGAGCGGGTTCTCGTTGGGGAAGGACTCTGCGATCAGTTCGGTCACACATTGCTGGTCGCTCGATGCGGTTGCCGTGCATTCAACCTTCAGGTCGCCATGGGGGCTGAGCAGTGAAAGGGTCTTGACCTGCACCGCCATGAACCCATCGGTGGTCAGCGCCTGGGGCACATCAAAACCCAGCCGCAACGCAGACAGGTCAAGTGTGGGAGGCTTGATGCGGTGTGCATCGACCTTCGTGCCCAGCAGATGTTCTGCGAATGCCTCCAACAACATGGTGTGGTACTTCACCCCGCCCTTGACCAGGGTGCGCGCGACGCCGGTCTTGGCTGAATACTCCAGCACCATGTGAATGTTGGGATTGCCGACGCGACGGGTCAGGTTCGAGCCTTCAAACTCCAAGCGCAGCATCGCCAGGTCTTTGACGTGGACCGTCAGCAGATAGACATCGGGGGAGCGCTCCAGCACGTAGGCCACGCTGCCATCGCCGCATTGCAACTCCCGTTGATAGAACGCCGAGATCGACTGGCGCATGCTGAGCATGGCGGCTTCGGAGGTGTTTGGCTTGCGTTTGACGCCCAGATCGTTCTGTTGTGCCTGGGTGCCATGGCGCTCGAAGAAGTCCACATCTCCGGCAAGATCAAACAGCTCGGGGTGGTTCACGTACAGCCAGAACGAGCGATGGATGTCACTTTGGCTGGCGACCAGCCCCATCAAGGCTGCACCGTTTTGCCTGGCCACCTGAAACATTGCTTGTTTGCCCGCAGCATCCCCGAGTCCAACGCTTGCCATGAGTTTGGCAATGAGTGCGTCACGGGCAATTTCGTCGGGCCAAGACCGGATGGCCTCGATCACGGTCTGGGTGACCTCTTGGCCATCAGACCAGGAGAGGTCATCGGGTAAAGGCAAGCCATTGGCCGCCAAAAAGGTCTGCAAAGTGGTGTCTACGGGCAGCTCAAGCAGCACATCGACAAAGGTTTTTTTCATTTTCTTGGTCCTTATGAAATGTCGGT
>NZ_JAYPVP010000050.1:0-1987 GCF_038134685.1 Limnohabitans sp. | reverse complement strand
AACGTGAGTGCAGTTTGGAATTCAGGGGGTGGGCAAACCGGTGGGCAAGGTGGACAGAATGGGTGGGCAGATCAGGCAGTTGATGCCTGTGCGGGTGATTACGGGGTATTTCTTGGGCCGTTGGGCTGATCTCGGATCAGGAACACCCCTTCGACCTCACTCTGGCGTTAGGTTTAAAAATGTTTTAAGATATCTACTCTTTTAAACCTTGCCTGGAGGGCGTCATGATTGCTGATCGCATTCGTCAAGCACGGCTGGCGGCAGGGCTGACGCTGGGCGCGTTGGGCGAAAAAGTGGGCGTCTCGCATACCGCCATACAGAAGTACGAGAAGGGGCTGCTAACCCCGTCCTCGTCGCAGTTGCTCAAGCTCGCCCGTGCTTGTGGTATCCGCACCGAGTATTTTTTTCGGACGCACACCGTTGAATTGCTGCAACCTGAATTCCGCAAACTCGCAACCTTTGGGAAGACTGCCCAAGATGCGCTAAAGATCAAGGTCATCGAACTCGTCGAAAAACGAGTCGAGCTTCTGGGGGCATTCCCCAAGTCGCCCTTGCTGGAATTCGCTCCACCGCCAGGATTGCCGCAGCGCATCCATGCGCTCGATGAGATCGAGGCATTCGCCGATCTGGTGCGCAACACTTGGCAGTTGGGCATGAACCCGATTGCCGACCTCACCGACACCTTTGAGGGCCTGGGCTTGCTGGTCATCGTGGTCGATGAAGAGAATCCCGGGTTTTCTGGGTTGACCGCGAAAGCTCGAACGGAGGACGGCCGGCTCTATCCGGTGGTGGCCGTGTCTTCCCGTTGGCCGGGTGATCGGCAGCGTTTCACGCTGGCCCACGAACTTGGCCATCTCCTGCTGGATGGTCGCCTCGCCGACGACATCGACGAAGAGAAAGCATGCGACCGGTTTGCTGGAGCGTTCCTGGCACCGCGTGTTGCGGTGACTCAGTTGCTGGGGCAACAGCGCCACGCGCTGGAGTGGCAAGAGCTCTATGTGCTCAAGCACGAGTTTGGTCTCTCCATGGGCGGATGGCTCCATCGTGCCAAACAGTGCGGCGTCATTACAGAATCCGCACACCTGACGATGGTCAAGCGGTTTTCTGCGAAGGGCTGGCGCAAAGCCGAGCCGGGCGATCCGTTGCCGAAAGAGCATCCGCGACTTTTCGATCAGCTGGTATACCGTGCGTTGGCCGAACAGTACATCTCTGAAGGCAAGGCTGCCGAACTACTGGGCATCCCGATGATGCGTTTCCACAAAGAGCGCCAGCTGGAGACATCGGATGCGGTTGCTCATCAGTGACGCCAACATCTTGATCGACATGGAAGCAGGAGCGCTGATGGAGACGCTTTTTCGGCTTCCCATGCAGTTCGGGATCCCTGACTTGCTGTACTTCGAAGAGATCGAACCGGGCAGTCCTGGTCTGGAAGCACTTGGCTTGCAGATCATGGAGGTCAGTGGTGACTTCGTGAAATACGCCGAAGGGCTTCCCCACCAGTACAACCACATGCTTCCTGCCAAGAATGGGCAGAAGCCAAATCACAACGACTATTTGGCGCTGGCACTTGCCAAACAGGAAGCCTGCACCCTGCTGACGGGTGACACGAATCTGCGCATCGTCGCCAGTAGCGAACAGGTCAGCGTGATGGGCACCATCGGCCTGCTCTGCGCCATGGTTGAAAATCAGTTGCTGAGCGTCGCTGACGCACTCAAGGCGCTCCAAAAAATGAAAGAGGGCAAACGTCGGCTACCTTGGCATGATGCCGAAAAATTGCTGCTGAGCTTGCAAGACAACCAGCCACGTTCTGAGCATTAATCCCCCTTCCGCACGGTCTCTGCCCTGAACCCTAACAACCGTCGCTGCTCGTCCCAGTCCACCGGCACATCCGCCTGCCGCCCCCGCACTGTGTGAAGATTGAGGTGGCGCGGCTGGCGACCATCCAGAATGGCCTGCACGATGTCAGGTGCGAGGCGCGTGAGCCGCA
>NZ_JAYPVP010000049.1:0-2055 GCF_038134685.1 Limnohabitans sp. | reverse complement strand
TCCATCTCGGCGTTCTATCAGCGGGAGCTGCAATGCGGCGACGGCAGCGTGGCATACGTTTTGGAGCGTTCCCCCGATGTCTATCTGCTGACGGTCCACGTCAAAGACCTGGCGATGCTGCGTCTGGAGTTCGAAGGTTCGAACCTGACCCGACGTGTTGGCAATCCCAACATCCACATGGTGCTGGAGTATTCGGCCAAGACTGGCGTCGCGCGCACCCTGGTCAAGGGAGGGGTGAAGTACCACACCATGTTGTTGGAGGCATTCGCAGAACATCTGCTGGGCACGAAGGTCGATGCACACCGCATCAAGCCTCCCACACTTGACCTGTCTGCGTTGCGGCTGGGTTTTGATGTGCCCCAGGCGCTGACCACCGATGGGTTCATGGCGGTGCAGGTCAAGACCCTTTCACTGCTCAGCCCCCATGGCGACCTGAAGGTTGAATGCACGGCAACCGCATCGAGCGACCAGCAATGTGTGACCGAACTGATCGCAGAGTCCTTCCCCAACGAGAACCCGCTCAAGCGCAATTGGCAGATCACCTCGGCGCACATCAACCTGTACTACCCACCCGAGCCCGGCAAGATGCGAGCGAAGGTCATCACCATTGAGATCACCCGCAAAGGCCGACTGAACCTTCACAAGTTCGACGCCAAGATGCAAGCCCAGCTCGAAGGCTACTTGGTTGCCCTCGGCATTCTGGGTGCCGACCAAACGCTGAACGCCAATGAGCAGCAGCCCGGTGAAGACGCCTTCCAGTCCGAACCTGCGTACCAGGAGTGAGCGTGAACTCACATCATGCTTGGTCATTGGTCTGCCGCTTGTTCGCTGAAGGGACGCACGTCCATCGCTGGGCGTTGTCCCCTCACGAGCTGGCTGCATGCACCTTGCTCGGCTCCGCCATAAAGGCTGCGCCCGTCAATCAGCAATACGTACTTTGCCCACATTGCAACCTGCACCGTGGGCAAGTCGTCGGTGATGGCAAGGGCGGCAGGCTTTGCCATTGCCCCGAATGCGGCCCCGTCCAAATCGAGCCGCAGGACATGGCAGCGGTCATGCTCAACGAGGATTGGCTGCGCCAGAAGTTGCGCTTGGCACTGGAGATCAACAGTCGCGACGGCATTGATCAGGTTGGCCCTGGCATTTGGCGGCTGGGAGATGCCAGGCAGGGGCCGGTCATTCTGGCTCGCAACCTGTCCACCCTTGTGCGCGCGCCTGCGATCTTGGATGGTTTCCGGGTCAAGGGTGCGAGCCTGCGGGTCATCACACCCAAGCCGTTGGACCAGACTGCGCACCCATTCGCTGCCGACATTGAGTGGCTGCCACTTCAGGAGCGGTTCGCCTTTTACGGCGACGGCATCTCCTTTATCGCCCCACAGGGCCACCGCCCGGAAGAAACGCCACGTGAGCCCGCTAAACCGGTCTACGGCCCCTTCGCGGACGACTTCCGCACGGTGCTGCTGCCAGAGCACGGCCACATCAACCTCACCGAGGCACAGGCTTCGGTGTTCCAGTCGCTTTGGTCGTTCAAGGGTGAGCCCATGCGTGCCGAACGAATCATGGAGCGTGCAGGCTTGGACAGCGACAAGCCCATCGATGTGTTCAAGGTGAAGTCCCGTGACAAAGGAAAACCGGGAGCCGATCATCCGTTGATGGCGTACCGAGAGTTGGTGGTCACGGTGCAAAGACCGGGGCTTTACTCGATGCCGTGCTCCGCTGGGTGACTACTTTCTGGGGTGTTTTCTCAAAGCGTTGTGTGCGACAACACACAAACCTCATGGTTTGCCTCAGCAAGTCGATAGCAAAACCTTCGTATCCGACACACGCGTAAGTTGTTGCCGTGAAAGGCGTTCTGCGTGTGCCACAGCGTGAGGGTTTGCAGAAGTTTCGTGAGAAGAGAAGGCAGAGTATGAGATTTGGGGGCCAATACCGCCCCAAGTACCGGAGGGGGTTGGCACACGTAGAATTGCGCCGCACCCCGCGTGCTCTGGGGATGCCCCAAATGAAAACGCCCAACTGAGAACAGTTGGGCGTCTTGGATTGGTGGCCTGGGAC
>NZ_JAYPVP010000048.1:0-2762 GCF_038134685.1 Limnohabitans sp. | reverse complement strand
GCTAGTACCTGAAACTAGTGCGTCTACCAATTCCGCCACCTGGGCATCTCAGGAAGCTCGCATTGTACACACAAACCGCGGCATTGCGGTGAATCTGCGGGCGTTTTTTCGATGCGCAAAACAAAAAAGCCGATGGGCGAATCGCATCGGCTTTTTGGTGTGATTTGTCGGTAATATTGGTGCCCAGGAGAGGACTCGAACCTCCACGCCTCGCAGCGCTAGTACCTGAAACTAGTGCGTCTACCAATTCCGCCACCTGGGCATCTCAGGAATCCAAGGATTGTATATCAAAAAAGCAGCTCCCCCCAGCGGTTTGCTGGACGAAATCGAAGGCACGGTGCAAGGCCACCGTGATGGGCACGGCTTTGTGGTTCGCGACGATGGCGAACCCGATATTTACCTCCCGCCCAACGAAATGCGCGCCGTTCTGCACAAGGACCGGGTGCGTGTGCGCACCGTGCGCATGGATCGCCGCGGGCGCCCGGAGGGGCGCGTGGTCGAGATCGTGCAACGGCCCGATCAGCCCATCATTGGCCGCTTGCTGCACGAAGGCGGTTTATGGCTGGTGGCGCCAGAAGACAAACGCTATGGCCAGGATGTTCTGATCCCCAAAGGCGCTCTGGGTCAAGCCAAGGCCGGGCAGGTGGTGGTCACCGAACTGACCGAACCGCCGGCGCTGTATGGCCAGCCGGTGGGGCGTGTGCGCGAGGTGCTGGGCGAGGTCGACGACCCTGGCATGGAGATTGAGATTGCGGTGCGCAAGTACAGCGTGCCGCATGAGTTTTCCGAGGCCTGTATTGCGCAGTCGCGAGGCTTGCCCGACAAGGTGGCCGCCAAAGATCGCAAAGACCGTATCGACTTGCGCGATGTCCCCTTGTGCACCATCGACGGTGAAGATGCGCGCGACTTTGACGATGCCGTCTATTGCGAACCTGCAAAGGTCGGCAAGGGTAGCGGCTGGCGTTTGCTGGTGGCCATTGCCGATGTGTCGCACTATGTGCAGACCGGCAGCGCCATTGATGTGGATGCGTATGACCGCGCCACCAGCGTGTACTTCCCGCGCCGGGTGATCCCGATGCTGCCGGAAAAGCTGTCCAACGGCCTGTGTTCGCTCAACCCGGATGTGGATCGCTTGTGCATGGTTTGCGACATGCTGATCACGGCCTCTGGCCATGTGCATGCCTACCAGTTTTACCCGGCGGTGATGCACAGCCACGCGCGCTTTACGTATACCGAGGTGGCGGCCATTTTGGCCAACACCCGTGGGCCGGAAGCCATGCGCCGCAAGGAGCGCATTGACGACCTGATCAACCTGCACGACGTGTACCGCGCTTTGCTGGGTGCGCGTGAGCGTCGTGGTGCGGTGGACTTTGACACCACTGAAACTCAAATCATCTGTGACGACAGTGGGCGGATTGAAAAGATCGTGCCCCGCGTGCGCAACGATGCGCACCGTGTGATTGAAGAGGCCATGCTGGCGGCCAACGTGTGTAGCGCCGACTTCATTGCGCATAACCATCACCCCGGCTTGTTCCGGGTGCACGAAGGCCCCACCCCTGAAAAACGCGAGATTTTGCGCAGCTATCTGCGGGCCATGGGGGTAGCGGTCAATTTGGGTGACGATCCACACCCTTCGGACTTCCAAAAAATTGCCGAGATGGTCAAGGAGCGGCCTGACGCGCAGCAGATCCACACCATGTTGCTGCGCTCTATGCAGCAAGCCATTTACACGCCCATCAACAGTGGACACTTTGGCTTGGCTTACGAGGCCTACACCCACTTCACCAGTCCGATTCGCCGCTACCCGGATTTGCTGGTGCACCGCGTCATCAAGGCCATTCTTGAAAAGCGCAAATACACCTTGCCCGCTTTGCCTTTGCCGGGTGATGCGCATGCGCAGCTGGCGCGTCGCCTGCAAAAAAACAAAGCCGGTTCTCAAGGCATGGGTGGCGCCCCGCGCGTGCAAATGAACACAGGTGAGCAGCAGGCGTGGGAGGCGGCAGGCTTGCATTGCAGTGCCAATGAACGCCGCGCCGACGAAGCCAGCCGCGATGTGGAGGCCTGGCTCAAGTGCAAGTTCATGCGTGAACACCTGGGCGAGGAGTACAGCGGCGTGGTCACGGCGGCAACCGGTTTTGGTTTGTTCGTCACACTCGATGCACTCTACGTGGAGGGTCTGGTGCACATCACCGAGCTTGGGGGCGAATACTTCCGCTTTGACGAGGCACGCCAGGAATTGCGCGGCGAACGCACGGGCATTCGTTACGCCATCGGCACCAAGGTGCAGGTGCAGGTTAGCCGCGTGGATCTGGATGGCCGCAAGATCGATTTCCGTCTGGTCAAGCCCGGCGACGATTTGCTGCCACGCGCCATGCGCGACAAAGCAGGGCAGTCGCCCGATGCGGGCTCGCGCAGCAAAGACCGCAAGGACAAAGGCCGCGCTGCTGCCAAGCCGCAACCAGGCGAGCTGGCGCGGTCACCGATTCAGGCGATCAAGGCTTCGGTGAAGAATGCAACTGCCCGCAAGAAGGGCAAGGAAAAAAGCAAGGCGTCGCGCAAAACCCGCTGGTGATTCAGCAAAGGTTTTGAGCCAGGGCGCTGGCTGTCAGCGCCCGGTCTTGCGGCCAGCTGTCGGCCATTTGACCATGCTGCCAGACGGCTTGCTGCAGGGCCAGCCAGGCATCATGGTTTTGAGCCAGACGAGCTCCCACAGTGCCTGCCAGCACATCGCCGGTGCCGCCAGTGGCCAGGCGGCCATTGCC
>NZ_JAYPVP010000047.1:0-3433 GCF_038134685.1 Limnohabitans sp. | reverse complement strand
CTTGCCATTTGGCAAAGAGGGCGACGCTCATCTCATCAAAATTCAGTTGTGTTCTCATCTTTTTCTTGGTTTGTAGGGGGCGAGGGGAGTGACTCAGGGGCTGAGACCTAGTCCTCACAGGCGATGCCACCCTGCGGTGTGGGGATAAAATCTGGCCAAGTCTTTGACCTTGGCGCGGTAGTTGTGGGCCTGCCAGATGAGGGCGAGCATCAGCCCGACGATTAGCCCAGGCATGCCGATCACGAAAAGCCAGATATTGATCTCCTCATAGGACATACCGATTAAGTCGCCGGTCTTTTTGAGGGCCTCAACGCAAAGCCAGAACACTTGGTGGACGATTCCTTCCCAGGTCATGTCGTTTACCTCCAGATTTCGATTAAGAGCGCTCGGCTGCGATTAGTTCGATTTCGACCCGGCGGTTCCGTGCCCTTGCGTCACTCGTCTTGTTATGTGTGACTGGGTCTGCCTCGCCCCTACCTTCGATATAAATTCGGCTGACCTCGACGCCTCGCTGCTCCAAATAGTCTTTAACAGCCTGGGCACGCCGTGTGGATAGATGTAGGTTGTATCCAGAGGACCCTACAGAGTCGGTATGGCCCACTGCGACAACCATGTTCATCTGAGTCGACTTGAGCACCTGGAGTTGCCCCTCGAGTTTGGCTTTGGCCTCATCGGAGAGGGCTGCTTTGTCAAACTCAAAATGTATGGTTGATTTGACGCCCTTTACCGCAGCCGTCTCGGTGGCCTTAGTTTGCCGATAGTCCTGGCTGACCGCGACCGAGGGGGCATGCATACTGCCAACCGTCCCCGGTGCGGCTCGGGTGGTATCTGATAGGTCAATCACGCTTGGGGCTTCTTCTTGGGCCGCTTGAACCACGGCCGCCGGCGGTGGGGCGGTTTTGGCCGCTGTCGCCGGTACGCAGGCGGGGTGTGCGTTCGCTGGCTCATAAAAGCCGCTACGTATGCACTCCCCCGTGACTCCACTGCGCCAAGGGGTGCCGTCGGCTGATACCCAGTTTCCGTAGGGCTGAGAGAAGCTCGGCGCTGACCCAAAAAGTAGGGCCGATGAGATAAGAGTTAGGCGTAAAAGGTGCATCACAGGTCTCCGATGGTTGGTTCGTAACCAATTGACGAGACCGCTGCACAAATGTCAGGGTTAGGTTGCCGGTTTTTTATAGCCAACCGGGTTTGTGGCTCTCTTGAGGATCTGGGGAGGGGCCGTTAGGTGTCGTTCCTTTGTGCAGACTTGCCGCAAGTGGCAAAGCCATCCCCTTCACCTAGGGAGTTTTGGCGCAGGAACTGAACGATATCGAGGCGACAGAGGATCGACTCTTCAGTGAGGCTCTTGTAGCGAGAAATACACGCCTCTGTCAGCGGTTCGGAGCGCCGAACGATTGACTCAATGTAGTCTGCGCATTGCTTACTGGAGGCCGGGGGTAGGGTGTACAGATCCCGCACCTCTTCCTCAGGTCGAGGCGCCGGCGGTGGTGGGGTCGTTGCAGGGGGTGGTTCGGCCACAGGGGCCGGAGTTGTGGGCACCACCGGCGTGTTTTCCGCGAAGGGCTTGTTGGCTGGGGGGGTCGCACAGCCTGTCAGCAACGCAGATGCTGCCGCTAGGGTCAAGGCCGCGATAGGTGAGAGGCGGTTCATGGGGGTTACTCGACGCTCTCTAGACAAATGGCCTCGTAGGCCATCTGGGTCTCGACGCGGGTGCAACGGGCCAGTGTGCCGCCTTGCACGAGGCACAGCTCAATTCTTTGCAACGGGGCAGAGCGGCAGGTCTTCTCGTGGGCAGCGAAAGTCAGCTTTTGAACGTCCCCGAGCTTGAGCTGGTCATAGATTCGCAGACCATGAATGGCGACGAACTTGGAGTTGAGAATTTGGTCCACCACGTAGTTGGTTGTGACGAGCCACTCCAGCTGGCTGATTTCGTCATTTGGAATGGTGACCAAAGACAAGGCCGGCGCCTTGGACTTACCCCTGAGGCTCGCGAGGGCGGCCTCGTATGCCTCGCTAGGAGCCTCATAGGCGTCATATTGGGCAATTGCCCTTGCCAGAGGTTGTTTCCCCTCCAGAAAGGGACTCGAGCCGTCTGTGCGCAGCACGAGCAGCGCCGCAGTAATTAACCCGACGGCTGTTAGCGCTACAGGCAGGAATTTAGACGACATTCGTTGAGTTTACGTTTCAGTGGGAGATTAAGGGTTTACCCTTATTCAATATCGGGGCCTGATAATTTGGGGGCCAAAGCGTCAAAGAGGTAGGAGTTTTGTCCAAAGCGCGGGATATCGTGAGCATCACCTATTTGGCCTCGGCCAAGCGGGTTCATGCTTCCTTGCAGAGAAGCGGAGTACCTGCAGCCCGGGCTGAGGAGTTTGTTCAGGAGGCTTTTTTGAGGCTTTATGAGGCGTTGGAGGCTGGGGAAGCCATACGGCAGCCACCGGCGTGGGTGATGCAGGTTGCTAAGCGGATGGCAATTGACCATCTACGCAGTGCCGGGGTGAGGCTTGAGCACGGATTCTGGGCCGGTGTCCAAGGGGAGTCGGATAGTGACTTGCCAGATGATGCAGTTGGTCAGGTGGCCGCCCCTGAGCCTGAATACAGCGGTCTATATGCCCAAATTTGTGTCGAACAGCGCCTGGCAGATTTCGCGCTTGACCGGCCAACGGAGGCTGGCGTGATCAAGGATCAACTCGATGGCGTTCCGATCGCCCGGATTGCAGCTTCTATCGGGCGAAGCGAAGGAGCGACACGCACATTCATTTATGAAGCAAAAAAGAAGTTTCGAGACTACTTGGAAGTTTGCCGCGAGTATTTGAGTGAGAACTGATTGATGGCCAACGAAATCTTTACCGCCGAGCAAGAGCAGCAGATTCTGAAGGCCTACCAGGCCTTAGATGAAAAGCTAGCGGTGACCGAACTCGACGTGGCTGCTGGTCATCAGCGCCTTATGGCCAAGCTGCAGCCAGAGCCAAGCCGCCAGCCCAGACCCAAGGTGCGCTCGCAATCAGGTGGGTGGTTGGCAGCTTGGAACCCATGGACCTTGGTGGGTTCAGGGCTTGCAACAGGTTGTGTGGCCACAGCGGCCTTATTGATGGTCGTGCGGGTTGCCGATGATGGCAACGCAGTTGGCTCGCCCACGGTTGCCGCCAGTGGCGGCTCCCTTGACGCTCGAAGGGCTTTAGCTGATGCGCAGAGTTTGGCCATGGCGCAAGGCAGCGGTGTAGCGGCGCCAACCACCACCGCAAAGCTTGCTCCCATACCGGTCGACCCGAACCCCGCGCGAAAGGCATTGACTGTGGGTCAATCGCAGCCGGGTAAGGTAGAGCGCATCTTGGTGGAAACCGCCAGCCCACTCACGTCGCAAGAACTCCTTCAAATGGCTGCCAATGCAGGTCTATCGGCGGTGATGTCGCCCCTGAAGGGTGGTATCTCG
>NZ_JAYPVP010000046.1:0-3597 GCF_038134685.1 Limnohabitans sp. | reverse complement strand
GGATTGCCCAGCAGGGCTTTGAGCCACATGCCGATGTTGCGCAGGTCAATGGGAATGACGATGTCACCCTCGACCTTGATCACGTCACGGATGGGCGCACTCGGGTCTCGACCCAGGCCAATCAGATCGTTGGCAATCAAGCCCTGTTCTGAGCCCAAGGTGGTGGAGACGAATGGAATCTTTCCAAAGTCTCCCGTCGGTGTGTTGCCGTAGGTGGGTTCAAACGCCGCCAATAGGCTGGCGTTCGCGCCATAAGCACGAGCCATGATGAATCTCCAAGTGGTTAAGGTTTGTGGTGCGATCAGGCCAAGGGATGGCTGCTCGCGTAATGCATCACCACGTCCAGCGTGCAGGCCTTGATGCCCACAGACCCTTCAGGGGTGACGTCTTCAAATTTGGGCGGCATCACTTCGGCGTGGTCGATCTGCCCAGACAAGGTCGGATCGGCCAAGACCAGGGTGCCCAACGCCTGAAGCAACTCATCCATGCGCGCGTCCCTGGCAGATGCCTCGGGGTGCGCGACATAGATTTCAATGCTTGCCGCGTGCTCCCACAGGTAGGTCACAGGCGACAAGGTGACATCGACCTGGGTCATGTCCCCATCGCGCAGGAACACCATGGCGTGCTCGCTGAGCCGCTCCGGCAGGGATGAATTCCTGCGTATCGCATTGGGTTGCAGGGGCAGTCCGTCCAACAGCGTGAACAAAGCCCCCAGCGCCGCTTCTCGTTGGCTGGTTTTCATGGTCATTTCATGTGTCCGAACTTTCTTCTGGCCACGACTGCGTGACCAACACCATCAGCCTGTCTTGCCACCGCTGGGCAGCACTGGCGATGTCGAATTTCTTCTTGAGTTGCGCTTGCGGTACCAGCAAAAAAATGGGGACTGTGGTCAGCCCCCGTCCTGATTTCTGAGCAGATGCCGATGCCGCAGCAAAGCCTCCGCGCTTGCCTGTTTTGGCCCGAAAGTTGTCCGCCACTAAGAGCGACGGTTTGCCTGAGCGATACACAAAGCGCAGTCGTTGACCACGCATGCGCTCCCACAGACCAGGCGTCATGCGTTTGCCACGTGGTCCAGTGCCTGCCGCCGGAAGCGGGATGGCGAGCCAGAACCCGTTCTTCGAACGGATCAACGCACCTTGGTCGTGCGCCGCAACGACAACAGGCGCTCGGCTGTACACAAGACCCGCCGAGCCCAAGCTGGGGCGTCCCTTCGGGTACACCTCCCCACGCCAGGTATTGGCCAGACGCGAGCCCAAACCAGAGCCTTCGATTTGCGAGCGCAATTCACTCTTGAGCCCTTGCGTCGCCTCTCGCACGCCTGTGGTCACCGCCACCCGCGCCGAGTTCAGCTCCTGCGCCATCATCTTGGAGAGGTCGCCCTGCAGGGCAGCCAGTAGTCGCACGCTCATGCTCACCTCGCCGTCGATGGATAGTCAGGCAAGGGGTAGGCGCTCACCGTCCAGATCAATCGATCACGGTCAACCAGCGCATCGCCTTGAATGACGTAGATGACACCCCGCCACGTCAGGCGATCGCCCTCTTGAGGCCGGGCGACATCTGCCGCTTGCAAATCAAACCGATACGAGGTCACCGCCAGATGTGACTGGCCGAATTCCTGTACCGAATCCGGTGCCTTGCTGATGACCTTGAGTTCGATGGTCTCCCCGGCCACAGTGCTGTACTGCGCCGAGGAGCCCAAACTTGCGAACAGCCGTTTGACACCCAGTGCAAACGGATCGCGTGGCATCAGCTGGCCAGGAGCTTGACCAAGAGACCCGGGCGATGGCACATCGGCAGCGGATTGCTCTGCGTGTGCAGATCCGTGCCGCGACCAAATTCACGAGGCTCTTGCTTGGCGTACAGGGGCTGGCCCAGCGTATTGACCGTCTCATTGAAGTCAGCCGGTGCGAAGTACGTGGCAAAGGTGTCCACCGTGCCTTCGGGGAAGGCATGGCCTTCGCCAGAGGCGATGAACTTGCGCACATTGCCATCCACATCGGAGGCCTGGCCCAGGTACTCCTCGAAGGTGACGCCCGCAAAGGTGAAGCCAGTGCGTTGGTCTGCACGCAACGCCAGACTCTCCTGGTACCACTGATATGCCTTGACCACATTGGGGTGAGCCGTCAGCAGATCGAAGAATTCCGGCGAGACCAGCACGCGAACGCCGGTCATGTACTCGCCCTTGAGGTTGAGCTCAAGGTAGCGCTTGAGATCCAGGCACTTCTTCTTGACGTCCGTTTTTTCGTTGTTGAGCGCGAAGTTGAACTCCTTGGGCTCGATACCGAACTCATCGAAGAGGTTGTAGAGGACCGAGCCGTCCGCATCCAGGATCACGCCCTTGAGTGCGCCCATGCGCAAATGCTCCAGGGTGATGGCGTGCTTGTTGCGCATCGACTGCAGGTGTTCAGCCATCACGTTCGCAATGGTTTCAGTGTCGGTTTCAGAGCCAAAGGCGCGCAGGCCTTGAACCTCTTCGGGCAGCACCACATCGTCGTGCGGAATATGCGGGATGATGAACGAGCGCAGAGTACGGCGACCGCGCTTTCCCACCGTGCCAGGGGCACCGACAGGCAGCGTAGGCAGCAGGTTCAGAACGCCATTGCGCTCTTCCACAGCGATCTGGCGAAAGCGCACAGGGCGAGCAGGCATCAGGTTGATCTGATCGAGCTTGCCGAACTGGTTGGGCAGGATGTTGATGGCAGCGGTGAGCGCCGTCATCGAAAACGCGGGGGACTGGAAAGGATTGTTCATTGCTTAGACTCCTTGACGAACGAGGACGCCGATCGCTTCGAGCTGAGCGATGGCTGCGGTTTTTTCTTCCGTGGTGATGGCGGCAGGCCAGATGAGCGCGTGATCGGCCACGATGGCCTGACGCGAAACGATCAGGCCGTTGGTTTTTTCTGCGGCACTGGCATCGATGCTTTGCAGCACCACGCCAGCGGCAACCTCGGAACCATCGGTCGCCGAAGGGTCGAGGGCTTTGACCTTTTGGGTCGCACTGACTCGGCCAATCACGGCACCGAGCTTGAGGTTTTGTCCGTTCACCACCGTGACCTGGTCACGGGAATACAGGTTTTCCTCTTCGTACTTGAGCAGGTCGCCCAAGGTGAGGTCATTGGTAATGGCAGTCATCAGGTTCTCCTATTAACGGTGGGTGACTTGCGCTGCGTCACGCTGCTTTTGAGCGCGCTGCTGCGCCGCACGAACGACGGGGCTGTCTTCGGGCTTGGCTTGGGTTTGGGTTCCTGCCTCGGGCAAGATGCGGCTGGAGATTTCGGGAGAGCCAGAGGCCTTGGCCGCCAACAGCTCCTTGCGTGCTTGGTCAACTGAGACACCACGCTCGATCAGGGCCGCCGTCATCTCGGACTTGCCCGCCAGAAGACACATCTCGGCAATGGCCAGCACCTGTGCACTGGCCGCCTTGATGTCGTGGCCTTGAGCTGCGGCACTGGCTTGCACCTGAGCGCCGGGTTGATCACCCGTGCTTTGCGCGGCATCGCCATCTTTTGCAGGCCCAGTACCTGTCTGGTCGGCTGGTTGGTGTTGCTCTTCTTGGTTGGTCTGCCCATCGGCAGTTTGGGTTGCATCGTTTTGCAT
>NZ_JAYPVP010000045.1:0-3925 GCF_038134685.1 Limnohabitans sp. | reverse complement strand
CCGGTCAAGCTGCGCGTCAACCGCGACGACGACATGACCATCACCGGCAAGCGCCACGACTTCCGCATCGACTACGAAGTGGGCTTTGACGACAACGGCCGCATCCTGGGCGCCGACATCATGCTGGCCTCACGTTGCGGCTACAGCGTGGACTATTCCGGCCCGGTGAATGACCGCGCTTGTCTGCACATCGACAACGCCTACCACATCCCCGCGCTCAAGCTGGTCAGCCACCGCTGCAAGACCAACACCCAAAGCGCCACCGCCTTCCGCGGCTTTGGCGGCCCGCAGGGCATGTTTGGCATCGAAACCGTGATCGACGAAATCGCCGCCACGCTGGGTAAGGACCCGCTGGAGGTGCGCAAGCTCAACCTCTACAAAGATCCGGCCATCAGCGGCACGCCCGACACCATGACCACCCAGTACAACCAGTTGATCGAAGACTGGGTGGGCGACAAGGTGATCGCGCAGGTCGAACAGGAATCGAAGTACGCCGAGCGCCGCGCCGCGGTGCAGGCCTTCAACGCCAAGAGCAAAACCCGCAAGCGCGGAATCGCGCTGGTGCCGCTCAAGTTCGGCATCAGCTTCACCGCCACGCACCTCAACCAGGGCGGCGCGCTGCTGGTGATCTACATGGACGGCTCGGTCAGCTGCAATCACGGTGGCACCGAAATGGGCCAGGGCCTGAACACCAAGATGGCGCAGGTCTGCGCCGACGGTCTGGGCATCACGGTCGACAAGGTGCGCATCACCGCCACCGATTCACAAAAGGTGCCCAACGCTTCGGCCACATCGGCTTCGAGTGGTGCCGACATCAACGGCGCGGCCATCATGAACGCCACCGCGCAAATGCGCGAGCGCCTCAAACCCGTGGCGGCCCGCATGCTGGGCTGTGCGGCTGAAGAAGTGACTTTTGCCAACAACCAGGCACACGGCGGCGGCAAGTCGGTCAACTGGCCCGACGTGACCAAGCAGGCCTGGCTCGACCGCGTGGGCCTGTCGGTCACGGGCTTTTACATGACGCCCGAAATCAAATATGACTTCACCACCCTCAACGGTCGCGCTTTCTACTATTACTGCTACGGCGCTGCCGTGAGCGAGGTGGAAATCGACACCCGCACGGGAGAGTGGTGGCTCAAGGCCGTGGACATCGTGCACGACGTGGGCCGCAGCATCAACCCCGCTTTGGACAAGGGCCAGATCGAAGGCGCCTACATCCAGGGCATGGGCTGGCTGACCATGGAAGAGTGCATCTGGGACAAGAAGGGCAAGCTGCTCACCCACGGCCCGTCCACCTACAAGATCCCGGTGGCCGGTGACGTGCCCGAACACTTCAATGTGAGCCTGTTCGACAACGCCAACCTCAAGCCCACGCCGTTCAACAGCAAGGCCACCGGCGAGCCGCCTTTGATGCTGGGCCTGTCGGCTTTCTTTGCGCTCAAGGACGCGGTGGCGGCCAGTGCCGACCACAAGGCCGTGGTGCGCATGGAGGCCCCCGCCACGCCCGAGCGGATTCTGCTGGCTTGCGAGAAGGCCAAGGCCGACGCAGCGGCAGCCTGAAAACAATTTTCATCTCCGCAATCAAAAAGGGCCCTGATCACTCAGGGCCCTTTTTTCATGTTGTGAGCGCTTGATTCAACGCTGCCCTTCGGTCAGCGTGTCGAGCTGAAAACGTCCGCTCTTGTCCCACAGCCACACGTCGGTGTACGTCACGTGGCCCATTTTCTGGGGCGCGGGGTAGGGGGCAGCAGCGAGCACGGTGCGCTCAATCTCAGCAATCACTTCCGGGGCATGTCTGGGGGCGCGTGTCCAGTGCAGGTGCGAAACCTGGCCCTGCTTGTCGATGTCTACATTGAGCACGCCAACCGCGTAGAGCAAAGGCGGCATCTTGCCTTTGAAAATGCGCTGGCCGTTTTGCTCGTAGAGATGGCGTGCCGCATCACCCCGGTATTGTTTGGGGGTGTTGGCGTTGGATGTGACTTTCGGCACTGCTTCCTGCACCGGAAGATCGGGCCATTGCATGGCCTGTTCTTTGCCCGGGCCTGTGGCGCAACCCGCCAGTCCCAGGGCAACGGCGATGAGCAGCAACTGGACCAGTCGTCGCCATGCAGCAGGCGCAGCCCAAATTGGAAAGTGCGTTGGCGTATTCATAATACGGATTGTGGCATTGGCAAAGGTTTTTGCACAGCCGATGAATCAAAAAGAGGATTTGTGGACGATCTCGAGCGGGGTTTGATGCGCCTGGCCAATGAGCCAGCCGTTTGCGTCAGTGTGGTGGGCACGCGCGGCTCGGTGCCGCGCGAGACGGGCACGCACATGCTGGTATTCGCCGATGGCTTCGCAGGCACCATTGGCGGCGGCCATCTGGAGTTTGTCGCCATTGCCCGTGCCCGCCAGTTGCTGCAATCTGGAGTCACCCCTGAACAGCCCGAGCGACACGTTTTAGGGCCCAGTCTGGGCCAATGCTGTGGCGGCGTGGTGGAGCTGGGATACGCCCTTGTCCATGCAGCGGATGTGACCGCTATGCAACAACAACTGCAGCAAACCCGAATACCGGTGGCATTGTTTGGCGGTGGGCATGTGGGGCATGCGCTGGTGCGGGCGCTGGCCCCTTTGCCTTTTGCAGTGCACTGGATTGACAGCCGCGATGAGGTGTTTCCGGTCGATGTTCCTGCACAGGTTTTGTGCGAACACTCCAATCCGGTGCAAGCAGCGGTGCAGGATGTCTTGCCCCAGTCGCGGGTGCTGATCATGAGTTTCAGCCATGCTGAGGATCTGGACATTGTCGTGGCCTGCCTCAAGCGCCTGCGCGAACGCAACGACTTGCCCTTTGTGGGCCTGATCGGCAGCAAGACCAAATGGGCCAGCTTCAGCCACCGCCTGCTCGAGCGCGGTTTCACGCAAGACGAAATCGACCGCATCACTTGTCCCATTGGCCTGCCCGGCATCAAAGGCAAGGAGCCCGAAGTCATCGCCGCATCCGTGGCGGCACAACTCTTGCAAACTCTGGGCTGAACATCCCGGGTTTATCCGGGGGTAGGGCACTGGTAGAGTAGACAAAAACTGTATACACTTCAGTGCACTGGCCGCAGCGGCGCAGGTGTGTTGAGTCCAACACCTTGTTCGCGGCCCATGAAACTGCTCACAGAGCCCGCGGTGGTGAGCAGGTTGGAGACCCCTCATGGAAGCTTATTTGCTTGATTGGGCCAACCTGCTGCTCAGGTGGCTGCATGTGATCACGGCGATTGCCTGGATCGGCTCGTCGTTTTACTTTGTCTTTCTGGACAACAACCTGCAAAAACCCACCTCGCCCGACTTGCTCGAAAAAGGCGTGGACGGGGCCATGTGGGCGGTGCACGGCGGTGGTTTTTACAACCCGCAAAAGTACATGGTCGCCCCCAAGAAGATCCACACCAAACTGCACTGGTTCTATTGGGAAAGCTACTCCACCTGGCTGTCAGGCTTTGCGCTGTTCACGGTGCTGTATCTCTGGAACGCTGGCACCTTCCTGATTGACAAATCACTCATGGACTGGGCGCCTGCCACCGCAGGCTTTGCCGCCGTGGGCTTTCTGGTCGCCTTCTGGTTCATTTACGACACCGTCTGCCGCGTCTTCGGCTTCAAGAAAAATGGCGAACTCATCGTCGCCGGCCTGATGATTGTGGTCGTGGCCTTGGCATCATGGGTTGCCAATCAGCTGTTTGCAGGCCGCGCCGCCTTCTTGCTGGTCGGCGCCATGATCGCCACCGCCATGAGCGCCAATGTGTTCTTCTGGATCATCCCCGGCCAGCGAAAAGTTGTGGCCGCCATGACCAGCGGCGAGAAATACGATGCGGCAGCCCTCGCCATCCACGGCAAGCGCGGCAAGCAGCGTAGCGTGCACAACACTTACTTCACGCTGCCCGTCATCTTCGCGATGCTGAGC
>NZ_JAYPVP010000044.1:0-5151 GCF_038134685.1 Limnohabitans sp. | reverse complement strand
TCCGTGCGCCAGACCATTACCGCCCGGCACTTGAGCCCGTCAACGGTGTTTGAGGGTCTTTACCGATTTGGCGTTCTCTGCATATTCTGTTCAGCCGTACTTCAGCGCGGTCGCTTTGCCCCAAAACACGCGGTACATGAATACCGTGTAACCGATGATCACCGGCAGCGTGATCGCAACGCCGAAAAAAATCACATTCAGCGACGCGGTGCTTATGGCAGCTTCCCACACTGTCATGCGTCCAATCACGATGTCGGGGAAGATGCTGTAGGCCAAGCCGAAGAAGGCCAGCACAAAAATCAGCACGGTATTGGCAAACACCAGCCAGCCGTAGCCCGCATTGACCAGATTTGGCCGTGTGAGTACCCAACGCATGGTAAAAAGAGCCAAGGCGCACATGAGGGGCACTGGCAGCAAGGCAAACACCTGGGGCATACCGAACCATTTCTCCAACACGCCCGTTTTCACCAAGGGCGTGGCCGCCGAGATGGCCAGCAAGGCAGCCGCCATGGGCCACAGCACAAGCCGCGCCCAGCGCACCGTTTTTTGCTGCAGATCGCCTTCGGTTTTCATGATCAACCAGCCCGAACCCAGCAACACATAAGCGGCGGGCAAGGTGATGGCGATGCCCAGGCTAAATGCCCAGCCCAAGGGCCCATTGGCAAAACCGGTGATGTAGCTGCCCAGCATCCAACCTTGCGACGCACTGGCCATGAGCGAACCGGCAAAAAACGCGCGGTTCCAGAATAGCTTGTAGCGCAGCGGTGCTTTGACCCGGAAGTCGAACGCCACACCGCGCAGAATCAACCCGATCAGCATCACCGCCACGGGCAGGTACAACGCTTGGAGCACCACGCCATGGGCCATCGGAAAGGCGATCAACAACACCCCCACGCCCAACACCAGCCAGGTTTCGTTTGCGTCCCAAAACGGTCCGATGCTCGCGATCATGGTGTCCTTCTCGGCGTCGGTCGCTTGCAAGAGCAGCAAGCCAACGCCCAGGTCGTAACCATCCAAAATCACATAAGCCAGCAGGGACAGCCCCATCACGACCAAGAAAAACAGTGGTATGAATTCAGCCCAGGTCATGGTCGCCTTTCAGTATCAGATTCACAAAGACAAGCTTCATCAAACCCCCGCTTTGCCCAACAGGGCACCCGTCGGCGCATCCTGTCTGTGTTCCTTGGGGTGCTCGGCCATGTACTTCAACACGCCAACATAAGTCACCAACAGCAAGCCATAAACCACCAGGTAAGCCGTCAAGGTGAGCGCAATGTAGGGCGGCGGCAAGGTGGTGGCGGCTTCGCTGGTGCGCATCAAGCCATACACCAGGAAGGGCTGGCGACCGATCTCGGTCACGTACCAGCCCGCCAGCGTGGCGACCCAGCCGGAGAACGCCATGCCCGAGAGCACCCACAGCAGGGGCTTGGGCAGTGTCACTTCTGGCTGCCTGCGCTGACGCCACAAGCGCCAGGCGGTGAAACCGGCGACTAACAACATCAGCGAACCCATACCCACCATCACCCGAAAGGCATAAAACACCGGTGCCACGGGAGGATGCACACCTTCAAATTCGTTGATGCCCTTGACTTCGCCGTCCAGCTCGTGGGTCAGGATCAGGCTGGCCATTTTTGGGATCTTCACCGCGAAGTGGGTGGTGCGTGCTTCTTGGTCGGGAATACCAAAAAGCGTCAGTGGAGCACCGCGCTCGGTCTCCCAAATGCCCTCCATGGCAGCAACTTTGGCCGGTTGGTGCTCCAGGGTGTTAAGGCCGTGCATGTCGCCCACCAGGAACTGCAACGGAATCACGCAAGCAGCAGTGAAGATGGCCGCACGCATGGCTTTGTGGGTGCCGCTTGTGGCGCTGCCTTTGAGCAATTGCCAAGCGCACAGACCAGCGATCAAGAACGAAGCGGTCAGTGCCGAGGCGAGCAACTTGTGGGCAAACCGGTAAGGAAAGGAGGGGTTAAAAACCACCGCCAGCCAATCGGTGGGGATGAATTGGCCGTTGACGATTTCGAAACCTGCCGGGGTGTGCATCCAGGAGTTCAGGCTCAAAATCCAGAAGGCCGACATGGTGGTGCCAAACGCGACCAAAAAAGTGGCAATCAAGTGCACCCGCTCGCTTACCCTGCCGCGACCAAAGAGCATGATGCCCAGAAAGCTGGCCTCCAGGAAAAACGCCGTCAGCACCTCATAGCCCAGCAGCGGCCCTGAAATATTGCCCGTGCGCTCCATGAAACCCGGCCAATTGGTGCCGAACTGGAAACTCATCACAATGCCCGAAACCACGCCCAACGCAAAGGTGAGCGCAAACACCTTGGTCCAAAAATAGTAGGCCTCTTCCCAGGCCACATCCCGGCTGCGGGCAAAGCGCAAACGGAAGAACAGCAAGAACCAGCACAGCGCGATGGTGATGGTGGGGAACAGGATGTGAAAGCTGATGTTCGCGGCAAACTGGATGCGAGAGAGGATGAGTGCGTCGATGTCCATTGTGGCTTTCTTTGAGGGTCAGGCGCTGTCGCGTTTCTGGCTGATGGTCGGTGCTTTGCTGCCTTGACTGATCACGCGCTGTTCGTCGCGCGCCCTTCTGGATCATGGCAAGTGGCGCATGCCTGCATCCGTTGCCCCATGGACTCAGGTGGTTCAGCAGCCAAGACTGTGCCTTGGTAAAGGCCACAAAAAAGCAGCCACCATGCAAGACGGCGCGATACAGATGACGATGCAGTTGGACTCATGTTTGGTGGACTAGTGAACGGTTTAGAGCAGTGTCGCGAACAACATCTGATACCACCAGACTCAGTTAATCTTTAAAATACCGTATCAGTTTGATTAAATCTCTGACCTACCCTTCATATGAAAAAATACGAATTACTGGCCGAGGACATTGAGGCCCTGATCGCTTCAGGGACCATTCAGCCCGGCGAGAGGCTGCCCTCCGTGCGCCAGACCATTACCGCCCGGCACTTGAGCCCGTCAACGGTGTTTGAGGCCTATTACCTGCTGGAGGCGCGAGGACTGGTCGAGGCACGACCACGCTCGGGCTACTTCGTGAAGAGTCGGCCCGCCTTGCGCAACGAACCACAGGCCGCCAAACCTGCCCCAGAGCCACGGGAGGTGGTCGTCAACGACTTGGTGTTGGAAGTCTTGGGCGCGGGGCACGGGCTCGATGTGGTGCCTCTCGGATCCGCTTTTCCCAACCCACATTTTTTTCCAGTTGCCCGACTTGGACGCAGCATGGGCGCCGCTCTTCGAGAAATGTCACCAGCCCAATTGCTGGAAGACCTAGCACCGGGGAACGCGGAGTTACGCCGCCAAATTGCGGTGCGCTACATGGGCAACGGGGTCGCCGCCAGCTCAGAGGAAATTGTGATCACCAGCGGTGCAATGGAAGCGCTGAACTTGTGCCTGCAAGCCGTCACCCAAGCAGGTGATGCCGTGGCCATCGAGTCCCCAGCCTTTTATGGCTGTCTGCAGGCGCTTGAACGTTTGAAGCTGAGGGCGGTGGAGGTCGCTACCCACCCCCGCGATGGCATTCAACTTGACTCGCTAGAAGCCGTGCTCAAACGCGAGCGCGTAAAGGCCTGCTGGTTCATGCCCAACTTCCAGAACCCTTTAGGTGCACTCATGCCCTTGGAGAACAAGCGCAAACTGGTCCACTTACTTTCGCAAAAGGGTATCCCGTTGATCGAGGACGATGTGTATGGTGAGTTGTACTTTGGCGTGCGGAGGCCGCCACCGGCCAAAAGCTTTGACAAGGACGGCTGGGTGTTGCACTGCAGCTCGTTTTCCAAGAATCTGGCACCCGGGTATCGGTTGGGATGGACGGCTGCAGGCCGTTATGCGCGCACCGTGGAGCGGCTCAAACTTTCAAGCACCTTATCTGTCTCGGTACCCGTGCAATTGGGCATCCTGAGTTACCTGCAGGAAGGTGGTTACGACAAGCACCTGCGCTTGTTGCGCGAGACGCTCAGCGCGCAGCGTGACGTGGCGCTTCAAGTCATTGCCAAGCATTTTCCGGCAGGCGTTCGGGTTACACAGCCCGAGGGCGGCTACTTTTTGTGGGTGGAGTTACCGCCTGGTTTGAATGCCCTAGAGCTTCAGCGCCTGGCCTTATCTCAAAACATCAGCATCGCTCCAGGACAATTGTTCTCTGCGGACCAGCGATTCAGCCACTTCATTCGACTCAATTTCGGACACCCCTTGGCGGGGCAACTCGGGCCAGCGCTCAAGGCACTGGGAAGACTGGTACACGCTTTGGCAAAGTCAATACGACGAGATTGATCAGCAACTGGTTGGGTCGTTTGATCGCCAACTGAGTCTGGCGCGTATGGGCCAAGTGGCGCACATTGGACAACCCTTTACATGCGCCAATGAAAGTCATCCACATCCATCGGGAATGCTTTCTGGGCTCTGGTCAACCGCTGCTCATTTGGAAAGGCCACCATCCATGCTGGACGTTTATTGCTTGTGCGCAGCTTGGTGCGCAATCTGCCGCAAAATCAAGGCGGAATTTGATGACTTATCCACTGAAGGCTTTAACTTGCATTGGGTGGACGTTGAAGACCAAGCTGATTCATTGGCGGACCTTGAGATCCTGACTTTCCCAACCATAGTCATTGCTAACTCGGCGGGGAAAATCTTCTTTGCGGGACCCATCGAGCCGCGTTTGACTCATCTTCAGCGTCTTCTTCAATCCATGGATTGGAGGGTTTCAGATGTAAAGCAATCTCAGGATTGGGAAGACTTTGTGCTTGCGATCAGAAAAAGTGGCAAGTTACAACTCAACCCTGTTCTGCCGAGGCTGAAAGACGACAACGTACTTCGCTCCACCATCGGAGCTGGCGTCTCCTCGCGTGACTTCTTCGGCATCTCCTACGGCGATGAGGATGGCCGCTATCAAGGCTTCCACTTCGGAGAGCAGACGACGGTGATCTTCGACGACGCTCTCCTGCTCGTCGAGCCGTCCGCTGCCTCCCAGTTTGCAGACCTGCTGGCCAAAGAGAAAGCTGAGCGAGATGCAAAGGCCAAAGGCGATGCTGGCGGCCAAGGCGGCGGAGCGGGCGCCGGAGGTGGGGCTGGATCGGGCGCTGATGCAGGCGAAGCAGGTGGTGGTACAGGCGGCGGCGCTGGTGGCAATGGGGGTGGAGG
>NZ_JAYPVP010000043.1:0-5458 GCF_038134685.1 Limnohabitans sp. | reverse complement strand
GGCAAGTCCAGCCTGGCCTTTGACACGCGGTATGCCGAAGGCCAGCGCCGCTATGTCGAGAGCCTGTCGGCCTATGCGCGGCAGTTTCTGCAGCTGATGGACAAGCCCGATGTGGACCTGATCGAGGGCCTGTCGCCCGCGATTTCCATCGAGCAAAAGGCCACCAGCCACAACCCTCGCTCCACCGTGGGCACGGTCACCGAGATCCACGACTACCTGCGCCTGCTGTTTGCCCGCGCAGGCACGCCGCACTGCCCCGACCACGACCTGCCGCTGCAGGCGCAGACCGTGGCCCAGATGGTCGACGCGGTGATGGCCTTGCCCGAAGACACCAAACTGATGGTGCTGGCACCGATCGCCCGCGAGAAAAAGGGCGAGTTCGAAAAGGTGTTCGAGCAGATGCAGGCGCTGGGTTATGTGCGCTTTCGCATCGGTGGCCAGGTATTTGAGGCCGAAGATCTGCCTGAACTGAAAAAGAACGAGAAGCACAACATCGACGTGGTGATCGACCGGCTCAAGGTTCGTTCGGAAGAGGATGCGAAGGCCCGCGATGCCCTGCGCCAGCGTCTGGCCGAGAGCTTTGAAGCGGCGCTGAACCTGGCCGAGCAGCGTGCCTTGGCGATCGAAATGGACAGTGGCAAAGAACACCTGTTCAACGCCCGCTTTGCCTGCCCGGTCTGCAACCACTCGATCGCCGAGCTGGAGCCCCGCGTGTTCTCGTTCAACTCGCCGCAGGGCGCTTGCCCCAGCTGCGACGGCATCGGCACCATGGAGTTCTTCGACCCCGAGCGGGTGGTGGCCTTTCCGAGTCTGAGTCTGGCCAGCGGCGCCATCAAGGGCTGGGACCGGCGCAACGGCTTTTACTTCAGCATGCTCGAAAGCCTGGCCAGGCACTACAAGTTCGACGTGGAGTCGCCCTTTGAAAACCTCGCCCCCGACATCCAGCAGGTCATCCTGCACGGCTCGGGCGAAGAAGAAATCAAGTTCAGTTACATCATGGAGTCCGGTGCCTCGCAGGGCAAAAAGGTCAGCAAGAAGCACCCGTTCGAAGGGATCATCCCCAACATGACGCGGCGCTACCGCGAGACCGATTCGGCCCTGGTGCGCGAAGACCTGTCGCGTTACCGCAGCACCCAGCCTTGCACCAACTGCCACGGCACCCGCCTCAAGCGCGACGCCCGCCATGTGCGCATTGGAGAAGGTGCGCAGGCCCGCGCCATCTACGAGATCAGCCACGTCACACTGGGCGAGGCACAGAGTTACTTCCAGAGTCTTAAACTCTCGGGCGCCAAAGCCGACATCGCCGACAAGGTGGTGCGCGAGATCGCCTCGCGCCTGAAGTTCCTCAACGACGTGGGCCTGAACTACCTGAGCCTGGACCGCAGCGCCGACACCCTGAGTGGTGGCGAGGCACAGCGCATCCGTCTGGCCAGCCAGATCGGCTCCGGGCTCACGGGCGTGATGTACGTGCTGGACGAGCCCAGCATCGGCCTGCACCAGCGCGACAACGACCGCCTGATCGGCACACTCAAACACCTGCGCGACATTGGCAACAGCGTGCTGGTGGTCGAACACGACGAAGACATGATCCGCACCGCCGACCACGTCATCGACATGGGC
The DNA here is from genome assembly GCF_038134685.1 of Limnohabitans sp. Classification (GTDB taxonomy): domain Bacteria; phylum Pseudomonadota; class Gammaproteobacteria; order Burkholderiales; family Burkholderiaceae_C; genus Limnohabitans_A. The sequence continues at coordinate 3,838 of NZ_JAYPVP010000043.1, read as the reverse complement.
CCGGGTGCGGGCGTGCACGGCGGGCGCGTGATGGCGCAGGGCACTTGTGCCGACATCCTGGCAGCGCCAGAGTCCATCACGGGCCAATACATGTCGGGCCGAAAACAGATCGCGATCCCGAAACGCCACAAGCCGGGCCAGGACTGGCTCGAGGTCGTGGGCGCCAGCGGCCACAGCCTGAAAAACGTGAACGTGAAGTTCCCGGTCGGCCTGCTGACCTGCGTGACCGGTGTGTCCGGCTCGGGCAAATCCACGCTGGTGAACGACACGCTGTACACGGCGGCTGCACAACAAATCCACCGCGCGCACGACGAACCCGCGCCGCACGAAGAAATCAAAGGCCTGCAGCATTTCGACAAGGTCATCAACGTCGACCAGTCACCGATTGGCCGCACCCCGCGCAGCAACCCGGCCACCTACACCGGGCTGTTCACCCACATCCGCGAACTGATGGCCGAAGTGCCCGCCGCCCGCGAGCGCGGCTACGGCCCGGGCCGCTTCAGTTTCAACGTGAGTGCATCGTCGGGCGGGGGCCGCTGCGAGGCATGTCAGGGCGATGGCATGGTCAAGGTGGAGATGCATTTCCTGCCCGATGTGTACGTGCCCTGCGACGTGTGCCACGGCATGCGCTACAACCGCGAGACGCTGGAGATCCAGTACAAGGGCCAGAACATCGCGCAGATCCTAGACATGACGGTGGAAGCGGCCTACGCCTTCTTCAGCGCCGTGCCCAGCATCGCCCGCAAGCTGCAGACCCTGCTGGATGTGGGCCTGAGTTACATCCGTCTGGGCCAGAGCGCCACCACGCTCTCGGGCGGCGAGGCGCAGCGCGTCAAGCTCGCGCAGGAACTCTCCAAGCGCGACACCGGCCGCACGCTCTACATCCTAGACGAGCCGACCACCGGATTGCACTTTGCCGACATCGATTTGCTGCTCAAAGTGCTGCACCAGCTGCGCGACGCGGGCAACACCATCGTCGTGATCGAGCACAACCTGGACGTCATCAAGACCGCCGACTGGCTGATCGACATGGGGCCCGAAGGCGGTGCGGGTGGCGGCACGGTGGTGGCCGAAGGCACACCCGAGCAGATCGCGGCGAACCCCTCAAGCCACACCGGCGCTTATTTGCACCGATTGCTGAACCCCACCTGATCTGCATGGAAACAGAACTCAAACTCAGCCTGGATGCGGCAGACCTGCCGCGTCTGCTCAGTCACCCTTTGCTCGGCAGTTCACTTGAGCCACAGCGCCTGCTCAACACCTACTTCGACACCCCTGCACTCGACCTCCAAGCCAGGCGCATGGCCGTGCGCGAGCGGCTTGCGGGCACACAATGGCTGCTGACCGTCAAAACCGCTGGCCGCAGCGAAAACGGCCTGTCACGCCGCCAGGAATGGGAAGGCCCAACCACGCCAGGCGCTTTGCAGTTTGACGCGCTGGTCGACGATGTCACGCTGGCCGCAGACCTGATGGCTTTGCGCCCCGCCCTGCAACCACTGTTTGCCACTGACTTTGAGCGCCAGCGCTGGGTTCTTGAACACGATGGGGCCCGCATTGAAGTGGCGCTGGACCAAGGCCGCATCCACGTCCCCGGCACTCCGCTGAACGAGCATTTACTGGAGTTGGAGCTGGAATTGCTGGCCGGGCCCGAATCGGGGCTCAGCACACTGGCCGCCGCGCTGCGTCAAACGGCGCAAGGTGCCATTGCCCTTACGCCCAACGACACCAGCAAGGCCCAACGCGGCATGGCGCTGTGGGAGCGCTCGCGCTGATCAGGCCGCCTTGGCCGCCTCCAGCGTGTCGCGGGTTTGCTGCGCCACTTTGCGTGCAGCTGCCGCAAAGTCATCGCCACTGCTGGCGTAGAGCACCGCACGCGATGAGTTCACGATGATGCTTGCCCCCTCGCGCCAGCCGGCCTTGACCGTGGCCACTGCATCGCCGCCTTGCGCACCGACGCCCGGAATCAGCAAAGGCACCGTCGGCGCCAGCTCGCGCACACGCTCGATCTCGTTGGGGTAAGTCGCACCCACCACCAGACCCAGCTGGCCATTCAGGTTCCAGGGGCCCTGCGCCAACGCGGCCACATGCTCATACACACGCGGCTGGCCATCGACCGAGGCCAGGCGCTGGTTTTGCAGATCGTCGCCACCGGGGTTGGAAGTCCGGCAGAGCAAAAACGCGCCCTTGCCCTCGTACTTGAGGTACGGCGCCACCGAATCCCAGCCCATGAAGGGCGAGAGCGTGACGGCATCGGCGCCGTAACGGTCAAAGGCTTCCTTGGCGTACTGCTCGGCGGTGGAGCCAATGTCGCCGCGCTTGGCATCCAGAATGATCGGCACCTGCGGCGCCACACGGCGCATGTGCTCCATCAAACGCTCCAGCTGACCCTCGGCGCGGTGCGCGGCAAAGTAGGCAATCTGCGGCTTGAAGCTGCTGACCAGGTCCGCCGTCGCGTCCACAATGCGGGCGCAAAAGTCGTAAATCTTGTTGGCATCGCCCTTCATGCCGGCCGGAAACTTGGTCGGTTCGGGGTCCAGGCCCACGCACAGCATGGAACGGTTTTGGCGCTCGGCGGCGCGCAGCATGTCTAGGAAGGTCATGGGCAGGATTTTAAGGTTTCACCTAAGATGCCGGCCATGCACAAACTTTCCACCCGTCAATGGACCTTGCTGGTTCTGCTCACCCTGGTCTGGGGCGTGAACTGGCCCATCATGAAAGCCGGGGTCACAGGCTTTCCGCCTTTGACGTTTCGCCTTTGGTGTTTGTGGCTGGGCGTGCCGGTGCTGGCGTTGGTGCTGTGGCAGCAAAAGTTGCCTTTCAAAGTTGAGCGTGCGCATTGGCCCGAGGTGCTCAAGCTGGCTTTTTTCAACATGGTGCTTTGGCACAGCCTGATCATTGTGGCGGTGCAGTCGCTGTCCAGCGGGCGGGCGGCCATTTTGGGCTACACCATGCCGATTTTTTCGGCTGTTTTGGGTGCCACCTTGTTCAGTGACCGCTTGCCGCCCCGCGCTTGGCTGGGGGTGGCGGCCGCTGCGGGCGGAGTGGTGCTTTTGTTGTGGCATGAGCTGGCCAACCTGGGTGGGCGGCCTGTGGGCGTGTTGCTGGCCTTGGGCGCTGCGGCGGCCTGGGCCATGGGAACGCAGCTGCTGCGCCGCACCAAGATGCCGGCTCACACGCTGACCCTGGCGTTCTGGATGAGCGTGATCACCAGCGTCAGCCTGACCGTGTTGGCCTGGCTTTTTGAACGCGAACAATGGCACGCCATGCCTGCGCACACCTTGGCCGCTGTGATTTACAACGCCGTGATGGTGATTGGCTTTGCACACAGCGTCTGGTTTTACCTGGCGCGCAGCTTGCCTCCCATTGCGTCCACCTTGAGCGTGATGATGATTCCGGTTGTGGGCGTGTTCAGCGGCGCGCTGTGGCTGGGCGAAGTGCTGCACTGGCAGGACTGGAGCGCGATTGCCCTGGTGCTGGTGGCCATTGCCAGCGTGCTCTGGCCACGACGAGCGGCTTGACGCCCTCTCTACAATGGCGCCCATGCTCAAATTCGACCTGCTCAAGACCGACCCTTCCAGCCACGCCCGCCGAGGCACGCTCACCCTTAACCACGGGGTGGTGCAAACGCCCATCTTCATGCCGGTGGGCACGTATGGCACGGTCAAAGGCGTCATGCCCCGCAGCCTGCACGAGATGGGCGCACAGATCATTCTGGGCAACACCTTCCACCTCTGGATGCGTCCCGGTCTGGACATCATGCAAAGCTTTGGTGGCCTGCATCAGTTCGAAAAATGGGACAAACCCATCCTGACCGACTCGGGCGGTTTCCAGGTCTGGT
>NZ_JAYPVP010000042.1:0-6715 GCF_038134685.1 Limnohabitans sp. | reverse complement strand
GTGGTGAACTGGGCCAAAACCGGATCGCTGTGGCCCATGACCTTTGGTCTGGCGTGCTGCGCGGTCGAGATGATGCATGCGGCCACGGCCCGTTACGACCTGGCCCGTTTTGGTGCCGAGGTGTTTCGTGCCAGTCCGCGTCAGTCGGACCTGATGATCGTGGCCGGCACCTTGTGCAACAAGATGGCTCCGGCCCTGCGCAAGGTGTATGACCAGATGTCCGAGCCGCGCTGGGTGATCTCCATGGGTTCATGCGCCAACGGCGGTGGTTACTACCACTACAGCTACTCGGTGGTGCGCGGTTGCGACCGTGTGGTGCCGGTGGATGTGTATGTGCCCGGTTGCCCGCCCACGGCGGAAGCGCTGATCTACGGCATCATGCAGCTGCAGCAAAAAATCCGTCGTGAACACACGATTGCTCGCGTTTAAGGAGGCATGCAGATGACTGACTTTGCCATCCGTGCTGAAGACCTGCAAGACAAGCTGGCTGCGGCCCTGCAAGACCATGTGTGCAAGATCACTGTCGCCCTGGGCGAGGTGACGGTGCATGTGACCGCCGACCAGTACGTGGGCGTGATGAAAACATTGCGCGACGCTGAAGACTGCAAATTTGAACAACTGATCGACCTGTGCGGTGTGGACTACAGCGCTTACCGCGAAGTGGGCACCGAGGGCCCGCGCTTTGGTGTGGTGGTGCATCTGTTGTCGGTGAGCCTGAACCAGCGCGTGCGCGTCAAGGTGTTGTGCCCCAATGACGATCTGCCCAAGGTGGACTCGGTCAATGCGCTTTGGAACTCGGCCAACTGGTACGAGCGCGAAGCGTTTGACCTGTACGGCATCGTGTTCGAAGGCCATGCCGATCTGCGCCGTATCCTGACCGACTACGGCTTCATTGGTCACCCCTTCCGCAAGGACTTCCCGTTGTCGGGCCACGTGGAAATGCGCTACGACGCAGAGCGTCAGCGCGTGGTCTACGAACCCGTCACGATCGAGCCGCGCGAAATCACGCCGCGCGTGATCCGCGAAGAAAACTACGGAGGCCTGAACTGATATGGCCGAGATTAAAAACTACACGCTGAACTTCGGTCCCCAGCACCCGGCCGCGCACGGTGTGTTGCGTCTGGTCCTTGAGCTCGATGGTGAGGTCGTGCAACGCGCTGATCCGCACATTGGCCTGCTGCACCGCGCCACCGAAAAACTGGCCGAACACAAGACCTACATTCAGGCGCTGCCTTATATGGACCGTCTGGACTACGTGTCCATGATGTGCAACGAGCACGCCTACTGCCTGGCCATCGAAAAAATGCTGGGCATTGAGGTGCCGCTGCGTGCGCAGTACATCCGTGTGATGTTCTCCGAGATCACCCGTATCCTGAACCACCTGATGTGGCTGGGCTCGCACGGCAACGATTGCGGCAGCTCCACCATCCTGATCTACACCTTCCGCGAGCGCGAAGACCTGTTTGACATGTACGAGGCCGTCTCTGGCGCCCGTATGCATGCAGCCTACTTCCGTCCGGGTGGTGTGTACCGCGACCTGCCCGACAGCATGCCGCAGCACAAGGTCACCAAGGTGCGCAATGCGCGTGCGATTGCCCGCTTCAATGAAAACCGCAAGGGCTCCTTGCTGGACTTCATTGACGACTTTACCCAACGCTTCCCCAAGTGTGTGGACGAGTACGAAACCCTGCTGACCGACAACCGTATCTGGAAACAGCGTACGGTCGGTATCGGCGTGGTGCCGCCCGAGCGCGCCCTGAACCTGGGCATGACCGGCCCCATGATCCGTGGCTCCGGCTTTGCCTGGGACCTGCGCAAGAAGCAGCCCTACGACGCTTACGACAAAGTCGAATTCGACGTGCCTGTGGGTAAAACCGGTGACAGCTACGACCGTTACCTGGTGCGCGTGCAGGAAATGCGCGAGTCCAACAAAATCATCCAGCAGTGCGTGGCCTGGCTGCGCGCCAACCCTGGGCCGGTCATCAATGACACCGCCAAGGTGGCTGCGCCCAAGCGCGAGGACATGAAGTCCAACATGGAAGCGCTGATCCACCACTTCAAGCTCTTCTCTGAAGGCTTCAAAGTGCCCGAAGGCGAGGCCTACGCCGCCGTCGAACACCCGAAAGGCGAGTTCGGCATCTACATGGTCAGCGATGGTGCCAACAAGCCCTACCGCATGAAGATCCGCGCCCCGGGCTTTGCCCACCTTGCAACCCTTGATGAAATGGCCCGTGGCCACATGCTGGCCGACGCTGTGGCCATCATTGGCACCATGGACATTGTGTTTGGAGAGATTGATCGATGATCTCTGAAGCCACCCAAGCGCGTTTTGCGCGCGAAGTCGCCAAATTCCCGGCGGAGCAAAAACAGTCTGCAGTCATGCCGATCCTCTCGATCGTGCAGCAAGAGCAGGGCTGGGTCAGCCCCGAGAGCGAGCAGCTGGTTGCCGACTACCTGGGCATGCCTGTGATGGCCGTGCACGAAGTCACGACCTTCTACAACATGTACAACCAAAAGCCAGTGGGCAAGTTCAAGCTGAACGTCTGCACCAACCTGCCTTGCCAGCTGCGCGGCGGCCTGAAGGCCCTGCAGCACCTCGAAAGCAAGCTGGGTGTGCACGCTGGCGAAACCACCGCGGACGGCTTGTTCACGCTGCAACCCAGCGAATGCCAGGGTGCCTGCGCCGATGCGCCGGTGATGCTGGTCAATGACCGCCACATGTGCAGCTTCATGAGCCACGACAAGCTCGATCAGCTGATCGACAGCTTGCGTGCTGCAAAGGCCTGAGGACGCGAAGATGAACATTGAACAGATCCTCAACAGCTACAAGGCCACCGGCGTGGAGACCTGTTTCCACGGTCGCCACATCAACCCCCAGATCTACGCAGACCTCAACGGCAGCAACTGGCGCCTGAAAGACTACGAAGCCCGTGGCGGCTACGCAGCCCTGCGCAAGATTTTGGGCAAGGACGGCGGTGAAGGCCTGACGCAAGACCAGGTGATTGCCACCGTCAAAGAGTCCGGCCTGCGCGGTCGCGGCGGCGCGGGCTTTCCCACCGGCCTGAAGTGGAGCTTCATGCCTCGTCAGTTCCCCGGCCAGAAATACCTGGTCTGCAACTCGGACGAGGGTGAGCCTGGTACCTGCAAGGACCGGGACATCATGATGTACAACCCGCACACCGTGATCGAAGGCATGGCGATTGCCGCCTACGCCATGGGCATCAGTCAGGGTTACAACTACATCCATGGTGAAATCTTCCAGGTCTACGAGCGCTTCGAAGAAGCCCTCGAAGAAGCCCGCGCAGCTGGCTACCTGGGTGACAACATCATGGGCAGCGGCTTTAACTTCCAGCTCAACGCCTCGCACGGTTTCGGCGCCTACATCTGCGGCGAAGAAACTGCGCTGCTCGAATCGCTGGAAGGCAAAAAAGGCCAGCCGCGCTTCAAGCCACCGTTCCCAGCCAGCTTTGGTTTGTACGGCAAGCCCACCACCATCAACAACACCGAGACCTTTGCTGCGGTGCCCTGGATCATTCGCAACGGTGGCCAGGCCTACCTTGAAGCGGGTAAGCCCAACAACGGTGGCACCAAGATTTTTTCGATCAGTGGTGATGTGGAGCGTCCGGGCAACTACGAAATCCCGATGGGCACTCCCTTTGCCAAGTTGCTCGAGCTGGCTGGTGGCGTGCGCGCCGGTCGCCAGCTCAAGGCGGTGATTCCTGGCGGTTCGTCTTCGCCTGTGATTCCGGCCGAGATCATGATGAACCTGACCATGGACTACGACAGCATCGCCAAGGAAGGCGGCTCCATGTTGGGTTCGGGCGCCGTGATCGTGATGGACGACACCCGTTGCATGGTCAAGAGCCTGCAGCGCCTGTCGTACTTCTACGCCCACGAGTCCTGTGGTCAGTGCACGCCGTGTCGCGAAGGCACAGGCTGGCTGTCTCGCGTGGTAGACCGCATTGAAAACGGCGAAGGCCGCATGAGTGACCTGGACCTGCTCGACAGCGTGGCCGGCAACATCATGGGCCGCACGATTTGTGCACTGGGTGACGCAGCGGCCATGCCGGTGCGCGGCATGCTCAAGCACTACCGCCACGAATTTGAATACCACATCGCGCACAAGACCTGTGTGGTCGGTGCTTACGCTTGAGGTTGAACCGACATGGTTGAAATCGAACTCGACGGCAAGAAAGTGGAAGTGTCTGAAGGCAGCATGGTCATGCATGCTGCTGAAAAAGCCGGTCACTACATTCCGCATTTCTGCTACCACAAGAAGCTCTCCATCGCCGCCAACTGCCGCATGTGCCTGGTGGACGTGGAAAAGGCCCCCAAACCCATGCCCGCCTGCGCCACACCCGTGACGCAAGGCATGATCGTGCGCACCCGTTCCGACAAGGCCGTTTCGGCCCAGAAGTCGGTGATGGAATTCCTGCTGATCAACCACCCGCTGGACTGCCCCATCTGTGACCAGGGCGGCGAGTGCCAGCTGCAAGACTTGGCCGTGGGCTATGGCGGCACAAAGTCGCGCTACGAAGAAGAAAAGCGCGTCGTCTTCCACAAAGAGGTCGGCCCGCTGATCTCGATGGAAGAGATGAGCCGCTGCATCCAGTGCACGCGCTGCGTGCGCTTCGGTCAGGAAATCGCCGGCCAGATGGAGCTGGGCATGTCCAACCGCGGCGAGCACTCCGAGATCGAGACCTTCCTAGGCTCGACCGTGGACTCCGAGCTGTCGGGCAACATGATCGACATCTGCCCGGTCGGTGCGCTCACCAGCAAGCCTTTCCGCTACAGCGCCCGTACCTGGGAACTGTCGCGCCGCAAATCGGTGGCCGCCCACGATTCGTCGGGTGCCAACCTGATCGTGCAGGTCAAGAACAACCAGGTCATGCGTGTGGTGCCTCTCGAAAACGAAGAGGTCAACGAGTGCTGGATTGCTGACCGCGATCGCTTCTCTTACGAAGCCCTCAACAGTGAAGAGCGTTTGACCGCCCCCATGATCAAGCAGGGCGGCCAGTGGAAAGAAGTCGATTGGCAGACCGCGCTTGAGTACGTGGCCAATGGCCTCAAGAACATTCAGCGTGACCACGGTGCTTCCAGCATCGGTGCGCTGGTCAACCCGAGCAGCACGGTGGAAGAGGCCTACCTGGCCGGTAACCTGCTGCGCGCCCTGGGCTCGGACAACATCGATGCCCGTCTGCGTCGCGCCGAGTTCGTGGCAGGAGAGGGCGTGCAATGGCTGGGGACCAGCATTGCGTCGCTGTCCACGCTGCAGCGCGTGTTGGTCGTGGGCTCCAACCTGCGCAAAGACCACCCGCTGTTCGCGCAGCGCATTCGCCAAGCTGCACGCCAGGGCGCACAAGTCAATGCGATTGCCTCTGCCAAGCAATTGGCCAAGGCAGACGCCTGGGCCATGCCGCTGAGCACGGCTGTGGTGAGCGAGGCTTCCGACTGGGCGCTGGCACTGGCCGATGTGGCTGCCGCCATCGCTGTTGCCAAAGGCGTGACAGCGCCTGTCGCTGGCGAGGCATCGGAGCAGGGCAAAGCCATTGCCAACTCGCTGCTGAGCGGCGAACGAAAAGCCGTGTTGCTGGGCAACGGTGCCGCGCACCACGCCAATGCATCGAGCCTGCTGGCCCTGGCCAACTGGATCGGTGAGCAGACCGGTGCCAGCGTGGGTTACCTGACCGAAGCCGCCAACACCGTGGGCGTGCAGTGGGCCAAAGCCCAGCCGCAGTCTGGCGGCAAGAACACTGCCCAAATGCTGGACGGCAGCCTCAAGGCCGCGATCCTGCTGAACACCGAACCCGAGTTCGACACGGCTGCAGGCGCTGCTGCCGTGGCTGCTCTGGACAAGGCCGAGATGGTGGTCACCCTCAGCCCGTTCAAAGCCAACATGGCGTTCAGCGATGTGTTGCTGCCCATTGCCCCCTTCACTGAAACCTCGGGCAGCTTTGTCAACGCCGAAGGTCGCCTGCAAAGCTTCCACGCCGTGGTCAAGCCCCGTGGCGAGACCCGTCCGGCCTGGAAAGTGCTGCGCGTGCTGGGTAACTTGCTCGACGTGCCGGGCTTCAATTTCGAAACCTCGCAAGAGGTACTGGCCAAAGCCACCGCTCAGCCTTTGCAGTTGTCCAACGCCATTCGCGCCGATGTGCGTCTGGGTGGTTCGGTCAGCGAGCCGGTGGTGGCTGCCATTTACCAACTCGACGGCATCGTGCGCCGCGCTGCATCGCTGCAGCAAACCGCAGACGCCCGCAAGGAGGTCGCATGATCGACGCGCTGTACAACGCCGGCCTGAACCTGCTGGCCGATGCCTGGTGGACCACGATGGCGTGGCCAGTCATCTGGATCTTGCTCAAGATCGTGGCCGTGCTGGCTCCGCTGATGGGCGCTGTGGCTTACCTGACGCTGTGGGAGCGCAAGCTGCTGGGTTTCATGCAAGTGCGCATGGGGCCTAACCGTGTGGGCCCCTTTGGTCTGTTGCAGCCGATCGCTGACGCGCTCAAGCTCTTGACCAAGGAGCTGATCAACCCCACCGCCGCTAACCAAGGATTGTTCCGTCTGGGTCCGGTCATGGCCATCATGCCGGCCCTGGCCGCCTGGGTGGCTATTCCCTTCGGTCCCGAAGTGGCGCTGACCAACCTCAACGCTGGCTTGCTGCTGGTGATGGCCATCACCTCCATCGAGGTCTATGGCGTGATCATCGCGGGTTGGG
>NZ_JAYPVP010000041.1:0-7888 GCF_038134685.1 Limnohabitans sp. | reverse complement strand
GCAATTGCGCCTCGGGGTTGCAGGCCATCGACTCGGCCATGGCGAATATTCAGACCGGTCGATCCGATTTGGTGCTCGCCGGTGGTGTCGATGCCTTATCACGTACCCCTTTGATTTATAACGACACCATGCTGCGCTGGTTCGCTGCCATGGCAGGAAAAAAAACGACAGTCGCCAAGCTCGGACACCTGGTTAAGCTGCCTGCGCGTGCGGCCTTGCAGCCAGTCATCGCGATTCTTAAGGGTCTCACCGACCCTGTGGTTGGGCTCTCAATGGGGCAGACCGCTGAAAACTTAGCGTATCGTTTTGGTATTACGCGGCATGAGATGGATGCGTATGCAATGCGCAGCCACCAGCGTGTGATCCGGGCGCGTGAGACGGGCGTTTTTTCTGACGAAATCATACCCGTCGTCGATGACCGCGGCACCGTTTATAAAGAAGACGATGGCGTGCGCAGCGATTGCACCGAAGCGGCACTGGCTCAATTACGGCCGGTGTTTGACAAGCCCTACGGCAACATCACGGCCGGTAACAGCTCACAAGTCACCGATGGCGCGGCGTGGGTGCTGTTGGCCTCTGAGGCGGCGATAAAAAAGTTCGGACTCGCGCCCATTGCGCGCCTTGTTGATCTGCACTGGGCTGGTCTGGATCCGGCTGAAATGGGCCTTGGGCCGGTTCATGCCGCCACGCCGCTTTTGCAGCGCCACGGCCTCGGGCTCAACGATCTTGACCAGTGGGAGATAAATGAGGCGTTTGCTGCTCAGGTTCTTGGGTGTCTAAAGGCTTGGCAAGATTTCACCTATTGCCATGAGCAGCTTGGAGTCGCGCCGATGGGGGCCATCGGTGACACGCGACTCAATGTGCATGGCGGGGCGATTGCCTTGGGTCATCCAGTGGGCGCCTCGGGGGCGCGTATTGTGCTGCATCTTGCACGCAGCCTACAGCGCAAAGGGGGTGCGAATTTGGTTAATCAAACCAACGCGGCAGACGACACACAAAAATCGCAAAAGAGCATGCGGGGTATGGCCGCCATTTGTATTGGCGGTGGTCTCGGCGGTGCCGCGCTAGTGGAGACGGTGTCATGAACCGTGCGCCCACGACATCGCCAACGGACGGAACTCCATACTCGTCGGCAGGTGGCTCTGAAAGGCAAGCTGCTTCAGTCTTGCCACTGAAAAATTGGGTTTTATTGCTTGACAATCACAACCCCAAGCTTTTTTGGGCCAGCCTGCAGACTGAAAGTTCTGGACTCAATACCCTGTCAGCGGCAGTATTGGACGAGCTACAAGAGATTCTCGATTATCTCGATCAGGTGCACGCCGTCGGTCTCATCATCGCGTCCGGCAAAGACTCAGGCTTTGTCGCTGGCGCAGATATTGAGGAGTTTAAAAGCCTCACCACGCGCGATGAGGCGATTGCGCTGGTGCGACGGGGATGGACTTTGTTTAATCGGCTAGCGGCTGTGCGCTACCCGACACTTGCGTTAATTGAGGGGGTTTGCCTAGGAGGCGGATTGGAGCTGTCTCTGGCCTGTCGTTATCGCATTGCCGTTGACACGCCGGGTACCCGCCTGGGGCTGCCCGAGGTGCTGCTGGGTATTGTGCCGGCCTGGGGTGGGATGCGACGGCTACCTAGGCTGATTGGACCGCAGGCTGCTTTAAACATGATGCTAACCGGCAAAAGTTTGGACGCGCGGGGTGCGAAACAAATCGGGATCGTTGATTTGGCAGCGCCCCCCCGGGTCATGCATAACTCGGCCCGAGGACTGATATTGTCGGGTCGGCCCGCTGCCCGCGCCTCGGGTATGAAGGCCGTGATGAATTGGGGTTTGATGCGTCCGTTTGTCGCCCATACAGCCCGCAAGCAGCTCGCGCGTCAAGTGCGGCGGGACCAATATCCGGCGCCTTATGCACTCATTGATCTTTGGCAAAAGACCGATGGTGATGCTTTGCAGGTGGAGGAGATTCTTGATGGAATTGTTCGGTCGCCGACGGCGAGTAACTTGGTGCGGGTATTCTTTTTGCAAGAGCGCTTAAAAGGCTTTGGCAAGACAGCGGCTGAGGGCGCTGCACCGCTTAACCACATTCACGTGGTGGGCGCGGGCACCATGGGTGGCGACATCGCAGCTTGGTGTGCACTGCGCGGATTAAGAGTCACGTTGCAAGATCAAGGAATCGATCGCCTCCAGCCTGCGCTTGCCCGAGCTGGTAACTTGTTTGCCAAACGTCTGCGAGACCCATACGCCCGACGCGCGGCGCAAGACCGGCTGATTCCCGACCCTGATGGCAAAGGTGTTTCACACGCCGATCTTATTCTTGAAGCCATCGTTGAAGACTTGTCGGCCAAGCATTCCCTTTTGCGTGATATTGAAAAAATTGCCCGACCCGATGCCATCATTGCCAGCAACACCTCTAGCCTGCGCATAGAGGACTTACGCTTGGTGATGCAAAGGCCACAGCGACTGGTGGGCATACATTTTTTTAACCCAGTGGCATTGATGCCTCTGGTGGAGGTGGTTCAGGCTGAAGGCATTGACCCCGGCGTGATGCACAGGGCATTGCAATTTGTTCGACGCATTGACAAGCTGCCCCTACCAGTGAAGAGCGCGCCTGGTTTTCTGGTGAATGCGGTACTTGCGCCCTACATGCTCGCCGCGATGCGTAAGGTTGATGCGGGTATGTCCCCCCATGAGATCGACCAGGCCTTGATTGACTTTGGCATGCCCATGGGACCGCTGACGCTTGCCGATACGGTAGGACTTGACGTTGCCTTGGCCGCGGGCCGTTCGCTGGCTGCGGCGCAGCCCACAGGGGCATCCAATGGCCGCGCCAGCCAGGCTGGTATCAACACCAGTAACGACGGCGCCGATACGGCATTGGTTTCCGTGGTTCCATGCTGCTTGCAATCACGCGTCGAAGCGGGACACCTAGGCAAGAAGACCAGCCAAGGCTTTTACACCTGGAAGGATGGCAAGGCCACGGGCCCCGGTAGCCTACCGCGGGTGCACCAGCGGCCAGTGTCGGATACCGCCCAGGCCTTGGCGCTCGAGTTGGTTGCGCCACTGGTCGCTCGCGCTCAAGAACTGGTTGCCTCAGGGCTCGTGGCCGACGCCGATCTTGCCGATGCCGGTGTGATCTTTGGTACCGGCTTTCCACCTTTTCGGGGTGGGCTTTGACCCTAACTCATTGAAATGTAGAAGAGATTGATAAGTTGCTCATCCGTTGACCCGCGGGGATCAGCTCGATTTCCACCCGGCGGTTTTTGGCTCGTCCTAGTTCGGTGGTGTTGTTAACGAGCGGGTCGGACTCGCCCCGGCCCTCGATGTAGATACGCTGCATCGATACCCCGCGGCTCAACAGGTAGTCACGCACCGCGGCAGCGCGCCTCGTGGACAGGCTCAGGTTATATTTCTCGCCGCCGACCGAATCGGTGTGGCCCACCGCGACCACCACCATCAACTCGGTGGTTTGAAGGGTGCCCAGTTATTGGTCGAGGAGCACTTGAGCCTGCTGGGTTAGGACGGCCTGGTCAAAGCCAAAGAGGACGGTCGATTTCTGGGGGGTAGGAGCGACCGTGGGAGCCGACTTCACTTGAACCATGGGGGGCTTGCCCTCGAGGCTAAGCGTCACCCCGGCGTTAGCCACTCCGCACGCCAGCAAAAGGTAAATAAGTAACTTGATTTTTACCATTGGGTGAAAGAGAGCCATAGATTTAGTCACCGGGACTGCACTCCAAAAAAACCTTTGTCTGTTGCACGGAACTGCTGCTGGCTAAAAACAAGCGGCCGGTGTACTGAGTGAAACGCCCCTTGGCATAGCCCGTTACGCAGTTTGTAACGGCTGTCGCGCCGGATTTGTGAAAGCACTTTACCAGCGAGTAAGAGCCGATACGCCTTGCGTTGCTGTGGCTCCAGCCGTGGCTATCGATTGGAATCTCTCTCTCAGCCTCTGCCTGCAAAGGATAGCTGATGGCATTTGGACTGCCTGCGTTGATATGCACGGTTACCGTGCCAGGCGCGCGGGCATAACCCACGCCACAGGCGAGAAGAAGATAAATAAGTGCTTTGATTTTTACCATTGGTTTACCCGGTTCTACTACATCCCCCGCGTTGCAAGCATTGGTGGGGTCGCCGAAAATCACGGCATAAGAATAATAACTATCTTGACCAATTGAGGGGAAAACTCGCCCTGAAATTTTCAAGATAAAGAGAGGCCCGCACTAGGCGGGCTTTGTTGTTTTTGGTTAGTCGCAGTTGCTGAGCCGATAGTAAGCGCAGCCGCTTGATTGAGCAAGCGCTGTAACAACGGCGCCTGTTTGAGTAACCGGTTAATCGACCTGTTAACGACTTGTGGGCATCAAGTTCATCCTGATATATCGCGGGCTATTTACCCGGAAACACTACATCCCCCGCGTTGCCAGCGTCACTTTTTCGGCCTAATCTTTTGGTGTTGAGTGACCGCTAAATTTTCGTGTGATGTGTTGGCTTGAGAGTCGATGCGGCAGCGTGAAGGGGTCTTGTTTTTTTAAGGAGGGTTTATGGAACCAAGAACACGTCGCCGCAAAAAGTCGCCGTCCGCAGCGCCTATCGCTGGCCCATTTCTAGCGCTACCGCATTCGGTCTTGAACTCTCAGGCATACCTCCGATTGAGCTTTGCCGCGCAGTCGCTGCTCATTGATATTGCCGTTCAATTCAACGGGGTAAATAACGGGCATCTCCTGAGTTCGATGCGTGTTCTTGGTCCCAGGAGGTGGAGGAGCAGTGCAACCGTTCGTAAGGCCTTGACCGCGCTCGAGGAGGCGGGCTTGATTTACCAGACTGCCCAAGGCAAGTTCCCCAACGACGCGAACCTTTGGGCAATCACTTGGCAGGCGCTTCGCCCAAGCGACAAGTTTGACCCAGGACATTTTGAAGGTTTCCAAAAGGGGCGTTACACGATGTTCGACCCACTGCCCCCTATTCAGAAAATGAAGCAAGCAGTTTCAAACGCTGATGCTGTGTCATCTGACCGATTCTGAAATAGGTTCACAAAACGATGGTATTTGCCGTGCAGGCTGGGCCAACCCAGATTCACCAAGTGAACACCATTTAAATTATTTGCCACATAGGGATGGCTGAAATGAATCAAACTCAATCAACGCGTGGAGGGGCGAGGCCAAATGCTGGAAGGCCCAGGGGTTCGTGTAACGCTAGGACGCGTCAGATTGCTGATGAGGCGATACGAACCGGGTTGTCGCCGCTTGAGGTCATGCTGGCTGTGATGAGGCGGTTGTATGAGGCGGGTGACGATAAGGGTGCGGCGCAAATCGCCAGCTCGGCTGCACCGTTTGTCCACCCCAGGCTACAGGCTGTCCAACTTGAGCCGTCTACCCAGTCAAACGATGCCTTCGCGGTGTCCTGGCAGGGAAGGGCTGATGCATGACCCAGGGGGAAAGCCGCTGGATTTCTTGCGCTGGTGACGGTATAACGGGGCGACTGTTCCTGACCCGAGCCGAGCTGAAAGACCTAACCGGGCGTGAGCAGCCTGCGGCCCAAAAACGTTGGTTGCAGGCCAACGGTTGGGTCTTTGAGGAAGATGCGGCTGGGAGACCGAAGGTGGCGAGAGCATATTTTTTCAATCGCATGACGCGGACTGAATCAACGGCACCCGCAGAGGGGCCCTGGGAGGTCAATATGGAGGCGTTTAAGGGCTGATATGGGCAGGAGGCGAAAGTCTGGCTTTGATTTGCCACCACGGCTTTACAAGCGCCGTGCGAGCTACTGGTACACGCCTAGGGGCGGCAAGCCCATCAACCTTGGAAAAGACCTGAACGCTGCCAAGCGCCTGTGGGCTGAGATGGAAGACCCAGCCTATGAGCGCGGGTCATTGTCAGCCCTGTTGGATTGGTACCTGGGGGAGATTGCCCCTAGGAAAGCGCCACGAACCTACCGCGACAATCAGATTGAGGCTGAGCGCCTCAAAAAGGCTCTGGGGCACATTCCATTTGGGGAGCTTCGCCCGCACCATGTCGCAACTTATCGGGATGAGAGAGCCAAGGCAGCGCCAATTAGGGCCAACCGCGAGAAGGCACTCCTGTCCCATGTGTACACCAAAGCCATGGAGCGGGGCTGGGTCGACCAAAACCCTTGCATCGGGGTAAAGCGCAACAGTGAAGCGAAACGCGCCCGGTATATCGACGATGCCGAGTATCACAAGGTCTTTGAGCTGGCTTCCGAGCCCCTGCGAAACCTGATGACGCTCATCTATCGCACCGCGCAGCGCTTGGAGGACATCCTGAAAGCCGGCCCAGCCAATATTGACCGCATTTACGATTCAGGCCAGTCCGTTAGGGTCTTGAAATTTCGGCAGGGCAAGACAGGGAAGGAGGTAAACGTTCAAGTCGTGGGCGACATAGCCAAGCTGGTCGATGCACATTTGTCTAGGAGGGTGGTGCCCCAGACATTTGTTCACGGCCGAGCAGGCAAGCCATACACACCGCAGGGCATCGGGGCGATGTTCAGGCGGCTCGTTGAGAAGGCTGGTTTGAAGGACTTCGGGCCTTACGACTTAAAGGGCAAGGCGGCCACCGACATGTACCGTCGAGGCGTTCCGTTGGAGGAGATACAACATTTGCTCGGCCATACCAGCATCACCACGACGGAGCGGTATATCAAGGCTCGCTTGTCGGAGTCGGTTCGCCCGAATTTGACTGAGCTTCGGCCACCAGAGTCAGCCAGCGCCGGCGGGAGTGGTTTTCCATGAAGACTGGTGCAATAAGACTCTGGGATAGCTTCTGCGCTCGGCATGGCGTGCGAATTGACTCGGTACCGTTATTCGACTCGTCGGACGAGCAAGTCGTTCGTACCAGAGAAATTGGGAAGGCGAACATTAGGCGCGTGCTTTGTCGCAGCGGGGCCATGGAGGCCTTGATTCGACTGGCAGCCAGCACACTCGTTGACGATTGGGAAAAGGGCACTCGCCAGTTTGATGGTCTCATATATATGGCTGGAACCGTTGAGGACGAAACCTTTGCGCCGCTATACATTGGCAAGGCAGAGGTGGCGGGCAAGACATCTGGGGTGTTAAGCGCCAACCTCAAAGGTGTCCAGACGGACACCTCAAAATTTGCTCGGTGGGGTGACGGGTATGCCTATCACATCGGCGATTTAAGTGCCTGTGCTGTACCCGGTCATGACCCGAGAAAAATCACGAAAAAGTATTTGGCCTGGGCTCAAGCGCTGTTCGTTGAATTTCCATCGTATCAACCTGTGCTGCGAAAACCAGTATATTTTTGGGCGAAGGCGTGGAAGCCTGAAAACCTTGGCGTGTCTGAAGAGCTTGGCCAAACTTCTCTAGCCAACTTGGAGTATGAGTTGATTGGAGTCGCGGGGAGAGTATTTCCAGACCTACTTAACTATGAAGGGCGGGCTCGCGGATAAGCTTCGGTGTTGTCTTCCTTTGGTGATAGTTTGGGTGAGAAAGAAACTTTCGCTAATATCGAAGCAAGACTAGACCGTCTGCTCCGGAGCCACCGGTTGCTCCTGCGCTGGAGCCTCCACCTCCGCCTCCTGAACCGGTGTTCGCAGCGCCAGTAGCGCCATTAAATTGGTCTCCGTCGCCTCCCACGCCACTGCCACCCGTGCCAGTTACATCCGAGGCTGTGACGAAGTTTGTGGGTGCTCCGCCGCCGCCGCCCGAGCCACCATGATTCCCGTTTGGGTAAGTTGAAGGAGGCGGGGCGGCGCACCCCCCACCTCCGCCGCCGGGGGCAGAAATTGCGCCAAAGCTGGTGTCTGTGCCGTTTTGCCCATGTCCTATCCCACCGCCGCATTCCACCACCCCGGTTGGATTGTTTCCACCTGCGCCACCTACCCCGATTTGAATGTTGTAAGAGGTGGCTGCTGCCACGG
>NZ_JAYPVP010000040.1:0-9436 GCF_038134685.1 Limnohabitans sp. | reverse complement strand
GACAGCGGCACGTGAACGGCCATCTGGTCACCGTCGAAGTCGGCGTTGAACGCCGCGCAAACCAGCGGGTGCAGCTGGATGGCCTTGCCTTCGATCAGGATAGGTTCAAAGGCCTGGATGCCCAGACGGTGCAGCGTAGGCGCACGGTTCAGGAGCACCGGGTGCTCTTTGATGACCTCTTCCAGAATATCCCACACCACCGGGGTGCCGGATTCGACTTCTTTCTTGGCCGCCTTGATGGTGGTGGCGATGCCCATGGCTTCGAGGCGGGCAAAGATGAAGGGCTTGAACAGTTCCAGCGCCATCAGCTTGGGCAAACCGCACTGGTGCAGCTTGAGGGTTGGGCCCACGGTAATCACGGAACGACCGGAGTAGTCCACGCGCTTGCCCAGCAAGTTCTGGCGGAAGCGCCCGCTCTTGCCCTTGATCATGTCGGCCAGGGACTTGAGCGCGCGCTTGTTGGCGCCCGTCATGGCCTTGCCGCGGCGGCCGTTGTCCAGCAGACTGTCCACGGCTTCTTGCAGCATGCGCTTTTCGTTGCGCGCGATGATCTCGGGCGCCTTGAGTTCGAGCAGGCGACGCAGACGACTGTTACGGTTGATGACGCGGCGGTACAGATCGTTCAGGTCAGAAGTGGCGAAACGGCCACCGTCCAGCGGCACCAGCGGACGCAGGTCCGGCGGCAGAACGGGCAGCACTTCCAGCACCATCCACTCGGGCTTGATGCCGGACTTTTTGAACGCTTCCAGGACTTTGAGGCGCTTGGCGTTTTTCTTGACCTTGAGCTCGGAGCCGGTCAGGTCGCCACGCAGGCGCTCGATTTCGACATCCAGGTCCAGGCCTTGCAGCAGTTCCTTGATGCCTTCGGCGCCCATCTTGGCCACGAATTCGTCGCCGTATTCGACCACTTTGGCGTCGTAATCGTCTTCGCTCATGATGCCGAACTTCTTGAGCGGGGTCATGCCGGGGTCGGTCACGACATAGGCTTCAAAGTACAGCACGCGTTCGATGTCGCGCAACGTCATGTCCAGCACCAGGCCCAGACGCGAAGGCAGGGACTTGAGGAACCAGATGTGAGCGCAGGGCGCGGCCAGGTCGATGTGACCCATGCGCTCGCGACGCACTTTGGTCTGCGTGACTTCAACGCCGCACTTCTCGCAGATCACACCGCGGTGCTTGAGGCGCTTGTACTTGCCGCACAGGCATTCGTAGTCCTTGATCGGGCCAAAGATCTTGGCGCAGAACAGACCATCGCGCTCGGGCTTGAAGGTACGGTAGTTGATGGTCTCGGGCTTTTTGACTTCGCCGAAAGACCACGAACGGATCTTTTCGGGCGAGGCCAGGCCGATTTTGATGGCATCGAAATGCTCATCGGGCGTGAACTGCTTGAACAGGTCGAGTAGTGATTTCATGGTTTGAATCCTTTGCCTGTGAATTAAGAGCGCTCGAGTTCAATGTCCAGGCCCAAGGAGCGGATTTCCTTGACCAGCACGTTGAACGACTCGGGCATGCCTGCCTCGATGGAGTGTTCGCCCTTGACGATGCTTTCGTACACCTTGGTACGGCCTTGCACGTCGTCGGACTTGACGGTGAGCATTTCCTGCAGCGTGTAGGACGCGCCGTAGGCTTCCAGTGCCCACACTTCCATCTCGCCGAAACGCTGGCCACCGAACTGGGCCTTGCCGCCCAGCGGTTGTTGCGTGACCAGCGAGTACGGGCCGGTGGAACGGGCGTGCATCTTGTCGTCCACCAGGTGGTGCAGCTTGAGGTAGTGCATGTAACCAATGGTGGTCGGGCGCTCGAAGGCGTCGCCAGTGCGACCGTCGTACAGGTGCGCTTGCGTGCGGGTGGCCGTCAGGCCCTTGGCGGCAGCGATCTCGTCCGGATAAGCCAGCTTGAGCATGGCGCGGATTTCATCTTCAGAAGCGCCATCGAACACGGGCGAGGCAAAGGGGAAGCCCTCTTTGAGGTTCTCGGCCATGGCCAGGATGTCGTCGTCTGACAGCTGCGACAGCTCTTCCTTGCGGCCCATGCCGTTGTACAGCTGGTCAAACAGTTTGCGCAGCTCGGCGGCTTTTTCCATGCGCTTGCCTTCAGCTTGCAGCATGTTGCCAATGCGGTGACCAATGCCCTTGCCGGCCCAGCCCAGGTGAACTTCCAGCACCTGACCCACGTTCATACGCGAGGGCACGCCCAGCGGGTTGAGCACGATGTCGCAAGGCGTACCGTCGGCCATGTAAGGCATGTCTTCGACTGGAACGATCTTGGAGACCACACCCTTGTTACCGTGACGGCCGGCCATCTTGTCGCCAGGCTGCAGGCGACGCTTGACGGCCAGGTAAACCTTGACCATCTTGAGCACGCCAGCAGGCAGCTCGTCGCCTTGGGTGAGCTTCTTGCGTTTTTCTTCGAACGACAAGTCGAAGCTGTGACGGGTCTGCTCCAGCGAGTTCTTGATGGATTCCAGCTGGCTGGCCACTTCGTCTTCGGCAGGACGGATGTCGAACCAGTGGAACTTCTCCACAGACTCCAGGTAGGCCTTGTCCAGCTTGGTGCCTTTGGCCAGCTTCTGCGGACCGCCGTTGGCCACACGGCCCACCAGCAGTTTTTCGATACGGTCAAAAGCATCGGCTTCCACAATGCGCAGCTGGTCGTTCAGGTCCAGACGGTAGCGCTTGAGTTCATCGTCAATGATCTGCTGGGCACGCTTGTCGCGCACGATGCCTTCGCGGGTGAAGACCTGCACATCGATCACGGTGCCCTGGGAACCCTGGTCCACGCGCAGCGAGGTGTCTTTCACATCGGAAGCCTTCTCGCCGAAGATGGCGCGCAGCAGCTTCTCTTCAGGCGTGAGGGTGGTCTCGCCCTTGGGTGTGACCTTGCCCACCAGCACATCGCCGGGTTGCACTTCAGCGCCCACGTAGATGATGCCGGACTCGTCCAGGCGGCCCAGTTGCTGCTCGGACAGGTTCGGAATGTCGCGGGTGATTTCTTCGGCGCCCAGCTTGGTGTCGCGGGCCATGACCACCAGTTCCTCGATGTGGATCGAGGTGTAGCGGTCGTCGGCCACCACGCGTTCGCTGATCAAAATCGAGTCTTCGAAGTTGTAGCCGTTCCAGGGCATGAAGGCGATCAGCATGTTCTGGCCGATGGCGATTTCGCCCAGGTCGGTCGATGCGCCGTCGGCGATCACGTCACCCTTGGCCAGCTTGTCACCACGCTTGACGATGGGACGCTGGTGGATGTTGGTGTTCTGGTTGGAACGCTGGTACTTGATCAGGTTGTAGATGTCCACACCGACTTCACCGGCCACGGCTTCAGCGTCGTTCACACGGATCACGATACGGGTCGCGTCCACATAGTCGACCACGCCACCACGGGTAGCAGTCACCACGGTGCCCGAGTCCACAGCGGCCACGCGCTCGATACCGGTACCGACCATGGGCTTTTCAGGACGCAGCACAGGCACGGCCTGGCGCGACATGTTTGCGCCCATCAATGCGCGGTTGGCGTCGTCGTGCTCCAGGAACGGAACCAGCGAAGCGGCCACAGACACGATCTGGGCTGGCGACACGTCCATGTACTGGATGCGCTCGGCGCCACACAAGATGGATTCGCCTTTTTCACGGGCAGACACCAGTTCGCCGGTCAGCTTGCCGTCTTTGTCCAAAGTGGCGTTGGCCTGGGCGATGACGTATTTGCCTTCTTCGATGGCCGACAGGTAGTCGATGTCCATCGTGACCTTGCCATCGACCACGCGACGGTACGGGGTTTCGATGAAACCGTACTCGTTGAGGCGGGCGTACAGGGCCAGCGAGTTGATCAGGCCGATGTTCGGACCTTCAGGCGTTTCGATCGGGCAGACGCGGCCGTAGTGGGTCACGTGCACGTCGCGCACCTCGAAGCCGGCACGTTCGCGGGTCAGACCGCCCGGGCCCAGGGCCGAGACGCGACGCTTGTGTGTGATTTCGGCCAGCGGGTTGGTCTGGTCCATGAATTGCGACAACTGGGACGCACCGAAGAACTCCTTGAGGGCCGCAGAGATCGGCTTGGAGTTGATCAGGTCGTGGGGCATCAGCGGCTCTTGCTCGGCCTGACCCAGACGCTCTTTCACGGCTTTTTCGATACGTGCCAGACCGGTGCGGTACTGGTTCTCGGCCAGTTCGCCGACGCAACGCACGCGGCGGTTGCCCAGGTGGTCGATGTCGTCGACTTCGCCACGGCCATTGCGCAGATCCACCAGAATCTTGACCACAGCCAGGATGTCTTCGTTGCTCAGCACCATGGGACCGGTGGATTCGTCTCGACCCACGCGGGCGTTGAACTTCATGCGACCCACGCGTGACAGATCGTAGGTGTCGTCGTTGTAGAACAGGCGCTGGAACAGGGCCTGCACAGCGTCTTCGGTCGGCGGCTCGCCAGGGCGCATCATGCGGTAGATGGCCACACGTGCTGCGAACTCGTCCACGGTTTCGTCGGTGCGCAGGGTCTGGCTGATGTAGGCGCCCTGGTCGAGCTCGTTGGTATAGATGCACTGCAGGTCGAGCACACCAGCAGAACGCAGCTTTTTCAGCAGCGCTTCGGTCAGCTCTTCGTTCGCCTTGGCAATGATCTCGCCAGTGTCACCATCAACGATGTTCTTGGCGACCACGCGGCCGATCAGGAAGTCTTCGGGCACGCTGATGTGGGTGGTGCCGGACTGCTCGAGCTCGCGGGTGTGGCGCGCGGTGATGCGCTTGTCCTTGGCGACCACGACCTTGCCGGCCTTGTCCGTGATGTCAAAACGGGCGACTTCGCCGCGCAGACGCTCGGCCACAAATTCCATTTGTGCGCCGCTGTCCATCAGGCGGAAGTTGTCGTTGACGAAGAAGTTGGCCAGGATGGATTCCGGTGTCAGGCCAATGGCCTTGAGCAGGATCGTGACCGGCATCTTGCGGCGACGGTCCACGCGGAAGTACAGCATGTCCTTGGGGTCGAATTCGAAGTCGAGCCATGAGCCGCGGTAAGGAATGATGCGAGCCGAGAACAGCAGTTTGCCCGAGCTGTGGGTCTTGCCCTTGTCGTGTTCGAAGAACACGCCAGGCGAACGGTGCAGCTGGGACACGATCACGCGCTCGGTACCGTTGATGATGAAAGAACCCTTGTCGGTCATCAGGGGCACTTCGCCCATGTAGACCTCTTGCTCTTTCACTTCCTTGACCACTTTGGACTGGGAGGTGGAAGACTCACGATCGTAGATGATCAGTTGCACGCGGGCGCGCACAGCGGAGGCAAAGGTCAGACCACGGGTCTGGCATTCGCGCACATCAAAAGCGGGTTTGGCGAGGTTGTACTCGACAAACTTCATCTCCACAAAACCGTTGTGGGAGACGATGGGGAAAGCAGATTCAAAAGCTGCCTGCAGGCCCTCGTGGGCACGCTTGGAGGACAGCACATCGGCTTGCAGGAAAGACGTGTAAGCGTCTTTTTGCATCTGCAGCAGGTAAGGAACTTCGAGCACGCTTTCGCGGCTGCCGAAACTTTTGCGAATACGCTTGCGTTCGGTATAAGAGTAGGCCATGAGATCTCCGGGCTTGATCTTTCAGGACTGAGGCTGCGCATGCACACCACATGCGAACCATCTTGGCGGCTGGCCACTACCAGCATTGGCGGACGGCGATGCCTTGCACATCACCCGAACCAAGGGTCTTCTGCAGTCGGATCAGAAGACACTGAAAAGCGGTCTTGGCAGGCTGCTTTTCGGTGCGTTCTTGAAAGCACCAAAGGCTGGAGGCCCTTGCGGACACTCCAGCCTTGGACAAAAGCCGAATTACTTGAGTTCGGCCTTGGCGCCAGCTTCTTCCAGCTTTTTCTTGGCTGCTTCGGCGTCGGCCTTGGGCATGCCTTCTTTGACGACCTTGGGAGCGCCGTCGACCAAGTCTTTGGCTTCTTTCAGGCCCAGACCGGTGATTTCGCGCACGGCCTTGATGACGCCAACCTTGTTGGCACCGGCTTCGGCCAGAACCAGGTTGAAGTCAGTCTTCTCTTCAGCGGCAGCACCGCCAGCAGCAGCGCCGCCAGCAGCAGGAGCGGCCATAGCAGCAGCGCTCACGCCAAATTTCTCTTCGATGGCTTTCACCAGGTCGTTGAGTTCCAGGACCGTCATGCTGTCCAGCGCGGTCAAAAATGCGTCTTTATCGAATGCCATTTTGATTTCCTAACAATTGGTTTAAACGAAGCTACACACCGATCAGGTGGCAGCGGTTTCGCCTTCTTTCTTGGCCGCCAGAGCACCCAGCACCACAGCGGTACGGGAGATGGGGGACATGAGCAAGCCACACAGCTGGGCCAGCAACACTTCCTTGGTAGGAACACTTGCCAGGGCCTTGACGCCGTTGACGTCCAGGGCTTTGCCACCGTAGACGCCGCCGCGAATCACCAGCTTGTCGTTGGTTTTCGCGAAATCGGCCACCACCTTGGCGGCAGCCACTGCGTCTTCAGAGAAGCCATAGATCAGCGGACCGGTCATCTGGTCGGCTGCCACTTCGAAGCTGCTACCCGTCACAGCACGGCGGGCCAGGGTGTTCTTGAGAACACTCAGGTTCACGCCCTGGCTGCGAGCTTTGATGCGCAGGTTCGTCATGTCAGCGACCGTGATGCCGCGGTATTCCGCCATCACCAGCGTTTGAGCTTTAGCGGCGAGGCTGGTCACTTCGGAAATGACCGCTTCTTTCTCACTGCGATTCAGACTCAAGGTCTACTCCTTTAAAAGTGCTTTCGGGTTGCCCCTGGAGCACGCCTTTCTTGCAGCGACCAACTGTTGTTTGGATATGCATCCATCAGCAGCGGGATCGCCATCTGCGTTGGCTTCGGAACTTTGCAGTTCACCGATTAAGCGCCCTGCGGCACACCAACGGTCTTGGATGGCCTGCCACCTGTTGACAAATTGCTTTGCAACGGGTGGCAGCCCACCACATCGGAGCCCTTTTGCAAGGGCCCCAAATTTTTACCGCGATCAGGCCGCGATGGATTGCGTGTCGACGCGAACGCCCACACCCATGGTCGAAGACACAGCCACTTTGCGCAGGTAAACACCTTTGCTGGAAGCAGGCTTGGCCTTGTTCAGGGCTTCGATCAGCGCAGCCAGGTTGCCCTGGAGCTTGTCGTTGTCAAACGAGCGACGACCGATGGTGCCGTGAACGATACCGGCTTTGTCCACGCGGAACTGGACCTGGCCAGCCTTGGCGTTCTTGACAGCGGTAGCCACGTCAGGCGTCACGGTGCCCACTTTGGGGTTAGGCATCAGGCCACGGGGACCCAGGATCTGACCCAGTGTACCGACCACGCGCATGGCGTCGGGAGCGGCGATGACCACGTCGAAGGGCATGTCGCCGGCCTTGACCTGAGCGGCCAGGTCGTCCATACCCACCACGTCAGCACCAGCAGCCTTGGCTTCTTCAGCCTTGGCACCTTGGGCGAACACAGCCACGCGAGCGGTTTTGCCGGTGCCGTTGGGCAGCACGACGGCGCCACGCACCACTTGGTCGGATTTCTTGGCATCGATACCGAGTTGCACGGCCACGTCGATGGATTCATCGAACTTTGCAGTAGCGCACTCTTTGACGATAGCCAGCGCGTCGGTCAAGGCGTACAGCTTGGTGCTGTCGACTTTGCCTTCCAGGGCTTTTTGTTTTTTGGTCAGCTTGGACATATCACACACCCTCCACAGTCACGCCCATGGAACGGGCAGAACCGGCGATCGTGCGCACAGCGGCGTCCAGATCGGCAGCGGTCATGTCTTTCATTTTGGTCTTGGCGATTTCTTCCAGCTGAGCGCGGGTGATCTTGCCGACCTTGGTCTTGTTGGGCACGGAAGAGCCCTTGTCCAGCTTGATGGCCTTCTTGATCAGCACAGTCGCGGGAGGCGTCTTGATGATGAAGGTGAAGGACTTGTCTGCAAAGGCCGTGATGACCACGGGCAGCGGCAGACCGGGCTCGACGCCTTGGGTCTGGGCGTTGAACGCCTTGCAGAATTCCATGATGTTCAGACCGCGTTGGCCCAGTGCGGGACCAATTGGCGGCGACGGGTTGGCTTTACCAGCCGGCACTTGCAGCTTGATGAAGCCGACGATTTTCTTCGCCATGCTTTTCTCCTTGCGGGTTCAAACGTCCTGACGGACTCCCCGGGGTTAACGACTCTTTGGTGTCGGTGCTGAGCGTCGAGTCGGAAAGAACCCTCAGCACCCTTTAACCATCAGGTCTTTTCGACCTGACTGAATTCCAGCTCCACAGGGGTGGCACGACCAAAGATCGTGACCGACACGCGCAGCTTGTTGCGTTCGTAGTTGACTTCTTCGACAGTGCCATTGAAGTCGGTAAACGGGCCTTCCTTGACGCGGATGTATTCACCCACTTCAAACTCCACCTTATGACGGGGTTTGTCGCTGCCCTCTTGCATTTGATCAACGATCTTGCGCACTTCGGCTTCAGAGATCGCCACCGGGCGGTTTTTGGCACCACCCACAAAACCAGTGACTTTGTTAGTGTGCTTGACCAGGTGCCAGCTTTCGTCGTCCATCACCATTTCCACCAGCACATAGCCGGGGAAGAACTTGCGTTCGGTGGTACGCTTGACGCCATTCTTGACCTCCATAACCTCTTCGGTCGGAACAAGAATACGGCCAAATTTGGACTGCATACCGGCGCGCTGAATGCGCTCGACGATGTTGCGCTCCACAGCTTTTTCCATGCCCGAATAGGCATGGACCACATACCATTTGAGGTCGGGGCTGGTGGATTCACCCGCCTTGGGGGCATTGACAAGTTCATCAGTCATTATTTTTTCCACCCGAGAATCAGGTCATACAGCGCCCACTCGAGCGTCTTGTCGGTCAGCCAAAGAAACAACGCCATGACCACCACGAAGCCAAATACATAAAAAGTGATCTGCATGGCTTCCTTGCGCTCAGGCCAAACCACTTTTTTGACTTCGCGCACAGAATCGCGGCCCAAAGCCACGAGCTGCTTGCCCGATTCAGACGTGAAGAAGACAGCAACGGCAGCAGCCAGCCCCACCAGCAGACCCACCCATTGCGCGAGCAAGCCCTGCTTGGACAGCAGGTAGTAAGCCGCAAGCGCAACCACCAACAGCAGACCGGATGCGAGCAGTCGCATCTTGTCGCCAGCGGCGCTTACGGTTTGAACATCAGACGTTGCCATAAAAATCAGGATACTTTCCAGACACGTAAGCCCGCCAGGGTTTGGCGGGCTTCGAAATCCACCTTTTCAGGTGGCAGGGGCAGTAGGAATCGAACCTACAACCTTCGGTTTTGGAGACCGACGCTCTGCCAATTGAGCTATACCCCTACGTTGACCTCTTAAGCGATGATCTTGGCCACCACACCGGCGCCGACAGTGCGGCCGCCTTCGCGGATAGCAAAACGCAGACCTTCTTCCA
>NZ_JAYPVP010000039.1:0-11395 GCF_038134685.1 Limnohabitans sp. | reverse complement strand
TGCGCATAGGTGGCCAGCAACCTGATCGACAAAATCACCTGAGGTCCATCGGTTTGCACCTTGTCTTTGGCGGGCTTGGCCAACTCGCTCATCACCTGCATGGACTGCACTTGCATACCCAGTCTTTCCAGCGCCTGAGTCAGCCCCAACATGACCAGATCGACCTGGCTATGGGCAGGCAGACGCGTCCACAGTGCCAGCGCTTGCGATGCTGGAGGTGTCTTTTGCCCGGGCAATGCCACAGCAAGCGTCTGTGGCTGTGGGCTCAAAGTCTTGCCCAATCCGTCAAACCAGCGAGCCCAACTGTCCAGGTGCAAAGTCACCATCAGCGCCATCGAAAGAAGCACGCCTGCCAAGGTTCCCCACAAAAGCGTCAAGGCTTTGCGCCTGCGGATGGCCATGTCCACTCCAGTTGAAAGGCACCGCTGCCTGCATTCACCACAGTCGCCCATGTTTTCAATTCGCTTCGCAAGCCTTGGCGGACCAACAATTCATCGCGCATGCGGACCACGGCGGACATGTCCGGCGCCTGGCCTTGCAATGTCCACCGATCCCCCGACCATTGCAAACGTCCGAAAGACATGCCCTGCTGCACCCCCGATTGCGCCAACAGCTGCCAGACAGGCACAGCCTGTGCCTGCTGCCCCAGCAAATGGCTGACCTGTTCTTGCCAGCGCAACCTGCGCTCGTGCAGCTCCTGCTGGATTTTGGCCAGACGGGCCTGCTCGGAGATGGCAACTCGTCTGGCCTGCTCACGCTGATGTTCAAGTGCATCAAGCTCCAGCCTCGCCTGGACCTGCCAAGTCAAGAGCTGCATGCCCAAGGTGCCCAGCAATGCGCCTGCACCCAAAGCCGTCCACGCCCATCGACGCAACTCGCGTCGCTCGCCATCGGGATAGCGCAACAGATTGATAGCAGGGTTCATGGTCACCCCGCCAATGCCATGCCGCATGCTGCAAGGCGCACACCTTGTGCGGTAGCGCCCCAGGTTTGCAGCCATTCAAGCACTTTGTCTGGCGCATGTTGAGGCTCTCGGGAAAACTGCCAATCCATCGGGGGACGCGCCTGCAAGCTGCTCTCACCTCCCTCCAGACGCGACAGGGCGTGCTGTTGCGCCCATTGCTGCGGCGTGACACGATCCAAACGCCAGCCCAAGGATTTCAGATCGACCTGGACCTGTCTGACCCAGTGACCTGACGTGGCCCACCATCGCCAGGCGCCGGCCGCCCCCTCTTGCGCATCAAAGCAGACCTGGCTGTAATCTTCGCCCACCGCTTGGGCCGCCAGCACCTGAATGTCGGCCAGCACCGCCTGCAGCTTGCCAGTTCCTTCGACCGCGTACTCCCCACAGGCCACCCAGGCTTGAGGGCAAGCAAGTGCCACCTGTACTTTTCCGGCGTTCAGCTCGGCCTGCAGCGGCTGCCAGGGCAGTCCTGTCACCAGCCCTTGGGCAAGCTGCTCGCCTCCCCACGCGTGTGCGCTGACAGACAAGGTTTTGACCCCGTAAGCCGCAGCCTCGCGCTTGCCCAGCGCCTGAAGTCGCACCCCCACCATGGCCCCCTCTTGCCAGGCACATCCCAAAGGTGCCGGCCGCGGCCTTGCCAAGCCCCACAGCTTGCGCGCGAGTTGTCTCATCTATCGCTCCCTGATTCGTGCTTTGCACTTGTATTCGTTTCAGTTTTTAGCACTGAAGAATTCGGTGCACAAGCCTGGCAACCCCTAGTGCACCAGAAAACCTGTGCAGACAGCTTGGGATGCGTTTTTTATAATGGGCTTCTTTTGTGCCCCTGCTTGTGGCTTGCGCCACACGCCCCACCCTCATGAGCTCTTCCCCCGTCACCCCTCAAACTGGCCGTCCATGGTGGCTCAAATTGCTGCTGGCCTTGCTGGGACTAGGTGTGGCGGCCGCACTGGTTGTCGCGCTGCTGGTCGGGGTGGTCATGGCTGTGGCCTATCCGCAGCTGCCCAACGTCACTGAACTGGCAGACTACCGCCCTAAATTGCCACTGCGCATCTACAGTGCCGAAGGTCAGTTGCTGGGCGAATTCGGTGAGGAGCGCCGCAAGCTCACGCCCATCAACGAGATTCCCAAGGTGATGAAGGATGCGGTCCTCTCGATCGAGGATGCACGCTTCTACCAGCACGGAGGCGTGGACTATTTAGGTCTGCTGCGTGCCGTCGTGGCCAATATCGGCCACAACAAGAGTCAAGGCGCATCCACCATCACCATGCAGGTGGCCCGCAACGTTTATCTCTCCTCCGAAAAGACCTATACCCGCAAGATCTTTGAAGTCCTGCTGACCTACAAGCTGGAAAACGCACTCTCCAAGGACCAGATCCTGGAGATCTACATGAACCAGATTTATCTGGGCAACCGCTCCTACGGTTTTGCGTCTGCAGCTGAAACTTATTTTGGCAAATCCCTCAAGGACATCACCGTGGCCGAGGCAGCCATGCTCGCCGGCCTGCCCAAAGCGCCCTCCGCCTACAACCCCTTCGTCAATCCCAAGCGTGCGCGGGTTCGACAGCTCTACATCATCGAACGGATGCTCGACAACGGATTCATCACTCAGGCCCAGGCGGAGCAAGCTCGCCAGGAGCCCATGACGGTCAAAGCCAGTGTGCAGAAGAACCGCATCCACGCCGAGTACGTGGCCGAAATGGTGCGCCAGATGATGTTTGCCCAATATGGCGCAGAGACCTACACCTCCGGACTCAATGTGCACACCACCATCCTGGCGCAGGACCAGCAAGCGGCCTATGAAGCCTTGCGCAAAGGAATCATGGATTTTGAGCGCCGCCAGATTTACCGTGGCCCCGAAAAATTCATCGAATTGCCCAAAGACCCCAAGGAAGCCGAAAACGCCATCGACGATGCCCTTGAAGACCACCCTGACAACGGCGATGTGATGTCAGCCGTGGTGCTGCAGGCCAACCGCAACAAAGTCGTGGTTGTGCGTCAAAACAGCGAGCAGATTGTCATCACGGGTGCGGGCCTCAAACCCGCAGAATCCGGCCTGTCTGATCAGGCTGCCCCCAACATCAAGCTGCGGCCTGGCGCGATCATCCGGATTCTGAACACCGGCAAGAGCTGGGAAATCACCCAACTGCCCGAGGTCGAAGGTGCTTTTGTCGCCCTCACACCACAAACGGGTGCCCTGCGCTCACTGGTGGGTGGCTTCGACTTCAACAAGAACAAGTTCAACCACGTCACACAAGCCTGGCGCCAGCCCGGGTCAAGCTTCAAGCCTTTCATTTACTCGGCCGCACTCGAAAAGGGATTCTCTCCCGCGACCTTGGTCAATGACTCTCCTTTGTTCTTTGATGCGGGCGTGACCGGTGGTCAACCTTGGGAACCGAAGAACTACGATGGCACCTTCGATGGCCCCATGACACTGCGTAAAGGTCTGGCCAAGTCCAAGAACATGATCTCCATCCGCGTGCTCCAAGCAGTAGGGGCTCGCGACGCGCAGCAATGGATCACCCGCTTTGGTTTTGACGAAGACAAGCACCCCCCCTACTTGACGATGGCCTTGGGCGCCGGATCGGTCACCCCCATGCAAGTGGCTGTGGGTTATTCGACCTTTGCCAATGGGGGTTACCGCATCAACCCTTACCTGATCAGCAAAGTGACCGACGCCAAAGGCGCCACCTTGTTTGAGGCCCCGGCTGTCACGGAGTTGACCGAGGAAAACCGTGCCATCACAGCCCGCAACGCCTTTGTCATGAGCAGTCTTTTGCAGGAAGTGGCCCGCAGCGGCACCGCAGCGCGAGCACAGGCCACTCTTCAGCGCCCGGACCTTTACGGCAAGACCGGTACCACCAACGACGCCATGGACGCCTGGTTTGCAGGCTATCAACCCCGGCTCGCTGCTGTGGTGTGGATCGGCTACGACAATCCGCGCAAGCTGGGCTCACACGAAACCGGTGGCGGCTTGGCGCTACCCGTCTGGATCCAGTTCATGGCCACGGCACTCAAAAGCGAGCCCGTGGCAGAAATCCAGCCTGCCAGCGGCGTGGTGTTTCAAAACGGTGACTGGCTCTTTGATGAATATGCCAACAACCAGGGCGTGACATCGCTAGGCTTGGGCGACAACGCCAACACCAAGTTGCCCAAGCCTGACGAGCGCAGCAAGATCCTGGATTTGTTCAGGAACTGAAACTCAAGCCCTGCCCCGCCTGTTCGCTCGCATAGCGCGACAGGCTTTGCCAGAACTCGCCCTGGCCCTTGGTGTCCTGCCAGCTTTGGCCATCAAATTTGTAGTGAAAGCCGCCGCAACGCGCAGCCAGCCACACCTCGTGCAAAGGTTTTTGCAGGTTGATCACGATCTGACTGCGGTTGGCAAAGGTCAGTGTGACCATGCCGCCGACACGCTGGTTGTCAATATCGGCATCGCTCTCGTCGTTGATGCGGTCGCAGCTGGCTTCCACACCTGCTAGCAGGCGCTCGGCCTGGTCCAGAAATTCAAGGTCGGTCATTACAATCAGGGCATGTTCAAAGTCCTGAAGATTTTATGCATCCCGGCCACCCTTGCTGCCATTGCGGTCTTGTTGACCGGCTGTGGCCAAAAAGGGCCCTTGGTGTTGCCTTCGGGCGCAGAGGCGGCCCACCGGGCCACGCTTCCCCAGACCCTCAACCCTTGGCACTCGCCTGCCCAGCCGGATTCGGCTGACACCCCACGCTGACCACCATGAACGCTCCTGCTGCCCTTCCCGGCTCGCCCTTTGTCGCCTACGCCGACCACGCCCAAGGTCAACACCTGCATGTCGAAGGCGTCTGCCTGGTCGATCTGGCCCGCGAGCATGGCACGCCCTTGTTCGTTTACTCCAAGGCCGCCATGCTCTCGGCCCTGGCGGCCTACCAGCGGGGCTTTGCCGGGCGCAAGGCACAAATTTGCTACGCCGCCAAGGCCAACTCCAGCCTGGCGGTGTTGCAGGTCTTTGCTCAAGCCGGGTGCGGTTTTGACATCGTGTCCGGCGGCGAGCTCACCCGCGTTCTGGCCGCTGGTGGTGACCCGGCAAAAATCATTTTTTCAGGTGTTGGAAAAACCCGCGCCGAAATGCAGCAAGCCCTCAAAACCGGCATTGGCTGCTTCAATGTGGAAAGCGAAGCCGAGCTGGACGTGCTCAGCGAAGTGGCTGCGGCCCTGGGCTTGCAAGCGCCGGTGAGTCTGCGCGTCAACCCCAATGTGGACGCCAAAACCCATCCCTATATTTCTACCGGCCTCAAGGGCAACAAGTTCGGCATCTCGCACGAACGCGCCCTGCAGGTCTACCAGCACGCAGCCAGCCTGCCGGGCCTGAAGGTGGTGGGTATCGACTGCCACATTGGCTCGCAAATCACCGAAACCAGCCCTTACCTGGACGCGATGGACCGCATCCTGGACCTGGTGGCCGAGATTGAAGCAGCTGGCATCCACATCCACCACATCGACTTTGGTGGCGGTCTGGGCATCAACTACAACGGCGACACCCCGCCCGCGGCTGACGCGCTGTGGGCTCAGCTGCTGGGCAAATTGGACGCTCGTGGTTATGGCCAGCGCCAGCTCATGATCGAGCCTGGCCGCTCGCTGGTGGGTAACGCCGGCGTGTGCCTGACCGAGGTGGTGTTCACCAAACCCGGTGAACAAAAGAATTTCTGCATTGTGGATGCGGCCATGAACGACCTGCCGCGTCCAGCCATGTACGAAGCCTTTCACCAGATCGTGCCGGTTTCGCCTCGCGCAGGTGAGGCAGTCATGTATGACGTGGTCGGCCCGGTGTGTGAAAGCGGCGACTGGCTGGGGCGTGATCGCCAATTGGTGGTGCAAGCTGGTGATGTGCTGGCGGTGTTGTCCGCCGGGGCTTATTGCATGAGCATGGCCAGCAACTACAACACCCGTGGTCGCGCAGCCGAGGTGCTGGTCGACGGTGGCAAGGCACACCTGATTCGTCAACGCGAATCGGCGTTTGACACATTTGCTTTGGAACAGCTTATTGGCGCTTGATGCGATTGATCACACGCCAGAACAATAAAACGGCCAGGATCAGGCCGTACACCCATACCTCAGCAAAGTTGTGTTTGCTCGCGCGCATCCACCAGAAGTGCAGGATGGCGAGCACAGCAATGGCGTAAATACTGCGATGCAGCGCCTGCCAGTTTCGCGCGCCCATGCGGTGGATGGCCCCATTCCATGAGGTCGCCGCCAAGGCGCACAGCACAACAAAAGCCAAAGAACCGACCAGCACAAAGGGGCGTTTGGGAATGTCATGCACGATGTCTGCCCACACAAAGCCCATGTCAAACCCTGCATAGCACAGCAAATGCAGGCAAGCATAGGTAAAGGTCAGCAAGCCCATCAGCCGCCGAAACCGCAGCAATTCTGGCCAACCGAGCATCACACGCAAAGGCGTCACAGCCAAGGTCAAGCACAACAGACGCAGGGCCCAGTCCCCGGTAGAACGAATCAGGGTTTCAGCAGGATTGACCCCAAGCTGGTCAGCAACGACACCCCAGACCAGCCCAGTCAGGGGCAGCAATCCCAAGACCAGGATCAACCACCAAGCGCTGCGTGATCGCAGAAATGCGCGCATTTCAGAAAAACTTTTTCAGGTCCATGCCCGCATACAGGTGAGCCACTTGTTCGGCATAACCGTTGAACATCTGCGTTTGACGACGAGGCGCAAAAAGCCCGCCCTCCCCAATACGACGCTCGGTGGCCTGACTCCAGCGTGGGTGGTTCACTTGAGGATTGACGTTGGAATAGAAACCATACTCGCCGGGTGCTGCACGTCCCCAGGCGCTGACCGGCTGCTGTTCCACAAAACGGATACGCACCAGGCTTTTGGCACTTTTAAAGCCGTACTTCCAGGGCACCACCAAGCGGACAGGCGCTCCATTCTGTCCAGGCAGCACCTGCCCGTACATGCCCATGGCCAGCAGGGTCAGCGGGTGGCGAGCCTCGTCCATGCGCAGGCCTTCGACATAAGGCCAGTCCAGCACACGGGAGCGTACACCCGGCATGATCGCAGGGTCAGCCAGCGTGGTGAACTCCAGAAACTTCGCGCTGCCCTGGGGCTGCACCTTGTCGATCAATTTGGACAAGCTGTAGCCCACCCAGGGAATGACCATGGACCAGCCTTCCACACAGCGCAGACGGTAGATGCGCTCCTCCATGGGCGACAGGCGCAGCAAGTCTTCGAGCCCAATGTCCATGGGCTTGTTGACCAAGCCATCCACACGCACGGTCCAAGGCCGCCCCACCAGCACATGCGCACGCTTGGCGGGCTCAGCCTTGTCGGTACTGAATTCGTAGAAATTGTTGTACGAGGTGGCGTCCGCCAAAGTAGTCGGACGCTCCATCGTGTTGACCCCTGGCAGTGCAGAAGGCTGTCCCTTGAGGATGGGCAAAGTGCCGTCAGGAGTGGTCGCACCTGCGACACCCAAAGCGCTGCCTGCAGCCAGCGCCAGGCCCGACTGCAAATACAAACGTCGCTGCGCATACACCCCGGCGGGTGTGATCTCGCTGGGCAGGGGGTGCATGGTGTACTCCTTACAAAGTGCCGTAGCTGTGCAAGCCGCTGAGGAACATGTTCACGCCCAGGAAGGCAAAGGTCGTCACCACCAAGCCGCAAAGCGACCACCAGGCCGCCACTGTGCCGCGAAGCCCCTTCATGAGACGCATGTGCAGCCAGGCTGCGTAGTTGAGCCAGACGATCAGGGCCCAGGTTTCCTTCGGGTCCCAGCTCCAGTAACCACCCCAGGCTTCGGCGGCCCACAAGGCGCCCAGCACCGTTGCGATGGTGAAGAAAGCAAAGCCCACTGCAATGGATTTGTACATCACATCATCGAGCACTTCCAGCGCGGGAAGGCGCTCGGCAATACGAGCACGCATTTTCAGAATGCCGGCGATGATGAGTGC
Organism: Limnohabitans sp.; assembly: GCF_038134685.1. Taxonomy (GTDB): domain Bacteria; phylum Pseudomonadota; class Gammaproteobacteria; order Burkholderiales; family Burkholderiaceae_C; genus Limnohabitans_A. The sequence continues at coordinate 3,494 of NZ_JAYPVP010000039.1, read as the reverse complement.
AGCCAGGCCGAAGTACACCATCCAGTAACTGCTGATGCTCTCAATGCCTGACTTGCGAAACACCACCGGCTCAAAGCACAGCACGATACCCAGCAACCACAATGGAGCCAATTTATACCAACGTGTCTCCTGGGCCTGAACCTTGATCAAGTAGGCAAATGCCACCATGGCCGCCAACGCAAACGTACCGTAACCAATGAAGTTGGCCGGTACATGCAGCTTCATCCACCAGCTTTTGAGAGCGGGCACCAGCGGCTGAATCGCATGCGCCTCACGCACCAGTGTGTACCAGAGCAGAAAACCAACCGCTGCGCTGACCACAAGCATCACAAAGGCACCCAAAGCGCGGGTGCGGTACTCACGTTCGTAGTACAGATAAAAAAGCGTGGTCATCCAGCAGAACATGACGAACACTTCATACAAATTACTCACCGGAATGTGACCGATGTCCGGCCCCATCTGATGGCTTTCATACCAGCGCACCATGGTACCCACCAGGGCGGCACCCACGGCCACCCAGGCGATGAGCGAGCCCAAGCGCTCCATGGTCTCACCTTGTCCGCGGATCAACATGCCTGTCCAGTAAAACACCGTGCTGATGAAAAACAGCATGCACATCCACAAAATGGCAGACTGGCTTGACAGGAAATACTTGAGCCAGAAGACCTCTTCAGCCCGCGCCAGCTGCCCGTTGTAAGCCGCAATGGCCGCCAGCGACAGGGCAGCCACCGCCACCATCAAATGGCGCAGGGGCCTCCAGAACCAGCCCAGCGCCACGGCCGCCGGGCCGCTGGCGAGCAGGATGCCCTGCTCGTACACATCCATGGCGTGCTGATAACGGAAAAATGCAAACAGCATGCCCGCGAGCGTGATGAGAGCAAACGCCCAATCGCCAAGGCTGCGACGGCTCCAGTAACCTGGGTTGAGGGTCATGGTGGTCATGCGGAAGGCTCCTCCTGCTTGAGCAAACGCGATTGAAGTTGTTCGAATTCCTTGTCGACATCCAGAGTGCGGCGGTTGACCGACAGGGCCATGCGCGCCTGCAACCCTTGTCCGTCGGGTGTCAACCAGATCCACAGGCGTCGCTCACGGACATAGAGCATCGCAAAAACGCCCAGAATCAGCAAAGCGCAACCCAGATAAACCACCAGTTTCCCGGGGGCTCTGGCCACCTGGAACACGCTGGCCTGGACTTGTTTGAAATCCTTGAGCATCAATGCCATTGGCGCGGGGTACAGAGGGGCATCGCTGAGCGACATGACCGACTGCGTCATGAACGACTGCACAACACTTTCAGGCAAAGGCTTGACACCCGCGCGCTCTCGGGCAACGGCATCGAGCTCGTAGAGCACACCGTTGAGGATCCGCACAAACATCTCACCTGCACGGCCGCGTTCAGCTTCGGGTACGTTGGTGTCCAGGAAATCAGCCAAAGCCTGCAAGCCCCAGACTTTTTGACCTGCCACCTCTTCTTGCCCGACGTACAGCCCCAAAGCCCGCTGTGCAGACTGGGCCAACTGGCCGCGCAACTCCGGTCGTTTGGGGTCTACAGCTTTGGCGGCATAACGCTCAATCGCCAGGGAGCGAATGGCAGGGTTGCCCAGAGCATCACGCAAGCGCAAAAAACCTTCCATGCTGTCGTTTTCGTCGACAGGCAGGCGCAGGTAACGGAACGGTTGGGAAGGTGTTTCGCGCATGCCCAACAAAAACACCCGCACACCATCGCCCGTATCCACCGGCAACATGTAGTTGTTGTACTCGCGAGCCTGACCGGCTGCATCGCGCAGCTTGTAGCTCACGCTCGGGCCGACATTGCGCAAATGTTTTTGGGTGACAGTTTTGTCACCTGAGCCCAAGCGCGCTTCAATCGACGAGCGCAGATCGACAGCACGTACGTCAGTCGCTGATTTGTCAGCCGCCATGTTCTCAACGTTGATCACGCGCAGCCCGGTGAATTCCAGCGTCAACTTGTCTTTGCCATTGGTCAACTCGGTCGATGAGCCAATCGTGCCCTTGACCTCAAACGGCCTGGAGGCCTGCGCCATGGGCACCGCGCCCAAAGTTACCTCGGAGCCACCGTCGTCAAAGCTGGACTGGTAAATTTCGATGCCTTTGAAACTGGCAGGGTGGTTGACCTCGACACGTGCTTCTTTTTTCTCGCCGGTGGCCTTGTCGTAAATGACGATATCGCTGGCAAACAACTTGGGCATGCCGGTGGAGTAGTACTCCACAATGAACTTCTTGAGCTCGACCGCAAACGGCAACTCCTGCAAGAGCACGCCATCGGATTGAGACAGGATGGCTGTGCTGGAAGCCGTACCTTCAGCCACCATCAGGTTGCCGCGAAAAGCCGGGTTGCGCTCGGACAAACGGTGCTGCTCGGGCACCTGCGAGATCAATCCGCCCCCGGAATAAACCGATTTGCCCCCCATCCACGTTTGCGCGCGCACGAACAAATCGCCATCGAGCAAGCCGCCGATACAAATGAGCACAATGGCCGCGTGCGCAGCGATGTAGCCCAGCTTGTTGGCCGCACCTGCCTTGGCAGCAATCATCCAGCCTTCGCCTTGCGAGGTCTGACGCGACTGCAAACGAACCTTCCAGCCCCCTGTGGCCAGCAATTGCCCCAAGCGCTGTGCAGCCTGGGCAGGTGCCTCCGCCCATTGACCCTGCGCCTTGTGGTGAAAGGCCTGCAAGGACTGCTCCCGGATGTTTTCCTTGTATTGCTTGAGGTCGCTCAGGATCTTGGGGGTGTTGCGCGCAATGCACAAGCTGGTGCTGATGACCAGAAACGCCAGAATCAACAGAAACCACCAGGCGCTGTACACCGAGTACAGCTTGAGGCTGTCAAAGACCTGCGCCCAGAAAGGGCCGAACTGATTGACGTAATTGGGATAGGGCTCGTGCTGCTTGACCACGGTACCAATGACCGAAGCGATGCAAATGATGGTCAGCAGCGCAATTGCAAAGCGCATGGAAGCCAGCAACTCCACTGCTGCCTGCAATCGGCCCGCCCGGGCTGGGGATTCATGGGTGGGTGTTGAGGAGCTGCTCATACATCATGCACAAAAAGAAAAACGGGTCTGATCAGACCCGCCCTAGAAGGGCCCCACCTGGAGCCCGAAAATGCCGGTGACGAACCGGATTGTCTCTCAGACAGATGAAGCCTGCCTGAAATCCCTCAAACCCCCGGGGGCATGAGGGCATCTTGCCGCTCTCAACGCAGACCGGCAATGTAGTCAGACACCGCCTTGATCTCGCGATCGTTCATTTTGGCCGCCACACCCGTCATTTGCGCGCTGTTCTTGCGCGCACCATCGCGGAAAGCCACCAGCTGGGCGGCCGTGTAATCGGCATGTTGACCCGACAGACGCGGGTACTGGGCGGGAATACCGGCACCGTTGGGGCTGTGGCAGCCGGCGCAAGCCGCAATCTGGCGGTCGGGGATGCCGCCGCGATAGATACGCTCGCCCAACAAGACCGTGTCCTTGTCC
>NZ_JAYPVP010000038.1:8550-13683 GCF_038134685.1 Limnohabitans sp. | reverse complement strand
GTGTAGTCGTTGGCTTCACCAATGAGGTAGAGCGTAATGCCCTTGCACAGGAAAGCGCCGAACGACTGACCGCCCGTGCCTTCGAGCTGGATGCGGATGGTGTCGTCGGGCAAACCTTCGGGGTGCACCTTGGTCACGGCGCCCGACAGCATGGCGCCAACCGAGCGGTTGACGTTGCGGGCCGTTTCCATGAAGGAGACTTTTTCACCCTTGTCGATGGCGGCGCGGCTCTTGGCGATCAGCACATTGTCCAAGGCCTTGGTCAGACCGTGGTCTTGAGTATCGGTGTGGCGCGAAGGCGTGCCGTCGGTGACGTGCGGCACGGCCAGCAGGCGACCAAAGTCCAGACCACGGGCTTTCCAGTGTTCGATGCCGGCGCGCATGTCGAGCAGGTCGGCACGGCCCACCAGGTCGTCGAACTTGGCGATGCCCAGCTGAGCCATGATCTGCCGCACTTCTTCGGCGATGAAGAAGAAGTAGTTGACCACGTGCTCGGGCTTGCCGCTGAACTTGGCGCGCAGCGCCGGGTCTTGCGTGGCCACGCCCACCGGGCAGGTGTTGAGGTGGCACTTGCGCATCATGATGCAACCCTCGACCACCAGCGGTGCGGTGGCGAAGCCGAATTCGTCAGCGCCCAGCAGCGCACCGATGGCGACGTCGCGGCCGGTCTTCATCTGGCCGTCGGCCTGCACACGGATGCGGCCGCGCAGGCCATTGAGCACCAGGGTCTGCTGGGTCTCGGCCAAGCCGATCTCCCAGGGCGAACCGGCGTGCTTGACAGACGACCAGGGCGAAGCGCCGGTGCCGCCGTCGTGACCGGCGATCACCACGTGGTCGGCCTTGCACTTGGCCACGCCCGCAGCGATCGTGCCCACGCCCACTTCGGACACCAGCTTGACGCTGATGTCAGAGTGAGGTGCCACGTTTTTCAGGTCGTGGATCAGCTGGGCCAGGTCTTCAATGGAGTAGATATCGTGGTGCGGCGGGGGCGAAATCAGGCCCACACCGGGCACCGAGTGGCGCAGCTTGCCGATGTACTCGGACACTTTGCCGCCGGGCAGCTGACCACCTTCACCAGGCTTGGCACCCTGGGCCATCTTGATCTGGATCTGGTCGGCGCTGGACAGGTATTCGGCCGTGACGCCAAAGCGGCCCGAGGCCACCTGTTTGATGCGCGAACGCAGGCTGTCGCCGTCATTCAGCGGCAGGTCAACTTCGACCACGTCCTTGCCGATGACCGACGCCAGAGTCTCGCCCTTCTTGATCGGAATGCCCTTGAGCTCGTTGCGGTAACGGGCCGCGTCTTCGCCGCCTTCACCGGTGTTGCTCTTGCCGCCGATGCGGTTCATGGCAATGGCCAGCGTGGCGTGGGCTTCGGTGGAGATCGAGCCCAGCGACATGGCGCCGGTGGCAAAACGTTTGACGATCTCGGCAGCAGGTTCCACCTGCTCCAGCGGAATGGCCTTGGACGGATCGATCTTGAACTCGAACAGACCGCGCAGCGTCATGTGGCGCTTGCTCTGGTCGTTGATGATCTGGGCGTATTCCTTGTAGGTGCTGAAGTTGCCGGCACGGGTGGAGTGCTGCAGCTTGGCAATCGCGTCAGGCGTCCACATGTGCTCTTCGCCACGGGCGCGCCAGGCGTATTCGCCACCGGCGTCCAGCGCATTGGCCAGCACCGGGTCGTTGCCGAAAGCGGCCTTGTGCATGCGGATGGCTTCTTCGGCGATTTCGAAAATGCCGATGCCTTCGACTCGGCTGGGGGTGCCGGTGAAGTACTTGTCGATGGTGGCCTTGTTGATACCGATGGCTTCGAACAGCTGGGCACCGCAGTAGGACATGTAGGTCGACACGCCCATCTTGGACATGATCTTGGACAGGCCCTTGCCGATCGCCTTGATGTAGTTGTAGATGGCCTTGTCGGCCGACAAGTCACCCGGCAGTTCCTTGTGCAGGGAGGCCAGGGTTTCCATCGCCAGGTAGGGGTGCACGGCTTCGGCGCCGTAACCCGCCAGCACAGCGAAGTGGTGCACTTCGCGGGCGGTGCCGGTTTCCACCACCAGACCAGCGGTGGTGCGCAGACCTTCGCGCACCAGGTGCTGGTGGATGGCCGACAGGGCCAGCAGCGCGGGCACGGCAATGCGCGCAGCGCTCACGCCACGGTCGCTGATGATCAGGATGTTGTGACCGCCCTTGATGGCGTCCACGGCTTCGGCGCACAGCGAGGCCAGCTTGGCTTCCACGCCTTCGTTGCCCCAGGCAGCGGGGTAGGTGATGTCCAGCGTGGCGCTCTTGAACTTGCCCTTGGTGGCCTGCTCGATGTTGCGCAGCTTGGCCATGTCGGCGAAGTCCAAGATGGGCTGGCTCACTTCGAGGCGCATGGGCGGGTTGACCTGGTTGATGTCCAGCAGGTTCGGCTTGGGACCGATGAAGGACACCAGCGACATCACGATGGCTTCGCGGATCGGGTCGATCGGCGGGTTGGTCACCTGGGCGAACAACTGCTTGAAGTAGTTGAACACCGGCTTGTTCTTGTCGGAGAGCACGGCCAGCGGGCTGTCGTTGCCCATGGAGCCGATGGCTTCTTCGCCGGCAGCAGCCATGGGCGCCAGCAGGAACTTGATGTCTTCCTGGGTGGTGCCAAACGCTTGCTGCAGGTCGAGCAGCGCCACGTCGGTGGCAGGTGCGTTGTCGGCCACAGCGGCCACATCGTCGAGCTTGATGCGCAGGTTGTCGATCCACTGGGCATAGGGCTTGACGCTGGCCAGGCCCGCCTTGAGCTCTTCGTCGTCGATCATGCGGCCTTGTTCCAGGTCGATCAGGAACATCTTGCCGGGCTGCAGGCGCCACTTGCGTACGATCTTGCTTTCGGGCACAGGCAGCACGCCGGATTCGGAACCCATGATGACCATGTCGTCATCGGTCACGCAGTAGCGAGAGGGGCGCAGGCCGTTGCGGTCCAGTGTGGCGCCGATCTGGCGGCCATCGGTGAACACGATCGAGGCCGGGCCGTCCCAGGGCTCAAGCATGGCGGCGTGGTATTCGTAGAACGCCTTGCGGCGCGCATCCATGGTGGTGTGCTGTTCCCACGGCTCGGGGATCATCATCATCACGGCCTGGCTGATCGGGTAGCCCGCCATGGTCAGCAGTTCCAGGCAGTTGTCGAAGGTGGCGGTGTCGGACTGGCCGGCAAAGCTGATCGGGTAGAGCTTTTGCAGGTCATCACCCAGCACGGGCGAGGACATCACGCCTTCACGGGCCTTCATCCAGTTGTAATTGCCCTTGACGGTGTTGATTTCACCGTTGTGCGCCACATAGCGGTAGGGGTGGGCCAGCGGCCACTCGGGGAAGGTGTTGGTCGAGAAACGCTGGTGCACCAGGCCCAGGGCGGAGACGCAACGCTCGTCCTGCAGGTCCAGGTAATAAGTGCCCACCTGGTCGGCCAGCAGCAGGCCTTTGTAGACCACGGTGCGGCTGGACATGCTGGGGATGTAGTACTCGTTGCTGTGCTTGAGACCCAGCGCCTGGATGGCGGCGCTGGCGGTCTTGCGGATCACGTACAGCTTGCGCTCCAAAGCGTCCTGCACGATCACATCGGCACCGCGGCCGATGAAGATCTGGCGCATGATCGGCTCTTTTTCGCGCACGCGCGGCGACATGGGCATGTCGCGGTTGACCGGCACATCGCGCCAGCCCAGCAGCACCTGGCCCTCGGCCTTGACAGCGCGTTCCATTTCCTGCTCGCAAGCCATGCGCGAGGCGTGCTCTTTGGGCAGGAAGACCATGCCCACGCCGTACTCGCCGAAAGGCGGCAAGGCCACGCCCTGCTTGGCCATCTCTTCGCGGTACAGCGCATCGGGCAGCTGGATCAGGATACCGGCGCCGTCACCCATCAACGGATCGGCACCCACGGCACCCCGGTGGTCCAGGTTTTCGAGGATTTTGAGGGCCTGCGTCACGATGGCGTGACTCTTGTTGCCTTTGATGTGCGCCACAAAGCCGACGCCGCAGGCATCGTGTTCGTTGGCCGGGTCATACAGACCGGTTTGTTGGAAGAGTTCTTTGTCAGCAGCCGTGGTCATGGCGCACTCCTAGGATTTTTACGCAGGTCAAGGAGTTTAATGCACTGCAGCATCCATGCCAACACAATTAATTGGGGTCGGATCCCAATTAATTTATCCATAGCTTCAATAACGATTTAATTGGGGACAGATCAAGGCGCGGAATTTTTGAATGGCCGCCCCGCTTTGCCTGGCACCAAGCGGCGCGACGTTCCCTGCCCCAGCTCGAGCACAAATGCCTCGGAACCCAAGGCCCAGCCCGACAAGGCGGTTTTGGTCAATTCGATACGCTGTTGCTCGCTCAAACCCGTCTGCACCAGCGCGGCATAAGCCGCCTCGCGCGCAAATGGCGTGTTGCCCAAGGCCCAATACAGTGCATGTGGCGTCACCAATTTGTCGCCCGACTGCCCAATAGAGTGCCTGTAGCTGGACCAACGGTGATCCTCCGGACGCACCACCATGCCCGCACGCACCGGGTTCAGGTCGATATAAACCATACAAGCCAAAAGATAGCGCTCACTCTCAATCAGATTGCTGCGGTAGCGCCCTTCCCACAAAGTGCCGGTCCGCTTGTGGCGTAAATTGAAGTAGCGCACATAGGCTCGGCCCACGGCCTGCATCATTTGCGGCAACCCCTCTTGCGTCTCGGGTGTGGCCAGCAAATGGAAGTGGTTGTCCATGATCACCCAGGCATGAATGGCGACCTTGAAGGTTTTGGCGTGCTCCGTCCACAAGTCCAGCAGGCGTTGCCGATCCTGATCGTCTCGCACGACGGCCTGGCGGTCGTTCCCGCGCTGGATGACGTGGTGCGGGTAACCGGCAACAGTAAGGCGAGGAAGTCGGGCCATGGGCACTCCGAAGTAGAGTGCCCAGTTTAAATGGGATCTGACCCCGATTAATGACCCCGATTTACAGCCAACTCTCTCGGGCAACTAATTCGAAACTCTCCCTCTAGAAATCGGATGGCTAGAGCGTGTACGTTTAGGTACGGTCAAGATTTCAGGCGGTCGCAAAAGGCTTGCAGGGGTTTCGGAGACCGCCGATGCCAGCTGGTGAATTACCGTCAGCGTCG
>NZ_JAYPVP010000038.1:0-8540 GCF_038134685.1 Limnohabitans sp. | reverse complement strand
GTTTCGATGCGACTGAGGTAAGTTCGAAAGAGACCCGCTTTCTCCGCAAGATCTTCTTGCGTCATGCCCTTGGCGTCTCTCAATTCCTTTAAGCGCAAGCCAAACTGACGTTGGATAAGGTTGTCTTTATATGTTTTCACGACAACCGTTATCGTTTTTGTGCTTTAATTCATACACACACTAATTCATACATTAGTGCAGCAAATCACTCACATGGAGATAACAATGAACTTCGACTTCAAACGACTTGGCGCAGCTATCACCATTCTTGCATTGCTTGGCGGTTGTGCAACTGCAGGTAAAGACATCACTGCAGCATATGTCTCACCAACACAATTCACTAACCTCGACTGCGACCAGGTTCGCATGGAGTCAGACCGTCTTCGCGGACGTGTCAATCAACTCACTGGTCGCCTAGACGAAGCTGCAAGCAATGACAAAACGATTGCATGGGCAGGTGGACTTTTGTTCTGGCCAGCTTTGTTTGCCCTGGGTGGAACAAAACAGCAAGAGGCAGAACTCAGTCGCCTCAAAGGCGAATACGAAGCGCTTCAGGCTGTAGCTACCCAAAAGAAATGTAGCTAAGCTACTGCCCTCCCCATGAAGACATTCGTACACCGAATTTCCATAGGTTGCTTGAGCTGTTCGATTTTGGTTCTGGCAGGATGTGCATCACCCGCCAGAACGGAAAACATGGCTGTTCACCAATCTGTCTCACGCACTCAGAACATGGAGCTGCGCGGAAAGGTTACTGTTCTTGAAGTCACCGGGGGGACCGACACCAATCCCATGTGGATGTCAAAGGTTTCAAGCTCAGCATTTCACCAAGCGCTTGAAGACTCTTTGCGTGCCGCAGGATTGATGGATGCCGTAGGTGCAAGAGGACAGTATCAATTGACTGCGGATTTACTGTCCCTCAATCAGCCAACGTTTGGTGGATTTGACATGACAGTGGGGTCAAGCGTTAGGTATTCTCTGGTTGAGAGATCAACACGCAAGGAAATATTTTCCAAGGTGATCCAAGCTGACTACACCGCCGCCTTTTCAGAATCTTTCCTGGGCTCTACACGCCTTCAGTTGGCCAATGAGGGAGCAATCCGAAAGAACATCACGAAATTGATCGACGAATTGAACGGTTTGCGCATACAACGTCAATAAATCGGAAAACGCACACCCAACAAATCCGTCAAGCCAAACTCGGCCAGCAAAGCCTCCAGCCGCTCACGCGCGCTGCGCTTTTTCTGGCCGGTGTATTTCGCCAGGATCAGCTCGTTTTTCATGCTGTGCTCCCAGCCCACCAGCTCGGTCACGGTCACGCTGTAACCCTGCGATTCGAGGTACAGGCAACGCAGCACATTGGTGAGCTGGCTGCCCATCTCGCGGGTGTGCAGCGGGTGACGCCAAAGTTCGGCCAGCGGCGTACGCTGCAGGTTCAGGGCCTTGCTATGGTTGAGCGCCCGCGCCAGTTCGGCCTGGCAGCAGGGCACCAGCACCATATACCGGGCTTTCTTTTGCAGGCCGAAAGCAATGGCGTCGTCGGTGGCGGTGTCGCAGGCATGCAGCGCAGTGACCACATCGATCTGCTCGGGCAACTCACTGCTTTGCGTCGACTCGGCCACGCTCACGTTCAAAAAGCGCATGCGGTCAAAGCCCAGTCGCTCGGCCAACTGGCGCGAAGACTCGACCAGTTCGCTACGGGTTTCAATGCCGTAGATCGTGCCTTTGCCCAAGGCTTTGAAAAACAGGTCGTAAATGATGAAGCCCAAATACGACTTGCCTGCGCCGTGGTCGGCCAAGGTGGGTCCTTGAGGCGAGTCGGGCAATTCGAGCAACAGTTTTTCGATGAACTGGAACAGATGGTAGACCTGCTTGAGCTTGCGCCGCGAGTCCTGGTTGAGCTTGCCGTCGCGGGTGAGGATGTGCAGCTGCTTGAGCAGTTCGACCGATTGGCCGGGGCGTACTTCGGGCGGCAGGGTGTCGGCAGGTGCAGCCGCTTTGCTTGCATGCTTTTTCATGGCGTGGCATCCACATCCAGTTTTTTCCACCCATCCACGCCCAGCTTTTCCATCGTGGCCATGTTCACCTCGTAAATCATTTCAGCCTCGGGGAAAGCCTCCACCGCACGGTCGATGCTGGCCTCGCGGATCAGGTGCAGCGTGGGGTATGGCGAGCGGTTGGTGTAGTTGGTGATGTCGTCTGGCTCGGTGCCCGCAAACTGAAATTCCGGGTGAAAGCTCGCAATCTGAAACTCGCCTTCCAGATCGAGCTCCTGCAACACACCATCAGCCTCGTCCAAAAAATCGTTGAAGTCCAGAAAGTCACGCAGCATGTGCGGCACGATCAAGAGCACGGTCTCTCGCGCTTCAGCAGGCAAAGAGGCCAGCGCTTGCAACTCTGAAATCAGCTCGTCGCGCAGGCCTTCGAGTCCCTTGGCTTCGCTGACAGCGTAATGGATCTGCCCCTTCACATGAGGTGCCTTGGCAAAGGGGCATAAGTTCAGGCCGATCACGGCGCGTTCGAGCCAGCGCACGGTGTCGGCGATGGCGATGTCTTGGGATGTCTCGGTCATGCCCCGATTGTGCCCTTGCTGAGCAAACGCTGAGCCAGCAGCGCCAACACCATCCCCGCGACACAACAGGCCACCGTGAACAATGGTGTCAGCTGCCAGCCACCTGCACGCGCAGCCAAGGCAGCTGCCGCTGGTGGCCCCATAAACTGCCCCAGTGCAGACAGCTGCTGAACCCAGCCCACGGTCGTGGCCACTTGCTGCTCGCCCGGCGCCAAGCGCACCGCAAGACTGAACAAGGTCCCCGGCACCAAGCCGCCCAGCCCGGAAAACACCAGGACCCCGATGTAACGCAGCCAAGGCCAGCTTTGGGAAAACGCAGAAAACGCCAAGGTGCTGCCCAGCGCCATGGCCGTAAAACCCAGCCAGAGGGTGGAACGCGGTAACCAACCGCGTTGCAATAACCGGCCCGAGGCCATGTTGCCACCCATGTTCACAGCTGCGGCCAAGGCCGTGAGTGCACCCAGCGCGGCACCGCTGACGCCTGCCGCCGCGTAAATGGAAGGCAAGAAGCCCACCACCGCCAGCCATTGGCCGGAGTACATGCCAAAACACAAAGCAACCAGCCAAGGGCCGCGCGCGCCCAAAGTCCGCCGCAAGCGCACCCACAGACCCACAGATGCATGCATCTGCACAGCCGGGTCTGCAGGCACCACACGCATGAGCCAGGCGGCCATCGCCAAGGCAACACCTGCAAACAACCACCACCAGGCGCCCCAGCCAAAGGCAGGGATGAACAAAGGTCCGCCAAGCAATGCCAAGGCTGTGCCGGTGGGCATGTAAGCCCCCCATACGCCCAGCATGCCCGCCAGTTGCGGGCCAGGAACCAGACGTCGAATCAAGGCTGGCGCGGGCAAGGCCACCAGCAAAAATCCCACGCCTTCCAGGGCACGACAAGCCAGCAGCACCGGCACCGACTGCGCCATGCCCCCCAAAGCACTGGCCAGCGCCAGCAACAGCAAGCCGCGCAACATGCTGCGGCGCAAACCCATACCGTCGGCCAGTACGCCCATGAACACGGCCAGCGTGAGCCCCGCCAGTTGCACCATCGACAGCAAAAAGCCCGACTGCACCAGGCTCAAACCCAATTCGGTCTGCAAGGCTGGCAAGGCTGGCGGCAGCTTGCCCACCTGCAAAGCGGCCACACCACCTGCGGCCACAACGACCCAGGCAGCACCAATCGGAGTGGCTTTGCGCGTCATGCCAGCACGCGCTTGCCGGTCAGGCGCTCGTGTTCACGCAAGGCAAAACGGTCGGTCATGCCGGCGATGTAGTCCGCCACGGCGCGATGGCGGTCTTGGCGTTCTGCAAATTCAGCGCGCATCTGTTGGGGTTGCGCCAGATAGGCCTCGAACAATTCCTGCACCACCTGTTGGGCCTGCCCCATACGCTCCATCACTTGCGGGTGGCGGTACAGGCTGGCAAACAAGAAGCGCTTGAGCTCGGCGCTCTGCGCTTTCATGGGTTCGGAAAAACGCACCAAAGGGCCCGCCTTGCGCGCATCGTCTGCCGTCACCGCACCTGCGGCAGCAATGGCGACGCGGGTGGTGTCGATCACGTCATACACCTGCTGGCTGAGCATGCGGCGCGTGCTTTCGTACAGCCAGCGACGTGGCTGCGCCTGCAGCTGAGGGTGCTGCTGTGCGGCCTCGTTCATGTATTGCGCAAACAGAGGCACCTGCTGCATTTGCTCCAAAGTCAACAGACCGGAACGTACACCATCGTCAATATCGTGGGCGTTGTAGGCGATGGCATCGGCCAGGTTGCACAGTTGTGCTTCCAGGCTGGGTTGCGTGCCTTGCAAAAACCGCTGCGCAACGCCTTGCGGCTCCTGGGCCTCCAGCAACTGCGCATTCGCGCGCGAGCAGTGTTTGAGGATGCCCTCGCGCGTTTCAAAACTCAGGTTCAGCCCGTCAAAGGCCGGATAACGGGCTTCCAGATGATCGACCACGCGCAAGCTCTGCAAGTTGTGCTCAAAGCCGCCGTGCTCAGCCATGCAATCGTGCAAGGCATCCTGCCCCGCATGGCCAAATGGCGTGTGGCCCAGGTCATGCGCCAAGGCTACCGCCTCGACCAGGTCTTCGTTCAAGCCGAGCGAGCGCGCAATCGATCGCCCCAGTTGAGCCACCTCCAGGGAATGGGTCAGGCGGGTGCGAAACAGATCACCTTCGTGGTTGAGGAAGACCTGGGTTTTGTAGACCAGCCGCCGAAAAGCGGTGGAATGCACGATGCGGTCGCGGTCGCGCTGAAAGTCATCGCGTGTTGGCGCTGCCGGTTCGATATGGCGCCGCCCCCGGCTGTGTTCGGCGTGGCTGGCCCAGGTGCTCAGTGCCATATCAGGCGCAGCAAGCGTCAATCACGGCGCGAACCACCTCGTCAGGAGCGCCGCTGACGGCAGCGCGGCCAGGCTCGTCGATCACCACAAACTTGATGTCACCCGCCTCGGCCTTTTTATCCAGGCGCATATGCGCAATGTAATCACCCGCGTTGTCAGACGGATGCAATTGCGGGCCTTGTATCGGCAGGCCGGCACGCTCAATCAAGGCGCGCAGCCGCTCCACAAAGGCCACATCCACTTTGTTCAAACGCCAGGACAGCTCGGCTGCCATGACCATGCCGCAACCCACCGCCTCGCCATGCAGCCAGGTGCCAAAGCCCAGACCCGCTTCGATCGCGTGGCCAAAGGTGTGGCCAAAATTCAAAATGGCGCGCAGGCCGGACTCGCGCTCGTCCTGGCCCACCACCCAGGCCTTGATCTCGCAGCTGCGCTTGACGGCGTGCGCCAGCGCCTGTGCATCGCGCTGCATCAGCGCGTCAATATTGGCTTCGATCCAGTCCAGAAAACCCATGTCCGCAATCGGCCCATACTTGATGACCTCGGCCAGGCCAGCGCTGAGTTCGCGCATGGGCAATGTCTTCAATGTGTCCAGATCACAAATGACGCGCTGGGGTTGATAGAACGCGCCGATCATGTTTTTGCCCAACGGGTGGTTGATCGCCGTTTTGCCGCCCACCGAGGAGTCCACCTGCGCCAGCAAGGTGGTCGGCACTTGCACAAAAGGCACGCCGCGCATGTAGCTGGCCGCGGCAAAGCCGGTCATGTCACCCACCACGCCCCCGCCCAAGGCAAACAACACCGTCTTGCGGTCGCAGCCATTGGCCAGCAAGGCGTCAAAAATCAGGTTCAGGGTTTGCCAGTCCTTATGCGCCTCACCATCGGGCAGCACCACGGTGTGAATCTGCGCATAGTGCGGCTGCAGGCCCTGGCGCAAGGCCGCTTCGTACAACGGGGCCACGGTCTCGTTGGTCACGATCACGGCAGCGCGCGCCTTGGGCAAGTTGGCGTAGGTTTGCGGCTGACCGGTCAAACCAGCGCCAATAAGGATGTCGTAACTGCGATCGCCCAGATCGATCGCTACTTGCACTGGGGAAGAGGTGTTCTCAGCCATAGCCCTCAAGTGTAGCGAGCCAGGCCTGGGGCCTGCGCTTAAGCGTGTCGAACAGGCAACACGCCCGCCAGCTCCAGCTGCATCAGGATCATGTTGACCAAGGTAGACACGGAGGGACGTCCGGTTTCGATCACGAAGTGCGCCGTTTCGCGATACAGCGCATCGCGGGTTTCATACAAATTACGCAAGCGGCCCATGGGGTCGTCCACTTGCAACAAAGGGCGGGCGGTGTCGTGCTTGACTCGGCGGTACACATCCTCTGGCGTAGAGCGCAGGTAAATGACATGGCCACGCTCGTGCAAGCGCTGGCGGTTGTTGGGACGCAGGCAGGAGCCTCCACCGGTCGCCATCACGCCTTCGTGGTGCTGACTCAGATCGTCAAGCACCTGTTCTTCCACGTCACGGAAACTGTCTTCGCCCTCGCGAGCGAAAAATTCGCGGATCGAGCAGCCCAAACGCTCTTCAATCACATGGTCCGAGTCGACAAAAGACACCCCCAACCGCCGGGAAAGCTGGCGGCCAATGGTGGTTTTGCCCGAGCCCGGAAGGCCCACAAGAATGATGCGCAAGACGGAAGTCCAAGAGAAAACGACAGGACTCCAAGTGTATTCGCTTCCGCTGTCTGCTCAGCGCGACGGCGGTTCTGGGGGCGCAGGGCCGTCCTCACCCGCTGTGGAAGGCTGCACCAGCAGCTCAGCGCGTTCAGCCACCACTTTGGGCGTCAGAAACACCAGCAGCTCGGTGTGTCGATCGACCTGCTCCCGGCCTTTGAACAACCAGCCCAGCACAGGCACCTGCGACAGTCCAGGCACACCCGTCTGGTCCTGGTTCTGGGTTTTTTCGTAAATGCCACCCAACACCACCGTCCCGCCGTTTTCCACCCTGACCTGGGTTTTGACGTGCTTGGTATTGATGGTGTAGCCCGACTGCGTCAGTTGCCCCACACTGTCGCGGTTGACATCCACATCCATGATCACATCCCCCTCGGGAGTGATTTGCGGGGTCACTTCCAGCTTGAGGTTGGCTTTACGAAAGGTGGTGGAAGTGCCGGTGTTGCCCGAAGAAGTCTGGTAAGGAATTTCCGTTCCCTGCTCGATCAGTGCGGGGGTTTGGTCAGCCGTTACCACGCGGGGACGTGAAATGACCTGGCCTTTACCCTGAGACTCCAGCGCGGAAATTTCCAGGTTGATGAACCGGTCTGCCGCCGCATTGAACAGGGACACTGCCACACTGGCCGGCGCATAGACAGCCTGCCCTGCCCCCGTGGCCGGAAATGACGATTGCGGCAGCGTGCTGACCCCTGCACCTTCTGGCATCAAAGCGCCCCCCAGCTGGCCTCGCCCTGTTTTTCCGCCCACCGACAAAGGCACCGACAGACCCGCCCCCAGCTTGACGCCCAGCGACTCGCCAAAGCGACTGTCGGCCTCGAGGATCCGTGCCTCAATCACCACCTGGCGCACCGGCACATCCAGCGCATTGATGATGTGTTCCATCGCCTGTACACGGTCTGGCACATCGGACACAAACAGCTGGTTCGTGCGCGGCTCGGCCATGACCGTGCCGCGCGCACTGAGCCATTTGCCCCCTGCTCCTTGCAATTGCTTGGCCACGTCGGAGGCGCGCGCATACAGCAATCGCCTGGGCAAAAGTTGCAAGGGCTGCGCTTGTGTCAGCACCAGGCCCGCCTCCACATGCTGCTTTTGCTGATCCAGCCACTCCTGACGGCTCATCACCCACAGCACATTGCCCATGCGCCGATGCATCAGCTTGTTGAGACCCAGCACCAGCTCCAGCCCCTGCTCCCAGGGGACCGCCTGCAGCTGCAAACTCACCTGCCCCTGTACCTGCTCGGACAAAACCAGGTTGAGTCCTGCCTCGTCGGCCAGCATTTTGAGTACTGCACGCACATCCGTCGCATCAAGATCCAGCGTCACGGCATGGGCAGAAATGGGCAGATTGGCGGCCATGGTCCAGTGCACGGACCCAGCGATCGCCAGAACACCGATGAATCGGAAGCACTTTTTCATGGCCTCTCCTTTTTATGCATCTTCAGCCGCAAGCCATCTCTTTGGCTTTCTTTCGTCAGCCACACCGAAGCCCCGGGCCCGAGGCTATGGAGCACATGCCCTTGGGCACCCACCCGTTGACCGACCCGCACAGCCCACTGACAAGGCCCTGCACGCAACACCGCCTGGCCCGGATGCTGATCTCCCCCTTCGAGCAAGCCCACCAGCTGCAAGCCTCGCACCGGAGACCTCAACGTGTTTTTGGCACACTGGGTCTGGTTTGCCAAAGTGCTATCGCCTGCAGGCACCGATGCCGCAGGCGACATCGGCTTGGAACCAAAAGGATCCGGCAGGAGAGCCTGCTGCACAGGTATCCACTCGTGCACATCCGCAATCCATGCACCCTGAACCGTCTCCAGATCCGACAACATTACCCGCCACTGCCCCTCAATCTGCAATTGCGCCTGTCCCGCAGCTGGGGCCATCGACAGTTGTACAGGCCACCAAGCCACGCCCTCT
>NZ_JAYPVP010000037.1:0-13683 GCF_038134685.1 Limnohabitans sp. | reverse complement strand
CGTCGTCCATCCAGGCCACGGTGGTGGTCAGCTGGCGCTGGCCTTCGGGGGCGCCCAATGACTCTGATTTTTCGGCCAGCAGCCAGTCGCCCCGCGACACGTCCACCTCGCGGTCCAGCACGATGCCGGCGCTGTGGCCTGCGGCCTTGTTCTGCAGCTGGCGGGTGGCCGACAGCACTTGCGAGACCACAGCGGTTTGGCCGCTGGGGAAGACCTTGACGCTCTGGCCGGGGGCAATGGAGCCGGTGGCCACACGGCCCCAGAACACGCGGCGGCCCTGGGTGGTGACGCCGGAGTCGTGGAATTTTTCGACCCACTGCACCGGGAAGCTGAAGGCCACCTGGTCTTCTGCCGGGGTGACGGGCAGGTCTTCCAGGATTTCGAGCAGGTTGGGGCCGTTGTAGCCGCACCAGCCCTCGTGGCTGTCCACCACGTTCCAGCCCTTGAGAGCCGACACGGGCACCATGGCGGTGACGCGGATACCGGCTTCAGCAGCGAACTTCGCCAGGGCACCGGCAATGTTGGTGTAGGCCAGCGAGGCGTCTTCAACGGCATCGAGCTTGTTGATGGCAAACACGATGGAGGGCACGCGCAGCAGGTTCACCAGCAGCGAGTGGCGGCGGGTCTGCGGCAGCAATTCGAGTGCGGGGTTGGACCAGTCGAGTTTGATGGCGTCCACCAGCACCACGGCAGCGTCGGCGCTGGAGGCGGCGGTGACCATGTTGCGGGTGTACTGCTCGTGGCCGGGCGCGTCACCGATGATGAACTTGCGGCTTTCAGTGCTGAAGTAGCGGTAGGCCACGTCGATCGTGATGCCTTGCTCACGCTCTGCCGACAGGCCATCGGTCAACAGGGCCAGGTCAGTTTCGCCCGAGCGCTGCACACCGGCCAGGTGGTCTTGCAGCACAGCCTTGGTGTCCACCAGCAGGCGGCCGATCAGCGTGCTCTTGCCATCGTCCACCGAGCCGCAGGTGATGAACTTGAGGGCAGAAAAATGTTGTTCGTTGTGCATGTCTTGTTCTCCCTGATCAGAAGTAGCCGTCTTTCTTGCGCTTTTCCATCGACGCCTCGGATGTCTTGTCGTCCATGCGCGTGGCGCCGCGCTCGCTGACTTCTGCCGCCAACGTTTCGATCACGATCTGCTCGGGCGTGGCCGCGTCGCTCTCCACCGGGCAGGTGCAGGTGATGTCGCCCACTGTGCGGAAACGCACATCGCGCACCACCACCACTTCGCCGTCCTTGGGGGGTGTCAGCTCGGTCACCGGCACCAGCAGGCCGCGGCGGTCCACCACCTCTCGCTTGTGGGTGTAGTAGATCGAAGGCAGGCCGATGTTTTCGCGGGCGATGTATTGCCACACGTCCAGCTCGGTCCAGTTGGAGATCGGGAAGACGCGAAAGTGCTCGCCTGGGTGGATGCGGGTGTTGAACAGCGTCCACAACTCGGGGCGTTGGGCCTTGGGCTGCCACTGGCCGAAGCTGTCGCGGTGCGAAAAGATGCGCTCCTTGGCGCGGGCCTTTTCCTCGTCGCGGCGGGCGCCGCCGATCAACGCGTCAAAGCGGAACTCTTCAATCGCTTCGAGCAGCGTGACCGACTGGTGCACATTGCGGCTCTCGCCCGGATGCGCCAGGCGCACGGTTCCGCGTTTCATCGAGTCTTCGACGCTGCGCACAATCAGTTCTGCGCCCAGCTCCTTGGAGCGCGAGTCGCGAAAGTCGGTCACTTCCTTGAAGTTATGACCGGTGTCGATCATCAAGAGCGGGTAGGGCAGGCGGCCGGCACCAAACGCCTTTTCTGCGCACTTGAGCATGACCAAAGAATCTTTGCCGCCCGAAAACAGCAGGGCAGGGCGCTCGAAAGCGGCGGCGACTTCGCGCAGGATGAAGATGGTTTCTTCCTCCAGCGCATCCAGGTGGCTGTTGCTGAGGGTGTGCAACGGTTCGGTCATGGCGTTCATTCTTTTCTCACTTCTTCACATGCAGGCCGCATTCCTTGGCGGCTTCGTCTTCCCACCACCAGCGGCCAGCGCGAAACTCTTCGCCCAGGCTGATGGCACGCGTGCAGGGCGCGCAGCCGATGCTCGGGAAAAACTGGTCGTGCAGCGGGTTGTAGTCCACGCCTTGCGTGGCGATGTAGTGCCACACATCGCCCCAGGTCCATTTGGCCAGGGGGTTGAATTTGTGCAGGCCTTTGCTGGCGACTTCGCTTTTGTCATGCAGCGGCACTTCGGCGCGGGCGGCCGACTGCTCCTGGCGCAGGCCGGTGATCCAGGCCTTCTGGCCAGCGAGGGCGCGCGCGAGTGGTTCCATCTTGCGGATGTTGCAGCAGGCCTTGCGCAGCTGAATGCTCTTGTACATCGCATCCTGGCCCTCATTGCGGATGAACCAGATGACGGATTCGTGCTCGGGGCGGTAGACATTCACAGGCGCACGCGAGTGCGCCTGGGTGCGTTCGAGTAGCGCCAGGGTTTCGGTGTGCAGCGCGCCGGTTTCCAGCACGAAGACTGGAATGTCCAGGCGCAGGCGGTTGATGATGTGGGTGATGACCACGTCCTCGGCGCCCAGGCTGGAGGCTTGGGTGAGCGGCAGGAAGTCGGTCGCCGCGCGGGTCAGCAGCGCTTCGGTCTCGGCCAGCTTGGCGGCAAAGTCAGGGCTGGCCTTGGCGTGCAGCTCAGTCGCCTTGGCAGGGGCGCTGCGCGAAGAAAACAGGCTCGAAGACATCACGCTACCTTGGCAAAAAGCGGTTGTGTGTCCACGGCCGAGCCTTGGTAAAAGCCGGCATAGCGTTGCAGCTGGCGCTGGGCGGCGCTGGCATCCACGCCTTCGGCCAGCACGGCCACATCAAAACCGGTGCGCTTCATTTGCACCAGTTGGTCGATCAGCACGTCGCCGGTGGCGCGCAGCTCGCCAGCAAAGCGCAGTCGGCGGCGCAGCAAAAAGGCCTGGCTGTAAGCGCGGCCATCGGTGAAGGCCGGGAACTGCAGGTCGATGCGGGTGATGCCGTTCAGATCCAATGTGCGCGGATCGACGTCGTTGGCAAGCTCCAGCGTGTTGACTTTGCTGGCGGCCTGGTGTTCTTGTGCGGTGATGATTTTCATGTGTGTTTCTCCCTGCGATCAGACCGTTTCAGCATCTGCTGTGGGGTGGCGCGCCGCATTGGCAGCGGCCTTGAACGGCTCGTGTCCGACACGGCGCAGGGTTTCGATGAAGGCTTCCTGGTGGCCGTTGCCCGTGCTCACGCGCAGTTGTTTGTAGGTGTCCAGAATCGCTTCGATCACATCAGGCACTTCGGCCGACGAGAACGACGGACCGACCACCTTGCCGGGGGTGGCTGCGCCGGACAGGTCCTTGCCGTCCGAGCCGCCCAGCGTGACCTGGTACCACTCCTTGCCGTCTTTATCCACACCCAGAATGCCGATGTGCCCCGAGTGGTGGTGGCCGCAGGAGTTGATGCAGCCACTGATGTGCAGGTCGATCGCGCCCAGGTCGTGCAGCTCGTCCAGATCTTGGTAGCGCTCGGTGATGGCGCTGGCCATCGGAATGGCGCGGGCATTGGCCAGCGCGCAGTAGTCGCCACCGGGGCAGGCGATCATGTCGGTCAGCAAACCGATGTTGGGCTGGGCCACGCCCAGCGCCTTGGCCTGCAGCCACAGCGCATGCAGCTGATCCAGGCGCACCCACGGCAGCAGCAGGTTTTGGGTGTGGGTGACACGAGCTTCACCGGCTGAGAACTGTTCGGCCAAAGTGGCAGCGGCATCGAGCTGGTCAGCTGTGGCGTCGCCCGGCGCATACCCCGGGCGCTTGAAGGACATCGACACCGCACGCAGCGCCGGGTTTTTGTGAGCGTGTACGTTTTGCGCCAGCCAGCGTGCAAAAGCCGGGGTTTTGGCGGCTTGAATGCCCAACTCGGTTTCGGCCTGCGCCAGCCACGCTTCGGTGGCAGCAGGCAGATCCAGTGCAGGTGCGGAAAAGCTGGCTTCGATGCGGCGCAACTCGGCCAGTGACAAGGTGTGCGGCGCACCATCGCGCTCGACGATTTCGCGGTACTCGGCTTCGACCTCGTCCACATAGCGCTGGCCTTCGGCTTTCACCAGAATCTTGATGCGGGCCTTGTACTTGTTGTCGCGACGGCCCCAGCGGTTGTAGACACGCACCACGGCTTCGAGGTAGTTCATGATCTCTTGCCAGGGCAGGAACTCGCGAAACACCACGCCATTCATGGGGGTGCGGCCCATGCCACCGCCCACCAGTACCTTGAAGCCGACTTCACCCGCGGCATTCTTTAGCAATTGCAGGCCCACATCGTGCCAGCCAATGGCGGCGCGGTCTTCCACGGCGCCGTGGATGGCGATCTTGAACTTGCGCGGCAGGTGCGCAAACTCGGGGTGCAGCGTGCTCCACTGGCGGATCAGTTCGGCGTAGGGCCTTGGGTCCACCACCTCGTCCGGCGCAATACCGGCGCGCTCGTCGGTGGTGGTGTTGCGGATGCAGTTGCCGCTGGTCTGGATGCCGTGCATGTTCACACTGGCCAGCAGGTCCATCACGTCAGCACTTTTGGACAGGGGAATCCAGTTGAACTGCACATTCTGGCGTGTGGTGAAGTGGCCGTAGTTGGTGCGCAACAGGGGCGCCGGGCCGGGAAGTTTGTCTTGCGTGGCTTGGGCGTTGGCCAACACTGCGGCCTGAGGGGTGTCGTAGTCTCGTGCAATGCGCGCCAGCACCTTGAGTTGCGGCGCTGAGATCACGCCGTACGGCACCGCCACACGCAGCATGGGTGCGTAGCGCTGCACATACCAGCCGTTTTGCAGGCGCAGGGGACGGAACTGGTCTTCACTCAGCTGGCCCGCCTGCCAGCGGCCCAGCTGGTCGCGAAATTCCGCAGCGCGGGCGCGGACAAAGGCTTGGTCGAATTCGGTGTATTGGTACATACGGACAGGAAGAAAAATCAGATCAAAACCAGTTTGGTGCCAGCCCATGCCAGCAAGCCGGACAAGAGCGTGCGAATCACGCGTTCTGGTGTGTGGTGAGTCAGTCGGGCGCCGAGCCAGATGCCGGGCAATGAGCCCATGAGTAATTGGGTGAGCAGTGGCCAGTCCACAGAGCCCAGTGAGGCGTGACCCAGACCAGCCACCAATGTCAGCGGCACGGCATAGGCAATGTCGGCAGCCACAATGCGCGGCAAGGGAAGCAATGGGTAGAGCAGCAGCAACACGCTCACACCAATGGCGCCTGCGCCAACCGATGTCAGAGTCACCAAGACCCCGATCACGGCACCCAGTAAAAGCGGCAGGCTCCAGTGACGTGGTTGGCTGGCCAGTGCTTCGTCGTGGGTCGAGAGATGCCTGGGCAATTGTTTGCCACGTACGGCTTTGTAAGCCATGGCGCTGGCAGTCAGCAAAAGGGCAATGCCCAAGGTGGTGGTCATCACGCTTTGCAGGGCAGCATTGGCCGGGCCAATGTGATGCAACACCGCCAATGTGCTCAAGGAAGCCGGAATGCTGCCCGCGCTCAGCAGGCGCACCACGCGCCAAGGCACCACGCGTTGACGTGCAAAAGCGATCGTGCCGCCCATCTTGGTGAAAGCAGCAAACAGCAAATCGGTGCCCACCGCCAGATAAGGCTTGACCCCGAAAAAGAAGATGAGCAGCGGGGTCATGAGCGAGCCTCCACCGACGCCGGTCAAGCCGACGATGGTGCCCACCAGAAAACCTGCAATGACGTAGCCAAAATCAATCATGGCCGTGACTGTAGGTGCTCTTTATTCCAAAACAAACGATTTTTTAGTTGTTCTTATATTCTGAATTTGTATAAGGGATGGATGAGCTGCGTTTTATGTTCTTTATAAGTTTGCATGCGGGCAGGGCTGGTACATTGATGCTCCCTTTTTCTGAACTTCTATCCTGTTCACTATGAAATACTTGGCTACCCTGAGTTTTTCCCTGGCCGCGCTGGCTGCGCACGCGCAGGGCTCCCCCATCAAGATTGGCGAGATCAACAGCTACTCCGCCATTCCCCAATTTACCCAGCCCTACAAACAAGGCTGGCAGCTGGCGGTGGAAGAAGTCAATGCCGCTGGCGGCTTGCTGGGCCGCAAGGTCGAGGTCATTGCGCGTGACGACGCTGGCAAACCCGACGAGGCTTTGCGCCATGCGGTGGAGTTGACCTCGCGCGAGAAAGTCGATGTGCTGGCCGGTGGCTTTTTGTCCCACATTGGCCTGGCGTTGGCTGACCATGCGCAGAAGAACAAGAAACTGTTTGTGGCCAGCGAGCCGCTCACCGACGCCATCGTCTGGAGCAAGGGCAACCGCTACACCTTCCGCCTGCGCCCCAGCACTTACATGCAAGCGGCCATGCTGGTGGAAGAAGCAGCCAAACTGCCCGCCAAGCGCTGGGCCACCATTGCGCCTAACTATGAATACGGTCAAAGCGCTGTGGCCAGCTTCAAGCAATTGCTCAAGGCCAAGCGCCCGGATGTGGAGTTCGTGAGTGAACAATGGCCCGCACAAGGCAAGATCGATGCGGGCAGTACGCTCACCGCCACCATGGCGGCCAAGCCCGAAGCCATCTTCAACGTGACCTTTGGTGCGGATCTGGCCAAGCTGGTGCGCGAGGGTAACCAGCGCCATGTGTTCCCCAACACCCCCGTGGTGTCACTGCTCTCTGGCGAGCCGGAGTACCTGGATGTCCTCAAGGACGAAACCCCCAAAGGCTGGATCGTCACCGGCTACCCTTGGGATCAGCTGGACAACCCGGAACATGCCTCGTTTGCGGCCAGTTACTACAAGCGCTGGGGCGAGAACCCGAAGGTGGGTTCGGTGGTTGGTTATGCCACCATGCAATCCATTTTTGCGGGTATCCGCAAGGCCGGTAGCGTGGACAGTGAAAAGCTTGTCAAAGCCATGCGTGGCCTCAAGTTCAGCACGCCGTTTGGCCCCGCGCAGTATCGCGCCATTGACCAGCAGTCCACCATGGGCGCTTATGTGGGCAAGCTCGATGTGCGCGGTCGCAAGGGCACGATGGTCGAATGGCGTTATGCCGATGGCAAGGATTACCAGCCCACAGATACTTACGTGAAAACGCTGCGTCCCGCCGAGGCCATGAAGTGATACAACGCTGGAGCGCGCTGGCCTGGTGGTTGGTCATGCTGGCTGCCACGGTGCTGGCGCTGTTGCCGGTCGCCTACCTGACGTCCCCCGTTTTCAATTGGTGGGACAAGGCGCAACACACGGTCTCGTTTGCGGTCTTGACCTTGTGGGCGCTGTTGGTGTGGTCGACCCGCATACGCCGCATCATGCTGGGCATGTTCATGTACGGCGGTGCCTTGGAGTTGGCCCAGGCCTGGACAGGCTGGCGTTATGGCGAGTGGGCTGACTTGGCGGCAGACGCTCTGGGTGTCGTCTTTGCGCTTGTGGTTTTCGCAGCGTTGAAGCGTCCGGCCATCAAGCGTTGAGCCAGTGCGAGTTCCAGCGGCAGGGGTTCGCCTTCCAGTTCGGCAGCGATCAATTCACCGCTGAGCACGCTCAGGCTGATGCCGCGAGCACCCATGCCGGCACAGACCATCAAGCCTGGAAACTGTTCACTGTCCACGGCACCCACCGCCGGGACACGGTCGGGCAGGGTGCAGCGCAGGCCTGCCCAAGCCATGACCTGACCGGGGGCAAAGGCGCTGCGCATGGGTTCGCTCAAGGCCGGTAGCAAGGTGGCCAGGCGCTGGTGGTTGGCGGCGTGGTCTTCCTCGCGCAACACCGCTTGCGAGCAAGCACGCTCAAAGGTGGAGCCCAGATACCAACCCGCTTGTCCGCCAAACTCTGGCGGTAGCGGCACGCCAGTGATGAAGCTGCCGTGACCATTGACCGGTGTGGGGGGAAGCGAGTTCACCAAGCCTGCAGGCAGTGTGCTCAGTGCGCCCATGCTGATCTGCCCCCGCAAAGGGTTCAGCGGCAGTTGAATGGTCGGCGCATGCACCATGGTTTCAAGCAGTGCCCGTGTATCAAACCCGCCCGCCACGATCAGCACTGCGGCTTCAGCGAGCACCAGGCCTTCAGCATCGAGCACTTGCCAAGTCCCTTCGCAGCGGCGCAAGGTGTGCACGCGCGTGTTCCACTGAACCTGCACACCAGGCGTGGCCAACTGCGCCGCCACCAGCTGACGCGGGCGCAGCCAGGCGGCCAGGTCGTGCCAAAGCGCTTGGGCTTGGGCAGGCAGCCCTGCTTGTGCGTTGCGTTCGGGTGTGGCGGGCGTGCTCCACTCGTGCGCGGCAACTGGCCAGGCCTCCCCTTCGGGCAGGGCGCGTTTGCCTTCGACCCGATGTTCCAGCACGCCTGTGGGCTGCCAGTCTGCCCCGATTTGCAGCAATTGTTTGCAGCGCTGCAGCGTGGAGCGCACACCTGCGCGGGTGATGCGCGAGAGCAAGCTGTCGTCAGGCGAGACATGTGGTGCCGTGAGGCCCGCAGGCAAGCCCGAGGCGCCCGCACCCGGGCCTGCGCCCGAATCCAGCAACCGAACTTGCCAGCCGCGCCGGGCCAGGCTGCAGGCCACGGCCGAGCCCGACAAGCCTGCGCCCAAAATCAAGGCGGTTTTGGGTGAGTGGTCTGGCTGCAGGGGCGAACGCAGCTTGGTGCGCGGCGTCCAGGCAGGCGCAAACGTGGCTTGCAGGCGGTGGCTTTTGGGTGGCAGACCATCGGCACGCTCGACCGCAAAGCCGCATTGCGCCAGGTCTTCACGCACGCCGCGCTTGACACACCACGAGGCCACGCGTGAGCCGCTTTGGCACAAGCGTGCCACTGACTTGAGGGTGTGCAGCTCCCACATCTGGGGGTTCACGTCGGGGCTGAAGCCGTCCAGATACACGCTGTCCACCTTGACGTCGATCTCGCGCAGCATCTTCTCCACCGGGCCAATGCACAGTGTCAGTTGCAAGGCGCCGCCTTCAAACACCAGGCGGTGAATGCCTGGCATCAGGCCGCGCCAGGCCTGGGCCAGTTCCGTGGCCAGGGGCTGCAGTTCGGGCCAGGCTTGTGTGCTGCGCTCAATGTCATGCGCCGTCACGGGCCAGGCTTCGATGGAAGTGAAAAAAAGGCGCTGGGGGCGGTTAAGGGTGTGTTTCCAGGCGTGCCAGGTGGCCAGAAAATTCAGACCCAGCCCAAAGCCGGTTTCCAGCACATGCCACTGCTGCTGGCCTTGCCACAGAGTGGGTTTGCCGTCTGCCGACCACAGGCCGCAGCCCTGCAAAAACACATGCCGCGATTGCAGCAAGCCCCGGTCCGCGCCATGAAAGCCACGGCTGCGGTACACATCGTCAAACAGGGTGCTGCGGGGGGTGCCCGTCTCGTCCCAGTGGACGGGCTGCTGGGCGGCGGGCTGCAAATCCAATCAGGCCTGGGCAGGCGGGACGTAGCCCTGGGCAGCGTCGGCACCTTCGCCAAAAAAGTGTTTTTCCATCTGGCGGGCCAGGTACTGGCGGGCGCGCAGGTCGGCCAGGTTCAGGCGGTTTTCGTTGACCAGCATGGTCTGGTGCTTGAGCCAGTCGGCCCAGGCTTGCTTACTCACGTTTTCCCAGATGCGCTTGCCCAGATCGCCGGGATAAGGGGGAAAGTCCAGACCCTCAGCTTCAGTGCCGAGTTTGATGCATTGAACAGTACGTGCCATGGTGGTCGTGCCTTGATCTATCTTAAGAAGCATTGGTTATACAGATATAGAATTTCTGTATTTCCAGTTGGAAGGAATGTGCAGGACAATGCCGCTCTCTCGCGGTTTGCGCGAACGCCATTGTCGCGGTTTTAGCCGTAACTGTAGCAACCTTCTGTTCCCCTTTCGGGCCTGGGGCTGAGCCGGGCCTGTAGCAGCCATCCAAAATTCATGAGTGCTTTTCTTGAAGAACGCGTGTTGAGCGTTCACCACTGGACCGATCGCCTGTTCAGCTTTACCACCACGCGTGATACAGCACTGCGCTTTTCCAACGGCCATTTCACCATGATTGGTCTGCGCCAGGAAAGCGGCAAACCGCTGCTGCGCGCTTACTCCATTGCCAGCGCCAACTACGAAGAGCACCTGGAGTTTTTGAGCATCAAGGTGCCCGATGGTCCTCTGACGTCCAAGCTTCAGCACATCCAGGTGGGCGACACCATCGTGGTCGGCAAAAAGCCGACGGGCACGCTGCTGTGCGACTACTTGTTGCCCGGCAAGCGCCTTTACCTGCTGTCCACCGGTACCGGGCTGGCGCCGTTCATGAGCATCATCCGGGACCCCGAAACCTACGAGCGTTTCGAAGAGGTGGTGCTGGTGCACGGTGTGCGCCAGGTCAACGAGCTGGCCTACCACGACTACATCACCCAAGAGCTGCCCCAGCACGAATTCCTGGGCGAGATGATCGCCGCTCAGCTCAAGTACTACCCCACGGTGACGCGCGAGCCCTACAAAAACCAGGGACGGGTGACCGACCTGATTGAAAACGGCAAGCTCTTTGCCGACCTGGGCGTGCCCGCGCTCAACCCGGCTGAAGACCGCGTGATGATTTGCGGCAGCCCCGGCATGCTGCGCGACCTCAAGCGCATTTGCGAAGAGCGCGGTCTGGAAGAGGGCAACACAACCCGTCCTGGCGCCTTTGTGATTGAACGCGCCTTTGCCGATGCCTGACGCCCAAACCCACTGGCGCGTGCATGTGCTGTGCGCTCAGTGGTGCGGTGTGTGCCGGGATTACCGGCCCTTTGTCGAGTCCCAGCATACCGAAGCCCAGCCGTGGGTTTGGGTGGATGTAGAAACCCACGCCGACGCGTTGGGCGACCTCGATATCGAGAATTTCCCGACCTTATTGATCACATGCAACGGACAGCCGCGTTTTCTGGGCACTGTCACGCCGCAGCCTGATGTCGCCAGACGCTTGTTGCAAGCCTTGCAGGACGGGAACCGCTATGACCTGCCTGCCACGGATGATTTGGCAGAGGTTGCCAGCAAACTGGCTGATCTTTAACGCGCCCAAAATTGGCTCATAGATGTTTCCCTCATTAGCAAACTAGAAATCAGTAGTTTGAGTTTTAAAGAGGTGCTCCCAAAATTCGTTCATCGTCAAAACGACGAAGCTTTTTTTGGAGAGATTCATGACCCACACCCACCGCTTTTCGCCTCGCATTTCCCAACTGATTGCCG
The DNA here is from genome assembly GCF_038134685.1 of Limnohabitans sp. Taxonomy (GTDB): domain Bacteria; phylum Pseudomonadota; class Gammaproteobacteria; order Burkholderiales; family Burkholderiaceae_C; genus Limnohabitans_A. The sequence goes on along the minus strand of NZ_JAYPVP010000037.1, from coordinate 2,541 downwards.
CTACCGCCCTGGGCCTGAGCGCCCTGGCCGCCCAAGCCCAGGTCAGCCTGCTCAACGTCTCGTACGACCCCACGCGCGAGCTGTACGTCGAGTTCAACCAGGCCTTTGCCAAACACTGGAAAGCCAAGACGGGTCAGGATGTGACCGTCAAGCAGTCGCACGGCGGCTCGGGCAAGCAGACACGCGCCATCATCGACGGCCTGGACGCCGACGTGGCCACGCTGGCCTTGGCGGGTGACACCGATGCCCTGCACGCCAACGGCAACCTGATTCCCAAGGATTGGCAAAAACGTCTGGCCCACAACAGCTCACCCTACACCTCCACCATTGTGCTGGTGGTGCGTGAAGGCAATCCCAAGGGCATCAAGGATTGGGATGATCTGGTCAAGCCTGGCATCAAGGTCATCACCCCCAATCCCAAGACATCGGGAGGGGCGCAATGGAATTACCTCGCGGCCTGGGAATTCGCCAAACGCAAATACGGCGGTGACGACAAGGCCAAGGAATTTGTGAAAAAACTCTACGAGAACGTGCCTGTGCTCGACACCGGAGCCCGCGGCTCGTCCATTACCTTTGCCCAGCGCGCGCAGGGTGATGTCTTCATCAGCTGGGAAAACGAAGCCTACCTGCTCGACAAGGAATTCGGTGCCAAGTTCGATGTGGTGGTGCCCAGCTTGTCCATCCTGGCCGAGCCTGCCGTGACCATCGTGGACAAGAACGTCGACAAGAAGGGCACCCGCGCCGTGGCGCAGGCTTATCTGGAGTACCTCTACAGCGACGAAGGCCAGGACATTGCAGGCAAGAACTTCTACCGACCCATCTCGCCCAAAGCCCAGGCCAAATACGCCAAGCAGTTCCCCAAGATCAACCTTTTCACCATCGAACAGGCTTTTGGTGGCTGGGCCAAGGCCAAAAAAGAGCACTTTGCCGATGGCGCGCACTTCGATCAGATCTATTTGAAAAAGTGACGATGCCCCCAAACCAGCACATCCTCTGCTGATCGGTTATCTTTGTAAATACGTGCCGCCTTCGGGCGGCTTTTTTTGATCTCACTGAAGGAAGTTTTCATGACCCTCAACGCCCTGAGCGATGCCGCGCTCGACCAGTTGTTCCGTCAGGCCCGCACCGTTCACGCTTTCAAGCCCGAAGCCGTGTCCGACGACACGATCCGTCAGCTGTATGACCTGCTCAAGTGGGGCCCCACAGCCTTCAATGCCCAACCAGCCCGTTATGTGTTCGTCAAGAGCGCGGAAGCCAAGGCTAAGCTGCTGCCCGCGCTGATGCCGGGTAACGTGCCCCAGGTGCAAAGCGCCGCCGTGACGGTCATCGTGGCCCACGACACCCGTTTCACCGAGCACCTGCCCGCGCAGTTCCCGGGCTACGACGCCAAGGCGGTGTTCGACGCCAACCCGGCCTTTGTCGAACCCACGGCTTTTCGTAACAGCAGCCTGCAGGGCGCTTACCTGATCCTGGCCGCCCGCGCGCTGGGTCTGGACAGCGGCGCCATGTCGGGGTTTGACCCGCAGGCCGTGAACGACGCCTTCTTCCCGGATGGTCGTTACAAGGCCAACTTCCTGCTGAACATCGGTGTGGCCGATCCGGCAGGCATTTATCCGCGTGCGCCGCGTCTGGCCTTTGACGAAGCGGCCCAGATCGTCTGATCGAGTCTACTTCTGATGCAAAAGCCCGCTTTGGCGGGCTTCTTTATGCGGTTTTGTTATTAGCAAACAAAAATAAAGTCGTTTGTGTTTTGAGGGCTGGCTTTCACAATCGCGGCCATGTCTTCAGCACCCACCCTCGTCATCGTGCCCGGCTGGCGCAATTCCGGGCCTGGCCATTGGCAAAGCCTGTGGGCGCAGCGCGTGCCGGGGGCCGTGCGCGTGGAGATGCCCGAGGACGACTGGCAGCGCCCCAAACGCAATGTCTGGGTGCAGGCGATTGCCCGCACCATCCGGACTCAACCGGGTCCAGTGGTCGTGGCGGCACACAGCCTGGGCTGCATTGCCACCACGCACCTGCCGTCTGACGTGGCCCGCCGCGTTCAGGGTGCACTGCTGGTCGCACCGGCTGACCCGGAGCGCCGGGGTGTGCTGGCCGACCTTGCTCCCGTGCCTTACCAGCCGCTGCCTTACCGTAGCGTACTGGTGGCCAGCACGACCGACCCGTTTTGCCCGGTGCGCACGGCAGGGGCTTATGCCCGCTCCTGGGGCAGCGAGGTGGTGCGCCTGCAAAACGCTGGTCACATCAACATCGAGTCTGGCCACGGCGAATGGCCGCTGGGCCTAGCCCTTTTGCAATCCCTGATGGCCGATCACTCCTGGAGTGGTCAGTCCCAATATGAACTGGAGTCCGCATGAAAACTTTTACCCGATTGGCGTTGGTCGCCGCTTTGTCTTTCACTGGTTTGGCCGCTCAGGCCCAGACCCTGCTCAACGCCTCCTACGACGTGGCCCGTGAGTTCTACAAGGACTACAACGCCGCCTTTGTGGCCCATTACAAAAAGACCACCGGCAAGGATGTGAAGATCGACCAGGCCCACGG
>NZ_JAYPVP010000036.1:0-13930 GCF_038134685.1 Limnohabitans sp. | reverse complement strand
GGGTTACCTCACGCTCGGCCAGCCTTCGCCCACCCTCAGCGGTGGTGAGGCGCAGCGCATCAAGCTCGTGACAGAGCTGACCAAGGTGCGCGACGAAGTGGGCAAGCGTGGCCAGAAGGCGCCGCACACGCTCTATGTGCTCGACGAGCCGACCGTGGGTCTGCACATGGCCGATGTAGACAAGCTCATTCGCGTGCTTCACCGCCTGGTCAATGCCGGGCACAGCGTGGTGGTCATTGAACACGACCTTGATGTCATCGCCGAAGCCGACTGGATCATCGACCTGGGACCGGAGGGCGGTAACGCCGGTGGCCGCATCGTCGCCGCCGGCACGCCCGAAGATCTGGTGCGCATAGGCACCCACACAGGCAAGGCGCTGGCGCCGGTGCTGGCCCGCAGTTGACTCGGGGTTCAGACCGGTTGCAGGGCCGTTCGTGCAGCGGTGACAACGTGCTGCGTCAACTGCCCCAGCAGGCGTGACGCCACGCGGGCCTGCTGCCAATGCAGGGGCACGTCCAGCGGACGCTTCGGCACCAGTTCAACCAAGCTGCCCTGCGCCAAATGGCCTTCAATCAAGGCTTGTGGGTGCAGACCCCAGCCCATGCCGGCCAGACCGGCGGTGACGAAAGCCTGGGCCGAGGGCAGGGTGTGTCGGGGCAGTTCCACGGGTTTGCCCCAGTACAGGCGAACCCAGCGGGCCTGCAAATCGTCTTTGGCGTTGAATTGCAGGCTGGGGGCAAGCGACAGGCTGGCCACATCGACACCGTCCGGAAAATGGCGTGCCATGAAGGCGGGGCTCGCGGCCGCCACATAACGCATGGCGCCCAGGGGCTGACTGTTACAACCGGCGGCCGGTCGGGCGCTGGCCGTCACGGCGGCCAACACGGCCCCGCTGCGCAGCCACTGCGCGGTGTGGTCCTGATCGTCCACCGCCACATCCATGAGCACAGGGGCCTGTGCGGCATAGCTCGCCAGTGCCGGGGCCAGCCAGGTGGCCAGACTGTCTGCATTGACGGCAATGGGCAGCCTCGGGCGTATCGGTGCATCGGATGAGAGTGTCGGCAGGGCGCCATGCAGCTCTTGCTCCAGCAACTGCACGTGGTCCACATGCTGGCACAGCCGTCGGCCCGCCTCGGTGGGCTGGCAGGGTTGACCACGCAGCACCAGGGCGCAGCCCATGCGTTCTTCGAGCAGGCGGATGCGTTGCGAAATGGCCGAGGGCGTGACGTGCAGGGCTTGGGCGGCCCGATCGAAACTGCCTTCGCGCACCACGGCGGCCAGGGCCGAGAGGGCGGCGTAGTCCAGCATAAATTCAGTTTTTCTAATGCGAATAAAGAAAAGACAGTTTGCCTTCATTTTTAAGCAAGGGCAAACTCGATCGCATGAACTGGAATGAGATTGTGATGAAGGCCTTGCCCGTTTGGGGCCAAGGCCTGGCTCTGAGCCTGGGGCTGATCGTGGCGATCGGCGCGCAAAACGCCTTTGTGCTGCGACAGGGTCTGCGACGTGAACATGTGGGTGCGGTGGTGGCCTTTTGCGCTTTGTCCGATGCTGCCCTGATCACAGCGGGCGTCATGGGTCTGGGGCAGGCCCTTGGCGACCAGCCAGTGCTCACACGGGCGCTGGCCGTGGTGGGGGCGGTGTTTCTGGCCTGGTACGGCTGGACGGCCCTGCGCCGCGCGCGGCATGCGGGGGCCTTGACCGCAGCCGCCGGTGAACAGCCCATGCGTCTGCAGGCTGCACTCATGCAAGCGGCGGCTTTCACCCTGCTCAACCCGCACGTCTATCTGGACACGGTGTTGCTGGTGGGCAGCATTGGCGCTCAGCAGCCGCCCGCCTTGCGTGGCTGGTTCGCGTTGGGGGCGAGTTCCGCCAGTGTGCTGTGGTTTTCTGCTCTTGGTTATGGCGCGCGCTGGCTGGCGCCCTGGTTTGCCAAGCCCCGCGCCTGGCAGGTGCTCGATGTGCTGATTGGCGTGACGATGTGGATCCTGTCAGTGTTTCTGGTGCGGCATGTGTGGCTGGGGTTGTGATGGCGCGGTCCTTTAGCCCACGCCCAATCGCCACAGCGAAGTGACTTCCGCTGCCCGCGCCGCGTGCAGCGGGTCGCTGGGGTCCTGTGCCTTGCTGTGGCGTGGCCGGGTTTCCAGGCGGCCGAGCACTTTCAATCCTGCGTTCGCGATCCAGTCCATCAGCTGATCGCGTGTGCGCAGCCCCAGGTGTTCGGCCAGGTCCGACAGGATGAGCCAGCCTTCGCCGCCTTGGCACAGGTGCGCGGTCAGTCCTTGCAGAAAACCGCGCAGCATGGCGCTGTCTTCGTCGTAGACGGCTTGCTCCAATGTGGAGGTGGGTTTGGCGGGGAGCCAGGGCGGGTTGCACACCACCAGCGCGGCGTTGCCAGCAGGGTAAAGATCGGTCTGCACCAACTCGACTTTGGACAGCAGGTCCAGCCGCTGCAGGTTGTCGCGGGCGCAGGCCAAGGCGCGTTCGGACAAGTCGGTCGCCATCACACGTGGCACGCCACGGCGCGCCAGCAGTGCGGACAGCACCCCGGTACCCACGCCAATGTCAAAGGCTTGCGGGCAGTGCTGCAACGCTGCGGGCAGGGGGGCTTGTGCCACCAGGTCAAGGTACTCGCCGCGCACCGGCGAGAACACGCCGTAGTGTGGATGGATGTGTGCGCCATTCAGCGTCGCAACGGGGACGCCTTTTTTGCGCCACTCGTGTGCACCGATCAGGCCCAGCAGGCTGCGCAGCGGCACCACACGCGCCTGTCCATCAGCAGGGCCCCATGCCTCTGTGCAGGCCTGCACAACATCGGGTGAGCGCTTGAGAGGGATGCCGTAGTTGCCATCGATTTCAATCAGCAGCTGGCCCAGTACGCGCACGCGCAGGGCCTGGGCTTTGCGGTGTTGTTCAAAGCTTTCGGCGGCGGTGGATGGCGTTGGTTTTTTCTTGCGCTGTCCGGCTGCATCCATGCGTGCTGACATGGCTTGCAGCAATTGGCGTGCGTGTTGAAAGTCGCCGCGCCACAGCAGACCCGTTCCCGCGCTGGCCAATCGGTAAGCGGTGTCGGCGTCCATTTCCTTGGCCACCTGGATGCGACTGGGCTGGCGAGCGCCATTGTCTGCTTGCCACAGGGCTGTGCGCGTGCCGCTTTCTTCTTGCCAGGTGAGTGTATTGCTTGAGGTCATGAGCGTGCTTTTAGCAGGTGGGCCGTCAATTCGGCAAATCCATCACCGCGCTCACCTTGTGTGATGAAGCGCGGCGGGTGTCGCAATTGATCGGCAAAGCGGCGAATGTTGGCGACGCCCACGCTGTGCTCAAAGTGTTTGAACATGACCTGGTCGTTGGTGGAGTCGCCCACATACACCCAGCGCTCGATTTCAGCGTCGAGATTGCGCCCGAACAATTCGCGCACGATCCAGCGAGCGCCGCTGAGTTTGTCGTGCTCGCCGTACCAACCGTTGATGTGGATGCTGCTGATGGTGGCGGTCATGCCTGCGGCCTGCATGATTTGCACCACTGCTTCAATGGCGGCAGGCGACAGGTGGGTGAATTCGCTGTGGTCGATGGCGATATCGGTTTCGCGCCCATCGCTGTCTCGCGAGCGCATGGCACCAGGAACGGTTTGCTCGATCGTTGTCAGCACTTGTTGCATGCGTTTCAAGTGGGTTGCACGCGTGGCAGCCTCTTGCTGGTAGATCTTGCGCGGTGATTGGCCGACTTCGTGCACCAGGGCTACCGCACCGTTTTCAGCGACGATCGCATCCACTGGCCAGCTCTGGGCGAACGGCTGGCTCCAGCCCACGGGACGGCCGGTGATTGCTATCACGTGTAGTCCGGCCGCCTTCAGGTTTGCCAGTGCCTGCAAGGCATTGGGCCTGATGGTGCCCTCAGTGGTCAGCGTGTCGTCGATGTCGGTGAAGACGCCAACGATGCCATCCGCTTGCCAGTCACGCAGAGGGCGCACGGTATGTCAGTGGGCCGAGCCCAGCGCCAGGCCCGCGTGCTCACGCAGCGGGTGAAAGTGGATCTTGGGGAAACGTTCTTGCGCCAGGCGCACGTCGTACGGGCTGGTGCACAAGTACGCCAGCGTGCCTGCCGCGTCCAGCGCCAGGCGCTGCGGATAAGTGCTGGTGAATTCGCGCAGGTCCTGTGCGTTGTCCGCCGTGATCCAGCGGGCGCTGGTGTATTGGCAGCCTTCCAGGCGCACATCGCAGTCGTATTCGGTTTTCAGGCGGTGCTGCACCACTTCAAACTGCAGTTGACCGACCGCGCCCAGCAGCATGGGGCCGCCGACTTCGGGCTTGAACACCTGGATCGCGCCTTCTTCGCCGAGCTGGTCCAGACCCTGCTGCAACTGTTTGGTACGCAGCGGGTTCTTCAAAATTACGGTCATGAAGAGTTCGGGCGCGAAGAAGGGCAGGCCGGTGAACTGCAGGTTGGCGCCGTCGGTGATGGTGTCGCCCAGCTGCACGCCGCCGTGAGTGGTGAAGCCGATGATGTCGCCTGCATAGGCTTCATCGACGGCCTCACGGCGTTGCGACAGAAAGGTCACCACGCTGGTGGGGCGCAGTTCCTTGCCGGTGCGCTGCACCTTGAGCTTCATGCCAGGGGTGTATTTGCCCGAGGCCATGCGCACAAAGGCGATGCGGTCGCGGTGGTTGGCGTCCATGTTCGCCTGCACCTTGAAGACCACGCCCGAAAACGCGTTGTCTTCAGGCTGGATGATCTTTTCGACGGGCTGCTTGTTGACGAGCAGCGAACTTTTGCGCGGGCGCGGCGAGGGGGCCAGATCGACCAGCGCGTCCAGCACTTCCATCACGCCGAAGTTATTGACGCCGGAGCCGAAAAACACGGGCGTCTGCTTGCCCGCCAGAAAGGCCTCATGGTCAAAAGTAGGCGAGGCGCCGGTGGCCAGCTCCATGCTGTCCATGGCGGTTTGCCATTCGTTGCCAAAGCGTTCAGACAGTTTGGCCTGTTCGCTCAAGGGAATGGTCTCGAAGTCTTGTGGACGGCGTTCGCTGCCCGACTCGAACACCGTCATGGCCTGCGTGCGCAGGTTGATGATGCCGCCAAAACTCTTGCCCTGGCCCACCGGCCAGGTCATGGGTACGCAGGGCATGCCCAGTTCGCGTTCGACTTCGTCGAGGATGTCCAGCGGGTCGCGCACTTCGCGGTCCATCTTGTTGACGAAGGTGATGATGGGCGTGTCGCGCTGTCGGCAGACCTCGATCAGGCGGCGGGTCTGCGCTTCCACACCGTTGGCCGCGTCAATGACCATGAGCGCCGAGTCCACGGCTGTCAGCACCCGGTAGGTGTCCTCAGAGAAGTCCTTGTGACCGGGCGTGTCGAGCAGGTTGATGACGTGGTCGCGGTAGAGCATCTGCATGACCGAAGACGCCACCGAGATGCCGCGCTGCTTTTCAATCTCCATCCAGTCCGAAGTGGCGTGGCGCGAGGCCTTGCGGGCCTTGACCGAGCCGGCAATCTGGATCGCGCCCGAAAACAACAAGAGCTTTTCGGTCAGCGTGGTTTTACCCGCATCGGGGTGCGAAATGATGGCAAACGTCCGGCGGCGCCGGGTTTCGTGGGCGTAGGTCACAAGGGGTCCTGGGAGCAAAGGGCTGCAGCTGCAGCAGAAGATGCTCCAATTTTACTGGGCCTGAGCGCGGAGATGGCCGCGCTGCGCTCGCCATGACGATGTGGCATTGGCCGTCACTGCGAGGCCGAAGGCCGTGGCAACCGCCTGGCAGTCATTTGTCTATAATCAGCCTCATTCCGAGGAGCGTTGCAGCGCCTACCAGCCTAGGGCTGGCAGCAGGCGTGAGGCTCGGAACCCTTCCATTCGCAACGACGCTCATCCACTGGTCCAGTGCGGTGAGTCCATCTTCCAGGCTTTCGCATTCCCCAGTGGTCAACCCTTTGCACTGGAGCGCTTACATGAATGCACCTCTCAAAACCGCCGTCAATGCGGACTGCGTGATCACCGACATTGGCCTGGCCGACTGGGGCCGCAAAGAGATCAAGATTGCCGAAACCGAAATGCCCGGTCTGATGGCCATCCGCGAAGAATTCGCCGCCCAGCAGCCGCTCAAAGGTGCTCGCATCACCGGCTCGCTGCACATGACCATTCAAACGGCTGTGTTGATCGAAACCCTGCAAGCCTTGGGCGCCGAAGTGCGCTGGGCATCCTGCAACATCTTCTCCACCCAGGACCACGCTGCCGCCGCCATCGCCGCGCGCGGCACCCCGGTGTTTGCCATCAAGGGCGAGACACTGGAGCAGTACTGGGACTACACCCACCGCATTTTCGACTTTGGCCCCAAGGGCAGCGAGGGCGAAGGCCCCAACATGATCCTGGACGATGGTGGCGACGCCACGCTGCTGATGCACCTGGGCAAACAAGCTGAAAAGCACCCCGAAGTGCTGGCCAATCCCGGCAGCGAAGAAGAGCGCATCTTGTTTGCCGCCATCAAGGCCAAGCTCGCCGAGGACAGCACCTGGTACAGCCGCAAGAGCGCGCAGATCATTGGCGTGACCGAAGAGACCACCACGGGCGTGCACCGCCTCAAGGAAATGTCGGCCAAAGGCAGCCTGATGTTCCGCGCCATCAACGTGAATGACTCGGTGACCAAGAGCAAGTTTGACAACCTGTACGGCTGCCGCGAATCGCTGGTGGACGGTATCAAGCGTGCTACCGACGTGATGGTGGCGGGCAAAGTGGCCGTGGTCTGTGGCTACGGTGACGTGGGCAAGGGTTCTGCACAAGCCCTGCGCGCCCTGAGCGCCCAGGTATGGGTGACCGAGATCGACCCGATCAACGCACTGCAAGCCGCGATGGAAGGCTATCGTGTCGTGACCATGGAGTGGGCAGCCGACAAGGCCGACATTTTCGTGACCACCACCGGCAACAAGGATGTGATCACCTTTGAACACATGGCCGCCATGAAGGACCAGGCCATTGTTTGCAACATTGGCCACTTCGACAACGAAATCCAGGTGGCCAAGCTGGAAGAAAAGTGTCAGTGGGAAGAAATCAAGCCCCAGGTGGACCACGTCATCTTCCCTGATGGCAAGAAAATCATCCTGCTGGCCAAGGGCCGTTTGGTGAACCTGGGCTGCGGCACAGGCCACCCCAGCTTCGTGATGTCGTCTTCGTTTGCCAACCAGACGATTGCGCAGATCGAGCTATTTGCACACAAGGACGCCTACGATATCGGCAAGGTCTATGTGCTGCCCAAGCATCTGGACGAAAAAGTGGCTCGCCTGCACCTCAAGAAAGTCGGTGCCATGCTGACCGAGCTGAGCGACGAGCAAGCTGCTTACATCGGCGTGCCCAAGCAAGGTCCTTACAAGCCTGACACCTATCGCTATTGATGCAAAGTGTGTCATCGCGAACGGAGTGTGGCGATCTGCAGACTGCCACGCTGCGCTCGCAGTGACAGATGCTCGTGATGCGTGCTGATCAACTCCTCGTCGAACATGGCTTGGCCTCCTCGCGTTCGCAAGCCCAGCGGCTGATTGCCGCGGGCGTGCAGTGGCGTGTGGGTGCTGGGGCGTTCAGGCATGTGGCCAAGAACGGCGACGAGGTGCCTGAAGATGCCGAGCTGGTGCTGCTTGACGATGCCGAGGCGCGCTACGTGTCGCGTGGTGGCCTCAAGCTCGAAGGAGCGTTGTTGGCCGCGGGCTGGAACATATCAGGTTGGCGTTGTCTGGATGTTGGGCAGAGCACGGGCGGCTTTACCGACTGCCTGCTGCAACAAGGTGCGGCGCAGGTGGTGGGGCTGGACGTGGGGCATGCCCAGTTGCACGAGCGCCTGCGCAGCGATGCGAAGGTGGTTTGTATCGAAGGGCTCAATGCCCGTGAGCTGCAGGCAGGGGATGCGCGTATCCCGGATGCCGCTCAGGGTTTTGACCTGGCTGTGGGCGATGTGTCCTTCATCTCGCTCACGCTGGTGTTGCCGGGTGTGGTGGCCTTGCTCAAACCCGGTGGGCACTTGCTGATGCTGGTCAAGCCGCAGTTCGAGCTGCAGCCGGGCCAGGTCGGCAAGGGTGGCATTGTGCGCGATACGGCGCTGTATGCTGTGGTCGAATCCCGTTTGCGTGAAGCGTGCGCCATGCTGGGTTTGCAGGTGCAGGCCTGGCGGGACAGCCCGATTGTGGGCGGTGACGGCAATCGTGAATTTTTTGTGCAGGCTGTCAAGCCTGCCTGACGAGAACAACAAGGAACAGCACCATGAAGCTGCCGGTGAGTTTTGAATTTTTCCCACCCAAGACGCCTGAGGGCGCAGAGAAACTGCGGGCCGTACGCCAGCAGCTGTATGCGCTCAAGCCCGAGTTTTGCTCGGTGACCTACGGTGCAGGGGGCTCTACCCAAGAGGGCACCTTTGCCACCGTGAAAGAAATCATTGCCGAAGGTGTGGCCGCAGCCTCGCACTTCTCGTGCATTGGTGCCACCAAAGACTCGGTGCGCAGCCAACTGGCCACGCTCAAGGGCATGGGTGTCAAACGCCTGGTGGCCTTGCGCGGCGATTTGCCCAGCGGCTACGGTGCGGGTGGCGAGTTCCATTACGCCAGCGATCTGGTGGCTTTCATTCGCGCCGAAACGGGCGATGACTTTGCCATCGAAGTGGCGGCTTACCCCGAGGTGCACCCGCAAGCCAAGTCTCCCGAAGCTGATCTTCAAGCGTTTGCCACCAAGGCCAAGGCAGGTGCCAACTCGGCCATCACGCAGTACTTCTACAACGCCGATGCCTATTTCCGTTTTGTGGATGATGTGCGCAAGCTGGGTGTGGACATTCCGGTGGTGCCGGGCATCATGCCCATCACCAGCTCGTCGCAGTTACTGCGTTTCTCGGATGCCTGCGGTGCCGAGATTCCGCGCTGGGTGCGTCTGCGTCTGCAGGCCTATGGCGACGATATCGCGTCCATCAAGGCGTTCGGGCACGAAGTGGTCAGCGGCCTGTGCGAACGCCTGGTGGCAGGCGGTGCGCCTTCGCTGCATTTCTACACGATGAACCAGAGTGCGGCGACCACGGCGCTGGTGCAGCGCCTGGCCTGATGCCACGCTGAGGGGCTCAGCGCTCGTCGAAACTCACCACCACACGGTCGCTGGTGGGGCGGGCCTGGCACGACAGAACAAAGCCGGCATCGACCTCGGGTTTTTCGAGCGTGAAGTTCTTGTCCATCTCGGTCGTGCCTTGGGTGACTTTGCAGCGGCAGGTGCAGCACACGCCGCCCTTGCACGAGTAGGGCAGGTCTAGGCCCATGGCCAAAGCGATGTCGAGGATCTTCTCGTTCTTGTTCATCGGCATCTCGTAGGGCTTGCCGTCGAGCACCACTGTGAGTTGCACTTCACCGCCATCGCGCGTGGCCTTGTGGCCCAGCACGGCCTTGGCCTTTTGCTCGGGGCTCAGGGCTTCGAGCGTGGGCGAGGTGAAGCGTTCGGTGCGGATGGCCTTGGGTGACACGCCTGCGCCCAGCAGGGCTTTTTCGGTTTCTTCGATCATGGCCTCGGGGCCGCAGATGAAGACCTCGTCCATGCTGCCCACGGGCAGGAAGTTGTCGATGATGGCGCGCACCTTGTCGCCGTCGATGCGGCCCTCCAGAAGCGGCACTTCCTGCGCCTGGCGCGAGAGGATGTGGATCAGCGTCAGACGTGAGGGGTAGCGGTCTTTCAGGTCTTGCAGCGCCTCGTTGAACATCACGCTGTCCATGCGGCGGTTGCCATAGACCAGCGTGAATTTGCTCTCGGGCTGCTCTTCGAGCGTGGTGGCCAGAATGGACAGGATGGGCGTGATGCCCGAACCGGCGGCAAAGCCCACACGGTGGATGGCACGGGGGCGCTGCACCACAAAGCGGCCGTCCGGCGGCATCACGCGCAGGGTGTCTCCGGCCTTGAGTTGTGTGGCCGCCCAGTTGGAGAACACGCCGCCTTCGACCGGGCGGATGCCCACTTCGAGTTCGCCACGCTGCAGCTGGCTGCGTGCGGAGCTGACCGAGTAGCTGCGGCGCACATCGGCGCCGTTGATATCGGCGCGCAGGGTCAGGAACTGGCCGGGCTGAAAGTCGAACAGCGCACGCAAGTCAGCGGGCACGGCCAATGTGATGGCCACGGCGCCAGCGGCTTCGGTGCTGACGCGGGAAACGGTGAGGTCATGAAAGCGCATGTCGGCTCGCTTGGCTCAATAGGGTTTGAAATAGTCGAATGGTTCCATGCAGTCCAGGCACCGGTAAAGGGCCTTGCAGGCGGTGGAGCCGAAATGGGAGGTTTCGGTGGTGTTGGCCGAGCCACATTGCGGGCAATGCACTGCTTCGGTTTTGGCGCTGCGTGCCGCGAACTGCACCACGTTGGCCGAACCGGTTTTCTCGCTGGCGCAGGCGTGCGGCGGCGCAATGCCATAGGCGCGCAACTTCTCGCGGGCGGCCTCGGTCATCCAGTCGGTGGTCCAGGCCGGGGCCAGTTGCGTGACTACCTTGGCCTGCAGCCCTGCTGCGGCCAAGGTGCTGCGCACATCGTCCTCGATCTGGCCCATGGCCGGACAGCCGCTGTAGGTGGGGGTGATGACCACTTCCAGACCCTGAGCGCCTTCGCGGACTTCGCGCAGTATGCCCAGCTCGCGCAGCGTGATCACCGGGATTTCCGGGTCACTCAGGCCCTCCAGCAATTGCCAGGCCTGCTCTGCGCGGGTCAGGGTCGTGGTCATGCGCGACTTACCAGGTGGCGCCGGGGTGCTGGCGTGCCAGGCTTTGCATTTCGGCCAGCACGAAACCCAGGTGCTCCGAGTGAACGCCTTGCTTGCCGGTCGGCACAAAGGCGCTGTCGGCTGGGCGCTGCAGCGTGGCTTCCTGAAGTGCGGCGTCGACGATGGTGTTCCAGTCGGCGCGCAGCTCGGCCATGTCCAGGCCACAGCCATTGGCTTGTGCCGCGGCTTCTTGCGCGCTGGCCACCCAGAACTCGCTGGTGTAGGGCATGAGCGCGTCCAGTGCGGCTTGTGCCCGTTGGTGCGATTCGTCGGTGCCGTCGCCCAGACGCACGAGCCAGTCGCGCGAGTGGCGCAGGTGGTAGCGCACCTCCTTGAGCGACTTGGCGGCAATCGCGGCCAGCTGTTCGTCTTTGGACAACTGCAGGCGGTCCCACACCAGCACCATCAGGCTGCTGTAGAGGAAGTTGCGCACGATGGTGGTGGCAAAGTCCCGGTCACCGCAGGCGGTGGCCGACATCAGCGGCAGGTGTGGCAGTTCGCACAGGGTGTAGTTCTTGAAGTCGGGCACGTCGCGGAAATACGCCAGCGTGTCTTCGGTGGCGCCCTGACCGATCAGTGTGGCCGCATGTTGGTAGAGCAGGCGGGCCTGGCCGATCAGGTCCAGGCTGTTGTTGGACAGCGCAATGTCTTCTTCGAGGATGGGGCCGTGGCCGCACCATTCGGCGTTGCGCTGGCCGAGGACGAGCGCGTTGTCTGCGAGGTGCAGCAGGTAATCAACAGGCGCTTGCATCACATGTGTCCCACTTCTTCGGGAATCTCGTAGAAGGTCGGGTGGCGGTAAATCTTGTCGCTGGCAGGCTCGAAGAATTCGCTCTTGTCGTTGGGCTCGCTGGCCGCTATGGCACTGGACTGCACCACCCAGATGCTCACGCCTTCCTGGCGGCGGGTGTACACGTCGCGCGCCATCTGCAGCGCATGCTGCGCGTCAGAGGCGTGCAGGCTGCCGCAGTGTTTGTGCTCCAGGCCCTGCTTGCTGCGAACGAAAACTTCCCAGAGGGGCCATTCTTTCAATGCGGGTGCGGTGCTCATGCGGCCTCCTTCATTTGGCGTTGCTGTTGTTTCTTGGCGTGGGCCAGAGCGGCTTCGCGCACCCACGCACCGTCGTTCCAGGCCTTGACGCGGGCGCCCAGGCGTTCCTTGTTGCAGGGGCCGTTGCCGTTCACGGTGGACCAGAACTCGTCCCAGTCGATCTGGCCGTAGTCATGTGCCTGGCGTGCTTCGTTCCACTTCAGGTCGGGGTCGGGCAGGGTCACACCCAGCACCTTGGCCTGGGGCACGGTGGCGTCCACAAATTTCTGGCGCAGGTCGTCGTTGCTGATGCGCTTGATGCCCCAGCGCATGCCTTGCGCGCTGTTGGGGCTGTCGGCGTCCGGCGGTCCGAACATGGCCAGGCACTTCCACCACCAGCGGTTGACGGCGTCTTGCACCATGTCCTTTTGCGCTTGCGTGCCTTGCATCATCACCAGCAGGGCTTCGTAGCCCTGGCGCTGGTGGAAGGATTCCTCTTTGCACACGCGCACCATGGCGCGGGCATACGGGCCATAACTGCAGCGGCACAGTGGAATCTGGTTCATGATGGCCGCGCCATCGACCAGCCAGCCGATCACGCCCACATCGGCCCAGTTGAGCGTGGGGTAGTTGAAGATGGAGCTGTACTTGGCCTTGCCGGTGTGCAGGGCGCTCAGCATTTCGTCGCGGCTGGTACCCAGCGTTTCGGCCGCGCTGTACAGGTACAGGCCGTGGCCGCCTTCGTCCTGCACCTTGGCGATCAGGATGGCCTTGCGCTTGAGGCTGGGGGCGCGGCTGATCCAGTTGCCCTCGGGCAGCATGCCAACGATCTCGCTGTGCGCGTGCTGGCTGATCTGACGCACCAGGGTCTTGCGATAAGCGTCTGGCATCCACTCGCGCGGCTCGATGCGGCCATCTGCGTCAATGCGGGCGTCGAACTGGGCTTGCAGCGCCTGTTCGCTGGCGCTGGCTTCCTTGGGTACCGCCTTGAGTCCTGCGGACTTGGCGTCATCTTGGTCGGAAACGCTGAAGGATTGGGTGTACATGGCTTTCTCCTGCACGTGCTGAAGGTGCGTGAAAAGCGAGTATACCCATTAACCGACCGATCGGTCGGTTAATTTGAGGGCTTGGGCTCAGGATTTTCCCTGATGCGGTGCCGGTCGGTCAAGCAAAGTGTCAGGCGCCGCCAGCTTCGACCTGCCAGCCTTTGCCGTTGCCGCGCGCCAGTGCGGGCCCCACGACTTTCAGGGCTTCACGCAGCTGCTCAGCCAGGGTGTAGGGCGGGTTGATGATGAACATGCCGCTGGCCGACAAGCCGGTGTCGCCTTCTTCGCCACGGCCAATGGCCAGTGTGGCGTGGACCCAGCTGCGTTTGGCCTGGTTGGACAGGGTGCGCAGGCGGCGGGGCAGCTCGTGCGCCTCAGGGCGCGGAATGATTGGGTACCAGACCAAATAGGTACCGGTCGGAAAGCGCTTGAGGCAGTCTGCAATGACATTGCTGACCTTGGCGTAATCGGACTTGATCTCGTAACTGGGGTCCATCAACACCATGGCGCGTTTGGAGCCGCTGGCCGAGGCCGGTGGGGGCAAGAGCTTGGGCAGGGCAGCAAAGCCATCCTCGCGCGTCACCTGCACGGCGCGGCCCAGTTCCAGCTGGGCCATGTTGCCCGTCAACGAATCGATATCGGTCGGGTGCAGTTCGAACAATTTAAGGCGGTCGCGTGCCTCATAACGCAGCAACTGGGCCATGAGCACCGGCGAGCCGGGGTAAACGCGGGCTTCACCATTAGGGTTGAAATGGGCCACCTGGTCCAGGTAGTCCTGCACCGACTCGGGTAGCTCGTCCTGACTGGCAGCGGCTTCGAGCAGTTTGAACAAGCCGTCCTGTGCCTCGGCACCTTTTTGCGAATAATCGCCATCCAGCCGGTACAGACCCGCGCCCGCATGGGTGTCGATCAGGGTGATGCCGGCCTCCTTTTGCTGCAAATGGCGCAGGGTGGCCAGCAGTGTGATGTGCTTGAGAACATCCGCATGGTTGGCGGCATGAAAGGCGTGACGATAACTAAACATAGCCCGATGGTAACCGCCAGGGTGGGGCTTGGGGCGGGGGCGGGTACACAGCCCCCCCACCAACACCGCCCCCCCCACCCCCC
>NZ_JAYPVP010000035.1:5993-14498 GCF_038134685.1 Limnohabitans sp. | reverse complement strand
GCTTTCGCCACTACCCCCTCAAGATAGCGTGTCTACCAATTTCACCACGACGGCGGGAATGTTTTCCGGTTCGCTTGAGGTACAGCTCGTCGGCTGTTTATCGCTCTCCGGATAATCCCTAATTCTACTCTGAAACCGTACCTTGACCTGACAAAAATCAGGAAAAAATTCAGTCTTGCTGAAGCCTTCCGTAAGCTTCGTTTAATACTTACTTCGCGGGAATACCCTGCGTGGTATTGACGGTTGCTGCGCCCGGAATTTGAGCGGCAGTGCTGGTGTCGGCGGGAGCCGTTACAGGCGTAGAAACCGGCACCACGGAACCTTCAAGCACGCTGCCCGAAGACACGTTACGACCTGCATTGCCAATGTAGGCCAGCAACAGCGTGCACACAAAAAACACAGCAGCAAGAACAGCCGTGGTGCGCGACAGGAAGTTGGCACCACCCGTGGCACCAAACAGGCTGCCCGAACCGCCGCTGCCAAAGGCTGCGCCCATGTCAGCGCCCTTACCGTGCTGAACCAGAATCAGGCCAATCATGGCCAGGGCCGACAGGATCTGGACCACCAAAATCAAAGTCATCATGATGCTCATTGCATTCTCCAATTCAAATAAAACTTCAAGCCGCGCAGCGATGCGCGGATTGCAAAATTGTCAGAAAATCAGCGGCCTTGAGGGATGCACCCCCAATCAAGCCGCCATCAATATCGGTTTGCGCCAGCAACTCGGCGGCGTTGGCGGCGTTCATGCTGCCGCCATACAAAATCGACACACGGTCGGCATGCGGCGTAGCGGCCTTGATTTGCGCCCGCAGGACCGCGTGCACGGCCTGCGCCTGTTCGGGCGTTGCGGTACGGCCTGTGCCAATGGCCCAGACCGGCTCGTAGGCCAACACAATCTCGCTGATACAGTGCCCGTTTTCGTGGATCACGGCAGCCAGCTGGCGTTTGACCACGGCTTCGGTTTCGCCTGCTTCGCGTTGCGCCAGGGTTTCGCCTACACACACAATGGGGGTGATGCCATGCGCCAAAGCCTGCTTGGCCTTGAGCGCGACCAATTCGTCGCTTTCGCCATGGTATTGGCGACGCTCGGAATGGCCCACGATGCTGTAGCGCACACCAAAGTCACGAAGCATCGCGGCCGACACTTCGCCGGTATACGCACCCGCAACTTGTGAAGACAGGTCCTGCGAGCCCAAACCCACCGGCGTGCCCACCAACAACAGTTGAACCTGGGCCAAATAGGGAAACGGCACACACACACCAACGCGGCAGCGCATGGCGCCCAGACCAGACTTGATGCCGTCCAGCAGCGCCTGATTGGCAGCCAGGCCGCCATTCATCTTCCAGTTGCCCACAATCAGTTTCTGGCTCATGTCTTGTCTCCCCAGGTCAGAACAATTTTTCCGACGTGCTGACCCGACTGCATCAGCGCGTGCGCCTTGGCCGCCCCGCTGGGCAAGCCATCTACCGGCTCACATGCCTCAAACACGCTGTGGATCACGGGCTTGACGCGCCCCTCGGTCAGCCAAGGCCAGACGTTTTCACGCAGCTTGTGCGCAATCGCCGCCTTGAACGCGATGGGACGCGGACGCAAGGTCGAGCCAGTGATGGTCAAGCGACGGCGCAACACCAGACCGGCGTTGAACTCGCTCTTGATGCCACCTTGGACGGCAATGATGACCAGGCGGCCATCTTCGGCCAAGGCCTCGACCTCACGCGCCACATAGTCGCCAGCGACCATGTCCAGAATCACATCCACGCCACGACCGTTGGTCAGGCGCTTGGCTTCTTCCACAAAGTCTTGTGTTCGGTAGTTGATCGCATGATCCGCACCCAGGGCCAGACAGGCTTGACATTTGTCATCCGAGCCCGCGGTCACGATCACTTTCGCGCCTGCAGCTTTCGCCAGTTGAATGGCCGTCACGCCAATGCCGCTGGTGCCGCCATGCACCAGCAAGGTTTCGCCCGCTTGCAGGCGGCCACGGTCAAAGACATTGCTCCAGACCGTGAAGAACGTTTCGGGCAGCGAAGCCGCCTCCACATCCGACAGACCTGCAGGTAGCGGCAAACACTGTGCTACAGGGGCCACGCACAACTCGGCGTAACCACCGCCTGCGACCAGCGCACACACCCGATCGCCGACCTTCAAACCGGCTTGCGCCATGGCCTGGGCATCGCCCGAGACTATGGCGCCCGCCACTTCCAGCCCCGGCCACGCCGGTGCACCGGGCGGCGGCGGGTAAGCACCCGTGCGCTGCAGCACATCGGGGCGATTCACCCCGCTGGCGTGCACGCGAATGAGCACCTCCCCTGCCCCGGCCACCGGGTCAGGACCTTGCGTTGGCACCAGAACCTCCGGGCCACCAAAGCTGGAAATGTGAATGAGCTTCATGTCAGCACAGGCCGCGAGCCCGAAGGCCCGCTGCGTTCAGATCACTGCTGTTGTTGCTGCTGTTGCTGCTGTTGCTGAGCGCCTTGTGCAGGACGGTCCAGCAGGGCTTTCATGGACAGCTTGATGCGGCCTTTTTCGTCGGTCTCGAGCACCTTGACTTTGACGATCTGGCCTTCGCTCAGGTAGTCGGTCACTTTTTCGACGCGCTCGTGGGCGATCTGGCTGATGTGCAGCAGACCGTCCTTGCCGGGCAGCAGGTTGACCAGGGCGCCGAAGTCCAGGATCTTGGTGACCGGGCCTTCGTAGACCTTGCCGATTTCGACTTCGGCGGTGATCTGTTCGATGCGCTGCTTGGCCATGTCAGCCATGGCGCCGTCCGTGGCGGCGATGGTGATGGTGCCGTCTTCCTCGATGTTGATCTGGCAGCCGGTCTCTTCGGTCAGCGCACGGATGGTGGCGCCGCCCTTGCCGATCACGTCACGGATCTTCTCGGGGTTGATCTTCATGGTGTAGAGCTTGGGCGCGAAGCTGGACACTTCGGTCTTGGCTTCTCCCATGGCGTCTTGCATCTTGCCCAGAATGTGCATGCGGGCTTCTTTGGCCTGGGCCAGAGCGACTTGCATGATTTCCTTGGTGATGCCCTGGATCTTGATGTCCATCTGCAGGGCGGTGATGCCGTTGGTGGTACCGGCCACCTTGAAGTCCATGTCGCCCAGATGGTCTTCGTCACCCAGGATGTCGGTCAGCACGGCAAAGCGGTTGCCGTCCTTGATCAGACCCATGGCGATGCCGGCCACGTGGGCTTTCATGGGCACACCAGCGTCCATCAGCGACAGGCAGCCGCCGCAGACGGAAGCCATCGACGAAGAGCCGTTGGATTCGGTGATTTCGGACACCACGCGCAGGGTGTAGGGGAACTCGTCCTTGGAGGGCAGCAGCGGCACCAGGGCGCGCTTGGCCAGACGGCCGTGGCCGATTTCGCGGCGCTTGGTGCTGCCCATGCGACCGACTTCGCCGGTGGCAAAGGGAGGCATGTTGTAGTGGAACATGAAGCGGTCTTCGAACTCGCCAGCCAGCGCGTCAATGCGCTGCGCATCGCGCTCGGTACCCAGCGTGGTCACGACCAGGGCCTGGGTTTCGCCACGGGTGAACAGGGCCGAACCGTGCGTGCGGGGCAGCACGCTGTTGCGGATCTCGATCGGGCGCACGGTGCGGGTGTCGCGACCGTCGATGCGGGGCTCACCGGCCAGAATCTGACCGCGCACGATGCGGGCTTCGATTTCGAACAGCAGGCCGTCGACCTTGATGGCGTCGAATTCCACGCCTTGGGCCGTCAGGCCAGCCTTGGCGGCAGCGTAGGCTTCGCGGCAAGCTTGCGTACGGGCTTGCTTGTTGCGCAGCTGGTAAGCGGCACGCAGGGGTTCTTCAGCCAAAGCAGCGAGCTTGGCTTCGAAGTCGGTGTCGCGGGCAGGCGCTTGCCAGTCCCACACCGGCTTGCCCGCTTCGCGCACCAGCTCGTGGATGGCGTTGATGGCGGTCTGGCTCTGCTCGTGGCCATAAACCACGGCGCCCAGCATGACTTCTTCGGACAGCTGGTGAGCTTCGGATTCGACCATCAGCACAGCGGCTTCAGTGCCAGCGACCACCAGGTCGAGCTGGCTGTCTTTACGCTGGGTCTGGCCGGGGTTGAGCACGTATTCGCCGTTGACGTAACCCACGCGGGCAGCGCCAATGGGACCGTTGAACGGGATGCCGGAAATCGACAGGGCGGCAGACACGGCGATCATGGCGGCAATGTCGGCATCAACTTCGGGGTTCAGCGACACGGTGTGGATGACCACGTGCACGTCGTTGTAGAAGCCTTCGGGGAACAAGGGGCGGATCGGGCGGTCGATCAGGCGGCTGGTCAGGGTTTCGAGTTCGCTGGGCTTGGCTTCACGCTTGAAGAACGAGCCAGGAATCTTGCCGGCGGCGTAGGTCTTCTCGATGTAGTCCACGGTCAGGGGGAAGAAATCCTGGCCGGCTTTGGCTTGCTTGGAGCCCACCACGGTGGCGAGCACCACGGTGCCGTCCATGTCGAGGAGCACGGCTCCGCTGGCCTGGCGAGCGACTTCGCCCGTTTCCATTTTGACGGTGTGTTGACCCCACTGGAAGGTCTTGGTGATTTTGTTGAAGATGGACATGTTCAGTTTCCTTGGGAACATTTGCGGCGCTTAAGGCAGCGCCTTTGGCCCGGATTGCGACTGCTCTGAACACCATGCCATTCCATAAAACCTGCCCTGGCAGGGCTTGTGGAATGACACAGCGCGGGTTCGATCAGCTCGTTTTCCGATGTTTCAAGTACAAAGCGCCTGAGCCACTGCTGTGAACTCAGGCGCTTTGCATCTTGTCGGGCAATTACTTGCGCAGACCCAGTTTGGCGATCAGCGCGATGTAACGATCAGCATCCTTGGCCTTGAGGTAGTCCAGGAGCTTGCGACGACGGCTCACCATGCGCAGCAGGCCACGACGACCGTGGTGGTCTTTGGCGTGTTGCTTGAAGTGGGGCGTCAGTTCGTTGATACGTGCAGTCAGCAGAGCGACTTGCACTTCGGGGGAGCCAGTGTCGTTAGCGGCACGGGCGTTGTCTTTGACAACTTCGGCTTTTTTGGAAGCAGCGATCATGATTTTTCCTTGTTGCGCCACCCTTGCGGACAGCGTTTGTTGACTTGCGCCAGCGGCTGGAAGGGCTACTGACGTGCGCTTTGCACCATGCAAAACCTAGCCATTATAGCGTTTTTGGACTCACGTGGGGTCAGACTCACCCCCACCACTGCCCCAAGCCACTGGCCCGCGCACTCGGGCGGGCCAGTGCGGCTTCCAGCAAGCCGGCGTCGGCCTCCACCAAGGTCAGGCGCTGGCGGGCGCGGGTGATGCCGGTGTACGCCAGTTCGCGGCTGAGCACTTCGCCGCCGCCTGGCGGCAGCACCAGCACGGTGTGGGCAAATTCGGAGCCTTGGCTTTTGTGCACGGTCATGGCAAAGGCGGTTTGCACGTCGGGCAGGCGCATCACGGCCACAGACCGCAAAGCCTCGCCCTCGGCAAAGCACACGCGCAGGCCTTTGCCGTCTTCTGCAGGCAGGGCCACGCCGACGTCGCCGTTAAAGACACCGGTTTGCGCGTCGTTGCGCAAGACCATGACGGGGCGGCCGGCATACCACTCGCCCGCCACCACCGGCAGGCCCGCGTGCTGCGCAAGCGCTTTTTCAATGGCGTCGTTCAGGCCCTGCACGCCCCAGGCGCCTTCACGTACGGCACACAGCACGCGCATGCGGTCAAAGGCCTGCAGCACCTGCAGGGCCCAAGCTTGGTACCCCTCGCCTGCGGGCGCGCCTTGGCGGACCAGCGCGGCATAGTCTTTCCAGCCCCAGGCGGCGTCCAGCGCGAGGTTGCACACGGTTTGGGGCTGGTGGGTTTGCAGGCTGGCCACGTCTTCTTGGCCTGCTGCCAATACAGCGCGGGCGGCCTTGGCATCACCCAGGTTCACGGCTTGGGCCAGCGCACCAATGGCACCTTCAAAACGCTTGCTGTGGCGCAGCATGACCGTGACTTGCGCCAACACGGGCGCGGCCCCGGTGGCCAAACAGTGGGCAGGCAGGTTTTGCCCGCTGACACGTTGGGCCATGGCGGCGGTGTCGGCGTCGTACAGGCCTTGCGCGGCGTGGCGGCACACATCGCCCAGCACGGCCCCGGCCTCGACGGAAGAGAGCTGGTCTTTGTCGCCCAGCAAGATCAGGCGCGCTTTGGACGGTAGTGCGGCCAAGAGGTTGTCCATCATTTCCAGATGCACCATGGAGGCTTCGTCCACCATGAGCACGTCCACATCCAGCGGGTTGGCGGCGTGGTGCTTGAAGCGGCGGGTGTCGGGCCGCGCACCCAGCAGCGAGTGCAAAGTGCGTGCAGGGGGCATGGTCTTGATCAGCTGCTCCAGGTCCAGCAATTCGAGCGGCACTTTGTCTTTCAGACTCACCAGTGCAGCGTCGATGGATTGTTTGAGCCGCGCAGCGGCCTTGCCCGTGGGCGCAGCCAGCGCCACGCGCAGGGGCGCGGGGCCGGGGTGCAGCGCCAGTTGCAGGGCCAGCAGCCGTGCGGCGGTGTAGGTTTTGCCGGTGCCCGGCCCGCCGGTGATGACGGCCAGGGGCGCACGCAGCGCCACCGCGCAGGCCAGGCGTTGCCAATCTGTGTCTTGCGGTGGCGGGCCAAACAGGCGGCCCAGCCACTCTGCGGCCAGCACTTCGTCCACCGGCAGGCGCTCCAGCGCACGCGTGCGCAAGCCCTGCCCTGCGCGCTGTTCATACGCGGCGTAGCGGCGCAGGTACAGCAAGGGCTCCTCTGGGCTGCCCCCCAACACCAGGGGCTGACCTTGGTCGGGCGCGTCGGCCTGGCGCAGCACGCTGGACTGCAGGGCTTGCTGCCACGCCGACACGGTGGCGGGCATGTGTGCCCACAGGGCTTGCAAGCCTTGCTCGCCCTGCACCGCTTGCGCGGGCCAGCCCAGCCAGGCAGCAGGCGCTTGCAACAGTTGCTGCAGCGGCAAACAGGTGTGGCCGCGCCCTTCCATGTGCGCCAGCAAGGCGGTGGCCACCAGCAAGGCGGGCGAGGCCTGCGCATCCAGGCGCAGCAGCTGGGCAGCCAGCGCCACGTCCAGCCTGCGCAGCCAACCCGCTTGCATCCAGGCTTGCAACCACTGCAGGGTTTTGTGACTCATGACACCTCCTGCGCGTCGAGCATGGCGTCCAGCGTCTGCAGCAAAGGCAAGGACGCGGGCAAGGTGCAACAGCCGCCTGCCGGGCCGTCAATACCGCGCAAGAACAAGTACACCGCGCCGCCCAGGTGCTGCTCGGGCACGTAACCCTGCCCCAGACGGGCACGCAGCAAGCGGTGCA
Source organism: Limnohabitans sp. (assembly GCF_038134685.1). Lineage (GTDB taxonomy): Bacteria > Pseudomonadota > Gammaproteobacteria > Burkholderiales > Burkholderiaceae_C > Limnohabitans_A. The sequence goes on along the minus strand of NZ_JAYPVP010000035.1, from coordinate 7,181 downwards.
GTGCCAGCAGGTACAAGGCGGCTTGCACGTCGTAGCGGTGGGTGGCCATGGCGGCTTGCAGCGCCTGGGGGGTGTAGGCGGCATCGTCCGCGCCCAGGTGGTTGGACTTGTAGTCGAGCACCCAGTAGCGGCCTTGGTGCTCAAACACCAGGTCGGCAAAGCCCATGAGCATGCCGTGCAGCTGCGACTGCGGCAGCGCCGGGCGCGGCACGCCGGGGATCACATATTCGCGGCACGCCTGGTCAATGGCCGGAGCATCGAGCTGGTGGGCGGGCAGCCAGAATTCCATTTCGGGCAAGACGCTTTGCAGGGCCTGCAGGGGTGCGTTCGGCCCCTCCAGGGGCTGGCGCACCACGCGCATGAGCCACGCTTGCACATCGTCGGCTTGCGCTTCGTAGCCGGCGCGTTCGCACGCACGTTGCAGGCGGCGCGCCTGGCTGGTCCCGGGCTCCAGCGCAAAACCTTCTGCCGCCAGCCATTCCAGCTGGTCGTGCAAAAAGTTACCGGCAGAGGGGCCACGCGCAAAGCGGTGCCAGGCCTGCACTTGGCGCGAGGTGGTGGCGGGTTCGCTCATTACGGGCTCGCTCACCACAGGTTCGTCGTCTGCGGGGTGCGGCAACTGCAAGGCCAGGGGCAGTTCTTGCGCGCTTGATGCATCGTGTTTCAGGTCTCGCGCCAAGCGGCTGAAGCTAGCAATGGTCCAGCTGCGGTCAAAGGTGGCGCCAAACACTTTGGCGGCTTGCGCTTGCGCACCCGATGCGGGTTTGGACCAGACGGTCACGGGCACGCGCTCTGGTGCAATGCGCAGCTGTACCGCACTGCCACAGGTAGCCAGCGCTTGCTGCACCACTTGGGGCCAGGCTTCGGCCTCGTGGGTTTTTTCACCGCCGAGCAAGTGGCCTGCGGCGCTGAGGTGGTTTTTACAGTCCTTGCTGTTGCCGATGCGGATCGGGCTCCAGCCCAGCCACAGCGCATGCCGCGCACGCGTCAAGGCCACGTACCACAGGCGCAGGTCTTCGCGCAGGCGGTCGCGGTCGGCACGCTGAACATCGGCGTCATCAAACGCCAGCGACCATTCGCGCTGGCCGTCTGCGGTTTGCCGTTGCAGCAAACGCGTGTTTTTACGGTCCACCTGGCGCAAGGCGTGCGCAAACGGCACACACACCACCGAATACTCCAGCCCCTTGC
>NZ_JAYPVP010000035.1:0-5977 GCF_038134685.1 Limnohabitans sp. | reverse complement strand
GTGATGACTTGCACCAGTGCCTCGTCACTTTCCAGGCGCAGGATTTGTTCGTCTGCGTCCTGCCCCTGCCCGGCTTCGTGCACGGCTTGGGCCAACCAGCGGATCAGGGCCTGTTCGCCATCCAGCGTCTGGCTGGCGTTTTGCAGCAGCTCGGCCAGGTGCAGCACATTGGTCAGGCGGCGCTCGCCATCGGGCTGGGCGCGCCAACGCTGGTGCAGCTGCAAACGGTGCAGCGACTGGCGCAACATGGCCAGCACGCCTTGCGCCTGCCAGACCTGGCGCAGCTCGCGCAGCTGCTGCACGCGCTCGTCCAACAACACATCGTCCTCAACCAAGGCCTGCAACTCGGCCAGACTCAGGCCGACGGTGCCCGTACCGAGCGCGGCGCGCACGGCGCGTAAATCCTGCGGATGGGCCACGCCCTGCAACCACAGACACAGGTCTGCCGCTTCGTCGCTGGCAAAGACCGAGTCGCGGTCGGACAAATACACCGAGGCCACACCCCGTTCGCGCAAAGCCTTGCGCACGGCATCGGCCTCAACACCGGTGCGCACCAGCACGGCAATGTCTTTGGGCTGCAGCGGTTTGTCGGGCTGTCCGGACTCCACATAGCGGACCTGCGGGTCGGACAGGCAGGCAACAACATGTTCAGCGCACAAGCCCGCCAGATGCTTCATGGCCTGGCGCTGGTTGCGCAAGGAGCCGTCGTGCACCCAAGTGAGCGCGGGCATGGAGCCTTGCGAGGTTTCCAGAACCTGGCCCAAACCGTTCGCGTTGACAGGCTCAAAAGGCACCGGGTCTTCCTGGCTGGTGCGGTAGTCGAACGCACCACCAGGCAAAGCCTCGCCCAGTTTGAAAAAGCCATTGACCGCATCCACCACCGCCTGGGTCGAGCGAAAGTTGGTGCCCAGCACATGGTGGCGCCCTTCGGTGGCGCGGCGTGCACGCAGGTAGCTGTGAATGTCGGCCCCACGGAACGCATAAATGGACTGTTTGGGATCGCCAATCAGGAGCAAGGCCGTGTCCTGGCGGTTGTCTGCGAGTTGGTAGATGGCGTCAAACAGCTGCAGCTGCAGTGGCGAGGTGTCCTGAAATTCATCGACCAGCGCCACCGGAAACTGCGTGCGCAGGCGCTGCGCCAAACGCTCACCGCTGTCGGGACGGGCCAGCGCCGTGGCGAGGCGCTGCAGCATGTCGGCAAACCCAAACTGGGCGGTGCGGCGCTTGAGCTCGCGCAAGCGGGCGCTGACGGTGCTGCGGGCGTGCAGGCGTGCGGCGTGGCTGACATCAGGCAACTTTGCCAGATCGGCCAGCAGTCGCGCGTAGTCCGAACACACGGGGGGCAGATCAGCTGCGCCTGCATCGGGCTTGCGGCAGGCGCGAAGGTTGTCTGGGGTAAAGCGGTCCCAGCCGGTTTTCATGGCCGCTTGCAGTTCGGGCAAAGCACCTTCACTTTGCACCCACACCTTGAACGCACCCAGCCACTGCGTGCACTTGGCGGCTTGCAGCTTGCGGCCATCCCAGCCTGCTTGTTTATCAGCCAGTTGGCCCAACAGCCAGTCCAGCAACACATCGGCACGCTGCATCCATCCGGCTTTGAGTTGCTGCAGCTGCGCCTCCCGCTGGGCTTGCACCGCGCTCAGCACCTGTGCAAGGCTGCCGGGCTCACCAGCGGACAAGTCCTTGTCCATCAGGGCACGCACGTCTGCTTCGAGCGCATCCACATCGCGCCAGATGCTGCGCACCTGCACCAGCAATTCCGTGTCCAGGGGGTAGAGCTGTTGACGCCAGTAGTCTTGCACAGCCTCCAGCCGCAAAGCGGCTTCGTCGGCCACCAGGGTTTCTTCAAACAGGTTGCCGCTGTCAAACGCATGCTCGCGCAGCATGCGCTGGCACCAGGCGTCGATGGTGTAGACCGCCGCTTCGTCCATGGTCTGGGCGGCCAGAGCCAGGCGGTGTGCGGCTTGCTCGCGTGCTGTGCCTTCCGGGTAATCCGTCAGCAGATCCAACAGGAACTCTTCTTGCGTGGGCAGCATGCCCCGGAACACTTGCGCGGCTTCGTTCAGGCGCTTGCGAATGCGGTCCGACAACTCGCGCGTGGCGGCGCGGGTAAAGGTCATGACCAGAATGTCGGGCGGCATCAGCGGCCGCACGGGGCGCGTGTCGTCGTGGCCATGCCCCAGCACCAGGCGCACGTACAGCGCGGCAATGGTCCAGGTCTTGCCCGTGCCTGCACTGGCCTCGATCAAATGGCTGCCGCGCAAGGGAAAGCGTTGCGCCACGAGGGTTTGCGCGCTCATGCTTGCTCCTCCTCTGCCGCCAGCGTCTCGTGGCCCAAGGGCTCCACGCTGCACTGATCAGCCCATTCGAGCAAGGGCCGGTACACCTGCTCGGCCCGGGTTTCGAACCGGCCATCGGCCAACAAGGCGTCCAGCGTGGGGTAGCAGCGGTACAGGGCGGCATCCTGGCGGGCCATGGCGGGGGTGCCGGTAAAGCCCTTTTCTTCGTAGCGCTTGTACAGATCGTCCGTCCACTCCTGCTTTACGAGCCACTCCAGGGCCAAGGCCGGTGGCAGGGGCAAAGGCGATTGCATGCCTTGCACCCAGGTGGCCAATAAAACGCGCAGCACGGCTTGGGCGTCTTCTTGCGCCATGACAGGCGCACGCACGATGGCATTGCGCCCCACCAGAACCACCCGAACGGCTCGGCCCATGCTGGCAGCGGCCAGGCTGTGCAGCCAGGCATCGAGGCATTTGTCAGGCTTGACCTTGGCTTTGCCTTTGTCTGAAACACTGGCCACGGACGATGCCCGCATGAGCACCAGCACGTCCGCCTGGTCCGCAGACGGGCTTTGACACAGACCCGAAATGGCGTCGCGCAGCTGCACGCCTTCGACAGCCTGATCCACCGTCACGCGGGGGGCATCCCCCTTGCAGGCGCTGCGCTCGTTGATCTCGGCCTGCAGCATGGCTTGCAGCACGCCCTGCAACTGCGCGGCTTCGAGTTGACCCACACCCGCCAAGGGTAAGGCGCCACGGGCACGCAAGCGCTGGACGACCGCTTGGGTGTAGTGCGGCAGGTCTTGCGTGCTCAGGTCTGCGGGCCGTTGGGCCAGCGCTTCATCGAGCAGGCTGTGGTGGTCCAGGCCGCCCAGGCTGAACAGCTCTTCGTCGAGCCAATCCGTCTCGGGCGCGTCCAGGTGCACCTGCAAGCGTTCGCGGAAATAGCTGCCAACCGGGCGATGCAAAAAACGCGCCAGTTGCGCAAGGGTGATGGTGGCTTGGGTGTCCTGATCGCTTGGCTGCGCCATGCACCCGTCATCGCGAACACGGTGAAGCGATCTCTCCTGCGTCTGCCACTCCTGCGCATAAGTGCTCACACCGCTGCCTGGTGTGAAATACGCTTTGCCAAAGGGCTGCAGCGGATGCACCACGGTCAGGGCCTTGGCACTGCCCTGCCCCCACAAGGCATCGATTTCGTCACGCAATTGCGAGACCAACACCGAAGGCGGCTGCTCGCTGTTGTCGCGCACGCTGTGGCCACACCAGCTGATGTAGAGCACTTCGCGCGCGGACAGCAACGCTTCGAGCATGAGTTGACGATCGTCATCGCGGCGCGAGCGGTCGCCGGGGCGGGCCATGCCGGGCAAGGCCATGAGGTCAAAGTCGGCCTGCTGCGCACGGCGCGGGTAGTCGCCATCGTTCATGCCCAGCAAACACACCACCTTGAACGGAATCGCACGCATGGGCATGAGCGTGCAGAACGTGACCCCACCTGCGCGAAAGCGTTGCTCCAACCTGGGCATGCGCAGGGCTTGAAGCCAAGCCTCGCGCATGACGGGCAAGGTGACTTCTTGCGCAAACTCGGCGGCGTCACATGCGCGCAGCCAGTCGTCCAGTGCCTGCTGCAAGGCCTGCAGGGCTTGGCGGTCGGCTTCGGTGTGCACGTCAAAACACTGCGCCAGCATGGCCCTGGCCCGCTGTGACCACACCAAAGGCGTGGCGGACGTCTGGCTGTATTGCCACCAGTCCATCAACACCTGCAGCAACTGCGCCAAGGACCCGGCCAGCTCAGCGTCCAGACCGGCCACCTCGTCGTAGGGCATCACGCCCGCGTCCAGCGGCACCGGGTCGGCCCCGCAGGCATAGCCCATGAGCATGCGTTGCACGCCAAACAAGGCACTGTTGACCTCGCCACAGGCATCCAGCCCCAAGCCAGCGCGGTGCTCGGCTGACAAACCCCAGCGAATGCCCGAACCCGCCATCCAGCGGGTCAGCACCGGCAGCCCTTCTTCACTGACGCCAAAGCGCCGGGCCAATGCAGGCACCTCCAGCAAGGCCACCAGGTCGCTCATGTGCGAGCGCTCTTGTGGCAGAGTCAGCAGCCACTGCACCGCATGAATCAGGGCGCTGTTGGCCTGCGCCCCCAGGTCGGCAATGGCGTAGGGAATGTATCGCGCATCCGAGCGTGGGTACTGCCCAAACACGGCTTCGATGGCCGGGGCCATGCGCTCGATGTCGGGCACCATGACCACCACATCGCGCGGAGACAGGGCCTGCCCACCGGGCGGCTGCGCAAACCAGTCAAGCAACTGGTCGTGCAAAACTTCCAGCTCGCGCACCGGGCTGTGCGCAATTCTGAACAGCAGCGAACCATCGCCCTCGGGCCGCGGGGCGGCTGGGTGCTCAGCCGTGGACGGCACCAGATCGCGAATGCGCCGCTGCAGCTGCGCCAATGCAGGCGTGCCCTGCGTGATGGGGGCATCGTCAAAAAAGTCCAATGTGGGCAGCTGCATGCGCTCGCTGGCGGCTTGGGCATCGTCAAAGGCATCGAGCATGCGCACAAAGTCGCGCCCTTGCCTGCCCCAGCTGGCCAGCAGCGTAGGAGCGTGGGCATGCATTTGCGAAAGGTCCACATTGGCCAGCGGCTCGCCCTTGTCACGCTGCCTGCGTTGCTGGCTGCGCAGCCACTCGCGCCCATCCATGATGTCGGCCCAGTGGTAGCGGCAGGGGTTGGGCACGGCCAGCAAGACCTGGCTGTGATCAGACAGCGCCGCCAGCAACTCCAGCAGCTGCATGGGCATGTGGCTCATGCCAAACACCGATACGCGCGGTGCTACCGCCTGTGCAGGACCTTGCCCCGATCGCAGCCGCGCCAATACACGCTGGTGCACGGCGGGACGGGTGTTGTGTCGCTCGGCTTCGGTCAGCGTGGTCAGCACACGTCGCCACAGCTCGGGTTGCCACAAATGCTCTTGCGCCAAAGGCACAGTGCCGTTCATCTGGCGGCAATCATTGGCACCCGCGGCCCAATCGTTCAACCAGTCCGGTCGGTAGATCTGATACTGGTCATACAGGTCAGCCAGACGACTGGCCAGCTGCAGCAAACGGTCAGGCTCATCGCCTTGCAAAAAACCGCGCACAGGCTTGAAGACTTCTTCATCCACGCACTGCGGCAACAAGGCCATCAGGCGCCAGGTCATGGGCAGTTTGTCCAGCGGCGAATCCGAGGGCACAACGCCTGCACCCAGCACCTGCCGATAGGTGCGCCACAAAAACCGCGAAGGCAACTCCACCTGCGCCGCGGCGCACACCCCGTGCGCACGAGCCAAAGACATCTTGACCCACTCGGCCATGCCGTTACTCTGCACCAGCACCACCTCGGGCTGCAGCGTCGACAAAGGTTGGCGCTGCAACCACGCAGTCAGCGTGTGCATCAGGGTCTCGGGCTGGTTGCCGTGCAAGGCGGCCCAGCCGGGGGCAATGGTGTGATCCGACATGAGAACAATTTCGACAACTGCGTGTGAGGATAGCGCCATTCATGCAGCAGCCAGACAACCCGAACCTTGGGCATGAGAAGTTGATGCCAAAAAAATTTCTCTCTCTTGAAAAGAGGCGTTTTTTCTGTCTATAATCTCGTTCTATTCCCCGATAGCTCAGTCGGTAGAGCGCCGGACTGTTAATCCGTAGGTCCCTGG
>NZ_JAYPVP010000034.1:0-14557 GCF_038134685.1 Limnohabitans sp. | reverse complement strand
CCACCGCAAAGCGGCGAACGTCGCCTGCCAGGCTCCGCCCCAAGCCCCACCCTGGCTGGACGGCTGGATTTTTTGTATAATGGCAAGCTTCGCAGCGAATTTGTGGCTCCGCGGCGAAAATTCAACTCCCACCTAAGAGGCTCTCAACAGAAGAGCACCGACCGTGGAAAAGAGCCCGACAAACCAACTTTTCGAAAGAAAAACATGTCTACATTCAGCGCAAAACCCGCTGAGGTCGTGCATGAGTGGTTTGTGATTGACGCGACCGACAAGGTCCTCGGACGAGTAGCCAGCGAAGTTGCTCTCCGTCTGCGCGGCAAACACAAGGCCATTTACACGCCTCACGTTGACACCGGCGATTTCATCGTCATCGTTAACGCATCCAAACTCAAAGTGACCGGTACCAAGTCCCTGGACAAGAAGTACTACCGTCATTCCGGTTTCCCCGGTGGTATCACCGAAACCAACTTCCGTGACCTGCAAGCCAAGCACCCTGGCCGCGCACTCGAGAAGGCCGTCAAGGGCATGCTGCCCAAAGGTCCTCTGGGCTACGCCATGATCAAGAAGCTGAAGGTGTATGGCGGTGCCGAGCACCCGCACACTGCCCAGCAGCCCAAGGCTCTGGAAATCTAAGGAGCGGAACAATGATTGGTGAATGGAATAACGGCACCGGCCGTCGCAAATCGAGCGTCGCCCGCGTGTTTCTGAAAAAAGGCTCCGGCAAGATCACCGTGAATGGCAAGGACATCCAGGCTTACTTTGGCCGCGAGACCTCCATCATGATCGCCAAGCAACCCCTGGCACTGACCAATAATCTCGAAGCTTTCGACATTCAGGTCAACGTGCACGGTGGTGGTGAATCCGGCCAGGCCGGTGCAACCCGCCACGGTATCACCCGTGCCCTGATCGACTACGATGCAGCCCTCAAGCCCGCGCTGAGCGCAGCTGGCTTCGTGACTCGCGATGCCCGTGAAGTCGAACGTAAAAAGGTCGGTCTGCACTCCGCCCGTCGTCGCAAGCAGTTCTCCAAGCGTTAATCTGCTTCGATCTGCTTTCGAGCAAAAGCCGCCTGGTTCGCCTGGCGGCTTTTTTTTGGCCTGCTTGTTGTTCCACGAGGTGATGGGTGCCCTGCCGGGGCTCCTCGTCGCTTTGCGCCGAAATGTCGCCCCAACAGGGCGCCCATCACCTCGCTACACATTGGGCAAGTAAATCCATGCGGGCTGTAGCGGTAATAGCCCGTTGAAAGCCGAATAACCCACTACCGCGCTATACTATTCGTCACTGATCCCGGAGAAAAACCATGACCGCTGTTGCCCAAACCGTTGAAACCGAAATGCCTGCTCCCATTGTCTTTACTGACAGTGCTGCGGCCAAGGTGGCGGATTTGATTGCAGAGGAAGGCAATCCGGATCTGAAGCTGCGCGTGTTTGTGCAGGGTGGCGGTTGCTCCGGTTTCCAGTACGGCTTCACCTTTGATGAAATCGTCAACGAAGACGACACCACCATGACCAAGAACGGTGTGTCCTTATTGATTGATGCGATGAGCTACCAGTACCTGGTGGGTGCCGAAATTGATTACAAGGAAGACCTGCAGGGCGCGCAGTTTGTGATCAAGAACCCGAACGCCACCACCACTTGCGGTTGCGGCTCGTCTTTCTCGGTTTGATCTTTGGCGGTCTGCCGACTCAACGGGGGTAAATAGCTCCCAATACGCGGGCGCCTTGGGCGCCCGTCACGCTTGGCAGGCTGGCTGTTTCCCGTTGCATGCATTTGTAGGCCAGCCATGCAAAGGCGGTGGCTTCTACCTGCAGCGGCGGCAACCCCATAGCTTCGCTGCTGATCACTTCTACACCCGGTAGACCTTGTTGCAGCGATTGCATCAGGTGCAGGTTCAGCGCGCCGCCGCCACAGACGATCAATTGCCTGGCGTCGGCAGCGTGCTGGCGAACGTCGTTCAGACAAGCTTGCGTCGTGAACGCGGTCAGCGTGGCTTGGACATCGACAGCGCTGAGATCTGCAAAGTGACTCAGATGCGCTTGTAGCCATGGAGGGTTGAACAAATCCCTGCCCGTACTTTTTGGTGGAGTTTGATGCAGGTAGTCTTCGCGCAGCAAGCGCCCAAGCAAATCAGGCACCACGGTGCCACTTGCCGCCCAGGCGCCGTCCCGATCAAAGGGCTGGCCGGTGTGTTGCAGGCACCAGTGATCCATGAGGGCATTGCCTGGGCCACAGTCCCAGCCCTGCACTCGTCCGTCGGGATGCAACACACTCAGGTTCGAGATGCCGCCAATATTGAGCACGGCCACGGTTTGATCCGTGCGTCCAAAAAGACCCTTGTGAAAGGCAGGCACCAGCGGCGCGCCTTGTCCGCCTGCTGCCACATCACGGCTGCGGAAATCAGCCACCACGTCGATACCGGTCAGTTCGGCCAGCAAGGCAGGATTGTTCAATTGCAGGGTGTAGCCGGTCCCATCATGGAGCTGGGGTTGGTGGCGCACGGTCTGTCCATGTGCGCCGATGGCGGTGATGGCCTGAGCGCCAAGCCGGCTGGATGCCAGCAGCGTGTCTACAACCTGTGCGTACAGACGTATCAGCGCGTTGGCGGCCAAAGCGGCGCGGTGCAGTTCGTTGTCGCAGGGGCTGTTCAAGGCCAGCAACTCTACGGCCAAGGTGTTTGGCATGGGCACAAAAGCGTGGGCCAGAACCTGGGGACGGGAGGGCGTCGTGAAATCGGCCAATACGCCATCGACACCATCCATGGAGGTGCCGGACATCAATCCAATGTATAGCGGGGCTTTGCTCACTGAGCCAGGTCGTCGCGCATCATGGAGGCAGCGGCCAGCTGTATGCGTGCGCGTTCGGCTTCCACCTTCAGGCGTGCACGCTCAGTGGCGTTGAGATTGACACTCGCAGTTTGCTGGTTGACACGCGAAGGGTCGGTGTAACGGCCATTGATGCGGTATTCGAAATGCAGGTGAGGGCCTGTGGACCAGCCGGTGGAGCCCACATTGCCGATCAATTGTCCTTGCGATACGGATTGCCCGCGTTTGACCTGGATGCGGCTGAGGTGGCCGTAAACCGTGGTGTAAGAAGCGTTGTGCCGCACGACGACCACATTGCCATAACCATTTTGCCATCCGGCGGACTCCACCACGCCGTCACCCACGGTGGCGACGGGCGTTCCCGTGGGGGCGGCGTAGTCCACACCTTCGTGACGGCGCAAGGTGTGCAAGATGGGGTGTTTGCGCAAGCCAAAGCTGCTGGTGATGCGTGTGTAGCGCAGCGGCGCAGCCAGGAAGCTGCGGCGCAGGCTTTTGCCATCAAGGGCGTAGTAAGCCCCTTTTTTGCCGGGCGTTTCGAACCAGACGGCATTGAACGTCTTGTTGTCGTTTTCAAACTCGGCACTCAGCACGCGACCAGCACGCAGCGGTTCGCCCTCTGCTTCGAGCACTTCGTAGACCACCGCAAATTTGGCGCCCTTGCGCAAGGTACGGTGAAAGTCGATCTGGCTGGAGAAAATCTCGGTCAGCTGTGATGTGACGGTGTCCGGCAATTTGGCTTCGTCAGAGGCGTCGTACAGCGAGTGCGCAACAGTTCCGCTGGACATGCGAATGCTGGTGGACATGGGCAGGGCGTCCTGCTCAGCCATCAGTCCTTGTGCTGTGCGTTGCAACACAAAGCGCTGAAATACTTCGTCGTTGTCGTTTTGCAACCAGCGAATGCTCAGACGGGTGAGATTGTTTTGCTGATTGGCCTCGGCAATGACCGAGCGGCCACCGCGCAATAAAGCCTGGCGAGCCAATTTGTTGCTGCGCAAAAAGCGCGCTGCTTCAACATCGACCAGTCCCAGGCGGCGTAGCAGAGCTTCGGGCGACTCGCCAGCGCGTGTGTTGTCACTGCGGGTCAGGTTGATGTCCAGGCCATCAAGCAAACGCGCCTGATCTTCGAGGTGTGCTATTTCGACGGGCACTGTGACTGTCACCACAGCTTGCTCTGCGATGTCAGGACCCAGATTGGCCAGGGCATAGGCACCACCCGCACCTGCAAGCAAAGTGACGCCGCAGGCCAAGGCCAGATGCTTGGTGCGCTGGTGCAACCATTGCATGCCTGACTGCACGCGAGATGACAGGAGGGGATGCTGTGCCTCCAGCCATTCCCAAGCCTGTGCGGCGGCATGAACCGTGCTGCGCAAAGCGACGCCCAGGCCATAAGCCAAGGCGGTCAAGCTGTGGTTCAGTTGATTGCGCAGGGTTTTGAAATTCGGCATGCGTGAACGCGCCACACTAAAATGTGTTTTCGACAAAGCTCTTATTGTACCGTCCTGACCTCAGGCGGGTCCAGAAAAAACCCTTATGAATCAACCCCTTCAGACCCCCTATCCTGTCACCGACCGGGTGCAAGAGGCCCTGGCTGTGACTTTGCGTGGCGCTCAGGAGCTCATTCCTCAAGAGGATTGGGTACAAAAGTTGGCAAAATCGGAGGCCACAGGGGTGCCGCTGCGTATCAAGCTGGGGCTGGATCCAACCGCACCGGACATCCACATCGGCCACACCGTGGTGCTCAACAAGATGCGCCAGCTGCAAGACCTGGGGCACCAGGTGATCTTCCTGATCGGTGACTTCACCAGCCTGATTGGCGACCCCTCGGGCCGCAACAGCACCCGCCCGCCGCTCACGCCCGAGCAGATCAAGGCGAACGCCGAGACCTACTACAAGCAGGCCAGCCTGGTGCTGGACCCTGCCAAAACAGAGATCCGCTACAACAGTGAGTGGTCGCTACCATTGGGTTCAATGGGCATGATCCAGCTGGCGGCCAAATACACCGTGGCCCGCATGATGGAGCGCAACGATTTCCACGACCGTTTTCATGCCGGCACGCCGATTTCGGTGCACGAGTTCCTCTACCCGCTGATGCAGGGCTACGACTCGGTAGCGCTCAAGGCCGATCTGGAGCTGGGCGGCACCGACCAGAAATTCAACCTGCTGATGGGCCGACACCTGCAGGCTGAATATGGCCAAGAGCCCCAGTGCATTTTGACCATGCCGCTGCTCGAAGGTCTGGACGGCGTGGACAAAATGTCCAAGTCCAAGAACAACTACATCGGCATCACCGAAGAGGCCAACACCATGTTCGCCAAGGTGCTCTCCATTTCGGATGATCTGATGTGGCGTTGGTACACCTTGCTGTCTTTCAAATCGATGGCCGAGATCGAGGCCCTCAAGAAAGAAGTCGAAGGTGGTCGCAACCCCAAAGATGCCAAGGTCATGCTGGCCAAGGAAATCACGGCGCGTTTCCACAGCGCGGCTGCTGCCGATGCGGCTGAGCAGGACTTCATCAACCGCAGCAAGGGCGGTATTCCGGATGACATTCCCGAGGTGTCTTTGTCGGGCGCACCCATGGGCATTGGTGCGCTGCTCAAGGCAGCAGGCCTGGCACCGTCCACGACGGAGGCGGGTCGCCTGGTGGACGGTGGCGGCGTGCGCATCGACGGTGCGGTCATCAGCGACAAGGGCCTCAAGGTTGAGGCCGGGACGTTCGTGCTCCAGGTGGGCAAGCGCAAGTTTGCACGTGTGACGCTGGCCTGATCGAAGGTGCCCGACATGTCCGTGACGCTGCAAAGCCTGACCCCCAAGCGTTTGCTGCAGGCCTCTGTGGCCGTCGCGGTGATCACCATTGCTCTCAAGACCTTGGCTTGGTGGTTGACGGGTTCGGTGGGGCTGTTGTCGGACGCCATGGAGTCGCTGGTCAACCTGGCCAGCGCCATGTTCGGACTGTGGATGGTGACGTTGGCCGAAGCGCCTCCTGACGATGACCACCCCTATGGACACCACAAGGCAGAGTACTTTTCGTCCGGATTTGAGGGCATCCTGATCCTGGTCGCTGCACTAGGCATTTTCTGGTCTGCAGGTCAGCGCTTGTTTTCCCCACAACCACTGGAGCAGGTGGGATTGGGTCTGGCGCTGTCGGTGGCCAGTTCGATGCTCAATGGCTTGTTGGCCTGGGTCATGTTCCGTTCGGCCAAAGTGCATCGCTCGATTGCGCTGGAAGGCGATGCACGCCATTTGCTGACAGACGTCTGGACCTCTGCTGGTGTGGTGCTGGGCATCGGTCTGGTGCATTTCACGGGTTGGCTGTGGCTGGACCCGATTGTGGCCATGGCTGTCGCGCTCAACATCGTCAAGGAAGGCGTGCACTTGATCTGGCAGTCCTCTCAGGGCTTGATGGACGAGGCGGTTGAGCCCGAGGTGATGGCGCAAATCAAGCAAGTGCTCGATGGCTTTTCCCATGAAAGCCATGGTGCCACCATCATTCGTTTTGACCATGTGACCACGCGCAAGGCGGGGCAGCGTCGCTTTGTGGACATGCACATGCACATGCCCGCCAGCTGGACCTTGGGCCGTGCAGCCGCGTTGCGCACCAGCGTCGAACAGGCCTTGATGAGCGCGGTGCCGGGCTTGCGCGCCACCATTCAGCTGCTGCCACGCGATGTGGAAGCTCACTTTGACGATCAGCTGGATTTGCCATGATCGCAGTCTTGCAACGCGTCCGGCAGGCCAGTGTGTCTGTGGCTGGTGAAGTGGTGGGGCAAATTGAACAGGGCTTGCTGGTTCTGCTCTGCGCCGAACAGGGCGACACCGACGCCGTGGCGGACAAACTACTGAGCAAGATGCTGAAGTTGCGTATCTTTTCGGATGATGCCGGCAAGATGAACCGCAGCGTGCAGGACGTCGGTGGTGGTCTGCTGGTGGTCAGTCAGTTCACGCTGGCCGCCGACGTGTCGGGCGGCAACCGACCCAGCTTTACGCAAGCCGCCAAGCCCGACGAGGGGCGACGCCTGTACGAGCATTTTGTGGCCCAAGCCCGCGCTGCGCATCCGCTGGTGCAGACGGGGCGGTTTGCTGCAGACATGCAAGTGGCCTTGGTCAACGATGGTCCGGTCACCATTCCCATGCGCATGACGGCCTGATGTGGGCCCGCCCTGATAATCGGGGCATGACTTCATCTCCTGCGTCTTCGGACCGATTCGACAGCCTGGCGCTGTCACCCGCCACGCTCAACAACCTCGAACAACTGGGCTACGTGCGCATGACGCCGATTCAGGCGGCCAGCCTGCCCATCACCTTGGCGGGGCACGACCTGATCGCCCAGGCCAGCACGGGCAGCGGCAAGACCGCTGCGTTTGGTTTGCCGTTGGTCGAGCGCTTGCAAACGGCTGGTGTACCGGGTGCCGCCGTGCAGGCGGTGGTGCTGTGCCCTACCCGCGAGCTGGCCGACCAGGTCACGCAGGAAATCCGCCGCCTGGCACGTTCGCGCCCGAACGTGAAAGTGGTCACCCTGTGCGGTGGCGTGGCCCTGCGTGGGCAGGTGCAAAGCCTGGAGCATGGTGCCGATGTGGTGGTGGGCACCCCTGGCCGCATCCTGGACCATCTGGAGCGCGGCTCGCTCAGCTTGGCGGGTGTGAATACCTTGGTGCTCGACGAAGCCGACCGCATGCTGGACATGGGTTTTTTCGACGACATCGCCAAGGTGGTGCGCCAGTGCGCCAAAGACCGGCAGACTCTGCTGTTTTCGGCCACCTATCCCGAGAGCATCGACAAACTGGCGTCGCAGTTCATGCGCGCGCCGCAGACGGTGAGGGTTGAGGCCTTGCACAGCGCACACAAGATCCGCCAGGTGTTTGTCGAGGTGAGCGAGACCGAGCGCCTGCACGCGGTGTCCATGCTGTTGGCGCATTTCCGGCCCGAGCGCACGCTGGCGTTTTGCAACACCAAGCAGCAGTGCCGCGATCTGGTGGAGGTGCTGCAGGCGCAGGGCTATGTGGCGCTGGCGCTGTACGGCGAGCTGGAACAGCGCGAGCGCGACCAGGTGCTGGTGCAGTTCGCCAACCGCAGTTGCTCGGTGCTGGTGGCCACCGATGTGGCAGCACGCGGGCTGGACGTGCAGGGTCTGGAAGCCGTGATCAATGTGGATGTGACGCCTGACCCGGAGGTGCACATCCACCGCATTGGCCGCACGGGGCGCGGCGATGCCGAGGGGTTGGCCATCACGCTGGTCAGCATGGACGAGATGGGGCGTGTGGGCAGGATCGAGGTGTTGCAGGGCCAGGCTTCGCAGTGGCAGGCGCTCGACAGCTTCAAGCCTGCGGGCGGGGGGCGTCTGCTGCCGCCGATGCGCACACTGCAGATCGTGGGGGGCCGCAAGGAGAAGATCCGCGCTGGCGATGTGATGGGTGCTTTGGCAGGCGAGTGTGGCCTGACCCGCGAGCAGGTCGGCAAGATCAACGTCAACGAGTTTTCGACCTATGTGGCGGTGCTGGCGGAACTGGCGCAGAACGTCTGCGTTCAATTGTCCAAGGGCAAGATCAAGGGCAAGAGCGTCAAAGTCCGCTTGATCTGACTTTTGGTTTTTTGCGGGTATCGGCTGGTGGTCAACGATAGGGATTCTTAACCCCAAGGCCCGCCAGAATCTCCACTTCGTAGGCTTCCATCTCCTCGGCATCGGCCTTCGAGGTCTCGTGATCCCAGCCCTGCGCGTGCAAAGCGCCGTGCACCAGCAGGTGCGCGTAGTGTGCGGCAAGGGTTTTGCCCTGTTCCTTGGCTTCGCGGGCCACGACCGGAGCGCACAGCACCAGATCGGCCATCACCACCGGCTCCTGTGCATAGTCGAAGGTCAGCACATTGGTGGCGTAGTCTTTCTTGCGGTAACTCTTGTTGAGTTCGCGGCCTTCCTCTTCGCTCACGATGCGTACTGTGATCTCGGCGTCCAGGGCCAGCGCATGGCGAATGCAACGAGTCACGAAGTGCCGGGGCAGGGCAGCGCGATGGCGTGCAGCCTGGGGAATGTCGCCAAATTGCAGGGACATTTGTAGTTGTTTGAGAGCCATGGTCATTCCTCGTGAGTCGGGCGGCGGCGTGCGGTGCTGCCTTGGGCATCGTAGGCATCGACGATGCGTGCCACCAGCGGGTGGCGCACCACGTCGGCGCTGGTGAAGCGTGTGAAGGCAATGCCTTTGATACGCTTTAAAACACGCTCGGCATCGATCAGGCCGCTCAGCTGCCCTTTGGGCAGGTCAATCTGGCTCACATCGCCGGTGATCACGGCTTTGGCGCCAAAGCCGATGCGGGTGAGGAACATCTTCATCTGCTCGGGGGTGGTGTTTTGTGCCTCGTCCAGGATCACAAACGCATTGTTGAGCGTACGCCCGCGCATGAAGGCCAGGGGCGCGATCTCCAGCGCGTTACGCTCGAACGCCTTTTGCACTTTGTCAAAGCCCATCAGGTCGTACAGCGCGTCATACAGCGGGCGCAGGTATGGGTCTACCTTTTGCGACAGATCGCCAGGCAGAAAGCCCAGGCGTTCGCCCGCTTCCACGGCTGGACGGGTGAGCACGATGCGCTGCACGCTGCTGCGCTCAAGTGCGTCCACCGCCGCGGCCACAGCCAGATACGTCTTTCCGGTACCTGCAGGACCAATGCCGAAAGTGATGTCGTGGCTGGCAATGTTGTCCAGGTACGCCGCCTGGTTGGGGGTGCGGGCTTTGAGGTCGGCTCGGCGGGTGTTCAGTGCCGGATGCTCGCCACTGTCGTCACCTTCACCTGCCATCATCAGTTGTACGGTGTCGGCGTTAATGGGGCGCTCGGCCATCTCGTAGAGCGCCTGCAGCAGCTCCATGGCACGCTGGGCCTGGGCCTTGGGGCCATCGACCTTGAACTGCTCGTGGCGGTGCGCAATACTGACCTGCAGGCCCGCCTCGATGCTGCGCAGGTGTGCATCCATGGGGCCGCAGAGGTGTTGCAGGCGGGTGTTGTTGTGTGGTGTGAAAGTGTGACGAACGATCAAGGGGATAATCCAGTGATGGCATGCGCATGCAGGCCTTGAACCCTTATTTTCCTCCAGTCCCACGCATTTCAAGGTCCTACGTTCATGATCGGCAAACTCACCGGCATCCTCAGTGACAAGAACCCGCCCGAAGTCATCGTGGACTGTGGCGGTGTGGGCTACGAAGTCAATGTGCCGATGAGCACATTCTTCAACCTGCCGGCGAGCGGCGAGAAGGTCAGCCTGCTGACGCACTTTGTGGTGCGCGAGGACGCGCAGATTCTTTACGGCTTTGGTACCGCTGCCGAGCGCGAGGCTTTTCGCCAGCTCATCAAGATTTCGGGCGTGGGCCCGCGCACGGCCTTGTCCGTGCTGTCGGGCATGAGCGTGACCGAGCTGGCGCAGGCCATCACCAGTCAGGAGCCGGGGCGCCTGGTCAAGGTGCCTGGTATCGGCAAGAAAACCGCCGAGCGTCTCTTGCTGGAGCTCAAAGGCAAGCTGGGTGCGGACATCGGCGCTCCCGCTGCGGCTGTGGGTGATGCGCAAGGCGATATTCAGCAAGCCCTGGTGGCTTTGGGCTACAGCGACAAGGAAGCCGCAGCCGCCCTCAAGGGCTTGCCTGCCGACGTGGGCGTGAGCGAGGGCATCAAGCTGGCGCTCAAGGCGCTGGCTAAATAAGGCGCAGGACGTAAGACAATCGAACCATGAGCATCAAGACCGACGACTTTGCCCCCGCCCCCCGCGAAACCTCGCGCATGGTTTCGGCTGCGCCGGTGTCGGGCAGCGAAGAAGCGATTGAGCGCGCCCTGCGTCCCAAGCACCTTGAAGAGTACGTTGGCCAGGCCAAGGTGCGCGAGCAGCTGGAAATTTTCATTGGTGCGGCCAAAAAACGCCAGGAGCCACTGGACCATGTGCTGCTGTTTGGCCCACCCGGTCTGGGCAAGACCACACTGAGCCACATCATCGCGGCCGAGCTGGGGGTGAATTTGCGCCAGACCAGCGGCCCGGTGCTCGAAAAACCCAAGGACCTGGCGGCATTGCTGACCAACCTGGAGGCCAACGATGTGCTCTTCATCGACGAGATCCATCGCCTCTCGCCCGTGGTCGAGGAAATTCTGTACCCCGCACTTGAGGACTACCAGATCGACATCATGATCGGCGAGGGGCCGGCGGCACGCTCCATCAAGCTGGACCTGCAGCCCTTCACGCTGGTGGGTGCGACCACGCGTGCAGGCATGCTCACCAACCCGCTGCGCGACCGCTTTGGCATCGTTTCGCGGCTGGAGTTCTACACGCCCGAAGAGCTCTCGTGCATCGTCACGCGCAGCAGCGGCCTGCTCAAAGCGCCGATTGACGCTGAAGGCTCATTCGAGATCGCTCGCCGCTCGCGCGGCACGCCACGCATCGCCAACCGCCTGCTGCGCCGCGTGCGCGACTATGCGGATGTGAAGGGCGATGGCCGCATCAACCAGGCCATGGCCAAGGCGGCACTGTCCATGCTGGATGTGGACCCTGAAGGCTTTGACCTGATGGACCGCAAACTGCTTGAAGCCGTGATTCACCGCTTCGACGGCGGCCCTGTCGGGCTGGACAACATCGCGGCCAGCATTGGTGAGGAGCGCGACACCATCGAAGACGTGATCGAGCCCTATCTGATCCAGCAGGGGTATTTGCAGCGTACCCCGCGCGGGCGCATCGCCACGCTCGCTGCTTTCAGGCACTTGGGGGTCACGCCGCCCAAAACCGCAGGCGGCCTGTTCAACGAATAACGATCAGGTGGTCGTTTCGTCGAGCGACCGACCTTCGAGGTGGCTGGTGTCGCCCCAGCCCACCAGACTCATGCCCTCGGGTGTCCACAGCAATCGGTTGACAGCCGTGTTGGGCAGCAGCCAGGTGCGCGGGGCCTGCGTGTCCAGCTGGGTGGCCAGGCGGTACAGCACATCGAGCACGCCACCGTGGGCCACCAGCACGATTTGCCCACCCATGTGCTGCGCAGCCAGGTGGTTGACGGTCATGCTGATGCGCTCGCGCAAAGCAACCAGCGATTCGCCACCGCCCGGCGGCACCCAGTCGGGCGTACGCTTGCGCCAGTGCCAGGCCAGGTCGGGCAGTTCGGCTTCAATTTGCGCATAGGTGCGGCCCTGAAAATCCCCAAAAGAACGTTCACGTAAACCGGTAGTGGTGGTCACCTCCAGCCCCACGGCTTCGCCGATGGTTTGCGCCGTCACGTGCGCGCGCGACAGGTCGCTGCTGTAGATGGCATCAATGC
Organism: Limnohabitans sp.; assembly: GCF_038134685.1. Lineage (GTDB taxonomy): Bacteria > Pseudomonadota > Gammaproteobacteria > Burkholderiales > Burkholderiaceae_C > Limnohabitans_A. The sequence goes on along the minus strand of NZ_JAYPVP010000034.1, from coordinate 2,469 downwards.
TGTCACGCTCGGCCAAGGCCTGGGCCAGCCAACGCGCTTGCTGCAGGCCAGTGTCGTTGAGCGGAATGTCCAGGTGACCCTGAATGCGGGTGTCCACGTTCCAGGCGGTTTCACCGTGGCGGATGGCCAAAATGCGTGTGGCGTCCATGGGCAGCTCAGCGGGGAATGTCGATGAAGACCTTGCGTGGGCTGGCTGGCGGATTGGGAAAGCCCGCCATGGCAGCCTGGAACAAGGTGGCAAACACGGGCGTGCTGTCAGCCCAGGGGCCGTCGTGTCTGGCACGGGTTTCGTAGACCACCTGGCCGCTGCGCAAATCGCGCATCACCAGGCTGACCTCGCGGCGGTACTGGTTGGGTTGCGGAAAACGCATGCTCATGCCCATGCCCACTTGCGGGTACACGCCGCGCCCGACCGAGATGTGGCCCATCGTGCCCCAGGGGCCAAAGGGGTCGTTCACATACGTGACCGATGACCACCCCACGAGCACACTCAAGCTGGCGTTGGCCTCGTCGCGCACCATGCCGACAGCGGTCATGGCGTATTCGGCTTGCTGCTCGGCCAGGCCAGCTTCGGGGTTGTTGACTTGCGAGGGCAGGCGCTCAAAACGGTAGTGGGCACCCTGCAGGTTTTGCCCGGCAGCCGTAGCCACCACGGTGGTGACATCGCTGTCGATGCGGCGCACGCTGGCGCAGCCACCCAGCACGAAAACCATCAGCAGGGCCAGCAGGAGAGTCAGGCGCTTCATGTGTGTCTCAGTTCATGGAGATGACCTGGATGCCAGGCAAGGAGGCTTCGGTGAACTCTTCTTCATCAAAAGCCTTGTCACCCGCTTCGTCGGCCACGCCGGTGATCTGCAGGTTCTTGAAGTCGTGCAGTTTGTGGTCCATCAGGTGCGACGGCACCACGTTTTGCAAGGCGGCGAACATGTTTTCGATGCGGCCGGGGTGTTTCTTTTGCCAGTCGCGCAGCATCTGTCCTACCACCTGACGCTGCAGGTTTTCCTGGCTGCCGCACAGCGTGCAGGGGATGATGGGGAACTGTCGGTGCGTGGCCCACTTTTGCAAATCCGTTTCAGCCACGTAGGCCAACGGGCGTATCACCATGAATTCGCCGTTGTCGCTCACCAGCTTCGGGGGCATGCCCTTGAGCTTGCCGCCGAAGAACATGTTGAGGAAGAAGGTCTGCAGCATGTCGTCGCGGTGGTGGCCGAGCGCGAGCTTGTTGCATTTGAGCTCGCGCGCGACGCGGTACAGAATGCCTCGGCGCAGGCGCGAACACAGGCTGCACATGGTCTTGCCCTCGGGAATCTTGTCCTTGACGATGGAATACGTGTCCTGCGTCTCGATGTGGAACTCGATCCCGAGTTCTTTCAGGTAAGCCGGCAGGATGTGGTCCGGAAACCCTGGCTGCTTCTGGTCCAGGTTGACCGCCACCAGGGTGAAGTCCACCGGCGCACGCGCCTTCATCTTCATCAGGATGTCGAGCATGCCGTAGCTGTCCTTGCCGCCGGACATGCAGACCATGATGCGGTCGCCCGCTTCGATCATGTTGTAGTCACTGATCGCCTGACCCATTTGGCGGCACAGGCGTTTTTCGAGCTTGTGGGCCTCGCGTTCGATCTTGGCCGTTTTGGCTGCGTCGGGGGCTTCGGATTCGACCCAGGTGTTTTCGGTAGTTGTCATGTTCACCACTGCCCGGCCTCCATGCGGATGGCCACTTCGCAGTCTTCAAAAATTTCCAGTTTCGTGATTTTCACCCGCACGCCCAGCACGCCTGGCAGTTGCATCAAGCGGTGCGCCAGTTTGCCAATCAGGCTTTCGAGCAAATTCACATGTTCGGCGGTGCATTCGTCGATGATGATCTTGCGCACCTTGCGGTAGTCCAGCACATGGTCAATGTCGTCATCGCAGGGCAGCAGAGGCTGTGTGCCCTGATTGAGTTCGGCGTCGACCTGGATCGGTTGGGGGCTGGTTTTTTCGTGTTCGAGGATGCCCAGGTTGGCGTCAAAACGCAAACCGGTGAGCGACAGCACTTGCAGACCTTGCTTGGGCATGGTGTTCACATCAGGGAAAAATCGCGCTCAAAACGGCGCAGGTGTTGGCCACCGTCCACCAGCAGCGTGGTCCCGGTGATGCCGGCATTGACCTTTACGCAACAGAAGATTGTGTTATTCAGCCGGGAGAACAGCGCCTAATCAAGACAGGTATTTCTGTTTCGTTCTCGCCTGATTATTATCTTCGCATTGCACCACGTTCTGGTCTTGCTTATAAGAACGGCATTGATACAATGGCTGGTGTTATTGACTCTTCTTATCGTGGAGAGATTGGTGTTATTTTGCGAAACCACTGCTTTCCTTGCGAAGAAAGCGATTGTGTCTTTATGGTAAATCGTGGTGATCGTATTGCACAAATGATTCCTGAACGCATTTCACAAGAACACTTTATTTTTGTAAATGAACTTGATGATAG
>NZ_JAYPVP010000033.1:7854-15649 GCF_038134685.1 Limnohabitans sp. | reverse complement strand
GCGCAGAGTCATGCATGTACCTGCCGCTGGGCAGCCAGGCCAGCGTGATCGACATCCTGCGCGGCATCATCATCCAGTCCGGCAACGACGCCTCCAAAGCCATTGCCGAACACATGGCAGGCTCCGAGGCCGGTTTTGCCAAGCTGATGAACGAAGAAGCCAAGCGCCTGGGCATGACCCGCACCCAGTTTGCCAACCCCACAGGTCTGCCCGATCCGGTACATAAATCTTCGGCACGCGACCTGGCTATCCTGGCACGTGCCATCATTCACGACAGCTCCAAGTACTACCCCATTTACGCCGAGCGTGACTTCAAATTCAACGGCATCAAGCAAGGTAATCGCAACGCCCTGCTCTACACCGACCCCACGGTGGACGGCCTCAAAACAGGCCATACCGCGGAAGCTGGTTATTGCCTGGTGACATCTTCCAAGCGCAATGACATGCGCTTGATCACGGTCATCCTCAACACCAACAGCGCGCAAGCTCGCGCCGACCACAGCCGCACCCTGCTGGGCTGGGGTTTTGGCAGCTTCGAAAAAGTGACGCCAATTGCGGCCAACGCCGTGGTGGCCACACCCAAAGTCAGCTTTGGCAAGGCAGACACCGTCGCTGCCGGACTCGCGGCGCCATGGCTCTTGACCGTGCCACGCGGCCAGCAGGTGCAAACCACTGTTGAGATCAACCCCAATCTGGAAGCCCCCATCGCCAAAGGCGCGGTCATTGGCAAAGTGATTGCCTCCTCCAACGGCAAAACCGTTGGCGAGACCGCATTGGTGGCCCAGGCCGAAGTGGAACGCTCTGGCCTGCTGCTGCGCTTGTGGCAGCACATCGCCAAATTATTTGGCAAATAATCCAGACTCTGCGCTTGACTGACCCATGGACCTGCAGCTCACTGGCAAACGCGCACTGGTCACGGGTGGAAGCCGTGGCATTGGCAAAGCCGTAGCCAGGGCCTTGGCCATGGAAGGCGTTGACGTTGCCTTGCTGGCCAGAGACATGGAGGCTTTGTCTCAAACGGCAAAGGACATTGCCAACGAAACAGGACGTCACGTGGTTGGTGTAGCTGCCGACACGGCGGACAGTGTTGCTGTGCGCGAGGCCATGATTGCTGCGGAACAGGCACTTGGCGGCGGCATCGATATTTTGGTGAATGCAGCAGCCGAGCCTGCCGGACACCAAGCACCGCCAAAGTTAGCCGAGATCACCAGCGAGTACTTTCATCATCAGCTGGACATCAAAGTCATGGGCTATCTGCGCACTGCACAAGCTGTGGCTACAGGCATGAAAAGCCGAGGATGGGGACGCATCATCAACATCAGCGGTTTGGCTGCCCGAAACACTGGCAATGCCGTAGGCAGCATTCGAAACGTTGCCGTGGTGGCCATGACCAAAAACCTGGCTGACGAATTAGGCACACATGGCATCAACGTCACAGCAGTGCACCCAGGACTCACGCTGACTGAACGTACCGATGCATTGGTCAAGAACACCGCTCTCAAACGCGGTATCGATGCATCGCAAGTATGGGACGAATTGCACTCGGGAAACTCAACCGGTCGTATCGTGAGCGCCCATGAGGTGGCTGATGTGGTGGTGTTTTTGGCTTCCCCAAGGTCTCGTGCCATCAATGGGGATGTGATTGCGGTTGGCGGCGGCAGCCCGGGATCCATTCACTACTAGCCCAAGCAAAGGTCAGAGCTATCTACTGCAACGTGGGAAATCCACAGTTCAATTTCCTAATGATATTCATTTGACTAGTTCCAACGTCAATTTCGTAGTCTTGTCGCAGATTGCTTCGTTCCCATAGAAACTGAATTTGTGTTTGTCGCCACGTACTAAGTCCCTACTATCTGAGGTTAATTTTCCGGAGAGGATCTGATCGGTTGCACTGACTGTAAGCGTGGGAGTCAGCATCATCGCTTGGTCACTGCTGTTTTGCATCACAACTACCAGCACACGCGAAGTGGGGTAGCACAATGCCTCTAGAATTCTGATTTGTTTCGAGGTAACACTTACCTGAACCGTGTGGGGAGGAAGCAGAACTTGCGCATTCGCCAAGAACCCCGTCAGAATTATGGTCCAGGTGGTTAATTTAGTTAGACTGCGCATGATTTAATTTCAAATGATAGAAATTGTAATCTAATGGCAATTAAGTTATCGTGATCTACCAAGATCAAAGTACTAAAGTCGCGGGACATTTCGGGCAAAAAAAGCACCCTGCTTGGGGTGCTCTGACTACTAAACTTTTTTGTTTAGTAGTTTTCACTCAATAAGTTAGTAACCACCGTCGCTACAACCCTTGAATGGCGGAACAGGAGGGATTCGAACCCTCGGTACAGCAAAAACTGTACGCCGGATTTCGAATCCGGTGCATTCGACCACTCTGCCACCGTTCCGCAGGTATCGAAGCCGCAGATTCTAACAGAGCCAGACGCGACTTCAGGGCTTCTTGGTAGGAGCAAACACCGCCGCGTTGCGCGGAGCCATGGTCATGGTCACGGTACCCGGGGAACCCCAACCGCCTTCGGACATTTCAACCGTTGCGGTTCGTTCTTGTCGGGTCATGACGACCAGACTGGTTTTACCACGCACAGCGGAGACCACAGTCCATCCTTGCGCGGGATAGCTTTCCAGGAAGTAGCGGTAGGCGGCATCCATGTCCTTACCGACGTCCATGACCACACGCCCCACCCAGTTGTCACCCGCACCAATGATGAGGGACTGGTCGCCCCGAATGATCGCCCCCGGTGGCAGCGCCAGTTGGCCGAGCAGTTGCACCGGCTTTTGCGGTTGCACAGAATCCGGCCCAGCGTAGTTGGCCGAGCCCAGGCTGGTGGAGGTGCAACCTGCGCTGAGGCCGGCGATCAAGGCCAGACCTATCCAATGTGAATGACGCATGGTTGCTCCTTTCATGGTGAGCGAAGGGTTCAGCCCAGCTGCGCCACGCCACCCATGTAGGGGCGCAGCACTTCGGGCACGGTCACGGATCCGTCAGCGTTCTGGTAATTTTCCAGTACCGCCACTAACGCGCGGCCCACGGCCAGGCCAGAGCCGTTAAGCGTGTGCACCAGCTCGTTCTTGCCTTGGGCGTTTTTGAAGCGCGCCTGCAGGCGGCGCGCCTGGAAGGCTTCGCAGTTGGAGACCGAGCTGATTTCACGGTACACGCCTTGCGCAGGCACCCACACTTCCAGATCGTAGGTTTTGGTGGCGCCAAAGCCCATGTCGCCCGTGCACAGGCTCATCACGCGGTAGGGCAGGCCCAGCTTTTGCAGGATGGCTTCGGCGTGGCCGGTCATTTCTTCCAGCGCTTCGTAGCTCTTGTCGGGGTGCACGATCTGCACCATTTCAACCTTGTCGAACTGGTGTTGGCGGATCATGCCGCGGGTGTCGCGGCCCGCGCTACCTGCTTCGGAGCGGAAGCACGGTGTGTGCGCCGTCATCTTGATGGGCAAATCGGCCTCGGCCAGGATTTCACCGCGCACCACATTGGTCAAGGTGACCTCAGAGGTAGGGATCAAGTACAACTCTTGCTTGTCCTCGCCGCCGTCCTGGCCGCCCTTGTTGGCAGCAAACAGGTCTTCCTCGAACTTGGGCAGCTGACCGGTGCCGCGCAGGGTATCAGCGTTGACGATGTAGGGCGTGTAGCACTCGGTATAGCCGTGCTCGCGTGTTTGCGTGTCCAGCATGAACTGTGCCAAGGCCCGGTGCAGTTGCGCGATAGGGCCACGCATGAAAGTAAAGCGCGAGCCCGCCAGCTTGATGCCGGTGTCAAAGTCCAGGCCAAGCTTCTCGCCAACCGTCACGTGGTCCTTGACCTCAAAGTCGAACGTCTTGGGCGTACCCCAGCTGCGCACGACCACATTGCCCTCTTCGCCAGCACCCACGGGCACACTCTCATGCGGCAGGTTGGGCACGGCCAGCAGCAGGTCTTGCAGCTCGGCCTGAATCAGATCCAGGCGCGCAGCCGAAGCGTCCAGCTCGGTTTTGATGGATCCCACCTGCGCCATAACGGCGTCGGCCTCGGCATGCTGGCCTTTGCCCTTGAGCATGCCAATCTGTTTGGACAGGCTATTTCGCTGGGCTTGCAGCTCTTCGGTACGGGTCTGCAGGGTCTTGCGTTCGGATTCGAGGGCGCGGAAGGCGTCCACGTCCAGAAAGGCTTGCGGGTTCTTGCGGGTTTGCAGACGCGCGATCACGGCGTCCAGGTCTTTGCGAAGGAGAAGAATGTCTAGCATGGTGTAGGTATTGTAGGGATCAGTCTGCGGCGCCTTCGTGCTCGGCCTTGAGGCCTTTGGGCAGCGGGAACTTCATGGTCTCTTGCACGCCAGGCAAAGTACGCACCGCCACAGCACCGAGCTCGCGCAAACGCGCAATCACGGCTTGCACCAACACATCGGGCGCCGAGGCGCCGGCCGTCAGGCCCACATTGCCGACGCCTTGCAGCCACTGGGCCTGCAAGTCTGCAGCCGAGTCCACCATGTAGGCAGGTGTGCCCATGCGCTCGGCCAGCTCGCGCAAACGGTTGCTGTTGGAGCTGGTGGGGCTGCCCACCACGATCACCACGTCCACCTGTGGACTGAGCAGCTTGACAGCGTCTTGCCGGTTTTGGGTGGCGTAGCAAATGTCTTGTTGCTTGGGCTCGCGCACGCTCGGGAAACGCGCCTTGACGGCGGCCAGAATACCCGCCGCATCGTCCACGCTGAGGGTGGTTTGTGTGACCACGGCCAGCTTGGCTGTTTGCGCGGGCTGCACCTTGGCCACATCGGCCTCGTCTTCGACCAGATGGATACCGCTGTCGAGCTGGCCCATGGTGCCTTCCACCTCGGGGTGGCCTTTGTGGCCAATCATGATGAATTCGTAGCCCTCTTTGTGCAGCTTGGCCACTTCCACATGCACCTTGGTGACCAACGGGCAAGTGGCATCAAAAATGCGGAAACCACGCTGCTCGGCCTCTTGCTGCACCGCACGGCTGACACCGTGGGCGCTGAAGATCAGCGTCGCGCCTGGTGGCACTTCAGCCAGGTCTTCAATGAAGATGGCACCTTTTTCCTTGAGGTCGTTGACCACATAGGTGTTGTGCACGATTTCGTGGCGCACATAAATCGGCCGACCAAACTTGGCCAGCGCGTGCTCGACGATGTCGATGGCGCGGTCCACTCCGGCGCAAAAGCCCCGGGGTTCGGCCAGCACGATGTCGGCGGTCATCACAGCACCCCGATGATCTTGACTTCCAGCGTCACCGGCTGGCCCGCCAGCGGGTGGTTGAAGTCGAACTGCACCGCGCCGTCTTCAGATACCTGCAGCACCGTGCCAGCGTAGGCGCCCATGCCATCAGGCGTGGGGAACTGAACCACATCGCCCAGGGTGTACTTTTCCATCGGGTCGCCCAGCTCGTTCATCAGCTTGCGCGCCACCCACTGCACCATGTCCGGGTTGTGCTCGCCAAAGGCCTCACCAGCTGCAATCTGCAACGTGGTATGCACGCCCTCTTCCAGCCCCAGCAGGTGTTGCTCGACAGCGGGCGAGAGCTCGCCACTGCCCAGCGACAGGGTGGCGGGCTTGTCGGTAAAGGTGTTGATGACATCGCCGTGCGGACCGGCCAGGCGGTAATGCAGGGTCAAAAAAGAGCCAGGTTGAACGGTGGACATACGGGTTTGGACCAATGCCACGCAAGTGGCAAGACAGGCATAAAGAAGGCTCTATTTTAGAAGCTGGACAAACCAGCACAGGGAGGAGAGGCCTATGGGCATCAAGGACATGCCGGCGGACGTGCGTCCGCGGGAAAAACTGCTGGCCCGCGGCCCGCAGGCACTGAGCGATGTGGAGCTGCTGGCCCTGCTGCTGCGCACGGGCATGGCGGGTAAGGATGTGTTCGACCTGTCGGCCGAACTGCTGGAGCGACTCGGTGGTCTTGCGGGACTGCTGGCGGCGCAAGCAGACGACCTCAAGGTGATCAAGGGCCTGGGGGCAGCCAAACGCGCCGAGCTGGTGGCGGTCATGGAGCTGGCACGCCGCGCCATGACAGAGCGCCTGCGCGAACGCGAAGCCTTTGCCTCACCGCAGGCCGTCAAGCAGCACCTGCAACTGCACCTGTCGCATAAACCGCACGAGGTGTTTGCCGTCTTGTTTCTGGACAGCCAGAACCGCCTGCTGGCGATGGAGGAACTGTTTCGGGGTACCCTGTCGCAAACCAGCGTGTACCCGCGCGAGGTGGTCTTGCGCGCCCTGCACCACCACTGCGCTGCCGTGGTGCTGGCGCACAACCACCCCAGCGGTAGCGTGCAGCCCAGCCGCGCGGACGAGGCCTTGACACAAAACCTCAAGGCCAGCCTAGCCTTGGTGGATGTACGGGTGCTGGACCACATCATCGTGGGGCCCGGTCAGGCCTTGTCTATGGCCGAGCAAGGTTTGCTGTAGCCAACAGCACCACCAGGGCACCTGCACCGCCCTGCGGTGGTGTGGCCTGCACAAAGGCCAACACCTGGTTTTTCTGGACCAGCCAGCTGTGCACCCGGCTTTTGAGCACCGGCGTTTTGCCCGGCGAGCCCAGGCCCTTGCCATGCACCACCCGCACGCAGCGCACACCTTGGCGATGACACTCGCGAATGAACTCGGCCAGCGCCAGCCGCGCTTCGTCGGTGCGCAGGCCATGCAGATCGATTTCGCGTTGAATGGTCCAGTCGCCCTTGCGCAGCTTGCGCACCACATCGGGGCCGATGCCGGGGCGCTTGAAGCTCAAGGCCTCGTCGGTGTCGAGCAAAGTGCTGACATCAAACTCATCGCTCAGTGCGTCCTTGAGCACGGCCTGTTCGTCCTTTTGCCTTTGCACCGGCACCGGAGGCACTGCTTGTGGCTTGGGCGTATGTCGCTCGGATTGAGCCAGCGGCTTGACCGCGCCCACCGCACGCGCAAACAAGTCCCGCTCGCGGCGTTCGCGCTCTTGCGCCTCGGCAAGCTCACGTGCACGCTGCTCGGCCAGCTCGCGTTCGCTCTGGAGCTGCTTCTGGATTTTTTTGAGGTCTTGCAGGCTTTGAATTTTCATCAGGCGCCTGCGCGGTTGCGCATCCAGTCTGCCGTCTGGAAAAAGCTTTGGTTGAGTCTTTGGTGCAAGGCCGGGTCGACACCCACCTCGGTCATGGCCTGGTCCATGCAGGCCAGCCATTGGTCGCGCTCGGCAATGCCAATGGAAAAGGGCATGTGCCGCATGCGCAGGCGCGGGTGACCGAAACGCTCTTCAAAGTAGGACGGGCCACCCAACCAACCGCATAAGAACCAGAACAACTTGTCTCGTGCGTCGTCCAGCGTGCTGCCATGCGCCGCGCGCAACAGCTCGTACTGTGGCTCCAGGTCCATCAAGTCATAAAACCGGTCTACCAGCTGGCGGACTTTGGACTCTCCACCCATCCATTCAAAAGGAGTGTCAAACGGCGGTTTTTCTTCAATGTTCATGCGGGCATTATCCGGGTCAATCCTGGGCTACGCGCAGGGTCTGTACAACGCTTTGCCCCAACAGCCCGCGCAAAGCCCACTGACCCGTCAGCAATGCCAACAGTGCCCCCACAAGGGCGCCAACCGGCAGCATCCACCACGACACGGTCCAGGGCAGATCGAGCACCTGGCGCGCCAGCGTCCAGCCCAGCGCCAAGGCACTGCCTGTTGCGAGCAGCCCCGCCAGCAGGCCTTGCAGACCCAACTCCAGCGCTTGCATGGTGGTCAGGCGACGGTGGCTGGCACCCAAGGCCCGCCAGACGGCATATTCGTGCACCCGCTGTTTGCGCCCGGCGTCCAGCAC
>NZ_JAYPVP010000033.1:0-7844 GCF_038134685.1 Limnohabitans sp. | reverse complement strand
GTCCAGCACCGTCCAGAACACCAGCAAGCCCGACAACAGACTCAGGCCAAAGAGACTTTGCAACGCACCCATGACCTGGTCGAGCATGCGCTGGATCTGGCCCAGCGTTTGCCGCAGATCCACGGTGGTGACGTTGGGAAACTGGCGCACCAGTTGTGCGTCCAAAGTGTCACCTGCCTGCGCTGAACGCAAAGTTGCCAGGTAAGTGGTGGGCCACTGCGGCATGCTGGCCACGGGGTAGATCATGAAAAAGTTGGCCCGCATCGACGTCCAGTCCACTTTGCGCACCGAGGTGATGCGCGCTTCATGCACTACGCCCGCCATGTCAAAGCCCACACGGTCGCCCAGCTTCAGACCCAGTGTGTTGGCCAGCCCATCTTCGACGCTGACTTGCCCGCTGTCACCGGATTGCCATTGGCCCTGCACCAGCGTATTTTGATCGGGCAAGCTGCTGCTGTAGGACAAGTTGAACTCACGTTCAACCAGGCGCTGCGCCCGATCGCCCTCGAAGTCTTCTGCCTTGACCGCTTTTCCGTTGATGCTGACCAGGCGCCCGCGCACCATGGGAAACCAGTCCACCAACTCGGCGCCAGACTGCGCAACATGGCTGCGAAAGGCCTGCTGCTGGTCGGGCTGCACATTGATCACGAAATGATCTGGTGCATTGGCCGGGGTCACCTGGCGCCAGCTGCTGAGCAGGTCGGTGCGCAGCAGCAGCATCAATGCCAGCGCCATCAGGCCCAAAGCCATGGCACTGACTTGCACGATCGTCAGGCCCGGTCTTGCAGTGAGCTGCTTGAGCGCCATGCCCCAACCGCCGCGCCGCGACCCTGGCAACAGGGCGGCCGCACGCACCAAAGCGCCAGCCAACACAGCAAACACCAGCGCTGCCAACACAAAGCCTGCCAGCGTCATGCCCACCAAACGGGCATCCTGCCCGAACAACAGCGTGATGGCGGCAAAGGCCAGCAGGCCCAAGGCCGTGACCATCCAGGTGCGCACTCCGGGCGGCTGCATTTGCCGGCGAAGCACACGCAAAGCTGGCACTTTTGCCAGCTGAATCACGGGCGGCACCCCAAAGCCCCAGAGCAGTACCATGCCCACCGCCACGGACAAGAGCCAAGGCCCCGCCCCCGCAGAAGGCAGCTGCACCTGCCACAAGTCCTGCAGCACAGCCACCAGGCCGCCATGCAAGCCCCAGCCTGCGAAAGCCCCGATGCCGCACGCCAGAGCACCAGCCAGGCTCAGCTGCAGCAAATGATTGCCCAACAACTGCGTCTGGGTCTGCCCCCAAACACGACGGAGCGCACAAGCATCGAGTTGTTCACGGGCATAACTGCGCGCCGCCATGGCCAGCGCCACGGCGCTGAGTACCGCTGTCAACAAGGCCACCAGGTTCAGGAAACTGCGTGCACGTTCCAGTGTTTGCTGCATCTCGGGGCGCCCCGAGCTCAGGGTCTCGATACGCGTACCGCGAAGCCCTTGCTGATCGAGCCATTGCTGCGCTTGAAGTGTCCAGCCCTGCACAGCGTCCGCACTGCCGGCGACCACCAGACGCCAGCTCAAACGACTGGCCGGTTGTACAAGTCCTGTAGCTGTGACATCGGCCGCGTGCATCATCACTCTGGGCGCCAGGCTCATGAATCCCATGCCACGGTCAGGCTCTTGGGCAATGACACCACCAATGCGCAACTGGCTGTGACCCAGTTGAAGGGCTTGCCCCACCTGTAGAGATAACTGCGAAAGGATCGCCGCATCCACCCAGACCTTGCCGCGCTCTGGGGCACCGGCTGAGCGTCCTCCTTGCAGTTGCACAGAACCCATCAAAGGGTACGCATCGTCCACCGCTTTGAGCGCCACCAAGACGGGCATGGCACCGGCAGCCGCGATCTCGGCGCTTTCAGCCGCGCTGGCCATGGAGGCCATGCTCAGCTGTACGCTGGTGCGAAGCCCGCCAGCGCGGGCTTTGGCCAACACGGCGTCAGGCACGGGCTGGTCACTGACCCAGGCGGCATCACCCCCCAGCAATTGGTGCGCGTCGCGCCATAAACCGGCCTGCAGGCGCTGCGACAAAAACGCCACCGTCGACAAGGCCGCCACCGCCAGGGCCACAGAGCCCATCAGCAAGCGCAACGGAGGGGTGCGCAACTCCCGGCGCAAGGACCCCAAAAAAGAGCGTAGCCCATGTATTGACATCATGACCACACCTTACCCGAAAGCCATCAACCCTGAGCAATCGGGTATTAAGCCCATCTCATTGGAGCGTTTGGGGGCCTGCAAGCGGAATGCGCAAGGTAAACACGGTTTGTTGTCCCGGCAAGCTGTCAAAGGCCAACTCACCTTCGTGTCCCAAAGCAATCGAGCGGCTGAGCCACAGACCGACGCCCATCCCCTCAGCCTTGCTGGTTTTGAACAGATTGAACACACTGCTTTGCTGATCCAGAGGAATGCCTATGCCGTTGTCGAGCACACGAACCACGGCGAAACCATCGAGCACCTCGCCCTCCACCTGAATCCAGGTCGGCCGGCTCTCCACCACACTGGTGGCTTGCAAGGCGTTTTGCAGCAGGTTGAGCATGACTTGCTGAAGTTGCACAGCATCGCCCAGAACATGCATGTTCGCTTGCAGCCGCACACGCAGTCGAACGCCTTTTTCCTGAGCCGGAATTTTCAGAATGTCGGCCACCTCCTGCACCAGCGCCGACATATCAAGATGTTCATACTCCGCTTTGCCTGTTCGGAACAAATTCCGTAATTTGCGGATGATGTCGCTGGCACGCTGGGTATCGCTAAAAATGCTGTGCGCCACCTTGCCCTCGGGCGTGCTTTCGTCCGGGTACTTCTGTTTGAGCCATTCCGCATGCAGGGAGTTGGCGGCCAAGGGCTGATTGAGTTCGTGGGCAAAACTCGCTACCAAGGCCCCCATGCCGGCGCTCTTGTGGGAAAGGGTCAGTTGGCGAATCAGCTCGTCTCGTTCGTTGAGCATGTCGCGGTGAGCAAGCTCTTGCTGCAGCAAGAGCTTGCTTCTTTCCTGCTCCTTGGCCAAAGACCGCTCGGCCTGCAAACGGTGCTCATGAATCTGACCCACAAAAGCCTGAATGAAGGCCACATTGATCAGGCTGATGCCCCAGAACCGGCTGACATACAGCATGATCGAAACGGGATCATCACCATAAAACTCTACAGGACTCCAGCCCTTCCAGAGCGCAACCGCCTTGATGGCCGAGGAAATGCAGAGAATCCAGCCTGCACGTTTGATGGCATGCGCGCCAGCGACCTTGCCTTGTGCCAACAAGGCATTGCCCACATGCACATACTGCAAAGAATTGATCGCATAAAAGCCGTAAAACCACAACAGATGCCAGAAATCGCTGGCACCATGGACGTACATCACCACGGTCACAGCCACATAGATGCTGTTGGCCACCATCTGTTGTATCAACCATTTGCGGTTGTAGCTTTGGGCCATTTTGCGAAGCGCCATTTGGCGCCCCCAAATACCCAACAAGAGCGGGAAAGCCCCCAGGCACATGACCCACAGGTCGCTGATTTCCCCGCGCAAGCCCAAGGCAAACAGCGCCAAGGCACTGAGCATGCCCGACACGCTCCACAAAGCCACCAGGCGGTTGTGATAACGCGCAAGCCCCGACCAGATCGCACCGTGGATCAACAGGTAAAGCGTGGCGATCATCCAGACGACCGTCCGGGGATCTATATCAAGGTTGATGTTAGGCATTTGGAGTGATGACTTTCGGACTCAATTATGCCGATCAAATCACACCAACCGAAAACAAAAATTATCGAAGCAACGGCAAACGCAAAGTAAAGACCACGCCTTCAGACTGGCTTTCGAAACCCAGATGCCCACCATGCGCGTTGACGATCGAGCGGCTCAGCCATAAACCGACCCCCATGCCTTCGGACTTGGAGGTTTTGAACAAGGTAAACACCTCGTCCTGCAGTTGGGCGTCAATGCCTGGACCATTGTCTCGAACACGCAGGTACATTTGGCCGTCTTGCGTGACGCAACTAACGTCTATGGCCGGTAACGGCGTAGCCGCAGCATCCAGGGCATCCATGGCGTTGTTGAGCAGATTCAACACCACCTGCTGCAACTGCGTGACATCGCCATTGACCATGACCTGATCGGGCACCGAGGAAGACAGCGCAATACCGGACCGCTGGAGGCGACCTTCGACGATGAGCAAGACATCCCGCAGCATGTCAGCAAAAGCAATGGGCTCAAAATTTTGAATCCGGGTCATGAACATGGACCGCAAAGTGCGCACGATGCGACTGACCTTGAAGGCGTCTTCACGCATACCCTCACCCAGCTTGCTCAATTGCTGTGGGTCATCGAGCCGCTGCTGTTGAAGCAGCGTGTCCATGATTTCGGTTTTGAAAGTCAGCGAAGTCAGTGGCTGATTGACTTCATGGGCAATGCCAGCCACCAGCGCGCCCATGCCTGCACTCTTGTTGGACAAGGTCAGCTGCCGGATGATCTCCTCTCGCTCCTTGAGTAAAGCACCCACATCCTGGGCGTGTTGCTCGAGCAGATCTATCTTTTGTTTTTGGAGTTTGGCTTCGTTTTCTGCGCGCAACTGCGATGCTTGCACCTGTCCAACAAAAGCCTGCAAGAAACCCACATTGACGAGGCTGATCGCCACGAACTGCCCGATTAAAACGACCGCCTGGTCCCAAGCCATGACATAAAGGCTGACCTCGCCCCAGCCTCCAAGCAGCGCCACGGTTTTGACACCCAGACTGATACAAAAGGCAAACCCTGCGAACTCAATGGCCCAAGCACCACTGAGGCCTTCTTTCTGGCGCATGGCACGCCCAATCAGAATGTATTCAACAAGATTGAGGGTATAGAAAGCGTAAAACAGCAGCACCAGCCCGGGCAGATAGTCCCCACCCCGCAGAAAATGAGCCAGCCCCAGGCCCATGTAAGCCGCATTGAAGAGCCCATGCCCCCACAGCCAGGAACGAGAGACTGGCCCCAGCATGGAGCGCAAGGTGATCTGCCGCCCCAGGTTACCAGCTGCCATCAAGAATTGGCCAATGATCACCAGCGCCCAATCGGGCCACACGCCACGCATGCCCAGAAACACCAAACCGAAAGCACTGACGATGCCCGACAGGCTCCACGCCGCAACGGTGCGGCTGCGGTACTGAGCCAGGCCAACCCAGATGGCCGCATGCAGCATCAAGTACAGCGCCGCATCCATCAGGTAGATGGTGCGCAGGTCCAGAATCATCACTCCCCCAAAGTCAGGCGTTCACTGACTATAGGTGATTTGATCAGTAGGTTTCAAGGTGCAGGCGACCCTGCTTTTTCAGGTCGGCACCCATCGCTTCCCAGTCGAGGCCCGCTCCTTGGGCGATGTCGCGCAGGGCCATGACCACCCCCTCTTCCATGCTCTTGAGACCACAGACATAGAAACAGGTGTTGGCATCCTGCAGGAGTGCGGCGATGTCGGCAGCGCGGTCGCGCATGGCGTCTTGCACGTAGCGCTTCGGTTTGCCGGCTTCGCGCGAGAAGGCGAATTCAATATCGATGAAGTCCTTCGGCAGCTTGTTGAGCGGTCCAAAGTACGGCAGCTCCGCAGGCGTGCGGGCACCAAAGAACAGCATGAGCTTGCCGCCTTCGAACTTGCCGCTGGCGCGCAAACGTCGGCGCCATTCGGTCATGGCGCGCATCGGAGCCGAACCCGTACCGGTGCAGATCATGACGATGTTGCTCTTGGGATGGTTCGGCATCAGGAAGCTGGCACCGAACGGACCGATCACCTGCACCTTGTCACCGACCTGCAGGTCGCACATGTAGTTGGAGCCCACGCCACGCACGGGCTTGCCGTCGTGGTCTTCGAGCACGCGCTTGATGGTCAACGACAGGTTGTTGTGGCCCGGGCGTTCGCCGTTGCGCGGGCTGGCAATCGAGTACTGGCGGGCGTGGTGTGGCTTGCCGCTGGCGTCCACGCCGGGCGGGATGATGCCGATCGACTGGCCTTCGAGCACGGGGAAAGGCATGCCGCCGAAGTCCAGCACGATATGGTGGGTGTCGTACTCGGTGCCGACCTCGGTCACGCGCAGGTTGCCAGTCACGGTGGCGGTGATGAATTTTTCTGCAGCCTTGGGGCCATACAAGTTGGTATAGGCGTGGGCAGCTGACCAAGGCGGGATGGTGGCGCCGAACTGAGAGGAGTTGAAGGTATCACCGCTCGCGCCGGAGGAGACCGAAGCAGCCGAAGCCGAGGCGGCTTGCACAACAGCCTGGGCTTGCTGCGCGGCTTCGCCAACGTCGCCACCAAGCTCAGCGAGTTGATCGGCACTGAGTTCCCCGGGCAGATCGTCCCACTTGAGCTGCTCTTCGATGCTGTAGGCCTTGGCTTTGGGCATCATGCGCCAGTTGTCGATGGCGCCAGTGGGACATGGCGAGACGCAGTCCATGCAGAGGTTGCAGACATCAGCCTTGACAACGTAGTTACGCGAGTCGTGGGTGATGGCGTCGATGGGGCAGATGGCTTCGCAGGTGTTGCAGCGGATGCAGATTTCCGGGTCGATGACGTGTTGCTTGATCAGGTTCGATTCGGTGCTCATGCGGGCTCCTCGGTGTTGTTCTTCAGTCGACAAAGGCCAGGACCAGGTTCCTCAGCGGGGTACCGCAACATCGTCACCCGGTCCTGGCCTTTTTCGACTGCCCCCCAAAAAGGGAGGCAGCCGGTCAAAGCGTCATCAGTTGAAGCGGACGTATTCGAAGTCCACCGGCTGACGGTTGATGCCCATGACCGGAGGCGCAATCCAGTTGGCAAACTTGCCCGGTTCGACCACGCGGCCCATCAGGCTGGCCACATAGGCACGATCCTGCTCGGTGGGCAGCCATTCACCCACCTTGGCATTCCATTCAGACTCGCTCACAGCGCGACCATCCGGGCTCACTTTCAGCCCCTTGAGCGTGCCGATGTTGCGGTGGAAAGCCTTGTGAGGTACCGTGAGACGGAAGTCCACGCCAGCCTTTTCGATGATGCGGTTCCAACGGTCCACGCCACCTTTGGAATCGGTGATGTAGTCATCACGCAGCACTTCGTTCAAAGCGTTGAGCATCGGGACTTCTTTTTCGACCAGTTGGCCGTCCACCACGTCCAGGATCTTGTAAGTGTTGCCCTTGAGCACATGGTCGTCAGTGCGCTTGCCTTCTTCGTAGCGGCCTTTCAAACCGGAGCTGTAGAAGGTGGCGGCGTTGGACGACTGGTCGGCACCGAACAGGTCGATCGTCACCGAGAAGTGGAAGTTGATGTAGCGCTGGATGGTGGGCAGATCGATCACACCGGCGGCGCGCAGCTTGCTCACGTCGTCGGTCTTGAGCTGGTTCATCATGTCTACAGTGCGCTGGATCACGCGGCCCACGCCGGACTCGCCCACGAACATGTGGTGGGCTTCTTCGGTCAGCATGAACTTGGTGGTGCGAGCCAGCGGGTCGAACGCGGATTCGGCCAGGGCGCACAGCTGGAACTTGCCGTCGCGATCGGTGAAGTAGGTGAACATGAAGAAGCTCAGCCAGTCAGGCGTCTTCTCGTTGAAGGCTTCCAGAATGCGAGGGTTGTCGGCGTTGCCGCTGTTGCGCTCGAGCAGGGCTTCGGCTTCTTCACGGCCGTCCTTGCCGAAGTACTTGTGCAGCAGGTACACCATGGCCCACAGGTGGCGGCCTTCTTCCACGTTGACCTGGAACAGGTTGCGCAGGTCGTACTGGCTAGGAGCCGTCAGACCCAGGTGGCGCTGCTGCTCGACCGATGCGGGCTCGGTGTCGCCTTGCGTGACGATGATGCGGCGCAGGTTGGCGC
>NZ_JAYPVP010000032.1:14324-15750 GCF_038134685.1 Limnohabitans sp. | reverse complement strand
CGGCAGACGAAGTACAGCGGGAATGCCAAGTGCGTCCCACAACTTCTGCAGGCGCTCCATGAACACCGGATGCGTGGTCTTCGTGCTCAAGCTGCCCACTCGCCCAGGATTGAGAGGCACGTTCAGGCTGATGAGGCCATTCTCGGGAACAAACACCTCGACAGGCGTGGCCAGGTCGGGACGCACCGCTGCAAGGTGGTCAGCGGCGACAGCAGCGAAGGCAAAAAAACCGATGGAACGCCCGCGTGTCGAACCTTCGATGTCCTCTACCTTCGGACGGATGTTTTGGTTCCACTGCAAATGCCGCTCGGTCCCGCCAAGCCCCGTCGCAAAGAGGCTCTGCGTCTCCTTGTCACCCTTTGCCGTTTGCGACACCAGCAGGGGCTGACGACCCTCCTCAGTGAGGTTGAGTGCCCCGATCAGGCTGTCCAGGCCTCCTGAAAGCAAGCAAACGCAGTCTGCGTCAAAGCTGACTGGCGCCTTTGGCCGCGGTGGTGGATAGCCTCCTTCGACAAAGGTCAGCCTCCAGAAGTCACCAGTCAGGAACCGCAACGCGTGCTCAATATCTTTGGCAAGCGCTTGGTACGCCTCAGGCTTGTAAAGTACTACCTCCAGCTCTATCTGCCGGGTCCAACCGTCGGGACTCGGTGCCCGCTCAAGGACATTGTCCGCCGCGTTGACCGCCAACGCCAACGTTAGGAAATCCCAGCTGCTGGAACTTGGAGCAACGCCAGAGGCGACGATGTCCTTGATGAGCGCCGTTCCCACCGTGCTGACGTCGGGCAGCCCATCATGTTCGTACATCGAGACGTACTCGACTCCAGCCGCTCTCTGCTTAGGTATGTGGTCTTTCGGACCGCAGAACACGCGCGTCATAGGCCGGCCTCGAAGAGTTCGAAGGTCATCTTCAGGGTCTCCTGAAAAATAGCGTCAAGGTCTGAACGCGATGGATTCGGCTTCGAATCTCGTAGCAGGTCGAGGTGCGCGCCAATCTCTTCCTTGATGAAAATCCGCATGTCACGCTCGCGCTGTACCGCTGTGACAGGGTCGACCTTCGCGCTTTCCAAGAGAGGGCCAAGGTCGAAGCAGAGCCTGTGCGTCACCTCAAACGCGAGGTAGCTTTTCATCAGTTCCCAGATGTCAGACGTTTGCATGTGCATGAGGTCGATGTCCGGTTTCTCAATGACGAGTTCGGTCAATGCTGACGCCATGGAGTCACGAAGAGCCTCTTCATCGGCACTCCCACCTAGTGGCGAGAGCTCACGTACGATGGAATCCACCACCTCATCGGCCGTCGGATTTTTGCCCTGGAGGTCCTGCACCCACTGGCGAGCCTCAGCCGACGTACCTTGGCTGACAGCGTTGAGGAACGAGAAGAGTTCTGCCCCTCCTCGCGTCGAAGCGCGCATTCGAGTCGATGCAGCGC
>NZ_JAYPVP010000032.1:0-14314 GCF_038134685.1 Limnohabitans sp. | reverse complement strand
GCCCTTGCGCGAGTAGTGGCCGATGGCGTCACGGAGGTGGTCAGTATTGCCGCTCTTAATGAACTTCTTGAGCTCGCGACGGGCCTCCGAATAGCGCGCTGGCTGCGCGACTCCTGAGGCACCCGTTGGTGGCACTGGCGCACCGTCTGGGGCAGGAACCGCGCCGCTGCCGAATCCGTCAAGGACATCGTCAATCCACGGGGGATCAAGACTCACATTCGGGCCGGGGCCGCGACTTGAAGTAGAGGTTCCCATCAATTTCCTGCCTTGGAGGATTTAAGGTAAATTTTGACCTGCTCCGCAGACTCAGGGTCGTCACGCCATTCTGTGAGTAACAAGGCTGCCCACGGCTTGCTCCTCAGCTTGGGCAGGATTGCGTAGGGCCTGCTACCCGGTGGAATCTCTTCAAGCGCTTGAACGAACTGCTCTCCCAGCTCAGGATGCGCTTCGGTGCAATTGAGGCAGCGAAGGAGGTCGACAGAGTTCCATTGGCCATCCCGGGCCTTACGAATCACTCGGGTGAGGATGCGAGATACGTCTGCCTGGCCAAGGGCCATGAGCTGTGGCACTAGGACCCTGGAAACTTCCTTGGCTTCCATCGTTGCCTCAAGCAGGCGCTTGCCCTCCTCGGACAGTTCGTCGTACGCAGCCAGGCCCAGCGAACGGTCCCTGCTGAGATGCAGTAGTGCACGCAAGTCAGAGCCGCTGAGGCGCGGGCTCAGACGCACCCACTGTTGATAGAAGGGCGTGGACCACGACGGGTGCGGAGTGATGTACTCCTCGTCAGCCTGAGCGGCCCGCTCCAACGCTTCCAGGAAATCCGCCTTGCCATCAGGGTTTGAGACGACAGCCTTCACGAAGAACTCGAAGGCAGCTGACGATGCAACGCGTTCGAGCAACTGGACCTTCACCAGCTGCTCAATCGCGATAGGCATTTCCATGGCCTTTGCGATGGTCAACCGAATCATCAAGTTATTCATGAATCGCTTGATTAGTCTAGGGTTGCCCGCTATGTCGCTTGCGTTGACCAGCAAAGGAGCAAGTTGGTCGGCTATGTCGAGCGCAGTGGAGATGCTCTTCGCTCCGTCCCCGTACGCTTTGGTCAGATCCTCTCGCGTAATGCCCTTGCCCCAGGCCGTTTTCAGCAGGGCGAGTAGTGCCGTTTGCCCTTGGGTTTGAAACCTCGGGGTCAGTTGCTGTTGCCTGACGGCGAGGTCGGCCATCATCAGCGCGAGGTAGACCTTCACCTCGTTGACGCCCAGCCGAGGCACCTTCAGCGGAATCTGTATGAGCTTGTCGAAGTAGCTCGTCACCAGGCCGCTTTCGATGTCCATGCCTGCAAAGTGCGCACGGACAGCGCCTCGAATCATGGCCTCGTCTGCAGCGATGACGAACGCAGTGTTCTTCACGTGCAGCAGCAGTCGCATCGCCTCCAGGGTCGCGATGGCCGTATGAGGTAGGCAACGGTCAAGGTCGTCAACGAACACAACGAGAGTCACGCCCATGTCTGCGAGCAAATCCTCGAACGCCTTCCGTAGAGCTTGAATCTCCTTCGGCAACGAGTCGTCTTCCCGCTCCCCGACCAGCTCTTTTAACTCAGGCTTTAGCTCTGCGTATGCATCCTTAAGAACGGCCAAGTTCTCTTCGCGCATGGCTTCGTCGGAAAGTCCTTTGACCAAGCCTGTCGCTGCGCCAATGAAGGTACCGAGTGGCCCACCGGCGATGGAGCCGATGCCGGCATGGGCCAGAACGGGCGCCGCCAAGCGTGCCAACTTCAGCAACCTAACGCGCTTAACGACAGCGACCGCTTTGTCGACGAAGCTCTCGCGCTTTTTCGCCTCCTCTAGCAGTCGATCAGAGACAGCTTGCAAGAGTGCCTGCCTGGCGTCCTCGTACCCTTGATAAAGCCAGGCATTGAACTCCATCACGATGTAAGGACTGGCCGCGGCACCTGACGGCACGGCCTTCTCCAGGTCGGCCTTGGTCAGTTTGACCAGCGTCGATTTCCCCGCACCCCAACCGCCCGAGACGCCGATGGTCAGCGGAGTGCCGTCAGCTTGGCGAATGAGGTCAGCAGCAGCGCGCGCAACCACGCCAAAGTTGAGCAGGTCAACCTCGGCCTCGATGTCATGCCACATGTCATCCTCCGTATCTAATTTGTAACTTTTGGCTCATCTTGCCATACGACGGCGTTGGTTGGGCAGCCGCCGACTTCAAAGACACCTTGATAAGGTGAACGATGAAACTGGAGGTGATTAATGGAGAGATGGGCTGACGTCCCTTCGAATGTCAATTGGCGAACTTAGCAATCGCTCGGACCATCTGCTGCGAATGAATGCATCCAGACTGAATCGGACCCTCTCCGCACTTAATGGCAATATGGCCCCACTGTCAACGGAGGCCAAAATGAACGATCAAAATCAGATTGTCAC
Organism: Limnohabitans sp.; assembly: GCF_038134685.1. Classification (GTDB taxonomy): domain Bacteria; phylum Pseudomonadota; class Gammaproteobacteria; order Burkholderiales; family Burkholderiaceae_C; genus Limnohabitans_A. Next base: position 11,882 of record NZ_JAYPVP010000032.1, on the reverse strand, counting down.
CCAGCAAGACACGCAGCGTTATGTGGCGTTGGACCTTGAATATAACCAGCCCAGCGGGGCCATCATCCAAGTCGGCGTTGCCATCGGTAGCGCTGCGCAAAACCAGCAACACTTCATCGTCCGACGATGGAATCTACACGTGGATGAGCCCATCAGCGAGTTCATTACACAGCTAACGGGCATCACCAATGAGGACTGCAGTGCTGGTGTGAGCCTCGCGCAATGTGCGCAGGAGCTTGGGGATCTACTGCGTGAGCAAGAGGTATTCGTCAATCCTGTCACTTGGGGTGGCGGGGACTCGGCCGACTTGCTACGGACATTTGCTCAAGCGCAGATCGAGTTTCATCATTTCGGCCGCCGTTGGATTGATGTGAAGACTTGGACCACATTGCTGTCATTGGCTAGAACGCGCACTGCCACAATTCAACATGGCGGCTTGTCCAAGGCCATGGCGCGCTACAAGCTGCAGTTCGTGGGCAAAGCCCACCGCGCTGATATCGACGCCTTTAATACGCTGCGACTGTTTTTCGCCATCCTAAAGCGCCAGCGCATCCTTGAAGGATGCATCTCACAGATGAAAAACCTTTGAGGAATAAAGTGGCTTCGCCAACCAGGACAGCACCACCACAGGATGATTCGCAAAATAAGGTAGTCAACTATGCCCACCACCAATCACATCAAACCATCGCGCTGGAACCCGCATGAATCCTAGGTTCTTCTTGAGGATCCGTCCTCAAGAAAACAGAGAAAACGTAGAGAAATCCGAGATCTCGGAGCCGAAAAATGAAACTTTTGGGGAGAAATTGACGCCAGTCATCCTCAAGTCAAATGCAAGGAATGGCGCCAATACTGGGCTACAGCCCGATAAAAAAAGGGGACAGAGAAAGTCTGTCCCCTTTGCATATGGTGGAGCTGGGGGGATTTGAACCCCCGTCCACAAGCCTTCTTCGCGCAGTTCTACATGTGTAGTCGTCTGATTTGAGTCTCGCCAGCTGCGCCGCGCAGCGACACGCTACGCAACCGGCCAGTACCCTTTTTTCTCGCACCCGCCCAAGGTACCCGGACAGATGCCAGCCGATATGAATTCCCTTGCAGCCTGGACAGTCTTGCGACCGCCCTTGCCCAGCCTATCGGCCAACTGTTGCAAGGCTCACCGGATTAAGCGGCGAGTGCGAAACGTTCGTCGTTTGCAGTTAGTTTTTTTCTGCGGTTTTACGAGGTGACAGAACCTCGACATGCCCTGCTGCGTGCCCGAACCCATGTCGAAACCAATGCAGCCCCAGTACGGCCTATTTTAGGCTGATTCGATCAGTTTCAAGAGCTGAAGGGGTAAATCGATATGGGCATCGGCCTGCCACTGGCTGATATCGGTGGCGCCAAGGTAGCCGTAGGTGGCCGCCACGGTGCCCATGCCGGCTGCGCGGCCAGCCACAATGTCGCGTTCGTCGTCGCCCACGTACACGCAGCGATGCGGCTCAAACCCCAGACGGCGTGCGGCCTCGAACAGGGGTTCGGGGTGGGGCTTGCTGTGTGCGGTGGTGTCGCCGCTGATGACGACGCTGGCCGAAGCGAACAAAGGCATACCCGCTGTCAACGGCAAGGTAAAGCGTTGTGATTTGTTGGTGACCACGCCCCAGGGCATGCCCATGGCTTGCAGCGCCTGCACCATGGCATGAACGCCGTCAAAGATGACGGTGCGCTCGGTCATGGCGTTTTCGTAGTTGACGAAAAATTCTTCGCGGTAAGTTAAAAATTCGGGGTGCTCGGGCGTCATGCCAAAGGCGACGCCCAGCATGCCGCGCGCACCAGCGCCAGCCATGGGGCGGTAGTCGTCCAGCGGCAAGCCGGGCAGGCCACGGTCGGTGCGCATTTTGTCGGCAGCAGCGCCCAGGTCGGGTGCGCTGTCGATCAGGGTGCCGTCCAGATCGAACAGCACGGCTTGCACGGCTTGGAACATCAGGCCTCCCGGCGTGTAGCCACCAGGTAGTTGACACTGGTGTCCTGGCTGAGCCAGTAGCGGCGGCTCAGGGGGTTGTATTCCATGCCCTTGAAGCCTTGAACATTGAGGCCCGCCTCGCGTGCCCATTGGCTGAGCTCGCTAGGCTTGATGAAGCGTGCATATTCGTGCGTGCCGCGTGGCAGCAGCTTGAGCACATACTCAGCGCCCACGATGGCGAACAGGAAAGACTTGGGGTTGCGGTTGAGGGTGGAGAAAAACACCCAGCCACCGGGCTTGACCAGTTTGGCGCAAGCTTGCACCACGGAGGCGGGGTCGGGCACGTGCTCGAGCATTTCCATGCAGGTGACCACGTCAAACTGGCCAGCTTGCTCTGAAGCCAGCGCTTCGGCGCTGATTTCCTGGTAGCGCACGTTTTGCACACCGGATTCCAGCGCATGCAGCTGCGCCACTTTGAGAGATTTGGTGGCCAGGTCTACGCCCAGCACATCGGCACCCTTGGAGGCCATGGCCTCGGCCAGAATGCCGCCGCCACAACCCACATCAACCACCCGCTTACCGGTCAGGTTAGCTTGCTGGTGGATCCACTCCAGGCGAAGCGGGTTGATGTGGTGCAGGGGGCGAAATTCGCTCTCGGGGTCCCACCAGCGGTGGGCCAGGTCGGAGAACTTGCTCAGCTCAGCGGGGTCGACATTGGTGTTGTTCATGGAACGTATTGTCAAATAAAAAAGGCCCCGTTGCCGGGGCCTTTGTTCACACGGGGTGTGAGCGATCAGCGGGTGCCGACAGCTTCCACTTCCACGCGACGGTTCTTGGCGCGACCAGCAGAGGTCTTGTTGTCAGCCACGGGCTGCTTCTCGCCTTTGCCTTCGGTGTAGATGCGGTTCTTTTGAACGCCTTTGGAAGCCAGGTAGGTCTTCACAGCTTCTGCACGGCGCACAGACAGCTTCTGGTTGTAAGCGTCGGTACCCACGGAGTCGGTGTGGCCCACAGCGATCATGACTTCCAGGTTAATGGTCTTGCTGTTGTCAACCAGCTTGTCCAGCTTGGCTTTGGCTTCTTTCTTGACCACAGACTTGTCGAAGTCGAAGTAGGCGTCAGCAGCGTAAGTGACTTTGGCAGGAGCAGCAGGCGCAGCAGCAGGTGCGGGAGCAGCCTGGGGAGCGGGTGCGGGAGCAGCCACGGGCTTGGCGACGATGGCGCCGTCACAGCCGGCAGCGGCGGTGGCGGGTGTCCAGTTGGCGTCGCGCCAGCAGTATTCGTTGGTACCGTTTTTCCAGACCAGGTCGCCAGCGGCATTGCGCCAGTTGTCGATGGTCTGCGCGCCAGCGGCAGCGCTTGCCAGAACTGCAGATGCAATCAGGATTGCTTTTTTCATGATCTTCCTTCGGTTTGAGCGGCAGCTACGCTGCGCGAAATTACAACGGTACAAGCCAATCTCGACCTGTGGCGTTACCAATTATTGTGCCACAGCTGTGTTGGAACAAATGCACAGATGAAACAAGATGCATTAATTTCGCAAACTCATACTATTTGTTGCATGTCCACCACAGTTTGTTGCACCTAGAATCAGAGGTTTTGATTGCTGCGCCGAGCAAGGCTTTTCCATGACTCAGTTTGCCAAAGAAACACTGCCCATCAGCCTTGAAGAGGAAATGCGCCGCAGCTACCTTGACTACGCCATGAGCGTGATCGTGGGGCGCGCCCTGCCCGATGCGCGGGACGGCCTCAAGCCCGTGCACCGCCGCGTGCTGTACGCGATGCACGAGCTGAGCAACGACTGGAACCGCCCTTACAAGAAGTCGGCCCGTATCGTCGGTGACGTGATCGGTAAATACCACCCGCACGGCGACAGCGCGGTGTACGACACCATCGTGCGCATGGCGCAGGATTTCTCGCTGCGTCACATGCTGGTCGATGGCCAGGGCAACTTCGGCTCGGTGGACGGCGACAATGCCGCAGCCATGCGGTACACCGAAATCCGCATGTCCAAGATCGCCCACGAGATGCTGGCGGACATCGACAAGGACACGGTGGACTACGGCCCCAACTACGACGGCTCCGAAAAAGAACCGCTCGTCATGCCGACCCGCCTGCCCAATTTGCTGGTCAACGGCTCGGGCGGTATTGCGGTCGGTATGGCCACCAACATCCCACCGCACAACCTCAATGAGGTGGTGGATGCATGCCTGCATCTGCTGCGCAACCCCGAGGCCTCCATTGACGAGCTGATGGAGATCATTCCGGCGCCGGACTTCCCGACGGGCGGCATCATCTACGGCATCACCGGCGTGAAAGATGGTTACCGTACTGGCCGTGGCCGCGTGGTCATGCGTGCCAAGTGCCACTTCGAAGACATCGACAAAGGCCAACGCCAGGCGATCATCGTTGACGAGATCCCCTACCAGGTCAACAAAAAGAGCCTGCTCGAGCGCATTGCCGAGCTGGTGCACGAGAAGAAGATCGAAGGCATCAGCCACATCCAGGACGAGTCTGACAAGTCGGGCATGCGGGTGGTGATCGAGCTCAAGCGCGGCGAAGTGCCTGAGGTGGTGCTCAACAACCTGTACAAGCAGACGCAGCTGCAGGACACCTTCGGCATCAACATGGTGGCCCTGATTGATGGCCAGCCCAAGCTGTGCAACCTCAAGGACCTGATCCAGGTGTTTTTGGAGCACCGCCGCGAAGTGGTGACCCGCCGCACGGTGTTTAACCTGCGCAAGGCGCGTGACCGTGGTCATGTGCTCGAAGGCTTGGCCGTGGCACTGGCCAACATCGACGAGTTCATTGCCATCATCCGCAATGCGCCCACCCCGCCGGTGGCCAAGGCCGAGCTGATGACCAAAAGCTGGGACAGCCAGTTGGTGCGCACCATGCTCACCCGCGCGCGCGACGACGGTTCGGTGGTGAACGCCGACGACTACCGTCCCGAAGGACTGGAGAGCCAATACGGCATGGGCCAGGACGGCCTGTACCGCCTGTCCGAAACGCAAGCGCAGGAAATTTTGCAAATGCGTCTGCAACGCCTGACCGGCCTGGAGCAGGACAAGATCGTGGCCGAGTACAAAGAGGTCATGGCCGAGATCGAAGACCTGCTGGACATCCTGTCCAAGCCCGAGCGCGTGTCCATCATCATCGGTGACGAACTCGCTTCTGTGCGCCAGGAATTTGGCCAGACCAAGGTCGGCGCTCGTCGCAGCGAGATCGAGCACAGCGCGCAGGACCTGTCCACCGAAGACCTGATCGCCCCGACCGACATGGTGGTCACGCTCAGCCACAGCGGCTACATCAAGAGCCAGCCTTTAAGCGAATACCGCTCGCAAAAGCGCGGTGGCCGCGGTAAGCAAGCTGCTGCCACCAAAGAAGACGACTGGATCGACCAGCTCTTCATCGCCAACACGCACGACTACATCCTGTGCTTCTCCAACCGTGGCCGCCTGTACTGGCTCAAGGTCTGGGAAGTGCCGGCCGGTTCGCGCAACTCGCGCGGTCGCCCCATCGTCAACATGTTCCCACTGCAAGAGGGCGAGAAGATCAACGTCGTGTTGCCGCTGACTGGCGAAGCCCGCACCTTCCCCGAAGACCAGTTTGTGTTCATGGCGACCTCCATGGGCACGGTCAAAAAGACCTCGCTGGACGAATTCAGCAATCCGCGCAAGGGCGGCATCATCGCCGTCAACCTGGACGAGGGCGACTACCTGATTGGCGCCGCCTTGACCGACGGCAAGCACGATGTGATGTTGTTCAGCGACGGCGGCAAAGCCGTGCGCTTTGACGAAAACGACGTGCGTCCGCTGGGCCGCAGCGCACGCGGCGTGCGCGGCATGATGATCGAAGAGGGCCAGAGCGTGATCGCCATGCTGGTGGCCGAGCAGGAAGACCCTGCTGCTCCTGCCGAAGAAGGCGCTACACGCACCAGCGTGCTCACGGCCACCGAAAACGGTTACGGCAAGCGCACCAACATCAGCGAATACACCCGTCACGGCCGTGGCACCAAGGGCATGATCGCCATCCAGCAAAGCGAGCGCAACGGCAAGGTTGTGGCCGCCACGCTGGTGCATACCGATGACGACATCATGCTGATCACCGACACCGGCGTGCTGGTGCGCACCCGCGTGGCCGAAATCCGCGAACTGGGCCGAGCCACCCAAGGCGTGACGCTGATCAACCTGGATGAAGGCGCCAAGCTCTCGGGTCTGCAGCGCATCGTCGAAAACGACGCCAACGAATCGGCCGAAGGTGGCAATGCCGAAGGCAACGACAACGGAGAGGCCGAGGCCACGGAATGACGCGCCCGTACAACTTCTCGGCCGGGCCGGCCGCCATGCCCGAAGCGGTTTTGCAGCAAGCCGCCAGCGAAATGCTGGACTGGCACGATGCACAAGGCCGCTCTTCGGGCATGAGCGTGATGGAAATGAGCCACCGCGGCAAGGAGTTCATCAGCATCTACGAGAAGGCTGAGGCTGATCTGCGCGAGCTGCTGGCGGTACCCGCCAACTTCCGCATCCTGTTCATGCAGGGCGGCGGCCTGGCTGAAAACGCCATCGTGCCGCTCAACCTGAGCCGTGGCGGCGCGATGGATTTCGTGCTGACCGGCAGCTGGAGCCAGAAGTCGCACAAGGAAGCCGGCAAATACGGCGCCGCCCGCGTCGCCGCCACAGCGCAGGTCAGCGGCTTCACCTCCCTGCCTGACCCGGCCACCTGGCAAATTGGCGCAGACAGCCAGTATGTGCACATCTGCGGCAACGAGACGATTCATGGTGTCGAATTCCACGAGCTGCCCAACCTGAAAACGCTGGGTTGCGACGCACCACTCGTGGTCGATTTTTCGTCCAACGTGGCCTCGCGCCCGGTGGACTGGTCGCGTATAGGCCTGGCATTTGGTGGTGCGCAAAAGAATTTGGGCCCCGCAGGCTTGACGCTGGTGATCGTGCGTGAAGACCTGATGGGCCATGCCTTGAAAGCCTGCCCCAGCGCGTTTGACTACCAACTGGTGGCCGACAACGGCTCCATGTACAACACGCCGCCCACCTACAGCATCTATATCGCTGGCCTGGTGTTCCAGTGGCTCAAGCAGCAAGGCGGGGTGGCCGCCATGGAGCAGCGCAATATTGCCAAGGCCCAGCTGCTGTACGACTTCATTGACGGCTCGCAGCTCTACACCAACCCGGTGGACAAGGCCTGCCGCTCGCGGATGAACGTGCCTTTCTTTCTGCGTGGTGACGATGGCCAGCCCTTGCTGGACCCCACACATCCGCGCAATGCAGCCTTCCTGAAAGCGACGCAAGCCGCAGGCCTGCTGCAACTCAAGGGCCACAAATCGGTCGGCGGCATGCGCGCCAGCATCTACAACGCCATGCCTATTGACGGTGTGCAGGCCCTGATCGCCTGCATGCGCGACTTTGAAAAAACACAGGCTTGAGACCATGAGTCAACAACCTATCCAGTCAGAAGCCCTGGGCGAGCTGCGTGTGCAAATTGACAGCCTGGATCGCCAGCTGCTGCAGCTGCTCAACGACCGCGCCAGGGTGGCCGAAAAAGTCGGTGAGATCAAGCGCGCCGAAGGCTCGCCTTTCTTCCGCCCGGACCGCGTCGCGCAAGTCATCGACAAGATCACCAGCGCCAACCCTGGGCCTTTGCACAGCGAGCATATCGCCTCCATCTGGCGCGAAATCATGTCCGCCTGCCTGGCTTTGGAAGCGCCGCAGCGCGTCGCCGTGCTGGGCCCACAAGGCACCTTCTGCGAGCAAGCTGCGATTGAGTTTTTTGGCGGCGCCGCCAACCTGATTTACTGCGCCAACTTTGACGAAGTCTTTCACGCCACCGCTGGAGGCACCGCCCAGTACGGTGTGGTGGGCATGGAAAACTCGACCGAAGGTGTGATTGCCCGCTCGCTCGATTTGTTCTTGCGTTCGCCCGTACATGTGGTGGGCGAAGTCAGCCTGCTGGTGCGCCACAACCTGTTGCGGCAAACACCGGGCGACGAAGGCATTGAAGTGGTCTTGGCTCATCCGCAAGCGCTGGCCCAGTGTCAGGGCTGGCTCAGTCAGCACCTGCCACTGGCCGAGCGCCGCGCTGTCTCCAGCAACGCCGAAGGCGCGCGCCTCGCTGCCACCAACCCCAAGTGGGCGGCCTTGGCCAGCGAACGCGCAGCCGCGCAATTTGGCCTGCATATCGTGCACCACGCCATCCAGGACGAGGCCTACAACCGCACCCGCTTTGCCATCATTGCCCTGCCCCAGACCATGGCTACGCCACCGGCCTCGGGCAAGGACTGCACCAGCCTGGTGGTGTCGGTGCCCAACCGTCCCGGCGCTGTGCACGACCTGCTGGTGCCGCTCAAGCAAAACGGCGTGTCCATGACGCGCTTTGAATCGCGCCCGGCCAAGTCGGGTCAGTGGGAATACTACTTCTACATCGACATCGCCGGCCACGTGAGCGAGCCGCATGTGGCAGCCGCACTCAAAGAGCTGCAGGGCCTGTGCGCTTTCTACAAAGTGCTGGGCTCCTATCCGGTGTCCGAGTAACAGCCCCATGAAATTTCAGCGTCTGGCTTTGATTGGCTGTGGCCTGATGGGCGGCTCGTTTGCGCTGGCCTTGCGGCAAGCCCAAGCGGTGGAGCACATTGTGGGTTTCAGCGCTTCCGACAAAACCCGCCAGCGTGCGCTCGAGCTGGGCGTGATCGACCAAATCGCCACCAGCGTCGCCGAAGCCGTGCAAGGGGCCGACCTGGTGCTGTTGGCTGTGCCGGTAGGCGCCATGCATGCCAGCTTTGAAGCCATGCGCGACGTGCTGGCGCCCAACGCCTTGCTGATGGACGTGGGCTCGACCAAATGCGATGTGATTGCGGCCGCCCAAGCCACGCTGGGAGAGCGCTTGAGTTGTTTCGTGCCCGCACACCCGATTGCGGGCAAAGAAGTGGCGGGCATCGACCATGCCGATGCGCAGCTCTACCAGGGCCGCCGCACTATCCTGACGCCGATGCCGCAAACCAGCATTCATCGCGCTCAAGCCGCGCACCAGGTCTGGACCACCGTAGGCAGCCAGGTCAGCACCATGACGCCCGAGGCGCACGACGCCACGTACGCCGCCGTCAGCCACTTGCCCCACTTGCTGGCATTTGCAGCCGTCAACGCGCTCACAAGCCAGGCGCAAGGAGCAGCTTTTCTGGAAATGGCGGGACCGGGCTTTCGCGATTTTTCGCGCATTGCTGCGAGTGAGCCTGCCGTGTGGCGTGACATCCTGAGCGCCAACCAGGTGCAGGTGTTGACCCAGGTGGCGCACTTTCGCCAGGCACTGGCTAAATTTGAACAAGCCATGCAAGCAGGTGACGTTGCCACATTGCAAGCCCTCATCCAGCAAGCCAGCAGCACGCGCGCGGCCTGGACACTGCAAGCAGGCAATGCGTGCTCGCCTGCATCTGAAAATTAATCATGTACGCCATTCCTTTCCTCGATCTGCCCCCGCTCACTGGCGCATCCGGCGCGGTGACTTTGCCTGGCTCCAAGAGCATTTCCAACCGCGTCCTGCTGCTGTCTGCCCTGTGCGAAGGCACCACCGTAGTTCACGACCTGCTGGACTCTGACGACACCCGCGTCATGCTGGCCGCGCTACGCCAGTTGGGTTGCGGCGTAGACGTGCAAGGCAGTACGGTCACCATCACAGGTCTGGGCGGCCGCGCCTGGCCCACCGAGGCGATTGAGTTCTTCATGGGCAATGCGGGTACAGCCATGCGCCCGCTCACGGCAGCGCTGGCGGTGCACGGCGGCGACTTCACGCTCAAAGGCGTGCAACGCATGCACGAGCGGCCGATTGGCGACCTGGTGGACGCCCTGCGCGAGCTGGGTTGCGCCATCGACTACCTGGGCAACGAAGGCTTTCCGCCTCTGCGCGTACGCCAGCCTGCGCTCAAGCTGGACAAGCCCATTCCCGTGCGCGGCGATGTGTCCAGCCAGTTCCTGACCGCCCTGCTCATGGCCCTGCCGCTGGCAGCTCTTGACCGCGCCATCACCATTGAGGTGGTGGGCGAGCTGATTTCCAAGCCCTACATCGAGATCACACTCAACCTGCTCGCGCGCTACGGCATTGCCGTGGAACGTCAAGGATGGGAGCGCTTTGTGATTCCCGCCGGTAGCCGCTACCAGTCACCCGGCAGCATCCACGTCGAGGCCGATGCTTCTTCGGCCAGCTACTTCATCGCGCTGGGAGCGATCGCTAATGGAAGCGGCATCCGCGTCAACGGTGTGGGTGCGGACTCCATTCAAGGCGACATCCGCTTCGTGGAAGCCGCGCAACTCATGGGCGCCAAAGTCACCAGCGGCCCCAACTGGCTGCACATCGAACGCGGCGCCTGGCCGCTCAAGGGCATCACGCTTGACTGCAACCACATCCCCGACGCCGCCATGACGCTGGCCGTGATGGCGCTCTACGCCGACCGCCCCACCACGCTGACCAACATCGCCAGCTGGCGCGTGAAAGAAACCGACCGTATCGTGGCCATGGCGACCGAATGCCGCAAGCTCGGCGCCACGGTAGAAGAAGGCCCGGACTGGATCACGGTGCACCCGCTGCCCGCCGGGCAATGGCAGCGTGCCAGCATCCACACCTATGACGACCACCGTGTGGCCATGTGTTTCTCACTGGCGGCCTTCAACGCCGACACCGTGCCGGTGCGCATCGAAGACCCCAAGTGCGTGGCCAAGACCTTTCCGGACTATTTCGAGACCTTGTTCGAAGTCGCCAATACCGACACGGGGCAAATTCCGGTCATCTGCATCGACGGCCCTACCGCCTCGGGCAAGGGCACACTGGCCAGCCGCGTAGCCGCCCAATTGGGCTATCACTACCTGGATTCGGGCGCGCTGTACCGTGTGACCGCCCACGCCGCGCTACAAGCAGGACTGACGCTGGAAGCCAACGACGAAGCCAAAATTGCCCAGCTGGCCCGCACCCTGCCGGTACGCTTTGAGGGCGAACAGGTACTGCTGGGTGGCGTGGACGTGACCGACGCCATCCGCAGCGAGGAAGGCGGCATGAATGCCTCCAAAGTCTCGGTTTTGCCTGCCGTGCGCGAGGCGCTGGTCGATCTGCAGCACAGCTTTCAGCGTCTTCCGGGCTTGTTGGCCGACGGCCGCGACATGGGCACAGTGATCTTCCCTGCAGCCCCTTTGAAGGTATTTTTGACCGCCAGCGCCGCACAACGCGCCGAAAGACGGTACAAGCAGTTGATTTCAAAGGGTTTTTCGGCTAATATTGATAGTCTTCGCGCTGATTTGGAAGCGCGCGACGCACGGGACAGCTCCCGCGCAGTTGCGCCCCTCAAGCCCGCGCAAGATGCTTTGCAACTCGACAACTCGCAACTGTCCATCGAAGCTTCGGTGCAGCAAGTGTTAGATTGGTGGCAAAGCAGGAGCTAAGGCCAAAGCCAAGGCTCTACCCGGTCCACGCCGCTCCCTTCCGCGCAGCATGCGCATTGGTGGTGTGGGTTGTTCAACCAACCGCGGCCCTGCCGCAAACCGCCACAGTCAGCTTATTTAGAAACGGCGCATGTCGCGCACGTACATCCTGATCTGTGGACAAGGAAACTCAATGTCTGAATCTTTTGCCGCCCTCTTTGAAGAATCCCTCAAGCGCACCGAAATGCGCCCGGGCGAGGTCATCACTGCTGAAGTCGTGCGTATCGAGCACAACTTCGTCGTCGTCAACGCCGGCCTCAAGTCCGAGTCCTACGTGTCCATCGACGAGTTCAAGAATGACCAGGGTGAAATCGAAGTCCAGGTCGGCGACTTTGTCTCCGTGGCCATCGGCTCCATCGAAAACGGTTACGGCGACACCATCCTGTCGCGCGACACCGCCAAGCGTCTGGCCTCGTGGCTGTCGCTGGAAAAAGCCCTGGAATCCGGCGAATTCGTGACCGGCACCACCA
>NZ_JAYPVP010000031.1:0-15984 GCF_038134685.1 Limnohabitans sp. | reverse complement strand
ATTCAGACCATTGCCAACGGCGGCAGCGTCAACCCCGCACTCACCGTCAGCGACCTACAGAGCATCGGTCTTCTCAACGTGACAGATCACAACCTGCAAAACATCTTGGCCAACATCGCCGCCCAAGACGACAGCGGCATACACACCAACACCCTCGCGCAATTGCAGGCCCTTATCAATACGGCCGCCCCAGACACCACCATAGTCTCTCTGAACTTGAGCGACGATACGGGCGCAAACACAACCGACTATGTCACCCACACCAGCCAGCAAACACTCACAGGCACCTTAAGCGCCAACACCTTGCAAGGGGAAACCGTTCAAATCAGCCTGGACAATGGTCAAACCTGGGTCAACGCCAACAACGCCACAGGCACCAACACCTTCAGCCTCGGCACCCAACTGACGAGCGAACACATCATCAAGGCACGCTTGGTCGATGCCCGCAACAACAGCGCTCCCGTTTACAGCCAGAGCTACACGCTGGACACACAAGCACCTGCAAGCCCGGACCTTGCTGCCAGCGCCAACATTCAGTCCACCAGCGGCATCACCATCAACGCCAGTGCCACCAATAACGGCATCTCAGTGGCTCCCGATCTGCAAGAGGTCACAGACACTGACATCAGCGCCATAGATATCCACATTGGTGGCCAGGGCTTCGATGCAAGCCATGACACCCTGAAACTTGAAGGCTCGGTCTTTCAAGCGTTGAACAACGACTTCTCTGCAAGCAACGTCACCATCGGGGGCATCTCGAATCTTCAATACACCTACGACAGCACCACCCACATTCTGACCCTCACCCCGCTGACCACCGACACATTTACAGCCAGCGATATTGATCAGATCGTCAGCAGCCTTCAATTCCAGACCAGCAGCACATCCGAAGGCGATCGCGACTTCACCGTCACCTACACCGATCTCGCCGGCAACACCAGCGCGCCAGCCACCCACACCATCACCCTGGACAACACAGCCCCCACCCTCACCGTCAGCACTCTGAGCATGAGCTCGGACACGGGCTCCAGCACCACCGATCTGGTCACCCGCATCGACAGCCAAACCCTCTCTGGAACCCTCAGCGGCAACACCTCTGCGGGCGATACGGTTCAAGTGAGCCTGGACAATGGCGCCACCTGGCAAACCGCCACCCATACCGCTGGCACAAACGCCTTCAGCTACGCCGCTACTTTGCTCAGCAGCAACACCGCACAAGTGCGCGTTGTGGATGCCGCCAACAACACCTCCAACACCACAGACTTCGCTTACGTCCTTGACACCACCAGTGTCACAGCCGTCGATCTGAGCGCCGACATCGGCACACAGAACACCACCAGTCTGACCGTCAACACCAGCGACTGGGCGACAGGCATCACCATCGCCCCGGCATTACAAGCACCAAGCAGCACCGACATCTACCAAATCACCCTCAGCCTTGGTGGTGCGGGCATGGACGATGCTCATGAATTGTTACGGGTTGGCACCAACTCCATCGCCCTGAACACAGACAGCAGCAACACCAACCAAACCATCGCAGGCGTATCAGGGCTGGACTACCATTACGACAGCACCCAGCACCAGCTGACCCTATACAAAAACGACCTCAGTGTTTTCGACAACACCCTCATTGACGACATTCTTCAAAGCCTGAGCATCAAATCAGACAGCATCGCCAATGCCATGACTGGCGAACACACCGCCACGATCAGCTGGAGCGATCTGGCTGGCAACACCGCTGACAGCGCCACTGTCACCATTGACGTTTTACCTGTCGTACAAGCCAACACCATCAGCTTGATTCAATCTCAGCTGAGCGTCTCCAGCGGCGAAACATCGACCGCCAACAGCTCCACAGGCTCCTTTTACATCGACCGCAACAATGCGTTTTTCAAATGGAGTGACCAGCAAACCTGGGCCCTTGGAAAAACATACACCAGCGCCGCTGGCAGCGTGCAGCTGCACATGCTGCACATCAACAGTGCCAGCGAAAACGCCGCCATCGTCGATCTTCAAAGCGGCTCCAGCATTTCTGGCAACCTGTTCCTGGGCGGCACAGACATCAACGGCGACGGCGTCTGGGACTGGCAATTCGCAGACAACGTGATGGCGCCCTTCTACAACGAAAACAGCACTGTCACCACCACCGCAGGTGGTGCCAACGACACCACACCCTTTGGCACTTACACCCAATGGAACGTCAACGAACCCAATGGCAACGGTTTTGAGACCATCATGGCCTTCAACCAGACGGGCGGCACCTGGTACGACTGGAGCAACATCAACGGCAACAATCTGGACGCCATGGCCGAACTCGAATACGCCCGCGTGTTGAACCTGGCCCGTACCACCACAGCACAAACCAGCAACCAGAGCATTGACGTTGCCAGCTCCACCGACGGCACAGCGTATCTGGTCAAGAGCACACTCAATGTCAGCACGGAAAGCGACATCACCAGCGCTGCATCCAGCCAATGGAACGCGGTGGCATTGACCAGCTCCATCCTCTCTTACGAAGACTTCAACCAGACCCCTCAGGGCTGGACCTACAACAACACCGCCAGCACCGACACCCTCTACCTGCACAGCCAGTACGGCCTCAACAGCGTACTGGGCCGATTCGTCAACACGCAAGAGGGCTCCCTCAGCGTACAAAAATCCTACAACCTTGGCCTGAGCAGCGGCTCTGTCGTCTGGGTTGAATTTGACATGATCGAAATGGACGCCTGGGAAGGCCAGCACTTCAATGTCTACATCAACAACACCCAGGTCACGTCAACCGCATACTTTGGCAGTTCCAGAAGCACACTCGATGCGTGGGATGGCGGCATCGATCTTGGCGACCTCTCCAACAGCACCAACGGCGGCAATAGCGACACCACACTCCGGGAAGAAGTCCATCACTACGCGCTGCAAGCCGTGGTCAACAACGACGGCGGTATCGACCTTGGCTTTGGCATGAGTACCAGCTGGGACAACAGCACCGCTCCGCTAGCCCTCAGCCATGCCTCCTTCGCCATTGACAACGTCACCCTGCGCAGCAGCGCCAGCACCAGCTTGTCGCTCAGCGGACTGGAGGCCGGCACCTATGTGGTCTACACCGCAGACAGCTCAGGCCTTCTGAGTCAAAACCACGCCACAGGCATCGTCATCGGATAAGCCACCCGGCTCATCCGCCAACTCTTTACAAAATTTATGAACTCCTGACATCCAAACGCCAAAAATCAAGTTTTAGACATACCTACAAACTTGGACACCCCCATGGCGCAACTCGCACTGCAACAATCCGCCCAATTTTCCAAAGCATTTGCCACCGAAGCCGTTGACCCTGGCTCCACACTGGCCCACTTGCAAAACAGCTCACAAACTGTTTTGCTCAAGGCCCAACCAGGGACCAGCTACCGGGTTGTTGACACCACCACTGGCGCCATCCAGAGCGTCAAAAAGGTGCTCCGCAAACAGCGAGACCTGAGTGTTGAGCTCGACAACGGCACCCTCATTGAGCTGCAAGAATTTTTCCCAAAGGGCACCGCACAAGCCACGCCAGAAAACAGCATCGAATTCGTCTTGCACACTGGCGATAGCGCTTGCCCCTATGTTCAAGTCAGCGCTGATGCGCCCGCCCTCTCTGACACCGCAAGCGAAACCACCCTCTGGGAGCCCGGTGCCATATCGGCCATGTGCATGCCCATCATGGTGGGTGCTGCAGCGTCTGCTGCATCAGCCAGCATTGCCACGGCAGCTGCGGGCGTGTCCTCCGGCACCCTTCTGGGAGGCCTGGCACTCGGCGGCGCTGCCTTGGGCGGTGGTGGTGGTGGCGGCGGATCCAGCGTCTCTCCACAAGAACAGGCCCTGGAAATCATTCAAGCCGCCACACAAGACAACACAGCCACGCAACTGACGCCTTCCCAATACACCAACGCAGGCGTCACCGGCGTCAACAGCAACAACGTGAGCGCCATCAACAGCGCTCTCAACACAGGCGAATTGAGCAGAACCCAGGTCGATACTGTGGCCAAAATCCAGACCATCGTCGATGCCTATAACGCCATCCTGGCCGAAGCCAATGGCTCAGCCGCTGACGCGAGCACAACAGATCCAACCACGCAGCAATACTCAGCCATTGGTGCGGACATCGGCGCTGCCACCTCAGAGCCACAGAAGCTCGAACTCCTTAACGACATTATCAAAAACCAAGCTGTCTCGAGCGTCGACACCATCGCTGAAATCAATCAGCTAGCCAGCATTGCCAACACCATCCAGAGTCTCGTTGCAGGCGATACAAACTCCACGCCGCCAAGCACAACAGACTTCGAAACCATAGGCGTAACTGGCGTCACCACTGACAATCTGCCCGCGCTCATCAACGTGCTGACAGCACAAGCCGATGATGGCAGTGCCACCAATACCGTAGCCAAGCTCCAAGCACTCGTTGACGCGATTGCTCCCAACATCAACCTGATCAGCATCGCTGCTGAAGGCGACACCGCGAACACCCTCAGCACTACCGAATTCACCAGCGCTGGCGTCATCAACGTGGACAACACCAACCTGCCCTCTGTTCTGGATGCACTCAACACCACCAGCAACAACGGCACAGCCACCGACACCACAGCCAAAATCCAGACCATCGTCGATGCCTACAACGCCATCCTGGCCGAAGCCAATGGCTCAGCCGCTGACGCCACCAGCACCAATCCCACTACAGCGGACTACACCGCCATCGGCGTGCCCAGCGGCACACTCACGGCACCAGGCAGCACAGCGCTGCTCAATGACATCATTGCCGAGAAATCCACCGCCGATGTCGACACCGTTGCTGAAATCGCTGCCCTGGCCGTTCTCGCCCAAAACATTCAAGACGTGGCGCAAGGCAGCAGCACAGCGGTACCCGTGTCCACCTTCACCACACTGGGCGTCACTGGCGTGACCGATGACAACATCACCGCCCTCAACAACCTGATTCGCGCCCAAGCCGACGACGGCACCGCCACCGACACCGTGGCCGAACTGCAAGCCCTGGTCACACAAATGAACACAGCGCTTGTCAACCTCAGCGCCATCGCCCAAGCCAACAGCGCCACGAGCACAGGCCCCACGCTCAGCGACTACGCACAAGCCGGCATGAGCGGCGTCACAGCAGACAATGTCGCCGCCATCAACGAAATCCTCAACACCAGCCTCATCAACGGCGCAGCCACCGACACGGCCGTCAAAATCCAGAACAGCATCAACGCCTTCAACAAAATTGAGGCCGAGGCCAACGCCACAGCCACCAACCCCAACGGCGGCCACTGGCTCACGGTAGAAGACTTTGCCAACGTTGGCGTCTCCATAGCCACCAGCGCTCGTTATCTGCTCAATAGCTCCATTGCTGCCAAAACCGTAGCCGACGTCAACACCGTTGCAGAAATCGCAGAACTGGCTCGCATCTCTGAAGCCGTCATCGCCAAAGCCGCAGACACAGGAACACTCACCGCAGCCGAGCTCACCACCCTGGGCATCGTCAACGCCAACGACGTCAACATGCCTCTGATGAATGCGACAGTGGCAAGAACCATAGATACTGGCAGTCAAGTCAGCAGCCTTTCGGCGGTGCAGACCTATATGAACAAAGTTCACGCCATTGTGCAAGAAGCCAACGGATCCGCACCCGACGACACCGAGACCGACCCCGTCTATTCCGACTATGTATCGCTCATCACCGTCAACTACATGAACAACACCCAGTCGTTTGTGAACCTGATGAACGACTTTGTCGGCACCAAGACCCCCGCCGACATTGACACCATTGCGGAACTGCAAGCCATGGGATCAATCGTCAAAAAGATCGATCCTGTCGTCAAAGGCACCGGCACCATTTACGCCGCAGACCTGCAGGCCCTGGGCGTCAACACCAACTACGACTCCATCAGCACCGTGCGCAACTTTGTGGACCGCATGTTCGCGCTGGAGCCCGACGACGGCTCCACCACCGACTCCATTGCCGAACTCCAGGCGCACATGGACGCCTGGTCAGCTGCACAAACCAGCATCCAGGCCGCCGCAGAAGCCAACAACGCCAACAGCACCATCACCTACGCCACCTACCTCAAAACAGGTACAGCCAACGTCATCGAAGCCAACGTTGCGTCTTACAACAGCTCGCTCGACACTGCGGTCAAGCGCGGCGTTAACGTAGACTCGTTGCAATACGAAGTGCAGGCTCTGGTGCACTCGTACAACAACATCCTCACCATCGCCAACGGCAGCGCATCCGATGCAGGCGTTGGCTACACCCCCACCAGCACCGACTACAACGACATCGGCGTCTCGGGCTACCTCAACCCCGATGGCGTGGTCTACATCACCTCCACCATCAGCGTCAACCTGCTCAACGATGTCATTCGTAACAAAACGGCCGACCAAGTGGACACCGCCGCCGAAATCGATGCCCTGGCCAGCGCTGGCATGCGCATACTGCGCCACGCTGGAATCCACGACCTGAACCCTCAAGTTCAGGACTTTGTGGACATCGGCATCACCGGGGTCACCACGAGCAACCTGGCTGCCATCCTCAGCTCCATTGACAGTGGCCCCGATGACGGCTCCGCCGTAGACTCACTCTACGAAATCCAGACCCTGGTCAACCAAGTCAACGGCGTGGTGATCTGAGGCGAAACAATTGGGGGCTGACGGTAATCCTCCCCTTTTGCAAGCGCACCAAAAACAAAAACCGCCCGAAGGCGGCTTGTTGGAGACTGCCACGGCCCTGCGGGCCTCGCAGTGATGTCATGGCAAGCGAACCCTACACCGTCATGGCGAGCACAGCGAAGCCATCTGCTCCCACTGCCACGCATGCGCGATGATGGTGGCCAAATCTGCGTATTGGGGTTGCCAGCCCAGCTGCTGGCGGGCTTGGGTGGCGTCGGCCACCAGGCGGGCGGGGTCGCCGGCGCGGCGGGGGGCGTTAACCACCGCGATTTTGCGGCCCGTGACTTGCTCGGCAGTGTCGATCACCTCTTGCACCGAAAAACCGTTGCCGTTGCCCAGGTTGTAGCGCTGGCTGCCCTGCCCTTGCAGCAGGCTTTGCAATGCCAGCCAATGGGCAGAGCACAAATCGTTGATGTGGATGTAGTCGCGAATGCAGGTGCCGTCTGGCGTGTCGTAGTCACGACCAAACACACTGATGTTGGCACGCCGCCCGCTGGCGGCTTGTAGCACCAAGGGAATAAGGTGCGTTTCGGGGTCGTGGCGCTCGCCCAGCTGGCCTTCGGGGTCAGCGCCAGCAGCATTAAAGTAACGCAAACACACTGACTTGAAGCCATAGGCCCGGTCATAATCGGCCAAGGCCTGCTCCACCATCAGCTTGGTGCGGCCATAGGGGTTGATGGGCTGCTGCGGGTGGCGCTCGTCAATGGGCGTGTACTGCGGCTCGCCAAACGTGGCTGCGGTGGACGAGAAAATGAACTTGTCCACCCCATGCGCACGCATCGCGTCCAGCAAAGCCAGCGTGTAGGACACGTTGTTGCGGTAGTACTTGTCGGGCTGCTGCACCGACTCGCCCACCTGAATGAACGAGGCAAAGTGCATCACCGCATCAAACCCCTTGGCCAAAACCGCATCCAACACCGCACGGTCGCCAAAGTTGCCCTGAACAAATTCGCCGCACAAGACCGCATCGCGGTGGCCGCTGGACAGGTCGTCAAGTGTGGTCACGCTGCAGCCCTGCTGGCCCAGCAACTTGACCATGTGCGAGCCGATGTAGCCGGCGCCGCCGATCACCAAAACCTTCATTCAATACGCCCCTTTACGTGCAAACACCACACGCACCGTCTTGAACAAGATCGCGATGTCGTACCACAGCGACCAGTTTTTAACGTACCAGGTGTCCAGGTACACGCGGGTGTCGTAGTCCACATCGTTGCGGCCACTGACTTGCCACAGCCCCGTCATGCCTGGGCGCACCATGAGGAAGTAGTCCACATCATCGCCATAGCGGGCAAGCTCGGCGGTGATGATGGGGCGTGGCCCCACCAGGCTCATCTCGCCACGGATCACGTTAAACAGCTGCGGCAACTCGTCCAGGCTGGTGCGGCGCAAAAAATGGCCAATGGCGGTAATGCGCGGGTCGTTGCGCAGTTTAAATTCGCGCTCCCACTCGTCACGCGCGGCTGGATCGCTGGCCAGCAAATCGCGCAGCTGCTGCTCGGCATCGACGTGCATGGTGCGGAACTTGAAGCAGGGGAACATGCGCCCCGACTGCCCCACGCGCTGGTGCGCAAAAATAGCCGGGCCACCGTCCTGGCGAATGCGCAGTGCGATATACAACAATGGCAAGGCCCCTAACACCAGCAGCACCAAGGCCGCAGCCAAGTCAAACACCCGCTTAAGCACACGCGCCGGCCAGTAACGCAAGTTGTTGCGCAACTTGAGCATGGCCACTTCGTGCGAGAAGAAGTACGAAATGTCCGTGCCAAACAACGGCACCCCGCGCATGGCGGGGATCACACTGACGTCTTCGGCCTTGTAGTGCGCCAACTTGCGCAACACGGCTTCGCGCAAGTCGCTCTGCCCCGCCTCCAGCGCCAGCACAAACTGAACGCCCGGCACCTTGGCCCACTTCTTCATGAGTTGGCCATCGTTCTTCAAGGCCTTGTGGGCGTCCAGAAAGTCCAGCACCGCAAAGCCCAGCGCGGGTTCGCTTTGCAACGCCTCTGCTGCCTCATGCGCATTGGGGCCCGTTCCCACCACCAGCGCAGGCCGCTGCCACACACGCAAACGCCGCATGCCCGAACGCAAAGCGCCACGAACCAAAGGCAGCCCCACCATGGCCAGCGGCCACACCAGCGCCCACCACAGGCGAGACGAATTCCAGCGCGCAATGCCGATCACCGCCAAATCCAGCACGGCCAACACCAGCAGCACCCACAACACCTCACCCAGCTCGGTCCAGAACGGCTTGCGGTCGCTGTAGTGCCGAAAGCGCACCAAGAAAAACCCCAACCCCAAAGCCACCACACCCAGCCAGGCCCAATAGCGCTGCAAGTCTTGCGACACCAGCCAGTGGCCATCGTGCACGTCACCCCAGGCCTGCGCGAGGGTAGCCGCCAGCACACCAGCCAATACAAACGCCACCACATCGCCCAGCAGCAAAGCCGCCTTGGTCAAGCGGATTTGCAGGGGGGACAACTGGCGCCAAGATTTGGTTTTATTCATCGTCATGTTCTTGAAGCAAACGTCGGCTTGTCAGCGCACAGCGCTGCTCGATCAAGGCCACGATGCTGGCCACGATGGGCTCATTGACAAAGCTTTCCATGGACTGCAATCGCCGCGCAGCTGCGGGCAGTCTTTGTGTCATCTGCAGCACGCGCTTTTGGGTTTGGGCGCCAGACAAACCGGCCTCCTGCGCAAACTGCCGCCAGTGACGGGTCTGCACCTCCGAGAACTTGTACTTGCTGCCCAACTTCATCGCCATCTTGGGCGTCAGGTGCTCGTACACCGCGGTGCAAAGCAGGTCATACAGCGGCGCCAGCACAGGCGTTGCCCCCTCCGCATACAGCAAGGAAAAGTTCTTGCCATGTGCATCGTGGTTGCCCACCAAGGCGTTAAACACCACGGCGTCGAGCATTCGCAGCACCTGCGGAGCACTTGGCCGGGTCGCTTTGCGCAGCAGATCAAAGCAGGCCAGCAAGTCCGGCCCGCCTTCGTTTTGGTATTTCATTTCAGGCACCACACCCAGGGCTTGGCAAAAATCTTCCTGGTGCACGCGCTCAGGCTGACCAGCGGCCCCCACGCGGCGGTCGTAACGTGCCACCAGCAAAACCTGACGGTCCTTGATCTGCAAGACCTGCGCCTGCGCCGCAACCATTCCGACAGCCTGCGCCAGCGCCAGACAGAAACACTCGTTGGCCACACTGCCTTGCACCGTCGCAATGGCCGGCTTGAGAATGTGCGTACTGGGCTGGCCACCTTTGGGCAGGCCGATGCGCTCACCGTCGAACACCACGGGCAGCTTGTCCTGTGCGCCCGCCAGCGACAAGCGCATACCATCGCGCCCCGCCAACATGGGCCTGCGCGGCAACTCGTCCAGCAAGGCCGCCAACTGCGCCTCGTCCAGCCACTCGACATCTGCCGAATTTGCCGCCAGCACAGCCCCCGCTTCAGGCACAAAGCTAATGGCGCCAGCGCACTCCCCCCCAATGGCCGCCAGTAGCGCAAAGTCGTTCTGGCTAGACACTTGGCACTGCTGCGCGACCAAGCGTCTCAGATGCCCCTCGGGCAGCAAACCGGCAAAAAATGCACGGCACTGCACATCGTCAAATGGCTCGGGGCGCAAGGGCAAGGACTGCGACAGCGCCACCCCATCCGGCCGCGCCAGCCAGCTCTGGCCATACTCGAAAGCCAGCCGCCCACCCTGCAGCGACAAAGTGCCCACCGCTTGGCCAAACAGCCACACGCCGATGTCACGCGCCATGGCTGCCTCCGGGCGCCTGATCGGCACCCGCGTCCAAACCACTGAGCACCAGCGAGCCCCCCACGGCGTCAACCACGCGCAGCACCTGTTCCAGCCTCACCGTGGGCTTGCCGCCTTCCAGATCCACAATAAAGCGCACCCCCACACCGGCGGCCAGCGCCAGCTCTGGCTGGGTTAAGCCCATGCGCTTGCGGGCTGCACGCAAGGCGGTGCCCAAGGTTTGGGGGCTGGCAATGGTGGTCATGATAAATACGGAAAAAATGCCTGATCGGTAAATTTTAATTGCATTTCAACATGAATTTGCAATTAATTTACCGTACGGGTTATTTAATGCACCAACAACGCAATTCACCAAAAAAATTCCCGTTCAGGACCTTGACCTTCGTAAACGGCCATATTCTTTAAGTTTTATCCGTTTAAAACGGATAACTCAAACACCCAACCAATACCCCCGGTGCATGCTGCACCAGCGCTTGAATGCCAAGGGCAAGCGAGCCTCCAAACGGCCCAGCTTGTAGCCCACCCACTTGGCCAGGGTGCTGACCATGGCGGCAGGTATCCAGCTGGGGGCGTGACGCCACAGGTAAGCCAGCTCGGAGCGGACAAAGCGCAGCCCCTCACCCCCGGCCCCACCAAAGGCCTGCAACAGCCAAGGGCTGCGGGCATGGAAAACGCCGGTGTCAAAGTAGCGGCGAAACTCTTGCGCCAAGGTGTAGTTGTGCGAGTGGTGCGCACACGCCTCGGCCACATAGGCCACGCGCTTGCCCGCCATGAGCAAGCGGGCGGCAACCGACATGTCTTCGCCCAGAATCACATCAGCCGGAAAACCGCCCACGGCCTGCAAGTCGGCCACGCGATAAGCCGCAAACGAGTTGGACAAAAAGCAGGTTTTGAGCCCCAGCTGCGGCTGGTTGGCCATGCTGAGCGTGCGCGAAGTGGCGGGGTAGTTAAAGCCCCGCGCATGCGCGGCCAGCGGCGTGGCGTTGGCATGCGGCAGCTGGCGGCCATAGGCGCAGGCCACGGTGGGATCGTCAAAGGCAGACAGCAAGGCCTGCAGCGCATTGGGCGCGGCCAGCAAGGCGTCTTGCGTCATGAACACCACCACATTGGTGCCGGGCGGCACGTGCTGCAGCGCCAGGGTGCGCGTGCCGCCGTGGTTAAAGCTTGCCGCTGCGATGCGCAGGCACTGCCAGGCGGCGGGCAAGGCAGCAAAGTTGGTGCCGTCGGTAGAGGAGGAGTCCACCACCAAGCCTTGTACAGGTGGCTGTTGCTGCGCTTGCACAGCGGCCAGCCACTGCGGCCACAGGGGGCCGGGGTTGTGGGTGGGGACGATCAGACAAACGCGTTGAAGCGTGCTATCCAACACAGTCAAGGAAAAATCCGCTTCAGCCAGGCGCACAAATCCACGAAAGGCTGCGCGGCCTCATCGAGCAAGCCCGCCTCTTCGGCTACTTTGTGCAAGCCGTGGTCAGGCTTGGCTTGCCAAGCCAGCCAGGTTGCCACCTCGGCCTTGGTTTGATGGACGGGCTTGAACTTGGGGCCACCCGGAATCGCTGCAATAGACGACTGAGCATGCCCCAGCAGCGCCGACTCAGCAGGGGCGATGCACGATTTGACCCAATCTTCCAGCATGCCATCGGCGGCATTGTTGGGCATGATCCAAGCGCCAAACGGGTTCAAGCCATTGGAATGATTGAACAACAAGCCAGGTGATGCCGTGCTGTCGTGCGTAAAGCCCAACGGTGTCAACACTGCCGTCAACTGCGCCAGCGTTTTGGCAAAACCCAAGCCGCCTGATGCCGCGCTGTCTGCATCCAGCACCACAGCCAAGTGTTCAATTTGCCCGTCAGCCAGCTGCTGCACGTAAGTGGGCAAGGCATGCAAAACGCCCTGCTTGGTGTCTTTCTTGCCGACGGACTTGGGGGTGCCAATATTGACCGTTTCCAGCTGAACCGCCAGCCGCCTGCTCAGCGCTTCAAAAAACCCACGGTCCGCCTCGCCCTCGACCAGCAGAATGCGTTTGGAGCTCATCGCACCTCCATGTCGGCCTGCGTCACATTGGCCAGGGCTGCCTCGTCAAACACCGTGGCAATCACCTGCCCCTTGTCGCTGGTGCGCACGCTGCGGCCCAGACGGAACAACACCCCCTCGGTCTGCGGGCGACCGACCGCCACTTTGGTAAAGCTCTCGATGCAATCCCAACTGTGCGTGGTGGCAAAAATCTGAATGTCGTATTTGTCCGCCACCTCAAACAACAAGGCCCAAACGCGCTCCTGCACGGTGTAGTGCAAGCCGTTTTCAAACTCGTCAATGAGCAAGAAACCGCCTTTGGCCGTAAACAACTTGAGCGCCAACTGCAGCACACGCAGCATGCCGTCGCCCATGCTGTTCAAAGGGACCGGGCGCTCCAAACCTTTGAGCTTGACCATGGCCGTGCGTTCGCGACGGTATCGGCTGGGTGTATAGGTCCCCTCCTGATCCGAGCGGACGAACACCAAACTCTCCAAATCAGGCTCGATGATCTGCAGGGCGGCTTTCACGATCTCTTCCTGACCGGCAATTACGACCCGGTCCCATTCGTCAGCCAACTCATCCATGGAAATGAACTGTGTCGGCACCGCACTGCATGGCACGGCCCAAGGCTCTGCGGCAGGCACACGCGCACGCACATTGACCAGCTTCATGGGCGGGAAGAAGCGATCCCCCCTCTTGATAACCAAGACCTGGCTCAACTCTGCAGTGCCTTGGTCTGCCTCTGCTTTAGGGACAATGCGGCGGCGAATGCGATTGATGGTTTCACCACCGTCCACCTCTTCCTGGTCGGTGTATTCCTCCATCAGCGCGTGCTGAATTTGAAGACGCTCTTGCTCGTTCGTCAACGAACCGATACTGATCCATTGCCCATCGACCAAAGGGAAAGCCCTGCCCAAGAAGAAGTCCTGAAACGGCATGTTTTCAGGCTCCTCAAAGGCCTCTGCCTCGCGTGTGCGGAAACGCTCGTCATGCTCGCGGGCCAGCGCCTCCAGCAAGGGCCTTTGGGCATTGCCAGCATAAATACGCAAAGCCTCCAGCACCGAACTTTTGCCGGTGTTGTTTTTGCCCACGATCAAATTCACCCGGCCGAGCTTAGACACCTCCAAGCGCTGCAAAGAGCGGAAGTTACTGATCAGCAGGGAATCGAGCATGGTTTTCTCCGTTGGCTGTGTATCTTACCCAATGCACGCCAGCCAACTGTATGACAATAGATGAAATGAGTACTCCCTACCCGTCCACCGTCCACATCCTGCTGGCCACCTACAACGGGGCCAAGTACCTGCAGGCGCAGCTCGACTCGATTGCCCGGCAAACGCACCGCCAGTGGACGCTCACTGTGAGTGACGATGGATCGACGGACGAGACGGTGAACATCGTCAAAGCCTTTGCGCAAAGCAGCCCACAAACCGTGACTCTGCTGCAAGGCCCGTGCGCGGGCTCTTCCACCCGCAACTTTTGCCACCTGATTCAACACGCCCCGGCAGGCACCGAACACGACCTGTACGCGTTTTGTGACCAGGACGACGTATGGCTGGATAACAAGCTGGAGCGGGCCGTGCAGTGGCACGCGCAACACCTGCAGCAGCCCGTGCGCCTGTATTGCGGGCGCACACAGTTTGTGAACGACAAACTCCAACCCATTGGCCTGAGCCCCCGTATACGCCGCCCGCCCAGCTTTGGCAACGCGCTGGTGCAAAACATTGCCAGCGGCAACACCATGGTGTTCAGCCCATCAGTGCTGGCGGCGCAAAAAAAAGTCCAGCCCGAACACAGCGTGTGGCACGACTGGACAACTTACCTGGTGGCCACTGCCTTGGGTGGCGGAGTGTGGTTTGATGACGAACCCTGCCTTCACTATCGTCAGCACGGGGGGAATGTGATTGGGTCTAACTATGGACTTAGCGCCCAAATCAGGCGACTCCAACCCCTCTTTAAAGGGCGTTTTACACAATGGACAGATGCGAACATGGCAGCTGTGCTTGACCTGGGCCCCGCGGCTAGCGAAGCCGCCCAAGAACTCCATCAAAAATTTGCCCAACTGCGCGCTGAGCGATTGCCGTGGAAGAGGATCTGCACCTGGCGAGGAACCGCCATTCGCAGACAAACAACCAGTTCTAATTTGACCTTAGGGCTGGCCCTTGCTTTGCGGCTGACCTGAATCTGAAGAGTTACCCATTTTAATGTCACGTCCGGCTTTCATCAGGCTGTAAATTTGGTTGAAAACGAAAGCATACGCAACAAGCCAAGGTTAATACTCAGTCCTTGAAAGATGAAGTAGTTTGATTTTATCGATATTATTTCGCCCATGAATAGTGGTGATATCACTGAGTCTTAGACCATTGCGCTCTGCCAGTTCCCTTGGGTCAATATTCAAATCTTTTCCTTGAAAATAATTTTGACCAAGAACCAAGACAAATAAACTTCTCTTTTTCAGTTCGGGGTCGGTCCTCAGTCTTTTTTCCATTTCCACTAAATTTGGCGCTTCGAATACAGAATATTTGGATCCTGTAATAGAAACCACTCCCATCCAATAACCCCATTGAGGGAAAAGTAGAGCAGTTTCGGGCGGCAAGCTCTTGAGGTAAAGTCCAGTTGTATTAATGGCATCCGAATACAATCCATTTCCCCCGTTGCTCATAAGACGATTTGAAATTCGGTGGCTTGCAAAAATATTGATAACGATAATAAATATCGCGAGTATAGCGGCGATCAATTTAACTGCTTTGCATATCGAGGCGCTAAGTTTTATGTAGGAGATATTTGAGAATAAGACGGCGCACAAAAAATACATCAAGGGAATCAGCATAATATAGTGCTGAAGTCCGAGGGGTTTTCCAATTATAGATCCAAATACCAAGTGAACTAAAATGGAAATCGATGTGAGTGTGGCAAGCAAAGATGAATAAATTTGTGCTGAACTTTGTTTTTCATCTGAAAACTTCAGGGAATTAATATAGTAAGGTCGGTAAAAAATAAAGAAAAAAGACAGAAATCCAACCGCTAAAAATGAAGGAAGAGCTGCTTCGTTAGAGCTACCAAAAATCGCAGACTCGACACCTTTCCCAAAGACTAGTTGCTCAAGGCGAGAAATGACGGTACTTAGTCTTTCAATTATTCCGCCTTGCTGCGTATCCACGACGCCGTATGCAGTTTGCAGCCCTTTAATTTGGTTGACGTAAGAAGAGAAATCGGTGTTTAAAATAATAGAGACATGTGCATATAAATATGGAATGAACCCAATAAAAATGCCTGCAACTAAGAAAAAAAATGATTTAATCTCTTGCTTTCTTGTGGCTAGTAAAAATAATATTGTAACCGATCCGGCATAAATCGCAAAAATAAAATAAGAATAGGCTGAAAATCCTATAAAAGACCCAGCAAGCAATGCCTTCGTGTACTTGTGATTGTTGTTGCTCTTATCATCAAAAAAGAAGCCTCCCAGCAACCCCACCCCCAAGAAAAACCAAATTATGGGGTAAAGCTGAAGGTAATAC
>NZ_JAYPVP010000030.1:4094-18576 GCF_038134685.1 Limnohabitans sp. | reverse complement strand
CAACGCGAAGACCGCCTCAGAGACCGCGTCCTCGCGCCAGTGACCCCGTCCTGAGGGGGTAGGGGGGATGAATCTCTACAGACTGGCGCCCAAGATGCGTGGGCTTGCGCAAATTTTTGTGCGTGCAAATTGAACAAGGGGGGGTATCCCCTTTTCCAAAGACTCTGCGCAGCAAAGGCCGTGCATCAAATGAACATCAAACCAAGCGGGTGATTTATGGGTGGACGCAAGCCACTGCCGACTCAAGTCAAGCAGATCAAGGGAACCTTGCAGCCATGCCGGACCAACTACCACGAGCCCATCCCAGAGGGCTTGCTGGTCGAGCCCCCGGACTACATGCCTGAGGGTGCCAAGGCTGCCTGGCGCTACGCGCTTGAATGCGCGCCGCCCACCCTGATTCGCAAGCTGGACATGTCCGTGCTGGAAATCTGGGCCTGCGCGGCAGACCTGTACCGACAGGCCCAGGCGGGTATCGGCAAGACGGGGCTCTTGGTGAAGGCCCCCCACAGCGGTGTGCCCATGCAGTCGCCGTACCTGGCCATTGCCAACAAGCAGGCCCAGATCATGACCAAGGCTGCGATCGAGATGGGATTCACCCCAGCGTCTCGTTCGCGCATCTCCATTCCAAACGAGCGACCGGGCGAAGAGCTTGATCTCTGGGAGGACATTGTTGGGTAGGACCGAGAGCAAACGATGAGTGGATATGCCGCGAGCGCCAAACAATATGCACAGCGCGTCGTATCGGGAGAGATCCTGACTTGCGAGTGGGTTCAGAAAGCCTGCAAGCGCCAGCTCGATGACCTGATCCGCTTCAAACGCAAGAGCAGCATCTACCGGTTCAACCCGGAGCTGCTCGACCGGTACGGCAGGCCTTACAGACCAGCCGACAACCTGTGCGCCTTCATTGAGCGCCTGCCTCACGTCAAAGGGCCATTGGCCAGTCAGATGATCGTTCTGGAACCCTGGCAGGTGTTCATCCTGTCCACGGTGTTCGGCTGGGTCAAATCGGATGGCAAGCGCCGTTTCAGGCGTTCGTACATCGAGGTGCCACGGGGCAACGCCAAGTCCACGCTGTCCTCGGCCGTGGGCCTGTACATGCTGGCCGCCGACCGTGAGGGCGGCGCTGAGGTGTACTCGCTGGCCACCACCCGCGATCAGGCGCGCATTGTCTTTGGCGATGCACAGACCATGGCGCGCCTGAGCCCGGGGTTTCGCAACCGGTTCGCCGTGAACGTCGGGGCGCACAACATGCATGTGCTGCAGACGGGCTCCAAGTTCGAAGCGCTTTCGGCTGAGGGCTCCACGCTGGACGGCTTGAACATCCACTTCGGATGCATTGACGAGCTGCACGCCCACAAGACTCGAACGGTTTATGACGTGGTGGAGACCGGCACCGGCAAACGGGACAACTCCCTGCTGTGGGTGATCACCACGGCTGGCAGCAACCGCTCGGGGATTTGTTACGAGGTCAGGAGCTTTGTCACCAAGCTGCTCAACCGGGTGTTCGAGGATGACTCTCAGTTCGGGATCATTTACGGTCTCGATGAAGGTGACGACTGGACGATCAAGGACTCCCTCATCAAGGCCAACCCCAACTGGGGCTTCTCGGTGCGTGAGGAGATCCTGGTGCCCTTGCAGGCCAAGGCCATGCAGTTGCCCAGCGCGGTCAACAACTTCAAGACCAAGCATCTCAACGAATGGGTGTGCGCAGACAAGGCATGGATGGACATGCGAGCCTGGGACGCGGGCACTAACCCGGATCTGGAGCTGGACCAGTTCTTGGGCCAGCCCTGCTGGGTGGGCCTGGACTTGGCCAGCAAGACGGACATTGCAGCGCTCGTCATGGTGTTTCAGCATCCCGACATAGCCGACGCATATGTTGTGTTTGGCAAGTACTACCTGCCCGAGGACACGGTCCAGGCTGCGGGCAACAGCCAGTACGAGGGCTGGGCCCACACCGGACGCCTGTCGGTGACGCCGGGCAACGTGATCGACTTCAGCTGGATCGAGGCTGATCTGCTGGATATCGCATCCCGGTTCTCGGTGGAGGCTGTGGCCTTCGACCCGTTCCAGGCTACGCAGCTCTCAACTCGGATGCTCTCCGAGGGCCTGCCCATGATCGAGGTTCGTCCGACGGTGCTGAACTTCAGCGAACCGATGAAGACGCTTGAAGCCCTGGTCCTGCAAAAGAAGCTCATCCATGACGGTGACCCGGTACTGGCCTGGATGGCCAGCAACGTGGTGGCCCACACGGACGTCAAAGACAACATCTATCCACGCAAGGAGCGGGCAGAAAACAAGATCGATGGAATCGTGGCACTGATCATGGCCCTGTCTCGGGCGATCAAACCGGGGGACTCGGTGGTGCTGGGGTCCGACTACGAGTTGATGCTGCTTTGACCACGAAGACACACCATGGGAATTTTCAACATCTTCGATCTGTTCAAGGCCTCCAGCAGTGACCGCTCGCCCTGGGGCGATTTCTTCTTCGAACCCGTCTCGGTGCGAAGCGTCTCGGGCATGCGCGTCTCGGCCGATTCGGCCATGCGACTGGCTGCTGTGTACGCCTGCGTGCGCATCCTGTCTGAAACCATGGCGTCGTTGCCCCTGGTGGTCTACCGGGCCAGGAAGGACGGCGGAAAGGACCGGATCACGGACCACTGGCTCTACCGGGTGCTGGGCAAGAAGCCCAACCGGTACCAGAACCCGTTCGAGTGGCGTGAGATGCTGCAGGGCCATCTGGCCCTGCGTGGCAATGCCTTCTGCCAGATCCTGGCCAATGGCCGAGGCGAGATCACCGAGCTGATCCCTATCCATCCGGACCGGGTGCGCATGGAACTGCTCACTGAAGGTGACTACCGATACAGGATCCAGAACCAGGCAGGCCATGAGCTGGTCCTGCCCCGTGGCGAGGTCTGGCACTTACGGGGCCTGTCCTCGGATGGCCTGATGGGCCACAGCCCTATCGAACTCTCCCGCGAAAGCCTGGGCATAGCACTGGCAGCTCAGGACTACGGTGCGCGCTTTTTCAACAACGATGCCAAGCCCACCGGTGGCTGGATCGAGTTTCCAGGCAACTTCAAGGATGCCGAGGCCAAGCGGGTGTTCCGCGAGTCTTACCAGGCGGCGCAATCGGGCTCCAACCGGGGCAAGGTGCTCGTGCTGGAAAACGGCATGAAGTTCCATGAGGTGGGGGTCACGAACAAGGACGCCCAGTTTCTGGAGCTGCGCAAGTTCCAGATCACGGACATCGCGCGCCTGTTCCGAGTGCCGCCGCACATGATCGCGGACCTGGACCGGGCAACTTTCTCGAACATCGAGCAGCAGAGCCTGGAATTCGTCATGCACACCATGACGCCCTGGGCCGAGCGCTGGGAGGCTTCGATCGAAGCGGACCTGATGCTTGACGGCGATGAGCTCGAAGTCGAGTTCGACTTCGCCAACCTGATGCGAGGGGATGCGGCCAGCCGCTCGGCGTATTACCAAAGCGGCATCCAGAACGGCTGGCTTACCCGCAACGAGGCCCGTGTCGCAGAAAACCTCAACCCGCTGCAAGGCCTGGACCAACCCCTACGCCCGCTGAACATGGTGGAAGAGGAGGATGCCGAAGAGGCTGAGCAGGAAGTCGAAACCACCGACTCAGCGCCTGTAGAGCAGGAAACCAGCCTGCGCTTTCGCAAGTTGGTGCAGTCCAACGCAGCCCGGCTTGCCCGGCGCATCGCCAAAAAGGGCTCCCTGGGAGCCAACGAAACCGACCTGATTGCCCAGGCCTTCGCACTGCAAGCCAGTCAGGTCAGTGCCTGGGCGCAGCAGCAAACACAGCCCTTTGAGGAAGATGCACTTGCTGCCTCCCTGATCCAACTTGGAATGAACACATGAACAAACAACTCCTGCTCTCCGAATTCCTGACCACGCCCTGGGCGCTGATGCCCGAGCGTTTGCATGCCATGTCGGGCATCCTGACGCGATGGTCTGCGGGCGAGCCGCCCAGTGACGAGACCCTGTTTCAGGTCAACACTGACCGTGTGCTGCGTGACACCCGCAAGCAGATGGCGGCGGCCAGCACGGGCACCGGCATTGCGGTCCTGCCCCTGTACGGGGTTGTGACGCAGCGCGGCAACATGGTCGACGACATCTCGGGGCCGGGCAGCACCAGCACCCAGCAGTTCACTTCGGTCCTGCGCCAAATGCTTGCCGACGATACCGTGGGCCAGATCCTGATCGACATCGACAGCCCTGGCGGCAGCGTCTACGGGGTCAGTGAGCTTGCTAGCGAAATCGTCAAGGCCCGTGCCCAGAAGCCGGTCATTGCCGTGGCCAATAGCCTGGCGGCCTCAGCTGCTTACTGGATCGGCTGCTCGGCCAGCGAGTTCTACGTCACTCCGGGTGGCGAGGTGGGCTCGATTGGCGTGTGGCAGGCCCACTTTGATTACTCGAAGGCGCTGGAAGAGGAGGGCGTCAAGCCCACCCTGATCTCTGCTGGCAAGTTCAAGGTCGAGGGCAACCCGTATGCGCCGCTCGATGAGCAGGCGCAGGCTTTCATGCAGTCCCGAGTGGACGACTACTACAGCGCTTTCATCGAAGCCGTGGCCAAGGGCCGTGGTGTTTCGGTGAGCGATGTGCGCTCGGGCATGGGCGAGGGCCGGGTACTGGGGGCGGACGCCGCACTGGCTGGCGGCATGGTCGACGGCATTGCCACCTTTGACGATGTGCTCTCCCGTATGCAGGCCAGTGTGCGCGGCAAGCAGCCACGCAGCCAGTCCCGCCTGAAGAAAGCACGTGATGCACTTGCGTTGATCTGACTCTGTGCGCTGATGTTTGAACCGAAAGGTAGTAGCTTTGAATTTCCGGCAATTTGCCGTACAATTCAACAACATCAGGAGAAATGCCATGACTGCTCGCGCCATTGCCGCACCGCGTACATCCAAGCCCCAGTCGGCTCGGCTGGAGGCTCGTATCAGCCAGGATCTGCACATGACCGTCAAGCGTGCTGCAGAAATCCAGGGGCGAACAATGACCGATTTTGTGGTCCATGCCCTGCAGATGGCAGCATCCAAAACCATTGCGCAGGCCGACCATGTGCGTTTGTCAGTCGCAGGCCAGGAAGCATTTGCCAATGCCCTGATTGCACCAGCCAAACCCAATGCAGCACTCAAGCGCGCCTTTGCCAAGGCAAACAAGCTGTTGGTGGCTTGATGGCCTTTCAGTTTTCTGTTGATTCGCTGGACCTCTCCAGTGATCGTTCTGGCTTCGAGTGTGGTGTTGCACCGCTGGACCGGTATTTCCGGACCCAAGTCAGCCAGGACATCAAGCGCCGGGTGACGGCCTGCTTTGTCGCGACCGATGCGCTCGGCCAGATTGCTGGTTATTACACCCTGGCTTCGGCCAGTGTGTTGTTGGCGGATTTGCCAGAAACGCTTGCCAAAAAACTGCCGCGTTATCCTAGCGTGCCAGCGGTACGCATGGGGCGACTGGCCGTGGATCAGTCCTTCAAAGGTGAAGGGTTGGGCGCGGCCTTGCTGGCTGATGCGTTGCGACGCGCCGTCACAGCAGAAATTGCAGCCTACGCATTCGTTGTGGACGCCAAGGATGAGGCTGCTGCCAGTTTCTACGCTCATCACGGTTTCATTGCGTTGCCAGATCAGCCGTTGTTCCTGTTTATTCCGCTTGCAACGGTCAAAGATCTGATCAAGTAAATAGATCAGCAACGCACATCATTTCTGATGAACCAGGGCCTCCGATGAGGCCCTTTTCTATTGCGCAACCCGTAGGTTGCGCGCCCAAAGCAGCCGCCTTGCGTCATTTCGACCAGGCGGCTTTTTCATTTCTGGAGTCAAACCCATGAGCAAGCAACTGCGCGAGCTGCAAGCCCGCAAAGCCGCCCTGGTCAAGGACGCACGCGCCCTGACCGACATCGCTGCCGCCGAGCAGCGCGACATGAACGAAGAAGAGGTCAGTGCTTTTGAAGCCCTCAAAGCCAGGATCGAAGCGGCCTCGGCCGCTATCGACCGCGAGGCAGCTCTGATTGCCGAGGAAGCCCACATGGCAATGCGCTGTGAACGCTTTAGCAAAGACGTCAAGATCGGGGAGGGCGCGTTTATTGACCCCTACGATGAGGGCGGTTTGTCTGCAACACTTCAAACGCATCAGGATCACCTGCGTTTCAGGGCCATGGACTTCAAAGAGCTTCGGCAGGGCCTGGTGTCTCGCATGACGATCGCGCAGCAGCACATCATGGATTTTGTGCAATCCATCCAGACGGCGCGTCCAGCATCTTCAGTCGGCCAAAAGTGCTCCATGGACAGGCCTGACCACCTGGCCGTCGACCTGCATGGCAACGTGCTCACTTGCCAGAACGTGAGTGCAAAAGCCATCGCTCCGAACGGTCAGCCCCACCACATTGGACAGGTGTCCAATTTACAGGCCGTCAAGATGCGCAGCGCCACCCACTGGAGCCAACGGTCGGACTGCCCAAGCTGCCCAATGCTGCAAATCTGCAAGGGTTCCTGCATGTTCCTCGAAGGCAAGCTTTGGGATGCTGGTTGCGACGCCGCCTATTCGGACAACGTGCCATTCCTGGCTGCGGCGATCGAATTCATGACCGGATGTATTCCGTACTACATCGATGGCGATTTCCGCGAGGACCGCAAAGACATCTTTGGCCAGATCCATGGTGCAGTTGCAAACCGCCCCAGACGTGTGATCCCCATCCTTGCTTATGAACGGGCGACCGCCGCCTGAGTCAAAACCTTCCCCTTTCAATCCACCCCGCCTGGCGCTTGTCAGTGCGGGGTTTTTTACTTTGGAGATTTTTATGCCCGAACCGACAAGCTCTGGCGTTGCAGGCGCAGCTGCCGCCTACAAAGCCCTGGGGGGTACGGCTGCTGCGGTGGCCAGTGGAGCCACCCTGGCTGCGGTGGTGGTCATGCTCATGACCCCGCCACGGAACAAACGGGAATGGGCCGTGGGCCTGATCAGCACCGTGGTGTCCAGCATTGGCGGTGGTGCCATCACCGTTGAGCACTTTGGGCTGCACCACTGGGCCTTCTCAACCATGGGACTGTGCGCCCTGGGTGGGTTGATCTTTGCCTGTGGCCTGCCTGGGTGGGCCATGGTGCGCTGGATTTTTAACTTCATTGGTAAGCGCCGTGATGCCTCCATCGACGAAGTGGCCAAAGACGTGAAGGAGCTGCTGTGATTCCCAGTGAATTCATCATGCGCCTCACCCCTGGTGCCCAGGCCTCAGCCGCGCTCTCGGGTGTTCCAGCCAGCATCACCATCGCGCAGGCGGCCCTAGAGTCCGCCTGGGGGGAATCTGGACTGGCCAGGAATGGCAACAACCTCTTTGGGATCAAGGCCGACAGCCTCTGGCGCGGTGAAACCCTCACCATGAACACCCGGGAATTCATCAAAGGCCACTGGGTGGTGGTGCCTGCCTTGTGGCGCAAATACCCGAGTTGGCAGGCCAGCACGCAAGACCATGCCGCATTCTTGCGCCGTAACAAACGCTACGCAGCCTGTTTCGCCTGCACCACGGGCAAAACCTTCGCCCAAGCCGTGGCCAAGGCAGGCTATGCCACCGACCCACGTTATGCCGACAAGTTGATCAGCATGATCGACAAATACCAGCTTGAAGCGCTGGACCTTCCGCCGGAGGCCACGTGAGTGCATGGCTATTTCGCTGGCTTGGTGCCTTACCCCTGCGATGGATCGTCTCAAGCCTGCTGGCTGCAAGCCTGTTTGGAGCAGGCTACCTGCAGGGGCATCAGGACGTCCAGAAGGCATGGGATGTGCAGCGGCAACAACAGCAAGCTGCCGTCTTGGCGCAATCCCTGCATGTGGCCCAGATCGAAACCCAGCAAGAACACATCAATCAACAGATCTCGACTGACTATGAAACCCAGAAAGCCACATTGGCACGCCGTGTCCCTGTACCTGTACCTGGCGCTGGCGCTCTCCGCCTGTGCGTCCCGGCCAGCCATGCAGCCGATTCAGTGCCCGCCAATGCCAAGCTTGCCTCCAGCGCTGTTGCATCCACCGCCAACCCTGTACCTGATCCCGCCCGAGATGCGGGCGCCATCGGCTGCGGGCAATTAGCCCGCGATGCGGCAGACGCCACGCTCATGGTGTTGTCGTTTCAGCGCTGGTATGCCGAGCAGGCAAAAGCGCAAGCCGACACTGCTGAGCCTTGATCACTCCCAGACCCTGTCTGCATTCACCTCCCCACCGGGGTAGTGGGTCGCTGGCGGGGGGGTGTCGTTTCTGCCGTAGTCCCGCCAGAGTTGCTTACAGGTCTGTGTCAGGCGCCTGTTCCGTTTGACTTGTCTTTCCGGCAGAGCGTTCATGGTGGCATGACAGACAAGAGCAACAAAACATGCCCGCACCACGGTGCTCCATGTTTCCGGAAAGACCTGTTTGTTGCCTCTTTGGTCCGTACCTCAGACCCTGACTGCTTAATGAAAATTAAGAATTTGCATGAATTATGAGAAATAAATTCCCGTAATATTTGCCGATGGTAAAGGAATGAGTTCGATAACTGATAAATTGGAAATTAAATTTTCTCGATAACATTTTGAAAAACATATTATGTTGCTCGAAAAAATTCTTGTGCTGCACGAATGGGAAATGAATAAATTTCCATTCTTTCGTACCATGATAGGAAGACATATATATGTATGTCTTGCGAGAAACGTCTTCACGGATAAGAACGAAGAAGAAGTTTCGATAAAAAAACTTCTTTCATCCCATTTTTTTACTGACAGAGCAATCAGGTTAAAAATTCGAGAGATGGAAAAGGCGGGCTTTTTAGAAACCAAGAACGGTCATAAGGACCAGAGAGTGGTTGTTATCAAGCCTACTGCCGAACTCAGAAAAATGATGGAGGAACATTCGCTTATGTTAAATCGAGTGGTTTCGCAGGACATAATCATTTTAGAAAAAAACAGACAAAAAAATGAATAATTTCAATTCAAAAATAGCTTTTTTTTTCGTTTTGCTGGTTCTCCTTGGGTCAGTTAAAGCGCAGGATGGATTTAAAAGTGTGTTGAAAGATTCTGTTGACCATCATCCATCCATACAATCATACAAAGCACAAGCTGAATCTTCTAAACGAGATATTGATGCTGCCAAATGGGCATTTTGGCCCACACCTTCCGTTGGGTATGAAACGGCAAATGACGTTCCTTATGGCACGCTTGATAAATCCAGTAAATATTTTCGACTGCAGCAGCCAATTTGGACATCGGGGCGTTTGACTGCTCAACTCAACAAGTCCGAATCCCAATATCTGGTATCCGAAGCGGCTGTAAGTGAGCAAAAAACAAACATTGCATACAAGTGGCTTCAGCTTTGGGCCGAATATCAAGCGGCAGATGAAAAGACAAAAGCCTTTAAAGACAGTGTAGACAAACACATGGCCTATGTCCGCCAAATCGAGCGTAGAGCGAACGAGGGCTTCTCTGCCCCCAGTGATGCGCAACTTTCAATGAGCCGTCTCAGTTCCGTCCAGGCGGAGCTACGTCAAAGCCAGTCCCTCAAGAACAAAGCTGCAGCCAGACTTGAGCAAATGCTCCAAAAACCTCTGGCTTCAGAAATAAACAACCTAAATGACTCGGGCTGGCCACAGAGTCAAAAAGCCATCACAAAATGGTCTCCTGCTATTGAGGTTGCGCAATTGGATGAATACGTCAATTTGCATCCAACCGTTCAAAAAACTCAAATACTCATTTCTTCGGCGCAAGCAGATGTCCAGCTGGCGAGTGCCCGAAATATTCCTGAGGTTTATGTGCGCAGTGAAATGCGGCATGGCGATGTCACGGGTACACACCAAAGCATATATTTTGGTCTAAGCAGCAGTTTCGGTGCTGGATTATCCAACGCGTCGGCAGTGGCTGCAGCACAAGCCAAAGTTGAAGCCTACAGAAATGAATTGAACGCAAGGCAGTTGGAGGTGCGTGAAAGCATCCAGACCGATATTCAGGACTTTCAGGCCCAATCCGATCGCCTGGGGCAATTGGAAAAAACATTCGCTGCTAACCGCAATTATCTCGAATCGTCTGAGCGCCAATATCTGGCAGGACGCCGCAGCTGGCAAGAAATCATGAATATCGCACGCGAAGAGTCACAAATCCTCGCGCAAATCGCAGATGCTAAAGCGCAAATCTGGTTAACGCACCAACGCCTGCAAATATTTGCCATGGGGCTGGACACATACCTCTCGACAAAATTGCCCACGACGCACTCAGCGCAAAACGAAATTAAAACTCAATGAACTCTGCACAAAACCAGCACGCCGCACTGTTTGCCGTCCTCATGCGGTTGGCGCAACTGCGCCGCGAACCGCTGGACCCCATGCTCCTGCGCTCAAGCCTCAAGCAGTTTGAAGAGGAAGGCAAAGACCTGCACCAAACAGTGGCAACGCTTGCGCAAAGTCAGGGCTGGCCGGCGCCAAAATGGAGCAAACAGCCTGACGCCAGCCGGCTGCCTTGCATAGTGGTCAGCCCAGCAGGCCTGCTGGGCATCGTCACCGGCCAAGACAGCCAAGGTGCGTGGGCTGTCGTATTGTGCTACCCTTTAGCACAACGCCTGGAAGAGAGCGTACACATATGCTTTGACGACGACACCCGTTTCGTCAGACTGCGCATGAAAGCGCCCTTTGTTCCCAGCAAAAGCCCCAGCTTTCAACTTGTATGGTCTGAAATCTGGGCGCACAAGCGTACTTTGCTGGACATCGGCGCAGGCACCGTAGCTGTCAGCTTGCTGGCCTTGGTCACATCGTTTTACTCCATGCAGGTGTACGACCGCGTCGTCCCGACCCAGGCCATGAGCACATTGCTGGCCCTCACATTGGGGGTATTGGCGTCCATTGTCCTTGAGGCCATCGGCAAATGGGTCAGAGCCCACCAGATTCATGAGCTAACAGATGCCATCGATCAAAACCTGGCGCGCTCCATTTACGCACGTTTTCTTGCCGTCCGGCTCGACCAACTGCCGCCCAGCATTGGCAGCACCTCATCGCGCCTGCGCAGCTACGAATCCATCCGAAGTTTCCTCGTCAACGTCAGCACACAAATGCTGGTTGACCTGCCAATTGCCGCGCTCATGCTCATCGTGCTGGCAAGCATCGGCGGCTGGCTCGCATTGGTGCCGGGCGTGTTTTTGGTGTTGGGCCTGGGCATCGGACTCTTTTTCAGAACCCGCATAGAACAACTGACCCAGCACTCCACAGCGGCACAACACCAAAAACTGGGTTTATTGGTCGAAAGCATAGAAGGCGCTGAAACCATCAAATCAGGGCAGGGCGGCTGGCGCATGCTCTCCAAATGGCTGGATTTGAGCGACGAAGGTCGGCAATACGACCACGCCATGCGCCGTCTGGGGGAAATGCAACATTTCCTGGTGGCCATGTTCCAGCAAGTGGCCTATGTGGTCATGGTTGCACTCGGCGCCATGTACATCGGTCACAACGACTTCACCATGGGCGCCCTTATTGCCTGCTCCATCCTCAGTGGCCGCATCACGGCCCCCATTGCCACATTGCCCAACCTGATCACCCAATGGGCGCAAACCCGCGTCACCATCGAAGACCTGGACAGACTCTGGACCTACCAACTCGATCACCCCGAAGGCACCGAACCCATCGCAGTTGAGCAATTGCGCGGTGAATACCAAATCCAGGAAATGCAAATGCAGTACCAGGGCACCACCGCCCTCAAGATTGGCCAACTGCGCATTGCCCCAGGCGAACGCGTTGCGATTCTGGGGGGTGTGGGCAGCGGCAAAACCAGCCTGTTGCGCGTGCTCTCCGGCATGTACAAACCACAAACAGGCCGCACCACCCTGGACGGCCTGGAAATCGATCACATCGCCAAAGCCAGCCTGGCCAACCGCATGGGCTTTGTCCCGCAAGACGGCCGGCTCTTTGCAGGCACCTTGCGAGAAAACCTTGTACTGGGCCTGACCGATCCGGGTGACGATGCCATCTTGGAAGCTGCCCGAAAAAGCGGCCTGTTTGATGCCGTCATCGCGCCGCACCCCAAAGGCCTTGCACGGGAAATTTTCGAAGGTGGCAGCGGCCTTTCGGGTGGCCAACGCCAACTCGTACACATCACCCGCGCCCTGCTGCGCAGTCCAGTCATCTGGCTGCTCGATGAACCCACAGCCTCCATGGACTCCAACCTGGAAGCCAAAGTCATCGCCATGCTGCAAGCCGAACTGAGCGAACGCCCGCAAAGCACCATGGTCCTTGTCACCCACAAACCGCAACTGCTCAATTTGGTCAACCGAGTCATCATCATGGTCAACCAGCAAATCCTGATGGACGGGCCGCGCGACCAAGTCCTGCAAAAGCTGCAGCAACAAGCCCTGCAAGCAACCGCAGAGCGCAACAACGCGCCCAAACTGCAAACGGCAAAGGTCACCACCGAATGAATTCCAAACCCGTCCTCAATCGGCTAACAGGAACCTACCTGCTCACCAGCCTCATCATCTTCGTCCTCTGGGCCTCCTGGTTCGAAATTGATCAAACCGTCAGAACGCAAGGCCAAATCATCCCGCAGGAAAAAACCCAGATCATCCAGGCCGCAGACGGCGGCGTAGTCCAGGAACTCAAAGTCAACGAAGGCGACAACGTCAAGCAGGGCGACCTGCTTGTTGTGCTTGAAAGCGAACGCGCCCGCGCCCAAGTCAACGAAATCAGCAACCGCGTTGCCGGCCTGAGCATTGCCCGCTTGCGCGCCCAAGCCGAAGCGGCGGGCCAGCAACCTGACTATGGCGCCTACCGAAAAACCCATGCAGACCTGGTCAGCGCCCAGCAAGCGCTGCTGATGCAAAACAAAGTGGCACTCGACAAAGACAAAAAAGCCTTCAGCGAACAACTGCAATACGCACAAAGTGAATATGCACTCACCAAAAAACTCTACGACGCCGGTGACGTCAGCCAGGTTGAGCTCATGCGCACACAAAGAGCCGTTGTCGATGCGCGCCAAAAACTCGAAGCGGTAGAAGAAAAGTTCAAGGCCGACGCCCGAAAACAACTCACACAAATCGAAGACGAAATCACCAGCCAGCGCAGCAAACTCCAGGAACGCCAAAGCGTCCTCGACCACACCGAAATCCGTGCTCCGGTCAACGGCATCGTCAAATTTTTACGCATCAACACCATTGGCGGCGTGCTCCGCCCGGGTGACGAAATCATGCAAATTTCACCCACCGAAGGCGGCTACGTCATCGAAGCCAAAGTCAACCCGACCGACATAGGCCTTCTACACATTGGCCAAAAAGCCACCGTCAAACTCGACGCCTTTGACTACACCATCTACGGATCACTGCCGGGCGAGCTCGTGTACCTCAGCTCAGACACCCTCAGCGAACAGGCTCAAAACGGAAGCACCAGCGTTTACTACCGCGCCCGAGTCCGCTTCGATCATCCCCCTGGCTCCAAAATCAGCAGTGCAAGCACCAAAGCCGGCATGACCGCCAGCATAGACATCATGGCCGACAAACGAACCGTGCTCACCTACCTCGTCAAACCCATCGCCCGCGCCTTCAGCGGCGCCATGGGGCAAAAATAAATTCCCTCGCGTCAATCTGCACGCTGCACGGCCCGCACCCACGCGGGCTGCTGCAATCATTCTTAAGAGTTTAAAACCGTAAGCACGGGTAAATTCGAAAAATGTGAAAGCAGGCAGCCAAGGCATGAAAGCGCTCGCTGAATCCATCGGATTTGGTGTGCAGCCAAAACGCTGTCAGTAACCAAACAACTCTGGCAAACCCATCAAGGACATCACCATGCAAGACCAACTCGTCAAAATCATCGTTCAGACTGGCGATCAAAGCCAGCTCAAGCTGTTCGAGCGCAAGGCCGGTCAGCCCGTGCCCAAGCTCGCGGTCCAGCCAGGCCAAAGAATCAGCGTCGATATCGACGGGCAGGTGCAAGGCGTCAGCCAGGCCAAAGCCATGAACCCAGGCAAAGACGGTCGCCTCAAGCTGGTCAAAAACGGCAAGGATCTGAAAGTCATGACCCCGGACGGCGAAGAAGAGCTGGTGCAACTCACAGGCTACTTTGAAACCTCTGACGTTGTCCTTGCCGGTGACCAGTGGGCCTGGGCGTCTGATGTGCCTTTGCAGCAAAGCTCCGCAGGGGTTTCTGCGTTGCCAGATGGGGTGGCCGTAGCAGGCGCTGCGCCTGTGGATGGCGTCAGCAGCGCAGCACAAGCAGCGGCTGAAGCTCAGTCAGCCCAAAGTGCGGCAATTGTTGGTGTACCTCCTTTGCTGTACATCCTTGGTGCTGCAGGCGGCTTGGCGGTAGCAGCCGCAGGCGGCGGTGGTGGCACACCTGCGGACACCACACCCCCCGCAGCCCCCAGCGAAACCAAATTCACGGCCAATGCCGACGGCACGCTCACCGTCTCTGGCAAGGCAGAAGCGGGCAGCAAAGTCGAAGTGACCATGCCCGACGGCAGCAAAGTGCAAGCCACGGCAG
>NZ_JAYPVP010000030.1:0-3994 GCF_038134685.1 Limnohabitans sp. | reverse complement strand
CGAAGTGACCATGCCCGACGGCAGCAAAGTGCAAGCCACGGCAGACGCCAACGGCGACTACAGCGCCACCAGCGCCCCCAGCGCCAAGCCCCAACCCAGTGGCACCGTCACCGCCACCGCCACTGACGCCGCAGGCAACACCAGCGCCCCTGCCAGCGCCACCTACAGCGACACCACGCCCCCTGCGGCCCCCACCGACACCACCCTGGTTGCCAGCGCCGACGGCAAACTCACCGTCAGTGGCAAAGCCGAACCCGGCAGCACCGTCGAAGTGACCATGCCCGACGGCAGCAAAGTGCAAGCCACGGCAGACGCCAACGGCAACTACAGCGCCACCAGCGCCACATCGCAAACCACCGGCACCGTCACCGTCAAAGCCACCGACGCTGCAGGCAACACCAGCGCCCCGGCCAGCGCCACGTTCACCGACACCGTTGCCCCGGTCTTCACCTCGGCCGCAGTCAGCGCCGACGGCACCCAAATCGTTCTCACCTACAGCGACACGCTCGACGCCACCAACCCCCCTGGCATCGGCGCCTTCAGCGCCAGCGTGGGCGGCGCCATCAAGTCCGTCACGGTCAGCGGCAACACCGTCACCCTGGAGATGAGCGACACCATCACCAACAACCAGACCGTCACCGTCACTTACACCGACCCCACCACCGGCAACGACACCGCCGCCATCCAGGACAAAGCCGGCAACGACGTCAGCAGCCTGAGCGGGCAGGGCGTCACCAACGGCTCGACCATCACCCCTGAGAAAAAAGCCGCGCTCGCCAAAATCGCGGCCTATGCCGAAGACAACGGGGCAGTCAACCCCACCCCCGGGGCGCAGGACTACACCGACGCCGGTGTCACTGGCATGGGCGGTACAGGCGAACCCAGCGTGGCCCAAATCAACAGCGTGCTCGCCAGCGTGCCGCTGGTCGGCAATGAGGCCGACACCACAGCCA
Source organism: Limnohabitans sp. (assembly GCF_038134685.1). Lineage (GTDB taxonomy): Bacteria > Pseudomonadota > Gammaproteobacteria > Burkholderiales > Burkholderiaceae_C > Limnohabitans_A. The sequence continues at coordinate 3,041 of NZ_JAYPVP010000030.1, read as the reverse complement.
AAGTGCAAGCCATTGTGGACACCTACAAAGCCGTGTTGGCCCTGGCCGACGGCACCGACCAGCCAGGCACCACCGCACTCACAGACGCACAACTGAGCAACCTGGGTCTGGACACCCTGCTGAACACCGCCGACGAAAAAGCCCTCTTCACCGACGCCGTGGACAACACCACCGCAGGCGAAGTGGACAGCTACACCAAGCTCACCGACCTGGTCAATGCGGCCAAACTGGCTGTTGCCTACACAGGCGCAGCCACTGGTGCAGGCTCCACCGCCCCCACCGCAGCGCAAATCAACGCACTGCTGGGTGCTCCCACCGTGGACGCAAGCAACGCAACGCAAGTGGCCGCCGTGCAAGCCCGTTTGGCCGAAGCCAACAGCGACGGCACCCCTGTCACCACCATTGACGAACTCAAGCGCCTGGTCAACGGCGTGCTCAACCCCGACGACGCCAAGATCGAAGCGATCATCAAGATCGCTGTCTACGCCGAAACCAACACAAGCGCAGCCCCCGACGCCACCGACTACATCAACGCCGGCATCGTCAACGGCGCCAACGGCCTGAGCACCACCGCAGGCGACGGCAAACCCACCGTGGCCCAAATCAACAGCGTGCTCGCCAGCGTGCCGCTTGTTGGCAACGAGGCCAACAACACTGGCAAAGTCCAAGCCATCGTCGACGCCTACAAAACCGTGCTGACCCTGGCCGACGGCACCGACCAGGCCGGCACCACCGCGCTGACAAACGCACAACTGAGCAACCTGGGCGTAGACACACTGCTGAGCACCGCCGAAGACAAAGCCCTCTTCACCGACGCCGTGGACAACGCCGTCGCAGGCGAAGTGGACAGCTACACCAAACTCGCCGAGCTGGCCAACGCCGCCAAACTGGCCGCCGCCTACACAGGCACTGGCACAGCCCCCACCGCCGCGCAAATCGACGCCCTGCTCAGTGGCGCAGCCACCGTGGCCGCAGGCAAAGAAGCCGCTGTGCAAGCGCGCCTGGCCGAAGCCAACAGCGACGGCACCCCCGTCACCACCATTGACGAACTCAAGCGCCTGGTCGACGGCGTGGTCAACCCCGAAGCCGCCCAAGCCGCAGCGCTGGCCAAAATCAAGGCCTACGCCGACGACGCCACCAAGCCCGCCCCCGACGCCACCGACTACGTCAACGCCCAAGTTGGCGGCATCGGCGCTGCAGGCCAACCCACCGTGGCCCAAATCAACACCGTGCTCGCCAGCTTGCCGCTCGTGGGCGACGAAGCCGACAGCCAGCCCGAAGTCCAAGCCATCGTCGACGCCTACCAGAAAGTGCTGACCCTGGCCAACAACAACGACGACAACGGTGGCACCCCCGCCATCGCCCTGAGCGCTGCCGACGTCATCGCCCTGGGCCTGGACAAAGACGCCACCAACCCCAACGGCATTGACCTGGGCGCCACCAGCACCACCAAAGACGCTGCGCTCAGCCTGCTGACCGACGCCTACGACAACGCCGACAAAGGCGCAGGCGAAGTCGCCACCCACACCCAGCTGGCCGCCATTGCCAGCCTCGCCGCCAAAGTCATGGCCGCCGCCGACAGTGCCGACGGCAACGCCACCGCAACCGAAGTCGTCAAATACTACCTGAACGCCGGGGGCGTCAACGCCAGCGGCATCACCGCCGACAACCTCAAAGCCGTGCAAATGGCCATTGCGCGCACCGCCGACACCGGCGCAGCCGTGGACACCGTGGCCAAACTGCAAGCCGTGGTGACCGCCGCGATTGCGGCCTACGACGCTTCCCTGGCCAAACTCCAGGCCTACGCACAAGACGACGGTGCCGCTGCCGCCAGCAACCCCAGCCTCATCCCCGACGCCAGCGACTACGCCAACATTGGCGTCAGCGGCATCGACGGCGCAGGCCAGCCCACCGTGGCAGCCATGAACAGCGCCCTGGCCGAGCCCGAAGTGCAAGCCGCGCAAGTGCCCACGGCCGCCGCAGTGCAAGCCCTGGTCACCGCCTACAGCGCCATCACCGCCGCCGCTGACGGCGTGGCCGACAGCGACACCAACCCCACGCAAACGCAATACGCCGCCATTGGCGTCAACGGCGTGGACAATGCCACCAAAGAAGGCCTGCTGGGCAGCATCATCGACCGCAAGGAGCCCACCGACGTCAACACCGTGGCCAAAGTGCAAGCCCTGGCCGATGCCGTCAAAGACGTGCTCGCCCTGGCCGACAACGCGGACAACGACGGTGGCACGACGGCCACCAAGCTCAGCCCCGCCATCACCCTGGACGACGCCAAGCTGACCGCCCTGGGCCTGGACACCATCCTGCCCGCCGCTGCCGTGGCAGAAAAAACGCTCTTTACCGACGCCGTGGACAACGCCACCGCAGCCGAAGTGGACAGCTACACCAAGCTCGCCGCCCTGGCCAACGCCGCCAAACTGGCCGCCGCCTACACAGGTGACGCCGGCACCGCCCCCAGCGCAGCGCAAATCAACACCTTGCTGGGCGCGGCCACCGTGCCCGCAGACAAAGAAGCCGCCGTGCAAGCCCGCCTGGCGCAAGCCAACAGCGACGGCGCCCCCGTCACCACCATTGACGAACTCAAGCGCCTGGTGGACGGCGTGATCGACCCCACCAACGCCAAGACGGTTGCGCTGGCCAGAATTGCCGCCTACGCCCAAGACAATGGCGGCGCACCCACCAACAGCCCCGCCCCCGACGCCACCGACTACGTCAACGCCGGCATCGTCAACGCCCCCAACGGCCTGAGCACCAACAACGGCACAGACGGCAAACCCACCGTGGCCCAAATCAACAGCGTGCTCGCCAGCGTGCCGCTGGTCGGCGCAGAAGCCAACGAAGAGACCGAAGTCCGAGCCATCGTCGACGCCTACCAAGCCGTGCTGACCCTGGCCAACAACGCCGACGACAACGGTGGCACCCCCACCATCACCCTGGACGACGCCAAGCTGACCGCCCTGGGCCTGGAAACCATCCTGCCTGCCGCTGCCGTGGCAGAAAAAACCCTCTTCACCGACGCCGTGGAC
>NZ_JAYPVP010000029.1:0-19215 GCF_038134685.1 Limnohabitans sp. | reverse complement strand
CATCCCATGCAACCAGCTGCGGTCGCTTTGTCCGCAACGGCTATAAGCACTGTGGCCGTTGTGTCCCGTGCTTGGTCCGCCGCGCGTCATTCATCCGCGCAGACATCGTAGACGCCACAAGCTACGTGTATCCCATGCTCAGAGGCGCACAGCTCGACAACGACCCCAACGACATCGGTGCTGTGGCCGCAGCGGTTCTAAAAGTCGAGCAGAACGGAGTGCGCTTTTTCACCGCAGGCCAGTTGGCGTTTGCTGAGCCAAGCCGACGGCGAGAGTTAGAAGCCGTGGTGCAGAGAGGGCTGGCAGAGCTGGGTGTGCTGATGCGTCAGCAGCGTGTCCTGTGATTGACCTTCATTCGCACCTAGACCTCTATCCGGATGGGCTCGCTCTTGCGCAGGAGGTGAACCGAAGAAATGAGTTCACGCTCGTTGTGACGACGAGCCCACGCGCTTACAGGGCCACATCTCGAGTGTTTGCAGGGCTGCGTAATATCAAGGTAGGGCTTGGCCTGCACCCCGAGGTTTCCGTTGCCAAGCAGGGCGAACTCGACGACCTACTTGCAGGTATCGCAAAGGCTCCTTTCATCGGGGAGATTGGGATGGACGGTTCGCCTCGGTTTCGCGGCTCGCTTTCCATTCAAGAACCGATTTTTCGAGCCGCTCTCTCGGAATGCGGTCGACATCCTGGGAAGGTGATGAGCATCCACTCTCGTGGGGCTGAACGCCGTGTGGTCGAGCTGTTAGCTACAACGAAGCACGCAGGCGTCCCACTGCTGCACTGGTTCTCCGGTGCCCTGGCGGAACTGGAGAACGCCGTTCGAATTGGGTGCTGGTTCAGCGTTGGTCCTGCGATGCTGGCGGGTGAGAAAGGCCGGGCTCTGATCGCTCGAATGCCTTTGAACCGGGTGCTGCCTGAAACTGATGGGCCATTCACGAGCGTTGGAGGAAAACCGCTCCAGCCTTGGGACGCCTGGTCTGTGCGTGAGCCTCTGGCGGAAATCTGGGGCATGCCGGTCGCGGACATTGGGGAACAGCTACGGCAAAACCTGCATCGGTTGCTTCGCAAACCCGGTTAATCAAGGGCATCCTGGGGCTGACCGCCGGGTTATGTTTCTGCTTCAAGATACGACATGACATCAAGGAATGCCTTGCCCAGGGTGTTCAACTTGATTTGAAGCCTATATAAACTGATCTCACCTGCCACGGTTCCGTACGGATAGATCTCGTGGCTGGCAATATAGACATCACTGTATACATCGTAAAAAGATTCGTCGAAGTTATCCTCGTAGAATTCTTCATCGATTGATACGGATGCCCAAGGATAGACTGCTTCTATCAAGCTCTTAACGTCATGGCCGACATACCAATAATTTTCAGTCTTGATCGTTTCCTCGGAACCATCTTGGTTAATTTTTATGAGGTTGAGTGCTCCTCGACCTAAAGATTTGTTATGCCATTCCTCTTTGTAGATAACTAACTTGCCTCCGTCCTTAAGGAACTTCATGTTGCCGAGATGAAGTACAAGGTTTCTATTCTTTGTTTCCAGTGGGGTGCCATCTAAGATAGCAAGAAGCTTACCGGCAGAAGATTGGTCAAGCATCTGCGATTTTGGAATCTCGATCTTCCAAGCCTTTTCTGTTCTTTGCGTCGAATCTTTATTGACGTGCACCCAATAAGTTGCCTTCGATTCGGGTAAATGAGCGACAAGGATTATTGGCAAAGCATGTCGAAGCCAATACTCTAAGTGAACTAGGCTGCCGTAATAAACAAGGTGGGCATCCTTCTCTGTGAAATGGCTAGGCCCCGTTTTGATTTGCACGCCAATCAACCGGCCGGTGGGATTGCCGTCAGAAACTGGTTCAATATGAGCGTCAATACCCATGTCGGATACGGCTTGATCCCGAAAGATCCAACCGAGGTCTCTGACCACGGCGGCCTCAGTAGCATTCACACCAATTCGCTCAGTTGGACTGTAACGGCTCATTCGTGCCTCTTAGAAACATAACGTGATGTAGACGTAAAACCTGTCTCTATACCAAGGCCATAGCTCATTAAGTTTCCTCCCGTGATTTGTTCTATGTGCCTGTTTTATATCAGCCTTTTCCGCTTTCGCCTAGCTGAGGTGGCTAGCAGCAACCACTGCACAACAGACGGTTTGTTTATTCTGATTTGATAGTGGGACGGGCTAGCCAGGGTTGCGTGCAATATTCTGAATCTTGTCACGTTGCTTTTTCCACTCCCATGGAATGGGGTTTGTGTTCAACCAATTCATTGTCAATCCCTGTGGCTGGCGACCTTGAAGAATACCTTCAACGATTTCCGGATCGAGCAACGTTAGCCGCAGAATCTCATTGACAGTCGCCAGGTCCATATTCTCTTTTTTTGCAATTTCGGTGCCACTGTGAACAATGCCTCGATCGAGCAAGCGTTGCCAGTGAAACGCTTTCACGAGGGCATTCATCAAGGTCGTATCAGGCAGGGGATCATGAGGTGCGGTCACTTTCATTGCGTCTTCTACCGTAGTAATAACGCTGCGTCCTGATCGTTTGGCGAACTTCAGCGGAATGAAAGTGCTGATTTGCTTGTCACGGTCAGACGTCGTGACTGGCGTTCCAGTCTTATAGAAATAGTTCATGCCTCTTCCAGCTCGATCAATTCACTGCCGACAGTGTTTCGGGGTGGAGTGCCCATGAGAGCGCCCCAGGCCTCGTAGCGCCACTGCAGGTCTATGCCCTCAGGGGTAACGGTGACTCGCTTGATCAGCGTTCGAACGATGTCTTGCTTGGCCTGTGTGGCCAATTTGTTCCATATCGTGGCAGTGTTCTTGAAGAACAGCACCATAGACTCCGGCTCGGTAAGCTCGGGGTTGATGGCGGTGATCTGTTCCCAGAACCGATACACCATCTGACCAGATCGCAGAATTTCCAGAACCTGCTCCATCACAGCTTTCTCAATTTGACCAGCTGGCAGGTTCCTATACGCCACAGTGCCCGCACCCATATTCTGATTTTTATTGACCACGTAGTAGCGGTACACATTTCCACTGGGCTTGCGCGTGGCCGTTGGCAGATAGAGATCTCCGTCTTCCGTGAATACCATGCCGCGCAGCAGAAAGCCGTATTGGCATTTTTGTCTCCACGTTTCGCTGGCACGATCGCGACTGCTTTCGGCCATGATGGCCTGCACCTGATCCCATGTCGGTTGATCGATCAGCGCCTCATGTTGTCCCCGGAAATATTCACCCTTGTGGCCAAGCTCACCCAAGTACATCCGGTTGTGCAGGATCTTGTAAAGGGTTTGCTTGCTCAGAGACTTCCCGTTCTTGCTTTTTGCCCCTTGTTCGGCAAGCTGTTTGACCATCTTGGTGGTCGACCGCGATGAGATGAAGGATTCGAAAATCTGGCGAACCAGTTGCGCTTCTTCTGGCACCACTACCAGTTCTCGTGATTCCACCCGATAGCCAAGTGGCACTGGCCCGCCCATCCACAAGCCTTTGCGCTTTGACGCGGCAATCTTGTCGCGAATGCGCTCCCCGGTGACCTCGCGTTCAAATTGAGCAAAGGACAGCAGAACGTTGAGCATTAGCCTGCCCATTGACGTGGCCGAATTGATTTGCTGCGTAACGGAGCTAAAGCTGACCTTGTGCTCATCAAAAACTTCAACCATCTTGGCAAAGTCTGCCAAAGAACGTGAGAGGCGGTCGATCTTGTAGACCACCACGATGTCGATCTTGCCGTTTTGGATGTCTCGCATCAGACGCTTGAGACCGGGGCGCTCCATGTTGCCGCCAGAAAACCCTGGATCTTCGTAGTGGTCGTCCACCCGCGTCCAACCCTCTGCGCGTTGGCTGGCAATGAATGCAGCACCTGCTTCGCGTTGTGCATCGATGGAGTTGAAGGTTTGGTCCAGGCGTTCATCCGAAGAGACGCGGCAGTACACGGCGCACCGCTTCACGGTTGCTTGTTCAATCACAGCGTTCATGCCTTCTTACCTTTCAACCCGAAGAAAGCTGGTCCCGACCATTGGGTGCCGGTGATCAGTTTGGCAATCGCTGACAAGCTCTTGTAATTTTTGCCATCGAACTCATAAAGCCCATTCGGCAGGACCGTGACCTTGTATTGTTCACCCGCAAAGTCACGGAGCAAAGTGGTGCCTGGCAGGACTGCGTGTGTGGGGGCTGAGCCGGATTTGATGGTGGAAAGTCTCTCGCCGTAGTCGGCCAGCATAGCGCGGGTTGTTTCTGGCATGGCGCCATAGGCTATTTCTTGCAATTTGTAGGCAAGCCTCGACTCAATGAATTTTCGGTTTGGGTGTGATGGCCGGTGTGGGAAATACCGGTCCCATAGTGTCCATAGCTCGGACATTTTTTGAGTCGAGAGTTCTGCGATTTGTTCGGATATCTGGCCCGCACGAATGCTCGCATGGGTTGATGGTGCAGTGGTTTTCAATGCTGTGATTCCAGGTGGATCGACGGGTTTGTATTGACGCTCTGGTGGGCATGGAAGTCGAGAAACTTGTCTTGATCAGTGGCATACACCCAACGGCTGTGCGCCTGTGCAAGTTCTTGGTGTTGGTCGACGACCGCTTGTGCGATCAGGTGAGCAATTTGCGCGAGGGAGAGATATCCACTTTTCTCGGCCGGATTGCCTTGGACTGGGGTTGGGAAGTGGTTCATCGAGGTGCTTTGGTTGATCAAATCTGACCTCGGAAATCGTAGCTAAAACACCCAAATTCGAGTTTGTGTTTTAGAGGGACATCAACCCGCTTGAGAGCACAAAGCCGCATAAATACTGGCTTTTGCGCCGACCGCTCAGCAACCATGCGGCTCCGAGCGACGGTTTTGACAGATTTTCAAAAAGCTGTATATTTATACAGCAATCCGGCGAAAACCACTCAAAGCCCCAGGACGAAGGACCAGGGGTTCAGACGCTTCATTGCCCAACGAAAAACAACAGGAGACATTCGTGAGCCGAAACCAAACCTACGCCGACATCTTGCTGAGCCTGCCTGTCGACGACACTCTCAAAACCTTCATTGAGCGCCACGCCTTGCCCATGCCCGAGGGCTGGACATGGAGTGACACGGTCCAGACTTCAAGACGCCTGATCGGGCTGATTCAGGCTCACCCTGTGGTGGCCATGCGTGACCGCATCGTGGCGGGGCTGCATGCCAGCACGCTGCTTGCTCACCCGCTGGGCAAACAGGCCATGTTTCAAGCCGCCCATGACCGCCCGGCCGAACTGGTGGGCCTCATTGCCTGCAAGAGCGACCTGCACCGGGCCTTCTGGCTGTACGTCCACCATCCGGCACTGTTCGAGGCCGCGGCGGAAATCGAATACCTGGACCACCATGGCCAGCAAGCCCAGCAGCATGACCTGGGCCTCAAGCGGGCCATCAAGCGCGACGAGGTGTCGATCGCCGCATTCGGTGATGCCATCAAAGGCTTCTACCAGCGAGAGTTGGGGTGCGGCGAGGTGTGCGTGGTCAATGTGCTGGACCGGGCGCGCGGCACGCAGCTGATCTCCATCCATGCCAAGGACCTGGCCACGGCCAAGCTGGAATTCGAGGGCAGCCAGTTGCAGCGGCGGGTGGGCAGTCCGAACATCCACATGGTCCTCGAATACGCCCAGGCCACCGGTGTGGCCCGCACCATCATCCGTGGTGGGGCCAAGTACCACGCCATGCTCTGTGAGGCCTTTGCCAGGCATCTGCTGGGTGTGGAAACCGATGCGCAGCGGATCCAGGCGCCGCTACTGAACCTGTCCACGCTTCGCCTGGGATTGAACATTCCGCAGGCCATCGATGATGGATTTGTAGGCTTGCAAGTCAAGAGCGTGACCGTGGTCAGCGGTTGCGGGCAGCTCAAGATGGAGTGCACGGCCAGTGCTACTAGCGACCAGCGCTGCGTTACGGAGCTGCTGCAGGACTATTTCGGTGCAGAAAACCCGCTCGCACGCGGCTGGACCATCCAGGCAGCCGTGCTCAACTTCTATCTGGCACCGATGCAGGGCAAGAGTCGCTGCCAGGTGGTCAGTGTGGAGATCACCAGCAAGGGGCGACTGAACCTGCACAAGTTCGATGAAAAGCTGCGCGCGCAGTTGGAGGGTTACCTGGTTGAGCTGGGCATCCTGAAGGCGCAGCAGGTCCTCAAACCCGACCGAGAGCAGGAACAGCCCCAGGCAGTGGCTGCCAGCTTGTTTGAGTGAGGTGTGAATGGAGTTGACACCCAATCAGCAGGCCATAGGTTTGGCTGCTTTGATGTTTCTGCGGGGCAGTGCATCCTTTGAGAGCAGCCTGCACGATGAAGAAAAAGCTGCGCTGCAACTTCTCAAGCAAGGTAAGGCCGTGGTGCCTGGTGTGGCTAACAGCCGAGATGCGGACTGCGCTTTCTGCGGCTTGTACCGTGGTCCGATCTTCAGGAGTGATGAAGGACTCATGGTGCAGTGCCCGGACTGTGGGCCGTTTGCGCTGGATCCGGCCAGTCAGCGCAGTTGGCGGCTGGACGACGACTGGCTAATCCGAAAGTTGCGCGGCGCACTGGATATTTCGCCGCACGCCACCACCAGTCAGATCGTTGATGGGGTGTGGGACATTGGGCGGTACAAGAAGCGGCCGGTGGTGTTGGCACGCCGTATTGACCTGGTGGAGCGCCATGGGTTGAGGATTTTTCATGGACCTGAGCCACGCAGTCAAAGCTGGGTGATCACTCCACGGCCATTGGTGCGGGCACCACTGGAGCCACTGGCTGGAACAGCCACGTGGTGGCATTTGGAAGACCGGTTTGCCTTGCATGGCTTGGCATTGCGGCTGCTCGACCCGGATCAAGGTGAAAAAGCCGACGACTTGCATGACAACACACCAGGCGTTGCTTTCCACGGACCGTTCAGTAAAGACTTCGTCTGGGTGCATCTTGAGGACTGGACCCACGGCCCCATTCGTTTGACCGATGCCCAGACCCGGGTGTTTGAGGCCCTTTGGGAGCACCGTGATCGGGCTCAATCGTCGGAATTCATCATGCGAGCGGCAGGACTCGACAGCGAAAAGCCCATGGACGTGTTCAAGGTGAAGGCAGCAAACCGGGGTGACCCAATGTATGAGGGACCCTTGCAGGCCTATGAACAGTTGGTCAGGCGGCAACGCAGACTGGGCCTGTATCAGCTGATCTGGGCGGGGGGCATGCCTTTGAGGGCAGAATATAACAAGAAATTTGACTTCTAACATTAACAGTGTTAGATTCTCTTTTCATGTTAGAAGCAACTCTTCCCCAGCAGACCGTCCGGTACCTCAACCAGGTGCTCGGCGGGGAAGGCGTGCGTGTGGCTCCCAGTGGGAACACCGCCCAACTGCCGTATTTTCTTCAGGATACCTACGAGGTCTTGCCCGGCGAACTGCTGGGACAGCCGATCACACTGGCATGTGTCAAAGGGCGTCAGCCGCTGGCTGCGCAGCAAGTGGACCAACATGCGAAGCGATTGCGTGAGTTGTTGCACGCACCGGTCATCATTGCATTGCCGGAGGTCGCACCCGGTGAGCGCAAGCAGCTGATTGCGCACGGCGTTGCCTTTGTGGTTCCGGACAGACAACTGTTCGCGCCTCAGATGGGGATGATCTTGACCGAACGCTTTGGCGCTGAGCCTCGTCGGGAGCAAGAACTGGCTAGCCCTGCCACGCAGGCGCTCTTGGTTTGGTTTTTGAACCACCATCCCGTCACAGAGACTTGGCATCCGTTTCAAGAGGCGGCGGCGCTTGGTTATGCCGGAATGACGGCCACCCGGGCCATTCGAGAGTTGCTGCAATTCAACCTGTTTGAGTTGGAGGTGCGAGGCCGAGCCAAATACCTCAAGCTCAATGGCACGCGCCGTGAACTTTGGGAAAAGGCCAAGCCCCATCTGCGCACACCGGTCCTCAGAACCATGTGGACCTACGATCAAGGCATTCTGCAAGTGACGGGGGTACGCTGGGCTGGCGAGAGTGCATTGGCGCGCCAGACCATGGTCAATGAGCCACGACAGCAAGTGCTTGCCATGACAGCAGAGGCTGCGCAGCGGGCCAAGCAGGCTGGCATCTTCTTTGAGCCCCGCGAGATTGCCGATGGCATTGCTGTGCAGATATGGCGCTATGAGCCCGGAATGCAAGCGAAGGAAAAGACCGTGGACCCCTTGTCTTTATGGCTCAGCCTGAGGGACAACCGTGACGACCGGATCCAGATGGCACTCGATGAGATTGAGGAGAAGTTTCTGTGGTGAGAGGATTGGCGATTTTTCAGCAGTGGTTCCAGGACTTCGAGGACCAGTACGTCTTGATCGGCGGGACAGCAGCTTCGATCACCATGACCGAGGCGGGCTTGTCGTTCCGAGGTACCAAGGATCTGGACATCGTCTTGCACGTGGAGGTTCCGACGCCTGCGTTTGGCCAGAAATTCTGGGAATTCGTGCAGGCCGGTGGCTACCAGCAAAAGGAGGGTGATCCTGAGCAAAAGCCCTGCCTGTACAGGTTCCAAAAGCCACAAGACGAAGACTTCCCGCACATGCTGGAGCTGTTCTCGCGTGTGCCAGACGGTTTGAGCTTTGTCCCACCTGGCCATCTGACGCCCATCCCGATGGATGAGCAGATTTCCAGCCTGTCAGCCATTTTGCTGAATGACGAGTACTACCAGTTCGTGCTCGCTGGCCGCAAGAGCAAGCACGGCATGCCGTCCTGGGTGGGTGAAGATCGTCTGATTCCACTCAAGGCTGTGGCCTGGTTGGAAATGACCGAGCGAGTGCGTCAGGGGGAGGTGATTGACTCCAAAAAGATCAACAAGCACCTGACCGACATCGTCCAGTTGTCAGCTCTGCTGCAGCCAGGTCAAGTGATCGATTTGCCCGAACAACTCAGTGCTGATTTGCGGACTTTTGCCCAAGCAATCGTCACATTGAATCGCCCTGAACATTTGCAAGCCATGGGCAGGATTGCGACGGCATACGCTCTCGATTTGTGAATTCAAACGGCTCCTCATTTGGCCGTTTCATTGACATCAGAACGCTCCTGTCTCAGATGTCTTTCGTGGCTTACGTACACGCTGGGGCAATTTCTCATTCATCAGGGCGAGGCCGATGGTGTCCTCAGAGGTGTCGAGTAACTGATCGAGCTTGCCAAGTTCACCGAACACCTGCATGGCTCTTGCGAAATGAACCAGTGCAGTTCCGGGGTGGCCCGCTTCCATGCGGCGCACGGTGTGGCTGGACGTGCCAATGCGTTCAGCCAGATCCTGCTGCGTCAGGTGCCTGCGGCGACGTGCAAGCGAAATCGCCTGCCCAAGGCGATTGAGGCTGCGCACGACGGGCAAAGGCGCAGGTGATGAGGATTTCATTTAAGCGGTGTTTTAAAGCTGCTTATGAAGCATAGTAGTGCATATATTTGTGATTAATGTGATTTTCTTGGTGTGAGGGAGTCCAGGCTGGGATTAAGGAACTGGAGATATCGCCAAAGTTCCTTATTCAGTTCCTTATCAGTTCCCCATTGATTTCCTGAAATAGCAGCGTTGTCCCCCAACTCTTCGAAAGGAGTTACCAATGCTGCTTGCAACACCAGCACTCGAGGCGCCAGTCTTCCTGAGCGCCGCTTCCCCTGAATCCACCATGCCCAAGCAGCTGGTGCTGACCGAGGCTGACCTGGCCTCCCGATGGGCCATGAGCCCCAAAACCCTGCAGCGCTGGCGCATGACTGGCACAGGTCCGACCTATCTCAAGCTGGGCAAACGGGTGAGCTACCCCCTCAACGCCGTGATTGCCTTCGAGAACTGCGTCCAGCATGTCTCGACCTCCAAGCGCATTCCCGGGAAGGCAGGTGCGGCATGAACCACCTGCAATTGCAGCAAGCTGCGCTGCCAGACCTCTCCGTGAGCCAAATCAGCCGTCTGCCCAAAGACCAGCTGGCCCATTTCAGCAACGCGGTGCAGCAGCTCAACGACTGGACGCTGCAGATGCGTGGCCGGATCAACCGGGCCATGGAAATCCGCTACGCCGACCAGATCCGCCATGCCGAGAGCCTTGGCCAAGAGGAGGCGACCAGGTTCCGCATCGATGACGGTGACCTGCAGATCGATGTCTTGCAGCCTAAAGAAATCGTCTGGGACCAACAACATCTGTCCCAGATCGCCGAACGGATGGTCGTCGCCGGTGACCGGGTGCAGGACTTTATGCAAGTCCAGTTCTCGGTTGCCGAGCAGGACTACGCCCGCTGGCACCCACTGCTGCGCGCGGCCTTCCAGCCAGCCCGCAAGGAACTCATCACCGAGCCCACCTTCCAGATCCGCTGGGTTGGCGAAGTCCAGCTTTGAGCGGACTGCCACTTGGACAAACCAGAACACAACCCCACACAACAGGAAAACCCTCAATGAACCACGACAGCTACACCCAGGCCGCAACCTATGGCCAATCCTCAACCCACGGCGCCCCGGGTGCCTGGTGCGACTTCAATGACGCCGATGCCCAGCAAGGCGAGTTCAACTTGATCCCCAAAGGCACCCAGGCCCTGGTGCGCATGGCCATCAAACCCGGTGGCCATGACGATGCCAGCCGGGGCTGGATGGGCGGCTACGCCACTGCATCGGATGAAACCGGCGCCGTGTTCCTGTCCTGCGAATTCGTGCTGCTCACCGGGCCATTTGCCAAACGCAAGATCTGGAGCAATGTGGGTTTGCACTCCAACAAAGGGCCGACCTGGGCGCAGATGGGCCGCAGCTTCATCAAGGCTGTGCTCAACAGCTCGCGAAATATTCACCCCGATGATGGCTCCCCAGAGGCTCAGCGTGCCCGGCAGATCCGCAGTTTCGGTGACCTCGATGGTGCCGAATTCGCCGCCCGAATCGGCATTGAAAAAGATGGCCAGGGTGAGTACCGCAACATCATTCGGCTGGTGATTGAGCCTGATCACAAGGAGTACGCAGAGCTGATGCAGGCCAAGCTGCAACGAGATGGTTGCATGGGCGGGGGCTCTGGTGGGGGCTCAGGTGGAGCTCCGGCAATGGCCTCTCCCGCATCGGCGGCACCCACCCCCCAGCCGGGGACCATTTACACCCCCCGCCCGGGTAATGCGCAGTCTCGGCCAGCATGGGCGCAGTGATGGCGGCTTTGCATGAAATGCTGGGTGTGTTCCCGTCAGGCCAAAGGCTTCGATCATGTGGATCTTCGCTTCAAGGTGGGGCACCCCAAGCGGTACCCCATCGACTGGATCTTTTGCTCACTGCGCTGCCAGGCCTGTTTCCACCGACTGTACGCGGCTGGTGTGCGGGCACTCGAGCGCGAGGGCGCTTTGCCAACTGGAGCTGGCGTGATTGATCCATCGGAAGCCGAACTGGCTGCCATGCAGCAGTGCCTCAAGCCGCTGGGTGAGGCTGCCGGTGAAATCGGTATGGACCGACCACTGTCGAGCTATACCCAGCACGAGGCCCTGCGGCTGATCAATGCCGTGGTCACGACCTATGTCGAGGCCATGGTGCAGGAACACGAGCGCAGCAAGTACCCACCTGTTCGCATGCAACTGGATCAATCGCCATAGAGACAACTTTGAGTCGATTGACCTGAATCCACCGCAGGGCGCAGCGTCCTGCGGATTCCAACTTCCATCAACCAATGCGGGTGAAAAAGATCACCTGCAGGGGAGACTATTTCATGAATGAACCTGAATCTTTGGCTTCGCCATTGAGCCTGAAAGCAGCAGGCGATAACGACTTCAGCGATGAGCCGCTGCTCACAGCAAAACGAGCATCCAAGGCGCTGAACCTGCCGCTGTACTACTTCACCAAAACTGCAAAGCGCAAAGCCCTGGGGTTGCCGTTTTATTGCGTCAATCGACTGGTCCGCTTCAGATTGGGTGAGCTGCACCAGTGGCAGATTGCCTATGCCCATAAGCTGATTGAAGAACAAGACGCAGCGCTCCAAGAGGGAGGTGCGCATGCTTGATTTCAACGATGCACCCACATCGAACACGCGCAAAGCAGCGGGGGATGGCGCCGATACCAATCGTGAGAAATCCGAAATCCGAACAGCCCTCAATGACCAACTGGCTCTCCTGGTTGTGGATATCTGGCCTTCGGGCAAGCGCCGCCAGAACAAATACCTGGTGGGAGATGTGATGGGTGGTCCTGGCGACAGCCTGGAGTTGCTGCTCTCTGGCCCCAAGGCCGGGCTGTGGACTGACCGCGCTACGGGTGAAGGTGGCGACATTTTCGATCTGATCGCTTGCTACTACAGCCTGAATGTGCAGACCCAGTTCCCGCAGGTGCTGGAGAAGGCCCGGGAATGGCTCGGCCGTGTCTCTGCCATGCCGCCCAGCGCCGTGGCTGCAAGCAAGGCCAAGGCACCAGTGGTCGATGAACTGGGCCCGCCAACGGCCAAGTGGGACTACCGGGATGCCAGCGGCAAGCTCATCGCTGTGGTTTACCGGCACGACCCCGAGCCTGGACGCAAGGAGTTCAGGCCTTGGGATGTGCGTCGCCGCAAGATGACGCCGCCCGAGCCACGTCCGCTGTACAACCAGCCCGGCATGCTCAAGGCCGATCAAGTGGTGCTGGTCGAAGGAGAAAAGTGCGCTCAGGCCCTGCTTGAATTCGGTGTGTGTGCCACCACGGCCATGCACGGCGCAAATGCCCCTGTGGAGAAAACCGATTGGTCGCCGCTGTCGGGCAAGCACGTCCTCATTTGGCCGGATCGGGACAAGCCCGGTTGGCTGTACGCAGACCGTGCCTCGCAGGCCGTTTTGCAGGCAGGGGCCAAATCGTGCGCCATCTTGCAACCCCCGGCAGAAAAGCACGAAGGCTGGGATGTGGCCGATGCACTGAGCGATGGCTTTGACATTGCCGGGTTTCTGGCCGTGGGCGAGCGTATGCCGATCACGCGTGAACTCGGTGCACACGACATCGCCATGCCGATCGATGGCATCGACTATTCCACCGAGGATGGGCTGGCTCTGGCGTTCTCGCACCAGTTCGCCGAGGACTGGCGTTACTGCGCCCCGTGGTCCAAATGGCTGGTCTGGAATGGCGTGCGCTGGAACGTGGACAAGCAGCTGTACATCATGCACCTGAGCCGCACGGTGTGCCGCAGCGCCGCCATGTTTGCCGAGACACCGCGCATGAAAGCCCGCATGGGCAGTGCAGCCACCATCTCGGCCGTTGAGCGTCTTGTGCGATCTGACCCCCGGCAAAGCGCCACTGTTGACGAGTGGGATGCCAATGCCTGGCTGCTCAATACGCCCGGCGGCATTGTGGACCTGCGAACCGGCGCGCGTGGACCGCATGACCGCGATCGACGTATGACCAAGGTGACCACGGCCACGCCGCAAGGCGAGTGCCCGGTCTGGCGCAATTTCCTGGTCAACGTCACGGGGAGCGATCAAGAACTGCAGGACTACCTGCAGCGCGTGGTGGGCTATTGCCTCACGGGCGACTTGAGCACCCACGCCCTGTTTTTCCTGTACGGCACGGGTGCGAACGGCAAGTCGGTGTTCGTGAACGTGATCTCCACGGTGCTGGGCGACTACGCGGCCAATGCGCCTATGGACACCTTCATGGAGTCGCGCACCGATCGCCACCCCACCGATCTGGCCGGTCTGCGCGGTGCTCGATTCGTCTCGGCGACAGAAACCGAGCAGGGTAGGCGCTGGAACGAGTCCAAGATCAAGGCGATCACGGGTGGTGATGACATCACGGCGCGCCTGATGCACCAGGACTTTTTCACCTACAGGCCGCAGTTCAAGCTCCTGATTGCCGGTAACCACAAGCCCGCAATCCGCAACATTGATGAGGCCATGCGCCGCCGCATGCACCTGATTCCCTTCACGATCACGGTCCCTCCAGAAAAGCGTGATCCGCTCCTGACCGAGAAGCTGCTGGCCGAGCGTGACGGCATCTTGGCTTGGGCGCTGGAGGGCTGCCTGCAGTGGAAGCTGCTGGGACTCAAGCAGCCCCAGAGCGTCGCCGAAGCGACCGAGGAGTACTTCGAAGCCGAGGACGCCATGGGCCGGTGGATCGCTGAGCGCTGCAACCAAGGGCCCAGCCACAAGGCCCTCACGGCCACGCTTTTCAACGACTGGAAGCAGTGGGCCGAGCTCAGTGGCGAGTACGTGGGCACGCAACGCAGGTTCTCGGATGCCTTGCTCACCAGACGTCTGGAGAAATGGCGCAACTCCATGGGCGTGCGTGGTTACGTGGGCCTTGACCTCAAGCAGCCCACCTCGCTGCCTTCGCGCACCTATCCCTACAACGACGATTGAGAGACAAATCCAATGAAAAAGAATTCAAGAATCAAGCTGATGGCCAGTTCTCTGACACAACTGACTCTATTGAACATTTGTTCCTTACGCGTATACGCGTATACAGATAAGAGTCATAGATGTTTGAGTACGGCAAAAGCGTCAGACCCATTGTCAAACCCGGCATGCGCCGGATTTGACTTCCCAGCGGCGCACCGGAATATTGCGTTTGGAGGGCAGGTATGAAGATCCCTCCAGCACGTTACCCATCGCCCCTTGGGCGCATGCAGGCCACTCCCATGGACGTCGAGGCGACCAAGCGCCAGGGATGGCGCGAGCAGCACATCCTGGTCATCTCCCATGATGACGAGCGCCTGGACTTTCTGGAGCGCCAGCTCATTCGCAGCATTGGCGAGCGGCTCTATGGTCAAGGCCATGGCCAGGGTCAACCCAAGGGAGGTGGTCATGGTTGAGATCTGGACAGTCGAGACGGTGGCAGACCGGTTTGTGGATGCGGCCCGAACCGCCAGGCGCCTGCCGCGCGTGATGGTGCAGGGCTACGCCAGCACCTGGCCCATCGTGATCCTGCCAAGCGATGCCTACCCGGATCCGCACAAGGTGTACCGATTGCCGCCCCCGTCCGCTCAGGATGTGGAGCGAATGCTCGAAGTCATGCGTTGGGTGCAGATGCTTGAGCTCGATGAGCGGCATCTGGTGTGGATGCGGGCCAAGCGCTTTGACTGGGTGGAGATCAGCAAGCGCTTTGCCTGTGACCGCACCACGGCGTGGAGACGCTGGAAGCGGGACATGCAGGTGGTGGCCGATCTGCTCAACCGGCAGTCTCAGTCACTGAAAAAGTGAAGCCTGTCATCTGGAGAGGAAATTAGCGTGTTTTGGCGGTCATGCGCGGCGCTATTGACGTTCAAACGTGAATGCGCGGTTTTTGGGGCCAAAACACGCTGCAACATTTCGGCGATTTGCAGCTACATTTTCATCTACGGTGGACAAACGAGTGCAGAGACAGTGATGACAGTCACACACAGTCGATGACACCCCGAAACTTCCCCGAAACAGTCGAGGAATAGTCAAAGACAGTCGATGACATCGACGTCTACTGACTGTTGTCCGACTCCTATCGATGAACTTCGATTTCTCCTGCTGCCTCGTACTCCGCCAGCTTTTCAAGCTGCAGATACACAGTCGGTTTTCCCTCGCGGAGAACTTCCAGACGGCTGTGAATTTCTGATCCCACTTCGTAGGTCCCAGCAATCAGCGGCGTAAAGCCTGCTCCGGATGCTGTGGCCTCAGTCGGGCTTTTGCGGGCCAGAACCCCGCGAACTACTTTGATTTGCACTGCAGAACATTCTCGTTTTGTGGTCGATTTTACCGGTCACCCCCATGAATCATCCTGAGATCCGAATGGTCCCAGTGGACGCGCTCGTCCCCTACGCACGCAATGCCCGAACCCACAGCGATGCCCAAGTGGCACAGATCGCGGCCTCGATCACCGAGTTCGGCTGGACCAACCCGATCCTCACGGACGGGGCCAAGGGCCTGATTGCTGGCCACGGTCGCTTGATGGCAGCGCGCAAGCTCGGTCTCAAGGAGGTGCCGGTCATTGAGCTGGGGCACCTGACGCCCGAGCAGAAGAAGGCCTACATCCTGGCCGACAACCGGTTGGCCGAGAACGCTGGCTGGGATGACGAGCTCTTGAAACTCGAGTTGGCTGAGCTCAAGGCGGCGGACTTCGATCTAGACCTGATGGGTTTCTCCGACAAGGAGCTCGAGGAGCTTCTGAACGGAGACGAATCAGGCGGTGGTTTGACTGAAGATGATGCAATCCCAGAAGCACCAGTAGATCCTGTTTCCAGACCTGGGGACTTGTGGATTCTCGGCAACCACCGCCTCCTTTGTGGCGACTCCACCGTCCTGTCGGACGTGGAGCGCCTCATGGGCGGGCAACTGGCCGACATGGCCTTCACCGATCCACCTTACAACGTGGACTACGGCAACAGTGCCAAGGACAAGATGCGCGGCAAAGACCGGCGCATCATGAACGACGATCTGGGGGAAGGTTTCTTCCAGTTTCTCTACGACGCCTGCCTGAACCTGCTCCTGGTTACCAAGGGGGCCTGCTACGTGTGCATGAGCTCGTCCGAGCTGCATACTCTGCAAAAAGCCTGGATCAAGGCAGGGGGTAAGTGGTCCACGTTCATCATCTGGGCCAAGAACACTTTCACGCTTGGGCGCGCGGATTACCAGCGACAGTACGAGCCCATCCTGTATGGATGGAAACAGGGCACGGATCACTTCTGGTGCGGCGACAGGGACCAGTCAGACATCTGGAACTACAACAAGCCCCGGGTCAATGACCTGCACCCGACCATGAAGCCGGTCGAGCTGGTCGAGCGGGCCATCAAGAATTCCTCGAAGAGCCGGGACATCGTTCTGGACCTGTTTGGAGGTTCGGGGACTACCTTGATCGCCAGTGAAAAGACAGGGCGTCAGGCCCGCCTCATTGAGCTCGATCCCAAGTTCGTGGATGTGATCATCAAGCGCTGGGAAGACTACACCGGCCAGCAGGCGGTGCGTGAGGTCGATGGCGTGTCATTTGTCAATGCCGCTACATCTAAAAATACAGAGCCTGTGGTTCAGTAACAGACCTCATCCAAGCCACAGTGAATCACAAACCCGGTCAGGTAGGGCAGGCCTTTTGGGATGCCTGTTTCCCTGGCGGTGATGCGACCGATCCTCCAATCCATCCACTTGGCGATGGCTTGGGCGACGGCTACATTGATCGCAAGGCCACCGGCCAGACCGTCCTGCACCGAACCGGCGAAGTGCCTGCCTTGCTTGCTGTCCAGAAATGCCCGGACCGATTCAGGAGGCTCGCCTGTGATCTCTGCGATCTGTTGCATGGCAACAGGCCAGGCCACGCTGGCGTGACCTCCCATCGTTCCCCAAAATCCCCAGGCTTCGTTTTGTGTGGTGGGCATCATGCTGCACTCCGTTCGATCTGGGCTGCGCGTGTGTATTGGGCCTGTGCGTTGGCAATCAGGTCCAGGCGCAGGTTCGGGGTGATGTTGCAGGCGAGGTGGTTGAGTGCCCAATTCATGACACTGGCTTTGTCGGCAGGGGAGGTGCAACCCTCAAGGCGGCTGATGTACCGATCGAGTTCACACATCGCAGACTTCAGTGTTTTTCTGGCGGTGATCAGGGCGTCCAGTGCATTCTGGTCGTTGTACTGGGCTTCGATTTCGGTGAGGGTAGTCATGTCGGTGCTCCTTGTTGCGATGGCTCCATGAACGCTCTACTTGGGGATGAAGTAAAGCGTTTCATCAAATTTGTTTGACCAGTTGCATATCTGCAACTGATCAGCCAAGACGTGCCAGATAACGCGGGTAATCGCCACCAGATGGATCAACAAAGAGGTAAGGACGACCTGGTGCACGCACCATCACACACAGTCGGCCATCACCGACATATCCACCCTTGCCCTTGAGCCAGTCGCGTGACTTGTAGAGGTTCATGGCAAAGCCATCAAACTCTTCAGGTTCCATCTCTCGGGTGTCAGTCACGTAGACCGTGTAGTCGCCTGAGGCGGCGATGTCTGTGATGTCTGTGGGTTTGCGTCCAAAAGGCAGACGGATGCTGAGCTTGTCGACCTGAAGTTTCTGCCCATCCCAGTTGATGGTCTCGGGCTTGCATTCGATGGTGAGGGTGATGGTTTTCATGTTTGCCTTAAACGGTTGGGTTGGTGATGCGGTACACGCGGTCGGAGCCGGTCTGCTTTTCTGAGGTGATCTCCAGGCCCAGTTTCTTCTTGAGGGCACCGGCCATGGCTCCGCGAATTGTGTGCACCTGCCAGCCCGTGGCCTCGGTCATCTGGGGCAGCGTGGCGCCTTCGGGGCGCTTGAGCAGTTCAATCAAAACCGCCTGCTTGGTGCCTTCACGTGTTGCGGGTTTGGCTTGAGGCGTGGCTCCAATCGCCTGCATGCCCTCAGTGGTGATTTGAAACACATCTGGAGCTTGATTGCTGCTTTCGATCAAGCGGGCATTGAGCATGGCGTTGATCACCTTGGCCAAGGCACCGCCTCTGAGGTTGACCGGGAAGTTGGTCAGTTGTTTGTCGGGATGCATAGCAGCGGCTTCAAGCAAGCCGCGCTGGGTGTCCGTGAGTTTCATGATTGAGCTTCCGATGCTTGTACTTTTTTTGCTTCTGCAAGTCCTGCGGCGTAGGCAGCGGCCAGCGCGCACTTGACGCCCCAGACCGCAACTTCATGAAAGTCCAGTCGGTCCCTGTGCTGAGTCTCCAGCGTTTCGATGTACAGGTGTTCGTTGGCAATCTGTTCAAACAGTTTGTCCAGGGGTGGTTTTGATTTCATTGGCTTCTCCTTGTGGTTGATTCGATGTGGAGCATTGACGCTCTGATTCAAGATGAAGCCAAGTCAATTTTTCGAGCTGTCGCTTATTCCTTGAAAGCCGATTGAGATGCCGCGAAGTGCGCCAACGCCATGCAGATATCCGGGTTGCGCTCAGGTGCTGCAGATGCCCGGTTACTGCGCCAATCACCAGTCACAGGTTCACCGTGAATACGGGCGTGCACGGCGTGGGTTCGATACGGAGCTGGGCTTCTATCAATCGGTGCGTTGGCGCAACACACGTGCAGCAGTGCTACGGGATAACCCGCTTTGCTGCAGATGCCAAAGCAAAGGTGTTCTGCAGCCAGCCAAGGTGGTGGACCACATCACTCCAGTCAAGTTGGGCGGTGAGCGCTTTGACCGCGCCAACCTGCAAAGCCTGTGCGTGCCCTGTCACAACGCGAAGACCGCCTCAGAGACGGCATCTATGCGCCGCCTGCCCCCTTCATGAGGGGGGAGGGGGTCTGAATCTCTACAGACTGGCGCCCAAGATGCGGAGGCTTGCGCAAATTTTTGTGCGTGCAAATTGAACAAGGGGGGGGTATCCCTCAAACCTGCGC
>NZ_JAYPVP010000028.1:0-19257 GCF_038134685.1 Limnohabitans sp. | reverse complement strand
CTGTAGAAGTGTTCGGCTTTCATCTGGCCACGGTGGACCTGCGTCAAAGCTCGGACAAACACGAAGAAGTCGTGGCCGAACTGCTGGCCACTGCCCGCATTGAAGCCGACTACAGCCGACTGGACGAAACCGTCAAACAAGCCTTGTTGGTAGGCTTGCTCAACGACGCCCGCCCCCTGCGTGTGCCCAGCGCCAGTTACAGCGAACATGCCCGCAGCGAACTGGCCATTTTTGAAGCCGCGCTGCGCATGCGCCAGACCTACGGCGCTGACGCGATTCGCCACTACATCATCAGCCACACCGAAACCGTGAGCGATTTGCTGGAAGTGCTGCTGCTGCAAAAAGAAGTCGGCCTCATGCACGGCACGCTCGACAGCCAGGCCCGCCACGACCTGATCGTGGTGCCCCTGTTCGAAACCATTGAAGACCTGCGCAACGCCGCGCCCATCATGCGTGACTTTTACGCCCTGCCCGGCGTGGCCGCGCAGGTGGCACGCTCGGGTGGCGAGCAAGACATCATGCTGGGCTACAGCGACAGCAACAAGGACGGCGGCATCTTCACCAGCAGCTGGGAGCTGTACCGCGCCGAGATTGCCTTGGTGGAGCTGTTTGACAAACTCGAACAAAGCCACGGCATTCAACTGCGCCTGTTCCACGGCCGTGGCGGCACCGTGGGCCGTGGCGGCGGCCCCAGCTACCAGGCCATTTTGGCCCAGCCCCCCGGCACCGTGCGCGGCCAGATTCGCCTGACCGAGCAAGGCGAAGTCATTGGCTCCAAATACGCCAACCCCGAAATCGGCCGCCGCAACCTGGAAACCCTGGTGGCCGCCACATTGGAGGCCACGCTGCTGCAACCCACCAAGCCCGCCACGCGTGCGTTTCTGGATGCGGCGGACGAACTGTCCGAAGCCAGCATGCGCGCCTACCGCCAGCTGGTGTACGAAACCGCGGGCTTTACCGACTATTTTTTCAGCGCCACGCCGCTGCGCGAGCTGGCCGAACTCAACATCGGCTCACGCCCGGCTTCGCGCAAACCCAGCCAGCGCATTGAAGACCTGCGAGCCATTCCCTGGGGCTTCAGCTGGGGCCAGGCCCGCGTCACGCTGCCAGGCTGGTTCGGCTTTGGCTCGGCCATTGAAGGATTCTTGAACCAGCAAGGCCCCAGCGAGCGCAAAGCCGCGCTGGCCCTGCTGCAAAAAATGTACCGCCAATGGCCCTTCTTCCGCACCCTGCTGTCCAACATGGACATGGTGCTGGCCAAGAGCGACCTGGCCCTGGCCTCGCGCTACGCCGAACTGGTCAGCGACAGCAAGCTGCGCAAAAAAATCTTTTCGTCCATCGAAGCCGAATGGCACCGCACCGCGCAGGCCCTGGCACAGATCACCGGTGAAAAGAACCGCCTGATCGCCAACCCGGCGCTGGCGCGGTCGATTCGCCACCGCTTTCCGTACATCGACCCGCTGCACCACCTGCAAGTCGAACTGATGCGTCGCTACCGTGAAGGCAAAGCCGATGAACGCGTGCAGCGCGGGATTCACATCAGCATCAACGGGATTGCGGCGGGGTTGCGGAATACGGGTTGATGCGCACCCGATAAAATCGGGGCACTATGACAAACCAACTCGACAAAAAATCCCAAGCCTGGTCTGCGCTCTTTTCCGAACCGATGAGCGAGTTGGTCAAGCGTTACACCGCCAGTGTGTTCTTTGACAAGCGCCTGTGGCAGGCCGACATCCAGGGCTCGCTGGCGCACGCCGACATGCTGGCTGCGCAGGGCATCATCTCTGCCCCCGACCTGGCCGACATCCAGCGCGGCATGGCCCAGATCACGCAGGAAATCGAGTCCGGCGCCTTTGAATGGAAGCTGGACCTCGAAGACGTGCACCTGAACATCGAAGCGCGCCTGACCCAGCTGGTGGGTGACGCGGGCAAGCGCCTGCACACCGGCCGCAGCCGCAACGACCAGGTCGCCACCGATGTGCGCCTGTGGTTGCGTGGCGAAACCGACCTGATCATCGAGCTGCTGGCTGACCTGCAAAAGTCGCTGGTCGATGTGGCCGAAAAGAATGTGGACGTGATCCTGCCCGGCTTCACCCACCTGCAAGTGGCGCAGCCCGTGAGCTTTGCGCACCACCTGCTGGCTTATGTGGAAATGTTTGCCCGCGACGCCGAGCGCTTTGCCGATGTGCGCCGCCGCACCAACCGCCTGCCGCTGGGCTCGGCGGCTCTTGCCGGCACCACCTACCCGCTGGACCGCGAGCGCGTGGCCCGCACGCTGGGCATGGTCGATGCACAGGGCAACCCGCAGGTCAGCCAGAACAGCCTGGACGGCGTGAGCGACCGTGACTTTGCCATCGAATTCACCGCTGCGGCAAGCCTGTGCATGGTGCACATCAGCCGCATGTCGGAAGAGCTGATTTTGTGGATGAGCCAGAACTTCGGCTTTGTGAAGATCGCTGACCGTTTCACCACCGGCTCCAGCATCATGCCGCAGAAGAAAAACCCCGATGTACCCGAACTCGCCCGCGGCAAGACCGGCCGTGTGGTCGGCCACCTGATGGGCCTGATCACCCTGATGAAAGGCCAGCCCCTGGCCTACAACAAGGACAACCAGGAAGACAAGGAGCCGCTGTTCGACACGGTGGACACGCTCAAGGACACGCTGCGCATCTTCTGCGAGATGGTGGGCGGCCAGCTGAACCCGGCCACGGGCGTCAAGGAAGGCGGCATCACCGTCAACGCACAGGCCATGGAAGACGCCGCCAAAAAAGGCTACGCCACCGCCACCGACCTGGCCGACTACCTGGTCAAGAAGGGCCTGCCCTTCCGCGACGCGCACGAAACCGTGGCCCACGCCGTCAAGGCCGCCACCAGCCACAACTGCGACCTCTCGGAATTGCCGCTGGCCGTGCTGCAGGGCTTTCACCCCGCGATTGAGAACGACGTCTACCACTGCCTGAGCCTGCGCGGCTCGCTCGAAGCCCGCAACACGCTGGGCGGCACCGCCCCGGCACAGGTCAAGGCGCAGATCGCGCGTCACCGCAGCCGTCTGCAATAAACAAGGAGACCGCCATGGGCGCACAGTGGAAAGCCAAAGGCAAGGCGCAAGCCGCCGATGCACGCGGCAAATTGTTTGGCCGCCTCGCCAAAGACCTGATGATGGCCGCGCGCAACGGCGCCGACCCCAACGCCAATGCCCGCTTGCGCATGGTGCTGGAGCAGGCCCGCAAGGTGTCCATGCCCAAAGACACGGTGGACCGCGCCATCAAGAAAGGCGCGGGCCTGACGGGTGAAGCCGTCAACTTCGACCGCGTGATGTACGAAGGCTTTGGCCCGCACCGCGTACCGGTCATGATCGAATGCCTGACCGACAACGTGAACCGTACCGCATCGGACATGCGCGTCATCTTCCGCAAAGGACAACAGGGCACCTCAGGCTCGGTGTCGTGGGACTTTGACCATGTGGGCATGATCGAGGCCGAGCCAACCTCCAAGGATGCCGACCCCGAAATGGCCGCCATCGAAGCCGGCGCGCAGGACCTGGAACCCGGCGACGAAGGCAGCACGCTGTTCATCACCGACCCTGCCGATCTGGACCTGGTCAGCCGCGCCCTGCCTGCACAGGGCTTCAATGTGCTGTCGGCCAAGCTGGGCTACAAGCCCAAGAACCCCATCGACCCGGCCAGTCTGGGTGCCGAGGCCATGTCCGAGGTGGAAGAGTTTCTGGCCACGGTAGACGAGTGCGACGACGTGCAAAACGTGTTCGTGGGGCTGGCGGGCTAAAGTCTATTTTTCAGGTGCCTGGTCTCGCAGTGCGCTGGCCAGATGCTCAATCAACAAGCTGACCCGCTGCGGCACATAGCGGTTGCTGGGCAAAACCGCATAAATGCCCAGCGGCTCGCGCGCAAAGTCGCCAAGGACTTCGCGCACCTCGCCACTGTCCAGCCAGGGCTGCGCAATGAAGTCGGGTTGCACCGTCACCCCCATGCCTTTGGCCGCTGCCTGCATCAGCGCAGCGCCGTTGTTGGCACTGATGCGCCCGCGTACAGGCACGGTCACGGCCTGCGCATCGATTTGATACAGCCAACTCAGCTGCTGCCCGCCGCTGGTATAGACCAAGGCCTCGTGGTGCACCAACTGCCTGGGATCTTGCGGCACCCCATGCGCGGCCCAGTAAGCGGGTGAGGCCACTGTCAGCAGGCGGCACTGCCCCAGCTTGCGCACGATGTCGCCGGGTTGCAGCTGCGCCGTGATGCGAATCGACAGATCGATACCGTCTTCAATCAAATTACTGCGCTGGTCAGACAAGTCCATCTGCAGCTCGATGCCTGGGTGCAGCTGCGCAAAATCCAGCAACAAGGGCATGAGCACTTGCAAACCATGGGACAACGGCAAACCCAGCCGAATGCGCCCACGCACATCCGTTTTTTCTTGCTGCAGGCTGGATTCCGCCGCATCCACCATGTTCAGGATGACGCGACACTTTTCCAGATAGGCCGCCCCCGCTGCCGTCAGCTTCAGGCTGCGGGTGCTGCGGGTGATCAGCTTGCTGCCCAGGTGTGTTTCGAGCGCCGCCACCTGGCGCGTCACGACCGAACGGGCCACCCCAAGCTGGTTGGCCACGGCAATAAAGCTGCCGGCCTCAGCCACCCGCACAAAGGTTTGCATTGCGTCTAATTTATCCATTGTTGCCAATTGTGCAACAAAGATGTGTTGATTAAGTGGTTTTTCTATTCACCATGGAACTCTACAGTTCACCCCCATGAACACTCTTCGCAATGTCTTGTTTGTGCCGCATGGTTCCCCGATGTTTGCACTCCAACCCGGTGCAGCAGGCAGCGCCATGAGCGATGTTGCTGCGCGCCTGACAGCTCCACGTGCCATCGTGGTCGTCAGTCCGCACTGGGAAACAGCCGTCCCGACTGTGGGCACTGCAACGCGTCTGGAAACCATCCATGACTTTGGCGGTTTTGACGCGCGCCTGTTCCAGATTCAATACCCCGCCACCGGCTGCCCCGAGGCTGCGCAGCAAGTGGTGCAAGCCCTGCAAGCCTCAGGCCTGCCCGTGGACACCGATGCGAACCGTGGCCTGGATCACGGGGCTTGGGTACCGCTGCGCCAGATGTTCCCCGATGCCGATGTGCCGGTGGTGCCCCTGTCGGTGCAGCACCACGGCGGCCCGGTGCACGCCTACCGCGTGGGCCAGGCCCTGGCGCCCCTGGCTGAACAAGGTTTTTTGATCGTGGCTTCGGGCAACGTGACGCATAACCTGCGCGACTGGCAGATCATCAGCATGACCGGCCAACCCACGCCCGACTACGTGCAACAGTTCGCCGACTGGATCCACGCGCAAATGATCGGCGGCCAAGCCGATGCCCTGCTGAACTACCGCCAAACCCAGACCGCAGGCAGCCGCGCCCACCCGCGCGACGAGCACTTGCTGCCCTTATTCACCGCCCTGGGCGCTGCCGGCCCTGGCGCTCAGCCCCAAGCGTTTTACCGCGGCATTTACGACCACGTGATCGCCATGGACGGCTATACGTTTCATTGAGGAAAAAATGAATTCCACTTACACCCCTGTCGCCAAAGGCCTGCACTGGTTGATGGCTGCGCTCATCATCGGCTTGCTGGTGTTGGGCATCTACATGCACGAGTTGCCGCTGTCGCCTGAAAAACTGCAGTTGTACTCCTGGCATAAATGGGCTGGCGTGACGGCTTTCTTGCTGGTCTGGCTGCGCTTGGCCTGGCGCCTCACGCACCGCCCGCCCGCTCTGCCTGAGGCCATGTCGCCGCTGATGCGCCTGGCTGCCCATACGGGCCACGCCGCGCTGTACGCACTCATGGTGGTGATCCCGCTGAGTGGCTGGCTGATGAGCTCGGCCAAGGGCGTGCAAACCGTCTGGTTTGGCGTGTTGCCAATTCCTGACCTGCTTGGCCGCGACAAGGAACTCGGTAACTTGCTGCAATTGGTGCACAAGGGCTTGAACATTACGCTCATGCTCACCCTCGCTGGCCATGTAGGCGCTGCACTGTGGCACCACTTTGTGCTCAAAGACGACACCCTGCGCCGCATGCGCTAAGGATCAACATCATGAAACACCTCATCACCACCCTGGCGCTTGGCGCCGCACTCAGCGCCTCACTGGCCGGCGCCAACGCTGCCACCTTCCAGGCTGTTGCACCCGAAAAAAGCAGCGTGACCTTTAGCTACAAACAAATGGGCGTCGGCATGGACGGCAAGTTCAAAAAGTTCACTGCGCAAGTGAACCTGGACACAGCCAAGCCCGCTCAGGCCAAAGGCAGGATCGACATCGACCTGGCCAGCATCGACACCGGCTCGAGCGAAGCCGACGACGAAGTGGTGGGCAAATCCTGGTTCAACGTGGCTGCATACCCCAAGGCCAGCTTTGTGCTCAAAAGCCTCAAGGCGACCGGCACCAACCAGTACGAAGCCACGGGCCAGCTCACCATCAAGGGTCAAAGCCGCGAACTGCAAGCCCCACTCAAGCTCTCACCGCAAGGCGCATTGACAGGCAGCTTTGTGCTCAAGCGCGCCGACTACGCCATCGGCGAAGGCATGTGGGCCAAGTTCGATGTCGTGGCCAACGAGATCACCGTGAATTTCAACCTCAACCTCAAATGATTTTTCAACCTGGAGCAACCATGAAATCCTTCAAGCAACTGACCCTCGCCACCGCTCTGTTCGCCGCCATGGCTGGCAGCGCCATCGCTGCGCCTGTGACCTACAACGTCGACGGCAGCCACACCTTCCCGCGTTTTTCATACTCGCACTTCGGCTACTCCACCCAGCTGAGCAGCTTCAAGAACACCAGTGGCAAGGTCGTGTTCGATGCCGAAGCCAAAACTGGCAGCGTGGACATCAGCATCGACATGAAATCGGTCAACACCGGCTTTGAAGTGTTTGATGGACACATCCAAGGCGAAGACTTCCTCGACACCGCCAAGTTCCCTACCGCCACCTTCAAGTCCACCAAAGTCGTGTTCGAAGGCGACAAGCCCAAGAGCATTGAAGGCAACCTGACCATCAAAGGCGTGACCAAGCCCGTGACACTGACAGTCACCAGCTTCCAGGCCATGCCCCACCCCATGATGAAGAAACCCGCCCTGGGCGCCAACGCTTTCACCACCATCAAGCGTTCCGAATTCAATGCCGGCAAGTACGCCCCTTACGTGGGTGATGACGTGCGCATCGATATCGCCGTCGAAGCCGTCGCACAGTAAAACCACCCGATCTTGCTCATGCAGCGCCGGGGTGCTGCAAGAGCAAGGTGGATAATTCGGGTATGGATACCCATCTCAGCACTGCCATTCCCGCCAACGGTCTGCCCTGGACCCAGTCCCTGCACACGGGCGACGCCCGTATGGACGAGACCCACAAGGAATTCACCGACATGCTCAACGAGATCCTGGGCACGCCTCAGGATCAGCAGCTGCCGCTGTACCAGAAGTTCTTGCAGCACAC
This sequence comes from Limnohabitans sp., assembly GCF_038134685.1. GTDB lineage: Bacteria > Pseudomonadota > Gammaproteobacteria > Burkholderiales > Burkholderiaceae_C > Limnohabitans_A. Next base: position 11,774 of record NZ_JAYPVP010000028.1, on the reverse strand, counting down.
AGTGGAGCACTTTGCCCAGGAAGAGCGATGGATGGTCGCCACCGGTTTTTCGGCTGAAAACTGCCACGCCGAACACCACAACACGATTCTGGAAACCATGCGCGCCGTGCAAGTGCACTACGAAGCGGGTGACACCGAAATCATCACCCGCCTGGCCGAAGCGCTGGCCGAATGGTTCCCGGGCCACGCCGCCAGCATGGACGCGGGCCTGGCGCAGCACATGAAAAACGTGGGCTTTGACGCCGTCACCGAAACCGTGGCCGACCCCAGCAAGATTCAAAGCGTGAGCATGTCGGGCTGCGGCAGCGTCAGCTGCAGCCACTGACCGCTTTCAGACCTGCAGGCGGGCGCGCAACTCTGTTTTGAGCACCTTGCCGTAGTTGTTCTTGGGCAGCGCATCCACAAATTCGTAACGCTTGGGGCGCTTGAATCGCGCAATGTGCGCCATGCAATGCGCATCCAGCTCTGACGTGTTCAGGCTGGCACCAGCATCTGCAACGACAAAGGCCACGACCACCTCGCCCCATTCCGGGTCCGGCGCGCCCACCACGGAAACTTCAGCCACACCGGGCGCCGTCAACAACACCTCTTCCACCTCGCGCGGGTAAATGTTGGAGCCGCCACTGATGATCAAGTCCTTGCTGCGGTCTTTAAGGGTCAAGAAACCATCGGCATCCAGGCTGCCCATGTCCCCCGTCCACAGCCAACCGTCCCTGATAGCAGCGGCGGTAGCTTCCGGGTTACGCCAGTAACCAGCCATTACGCTATCGCCCGCGATCAGCACTTCACCCACCTCGCCCAAGGCAGCATCGTGCCCCTGCGCATCGGCCACACGAACACGCACCGGTGTTTGTGCCACACCAATCGTGGCGATGCGCTGTAAATGCTGCGGGTGCTGCACATCAGCCAGGTGCGCGCGGGACAACACAGTACCGGTCATCGGGCTTTCGCCCTGGCCGTAAATTTGCACAAAGCGCGGCCCCATGGTGCGCAGCGCACGTTCAATGTCTGCGACATACATGGGCGCGCCGCCGTACACAATGGTCTTGAAAGACTGCGCACAGCGCTCGGGGCTGTAGCGCTGGGCCTCGGCCTCATCGACCAGACGTTTGACGATGGTGGGTGCAGCAAACAGCGACAGGGGGCCAACCTGCAAGCCCAATGCATACAGCTCGGCAGCATCAAAGCCGCCTGATGCGGGCACCACGTGTCGAGCTCCAGCCATGAGATGCGGTATCGCATACAAGCCCGCCCCGTGAGACATGGGCGCGGCGTACACAATGGCATCCTGAGCGGCCACCGCGTCCACATCCACAAAGTAACCCAGGCCCATGGTCAGCAAATTGCGGTGCGTGATCATCACGCCTTTGGGGCGGCCTGTGGTGCCGCTGGTGTAGAACAACCATGCGGTGTCATCGGCTTGGCGGTGTGCCAAGGCAGACAAAGGCTCGCCTGCGTTCAGCCAGGCATCGGCCTGTGCACTGTCTGCCTCGGTCACGCCATCGAGCCCGGTCAACACAGCGCCATCTGGCACCAAGTCATGCGTCACAAAGGCCCAGCGGGCCTGCGCGTTGTCCACAATCCACTGCACCTCTTTCAGGTGCAGCTTGTTGTTGACCGGCACAACAACCAAACCCGCCCACCAGCAACCGAACAGGAACTCCAGATAACGGGGGTGGTTGCGCATGAACAGCAGCACCCGGTCACCAGGCGCCAGGCCCTGCGCCAGCAAGTGCGCACCCAGCCGGGCACTGCGCTCAGCCCACTGTCCGTAGGTGGCGCGCAGGCGATCGGCCTCGAACACGGCGGCGCGCTCGGGATGCTGGCGGGCTTGTCGGTCGAGCAAATGGGCCAGATTCATGGGGTGGCTTTCGTGCTGAAAGAAATTTCAAAGTCCGAAGGTGGTGTTTCACAGCGGACAGACAAACACGAGGCTACCATGCAAGAATCATCAAAACATCCACCCTGGAGATAGCTGTCATGCCCGTGATCACCAATATCGAAGACCTGCGCGTTCTGGCCGAAAAACGCGTGCCGCGCATGTTCTATGACTATGCCGACAGCGGCTCCTGGACCGAGGGCACCTACCGCGCCAACGAAAGCGACTTCCACAAGATCAAGCTTCGCCAGCGCGTGGCCGTGAACATGGAAAACCGCACGACGGCCACGAAGATGGTCGGCATCGATACCAAAATGCCCGTGTGCATTGCCCCCGTGGGCCTGACCGGCATGCAGCACGCCGACGGTGAAATGCACGCCGCCATGGCCGCCAAGAAGTTCGGCATCCCCTTCACCCTGTCGACAATGAGCATCTGCTCCATCGAAGACATCGCCGCGCACACCCAAGCACCCTTCTGGTTTCAGCTCTACATGATGCGCGACCGCGATGCCATGGCCCGCATGATCGACCGCTGCAAGGCGGCCAATGTGAGCGCGCTGGTGCTCACGCTCGATTTGCAGGTGATTGGCCAGCGCCACAAAGACCTGAAAAACGGCCTGACCGCCCCGCCCCGTCCGACCATTGCCAACATCATCAATCTGATGACCAAGCCCCGTTGGTGCCTGGGCATGGCCACGACCAAGCGCCACACCTTTGGCAACCTGGTCGGTCATGTGAAAGCCGTGACCGACATGAACTCGCTGGCCTCCTGGACCAACGAGCAGTTTGACCCGACGCTCAACTGGGACGATGTGGCCTGGGTCAAGAAGCAATGGGGCGGCAAGCTCATTCTCAAGGGCATCATGGATGTGGAAGATGCCAAACTGGCCGTAGCCAGCGGTGCCGACGCGATTGTGGTGAGCAACCACGGTGGTCGCCAGCTCGACGGCGCGCCCAGCAGCATCGAAGCCCTGCCGGCCATCGTGGCGGCCGTGGGCAGTCAGATCGAGGTCTGGATGGACGGCGGCATTCGAAGCGGCCAGGACGTGCTCAAGGCCTGGGCCCTGGGTGCCAAGGGCACCATGATCGGCCGAGCCATGGTCTATGGTCTGGGCGCCATGGGTGAAGCGGGCGTCACCAAGGCCCTGCAGATCATTCACAAAGAGCTGGATGTGACCATGGCGTTTTGCGGGCACACCAACATCCAGAATGTGGACACGGGCATTCTGCTACCCGGCACTTATCCGATCGCCTGAACCTGGATCAAGGGCGAACGATCTTGCTGCCGTTAAGATCGGCGCATGACTTCTAGCCCTACCCGCCCGGGGGTGAGCCGTTGGTGGCGCGCCCTGTCGATCGTTTTGTTGCTGGTGCTGTCGATTGGATTGACTGCAACCATCAGCCTCTATGTTCAGCTGCAAGCGCACATTGGCCACTTGCAAAGCAAGTTGTCCCAGTTGCCGCAAATCCGGCAGCTGGCTGTGCTCATGGACCAGGATCAAAAACCGGCCATGCTGGTCACCTATGACCCTGTGGCCAAGCAATTGCAGCTGGAGCGCCTGAACGCTGTCAAGGAAGGCCGCGAAGACAGCATGCAGCTGTGGGCGATGCGCCCCCATCAAGCGCCGCAATCTCTGGGCGTGGTCGAGAGCAAATTCAAAGCCGTTGCCATGTCTGCCACGACTGAGCAGCTGCAAGGTGCGACCTCGCTGGCCATCAGCGTGGAAAACAAAGGCGGCGTGCCCAACGAGCAAGGCCCGCGCCTGCCCTGGCTGTTCCAGGGCGCCTTGGTCAACAAGGCCCTGTAACCCGATCACCGGGACGCCCCGGCCCCACACATGGTGCGACGCATCGCTCACCTGGACATGGACGCGTTTTACGCCTCCTGCGAGCTCATGCGCTATCCGCAGCTCAAAGGACTGCCGGTGGTCATTGGCGGAGGCCGCCGCAAGGAAGACGACCTGCTGGGCAAGCTGCAAACCGCCTACCCCGAAGACGACTGGACAAGCGAGAATTTCAACGACCGCCTGTCCGACATTCCTTTGGCCCTTTTCCCGCGCCTGTCGGGCTACACCGGACGCGGCGTCATCACCACCGCCACCTACGCGGCGCGGCAGTTCGGCATTGGCTCGGCCATGGGCCTGATGAAGGCGGCCAGCGCGAAGGCGGGCGCGTGCTGGCGCGTTTGATCCAGAAAAGCATTTTTGACGCCACGGGACTGACCTGCTCGATCGGCGTAGCGCCCAACAAACTGATCGCCAAGATGGCCAGCGAGTTCAACAAGCCCAACGGCATTTCCATCGTGCAGGAACAGGATTTGCAAGGCCTGATCTGGCCACTGCCCTGCCGCAAGATCAATGGCATCGGGCCCAAGGCCGACGAGAAGCTCAAGGCCCAGGGCATTGAAACCATTGGCCAGCTCGCCGAACACGAGTTACCCTGGCTGATGCAGCACTTTGGCAAAAGCTACGGCGCCTGGCTACACGATGCCGCCTGGGGCCGTGATGACCGGCCAGTGGTGACCGAGAGCGAGCCCGTCAGCATGAGCCGTGAGACCACGTTCGAGCGCGACCTGCACGCAGTGCACGACCGTATCGAACTGGGCGTCATCTTCACCCGCTTGTGCGAACAGGTGGCCGCCGACCTGCAGCGCAAGGGCTACAAAGGCCGTACCATCGGCATCAAGATCCGCTATGACAATTTCCAGGCGGTCACGCGCGACCAGAGCACAGAGGACCACACGGCCAGCGCCAAGCGCATCCGACAAGTAGCCGGACAATGTCTCAAGCGAGTAGACCTGACGCGCCGCATCCGCCTGCTGGGTGTGCGTGTGGGCTCACTGCTCAACACAGAAACCGCACTCGCCAGCCCCCATGAGACCGTAGAACTCGGACAAATTCAATTACTGTTGACGGACGAATGAACGGTGCGGCCTCACGTTGGCGTCACAAACACCGGCGCGAAGCCACCCCCATCGCTGCGGAAGTTGGTGGTTTGACCATCGTACAAACGGGCCGCAAACAGCTGCACCTGACCTTGGTAGGCATAAGCCCGCACATCAGCCTTGAGTGCCTTGCGCTCATCACCCACCATCACCACACGCTGACTCGGGGCCACCAAGGCCTGGGCCATATGGGTGCCATGCACCAGTTGCGACCAGGTTTTGGTGGTCAGCTTGTCGCCCCGATAAGCCGCTTTGGACCCATAGCCAGCCAGCGGTTTGAAGAAATAGCCTTTACGCTCGGCCCACAGGGCATCGGCATTCTCAGGCGTCAGCAGCTGTGCAGGTGGCACCGTCCGTTGCAGCACGGCCAGATCAGATGCTGTACACCCCAACCCGGCGCAAAATCCGGCATCGCCCAACGCCACCAAGTGTCGCTTGTGGGCATGCAGGGCATGGATATCGGGGTTGGGCGTGAACACGCTGGCACCGGCCTGCCAGGCCTGACGCAATGCGGCATGTTCGGGCGCCTCCAGATAAAAATCGGTCAAACGCAGGTACACCATGTCAACGTTGCGCCCCTGGTGCTGCAAATGGCCCTCGGCCCAGTTCAACTCATGCGGTGCCAGCACCAGCGCTTGCACGCCTGCTTGCCGAAACAAGTCCTGGAACAACAAAAATTCCGGATAAAGGTATTGCCGCGACGGGTCTTCGTCAACGATGGCAAGCGTCCGGATCTCTCCTGATGGCGACAGAAATGCCTGCCCTGGACGTTGCAGACTCCACTCCTGCGCAAACATGTCCACCCAGCGCCGCTCCAGCGAACCCACATCGGTTGCCGGGTTCAACCAGTCACTGGCTGCGTCACAGCAGGCCCGCTGTGCCCGCGTGAGGGCCAAACTCAACATGGCACCACCAGCGTTGGTATTGATCTCAATGAGCTTGGGGCCGGACTCGGTCAGATGAAAGTCGTAGCCCATGAACACTCCCTGCGGCCCCCGTTCGGTACGTGCCACCTCGGGAGCCTGCGCCCATGCATGCACACGCCAAGCTGGCGAAACCATCACTTGGTGCAAAACCCGCACCGCCTCCTGCATGTCCTGCAGCTGGTGCTGACTGACGAACAGACCCGTGCCGGAAAACAGATGTGCATGGGTACTTTGCCAGTGTGGCCACCACGCTGACAACACCGAGTCGACCCGCAAGGACTGCTGCAGCTTGTCCATGTCAAGCGAGTAACAAGCACAGTCCTGGTTGAGCCGACTGGCCAGCGAACGAATGTCGTTCATCGGTGCTGGATCACTGCCGCGCCGTGCGTACATTCGGTGGCAACGCCGCAGGTGCGCTGCTGCGCCAGGGGTTGATGTCCAGCCCGCCGCGGCGCGTGTAACGTGCGTACACCGTCAGCTGCGTGGGTTTGCAACGCGTCCAGATATCCATGAATATGCGCTCCACGCACTGCTCGTGGAATTCGTTGTGGTTGCGGAAACTCACGATGTATTGCAGCAGCCCGGCCTGGTCGATCTGGTGGCCGCTGTAGCTGATCTGCACACTGCCCCAGTCGGGCTGCCCCGTCACCAGGCAATTGCTCTTGAGCAGGTGGCTCACCAGCGTTTCGGTCACCGGAGCTTCAGCAGTGTTGGTGGTCAGCAATTCGGGTGCAGGCTGGTAGCGGGTGCACTCCACATCCAGTCTGTCCAGATTCAGGCCGTCAAGTTCATGCACCGGCTCAGCGTCAAACTGCTCAGGCAAGAGCAGCGTCACGCCTGCGCTGGCCATGACGGCACTGCCGTGCCAGATGGCGGCGCTGATGTCGGTACGCAATCGCGCCTTGACTTCATCGTGCGATTCAAAACGTGTGTTGTTGAAGCTGTTGAGGTAGAGCTTGAAGGACTTGCTCTCGACGATGTGCGTACTCTCAGCCGGAATGGTGAAGTGCGCAATGGCCACCTGTGGCTTGCCCTTGGTGTTGAGCCAGGACACTTCAAACGCGGTCCACAAATCAGCACCCAAAAACACCGGCCGACCCGTTACACCGATTTCATCACGCTTGGTTTGACGAGGAATCGGGAACAGCAGACTGGCATCGTACTGATCTACATAACTGCTGGCCTTGCCCAGCTGAGATTGCTCGGGAGTATTCGACATGTTCATGATTCCAGTTGGCGACGAAACACCAGTCGGTCCGGCTCGGACGCCGCCTTGTCAACAGCATAGCCTTCGCGGTCAAAGGCCAGCAGGTCTTCGGGTTTTTTGGCTTTGTGCGTGATGGCCCAACGCGCCATCAGGCCGCGCGCACGCTTGGCGTTGAAACTGATGACCTTGTACTTGCCGCCCTTGTAGTCTTCAAACACGCACTCGACCACACGGGCCTGCAGCGTTTTGCGGTCCACCGACTTGAAATACTCCTGCGAGGCCAGGTTGATGATGACTGGGCGCTTGTCCTTGGCCAGGCGCTCATTCAAATACTCAGCAATCTGCGAGCCCCAGAATTTGTAGAGGTTGTTGCCCTTGGGGTTTTTCAGGGAAGTGCCCATTTCCAGGCGATAAGGCTGCATCCAGTCCAGCGGGCGAAGCACACCGTACAGGCCACTGAGAATGCAGACATGGTCCTGCGCCCAGTCCAGTTGTTTGACATTCAGGGTTTTGGCATCCAGGCCTTCGTACACGTCACCATTGAAGGCGAGCACCGCCTGCTTGGCGTTTTTGGCGGTGAATTTCGGACACCAGGCCTCGTAACGCGCCACGTTCAGCACCGACAGCGCATCACTCAGGTCCATCAACTCGGCAATCTGCTGCGGCGAATAGGGCCGCAACACCTCGATCAACTCAGCCGCCTGCGCGGCAAAGTGCGGCAGCGTGTGCGGCAAATCCGGGTGTGTAGCGCCCACGGGTGTTTCGTAGTCCAGCGATTTGGCGGGTGACAATAAGAACAACATGCTCGATATCCTTTACCTGGACGATTATCTCGCCGTCGTGAACAAACCGCCCGGCTGGCTGGTGCATCGCACCCCGCTGGACAAGGGGGAATCGCGCTTTGTGCTTCAAACCTTGCGCGACCAGATCGGCCAGAGGGTCTGGCCCGTGCATCGGCTGGACAAGGGCACCAGCGGAGTTTTGGTGTTTGCGCTGAGTGCGGACGTGGCCCGCACCCTGGGCCAGGCCTTTGAAAGCGGCGAGGGACTGCACAAAACCTACCGCGCCATGGTGCGCGGCTGGCCGGTCGACGAGCTGTTCATCGACCACCCTCTCAAACGCATGCCCGACGACATGCGCAGTCAGCGCGAAGAAGTACAAACCGCACAAACCCGCCTGCGCACCCTGCGCCGGGGCGAGCTCCCCATCGCCCAAGGTGCTTTTCCAGGCTTGCGCTGGGCTGAAGTGGAGCTGCGCCCCCTCACGGGCCGCCGCCACCAGCTGCGCCGGCACGCCAAGCACATCGCCCACCCCATCATTGGCGACGCCACCCATGGCAAAGGCCCGCTCAACCGGGCGGTGGCTGCGCACCTGGGCCTGCAACGGCTTTGGTTGCACGCGCTGCAGCTGGAGATGGCGCACCCCGTCTCTGGCCAAGCCCTGCAGGTGTTTGCCCCGCTGGACACCCATTGGGGCGTCTGGCCCACCTCTGTCACACAAACGACCGATAAAGTCTGCACGCCACCTAAGATATCGCCATGAGCCTGCTGTTTACCCCCTTCACTTTTGAAACCCCCGCCGGGTCCCTGACCCTGCCCAACCGCATCGTGATTGCGCCCATGTGCCAGTATTCGGCGCGCGACGGCCAAGCCATCGACTGGCACCTGTTTCATTGGGCCAATCTGCTCAACAGCGGCGCTGGCTTGCTCACCATCGAAGCCACCGCAGTCTCGCCCGAAGGCCGGATCAGCCCCGGCTGCCTGGGCTTGTGGGACGACGAAACCGCCATGGCCTTGAAAGACCATTTGCATCGTGCGCGTGCCCTGGCTCCTCACATGCCGGTCTGTATCCAGCTGGGCCATGCGGGGCGCAAAGCCTCCAGCGAAGTGCCTTGGCGCGGTGGCATGCTGCTATCCCCGGCAGAGGGCGGATGGCCCACTTGGGGGCCCAGCGCCCTGCCGCATTTGCCGCAAGAGGCACCGCCGCAAGCGCTCTCGCTGCAAGACATCAAACGCATTGAGCAGGACTTTGTGGACGCCGCCCAACGCGCCCAGGCCATGGGCATTGAAGCCATTGAGCTGCACGCCGCCCACGGCTACTTGATGCACCAGTTCCTCTCGCCCCTGGCCAACCAGCGCGATGACGCTTACGGCGGCAGTTTTGACAACCGCATCCGCTTTGTGATGAATGTGTTTGGCCGCGTGCGCCAGGTGTTTGGCGGCGTGCTGGGTGTGCGCATTTCGGCCACCGACTGGGTCGAAGGCGGCTGGGACGTGGAGCAAACCAGCGAGCTGAGCCGCCGCCTCAAGGCCGCGGGTGCGCAGTTTGTGCACATTTCCTCTGCCGGTGTGTCGCCCCTGCAAAAAATCCCGTTGGGTCCCGAGTACCAGGTACCGCTGGCCAAAGCCGTCAAGGCCACGGCCGGCTTGCCGACCATGGCCGTGGGCATGATCACAGGTGCCCAGCAAGCTGAGGCCATTTTGCAGCGTGGCGATGCCGACCTGGTGGCTTTGGCACGCCCGTTTTTGTACAACCCGCGCTGGGCTTGGCACGCGGCGGCCGAATTGAAAGGTCAGGTGCAGGCCGTGGGCCAATACTGGCGCTGCCTGCCCAAAGAGGCGGCTGCCGTGTTTGGCCCGGATGCACGCATCGGTATGCGCTGAACTGGGCTGCGATCAGTCCTGCTTGAGGGTTTCGAGGGCGCGGGCGTAGCGCTGGGCGTGTGAATGCTCCGCCTTGGCCAGGGTCTCGAACCAGTCAGCCACGTCATTAAATCCTTCTTCGCGGGCCACCTTGGCCATGGCGGGATACATCTCGGTAGACTCGCGGATCTCGCTGTGCAGGGCAGAAGCGAGGTTGTGCAAGGTGTTGCCTATGGGCAGGCCAGTGACCGGGTCGCCCACCTGTTGCAAAAACTCCAGGTGCCCCATGGCGTGGCCTGTCTCGCCCTGGGCAGAAGAGCGAAACAAGGCGGCCAGATCGGCATGCCCCTCCTCTTCGGCCTGGTTGGCAAAATACACATAGCGGCGGTTGGCCTGCGACTCCCAGGCAAACGCATCGCGCAAAGCCTGCTCTGTGCGTGATCCTTTGAGTGTCGTCATGGCTTTCTCCTGCTTTTGCTTTGAACCTGGTTAGGCCTCGAGTTTGCCAGAGCCGGCCGGTAAAATCCCGGGTTTCCCGTCTGATCTTTACCCACCATGAGCACCACGCCTGCCACCCCAGTCCAACAGCCCGGCCTGGAGAGCCTGTCCAAGTCTTTTGAACCCGCCGCACTCGAGGCCCATTGGGGCCCCGAGTGGGAAAAGCGCGGCTACGGCGTGGCCGGTTTCCGTGGCACCTCGCAAGCGGACACGCAGGCCGCCGCCGCTGGCAAGAATTTCGCCATCCAGCTGCCCCCGCCCAACGTGACGGGCACGCTGCACATGGGTCATGCGTTCAACCAGACCATCATGGACTCGCTCACGCGCTACCACCGCATGATGGGCTTCAACACCGCCTGGATTCCCGGCACCGACCACGCGGGCATCGCCACGCAGATCGTGGTGGAACGCCAGCTGCAGGGTCAAGGCATCAGCCGCCACGACATGGGCCCCACGCCTGCTGAAGCACGCAAAAACTTTGTGAGCAAGGTCTGGGAGTGGAAAGAGCAATCGGGCAACACCATCACCAGTCAAATGCGCCGCATGGGCGACAGCGTGGACTGGAGCCGCGAGTACTTCACCATGGACGACAAGCTGTCCAAGGTGGTAACCGAGACCTTTGTGAAGCTCTACGAGCAAGGCCTGATCTACCGTGGCAAGCGCCTGGTGAACTGGGACCCGGTGCTGATGAGCGCGGTGTCTGACCTCGAAGTCGAGAGCGAGGAAGAAGACGGCTCGATGTGGCACATCCGCTACGACCTGGCCGATGGGTCCGGCAGCCTGACCGTGGCCACCACCCGGCCTGAGACCCTGCTGGGCGACGTGGCCGTGATGGTCCACCCCGAAGACGAACGCTACAAACACCTGATCGGCAAGCAGGTGAATCTGCCGCTGTGCGGCCGCACCATCCCCGTGATTGCCGACGAGTACGTGGACAAGGAATTCGGCACAGGCGTGGTCAAGGTCACCCCCGCACACGACACCAACGACTACGCAGTGGGCCAGCGCCACAAGCTGGACATGATCTGCGTGCTCCATCTCGACGCCACCGTCAACGACAACGCGCCCGAGAAATACCGTGGCCTGGACCGCTTCGTGGCCCGCAAAGCCGTGGTCGCCGACCTCGAAGCCGCTGGCCAGCTGGTCGAAGTCAAAAAGCACAAGCTGATGGTCCCGCGCTGCGCCCGCACCGGCCAGGTGATCGAGCCCATGCTGACCGACCAGTGGTTCGTCGCCATGAACCAAGTGGGCCAAGGCGACGCCACCGGCAAGAGCATCGCGCAAAAAGCCATCGACGCCGTGCAAAGCGGCCAGGTGTCTTTCGTGCCCGAGAACTGGGTGAACACCTACAACCAGTGGATGAACAACATCCAGGACTGGTGCATCTCGCGCCAGCTGTGGTGGGGCCACCAGATCCCGGCCTGGTACGACGAAGACGGCAATGTGTACGTCGCCCGAAACGAAGCCGAAGCGCAAGCGAAAGCCGGTGCCGGCAAAACATTGAAGCGCGATGAAGACGTACTCGACACCTGGTACTCATCAGCCCTCGTGCCTTTCAGCACCATGGGCTGGCCCGTAGCTGGCGAGGGTGACGGGACTGGACGCAGCGACATTGCGAGCGAAGAGAGTGGGAGCAAGGCCAGTTCCGGCCCCCTCGCCAGCGGCCCCGAAGGCACAG
>NZ_JAYPVP010000027.1:0-22356 GCF_038134685.1 Limnohabitans sp. | reverse complement strand
TGGAAGAAGGTCTGCGTTTTGCTATCCGCGAAGGCGGCCGCACTGTCGGCGCCGGCGTGGTGGCCAAGATCATCGCTTAATTGTTGTGAATCAGTCGTCACTGGCCCTCGGGCTGGTGACGTCCCTTTTCACTGAATCACACAAGGAATCGATATGTCCAAGCAAAAAATCCGCATTCGCCTGAAGGCGTTTGACTACAAACTGATCGACCAGTCCGCTGCCGAGATCGTGGATACCGCCAAGCGCACCGGCGCCATCGTCAAGGGCCCCGTGCCCCTGCCGACGCGCATGAAGCGTTTCGACATCCTGCGTTCGCCGCACGTGAACAAGTCCAGCCGTGACCAGTTCGAAATCCGTACGCACCAGCGTCTGATGGATATCGTGGATCCCACGGACAAGACGGTTGACGCCCTGATGAAACTCGATTTGCCTGCTGGCGTCGACGTCGAAATCAAACTGCAGTAATGCAGTGCTGACGGGTGTAAACCCGTCAAAACCACTTGAAACATAGCGCCGCTTGCCAGATCTGGCGGGTGGCGCTATAATTTCAGGCTCACCCCGTTTTGGGGTGGGAATTATTAACCCTCTTTCATACACCAAACGAAGCTGCCAATTGCAGTGGCTTCGGTGAAAGTTCTGGAGAAAACAATGAGTCTGAGCACCTCCCTGGGGTTGCTGGGCCGCAAGGTGGGCATGATGCGTCTGTTCACTGATGACGGGGATGCTGTTCCTGTCACAGTGGTGGATGTGTCCAACAACCGCGTGACCCAGGTCAAAACCCAAGAGAATGATGGCTATGTCGCCCTGCAGGTGACATTTGGCAAGCGCCGTGCTTCGCGCGTGACCAAGCCCATCGCTGGCCACCTGGCCAAAGCTGGCGTCGAAGCTGGCGAAATCATCCAAGAATTCCGCGTGACCCCCGAGATCGCTGCACAGTACGCCGCAGGCGCTGCTGTGCCCGCGACGGTGTTTGCCGCTGGCCAGCTGGTCGACGTGCAAGGCACCTCCATCGGTAAGGGTTTCGCTGGCACGATCAAGCGCCACAACTTCGGTTCGCAGCGCGCTTCGCACGGTAACAGCCGTTCGCACAACGTGCCGGGTTCCATCTCCATGGCGCAAGATCCGGGCCGCGTGTTCCCGGGCAAGCGCATGTCGGGCCACCTGGGCGACGTGACCGTCACCACCCAGAACCTGGACATCGTGCGCGTCGATGAGACCCGTGGTCTGCTCCTGATCAAAGGTGCTATCCCCGGTTCCAAGGGCGGTTTTGTGACCGTCCGTCCCGCAGTCAAAGCCAAAGGAGCGAACTGATGCAGCTCGAACTCCTGAATGACCAAGGTCAGGCCGCTTCCAAAGTGGAAGCCCCCGAAACCGTTTTTGGTCGTGAATACAACGAAGCCCTGATCCACCAGATCGTCGTGGCTTACCAGGCCAACGCGCGTCAGGGCACCCGTGCCCAGAAAGACCGCGAACAGGTCAAGCACTCCACCAAGAAGCCGTTCAAGCAAAAAGGTACAGGCAACGCCCGTGCCGGTATGACGTCTTCTCCGCTGTGGCGTGGGGGCGGTCGGATTTTCCCGAACAGCCCTGAAGAGAACTTCACCCAGAAGATCAACAAGAAGATGTACCGCGCTGGCATGGCTTCGATCTTCTCGCAACTCGCCCGCGAAGGCCGCCTGGCCGTGGTGGACTCCCTCAAAGTGGATTCCCCCAAGACCAAGCAACTGGCTGCCAAATTCAAGGCCATGAACCTGGACCACGTTCTGGTGATCGCCGAAGAAGTGGACGAGAACCTGTACCTGGCCTCGCGCAACCTGGTCAACGTGCTCGTCGTTGAACCGCGTTACGCCGATCCCGTGTCTTTGGTGCACTTCAAGAAAGTGCTCGTCACCAAGGGCGCGATCGACAAACTCAAGGAGATGTTCGCATGAGCGCCACCAAGTTTGACGAAGGTCGTCTGATGTCCGTGCTGGTTGCCCCCATCGTGTCCGAAAAGGCCACCATGGTTGCTGAAAAATCCAACGCTGTGACTTTCAAAGTGCTACAGGACGCCACCAAGCCTGAAATCAAAGCCGCTGTGGAATTGATGTTCAAGGTCGAGGTCAAGGGCGTCTCTGTGGTGAACACCAAGGGCAAGACCAAGCGCTTTGGCAAGACCGTAGGCCGCCGTGACAACGTGCGCAAAGCCTACGTGACGCTCAAAGAGGGTCAAGAGCTGAACCTGTCCGGGGAGGCTGCGTAATCATGGCTGTCATCAAGATCAAACCGACCTCTCCCGGCCGTCGTGGCGTGGTGAAGGTCACCCGTGACCATCTGTACAAAGGCGAAGCCTACGCTCCGCTGCTGGAAGCCCAGCACCAGAAGTCCGGCCGTAACAACAACGGTCACATCACCACCCGTCACAAGGGCGGTGGTCACAAGCACCACTACCGCGTGGTCGATTTCGTGCGCAACAAGGACGGTATCCCGGCCAAGGTTGAGCGCATTGAATACGATCCGAACCGCACCGCCCACATCGCCCTGCTGTGCTACGCCGACGGCGAGCGCACCTACATCATCGCCCCCCGTGGCGTTGAAGTGGGCAGCACCCTGATGAGCGGCGCCGAAGCCCCGATCCGCGCCGGCAACACCCTGCCGATCCGCAACATCCCGGTGGGTTCGACCATCCACTGCATCGAGCTCAAGCCCGGTGCTGGTGCCCAGATCGCCCGCTCGGCTGGCGCATCTGCCACCCTGCTGGCCCGCGAAGGCGTCTACGCTCAGGTGCGTATGCGTTCTGGCGAAGTCCGCAAGATCCACATCGAGTGCCGCGCCACCATCGGTGAAGTCGCCAACGAAGAGCACAGCCTGCGTCAACTGGGTAAAGCCGGTGTCAAGCGCTGGATGGGCATTCGCCCGACCGTCCGTGGTACCGCCATGAACCCGATCGACCACCCGCACGGTGGTGGTGAAGGTCGTACTGGTGAAGGCCGCAATCCGGTGGACCCGTGGGGTAACCTCACCAAGGGCTACCGTACCCGTAACAACAAGCGCACACAGTCCATGATTGTGTCGCGCCGCAAGAAATAAGGGGTAGGCAATGACTCGTTCACTGAAAAAGGGTCCGTTCGTTGACCATCACCTGCTGGCCAAGGTCGAAAAGGCCATCGCCACCAAGGACAAGAAGCCCGTCAAAACCTGGTCGCGTCGCTCCATGGTTCTGCCCGAGTTCATCGGTCTGACCATCGCCGTTCACAACGGCAAGCAACACGTGCCGGTTTACGTGACTGACCAGATGGTCGGCCACAAGCTGGGTGAATTCGCGCTGACCCGTACCTTCAAGGGTCACCCCGCGGACAAAAAGGCCAAGAAATAAGGAAAGACCATGGAAACACGTGCAGTCCTCAGGGGCGTCCGTCTGTCGGTCGACAAAGGCCGCCTGGTCGCTGACCTGATTCGCGGCAAGAAAGTGGATCAAGCCTTGAACATCCTGACCTTCACGCAGAAAAAAGCTGCTGTGATCGTCAAGAAAGTTCTGGAATCCGCGATTGCCAACGCCGAGCACAACGACGGTGCTGACATTGACGAACTCAAAGTCAAGACCATCTACGTTGAGCAAGGCACCACGCTCAAGCGTTTCACCGCCCGTGCAAAGGGTCGTGGCAACCGTATCAGCAAGCCCACATGCCATGTGTATGTGACGGTCGGTAACTAAGAAAGCCAGGAAGAACTATGGGACAGAAAATCCATCCTACCGGCTTCCGTCTGGCCGTTACCCGTAATTGGGCCAGCCGCTGGTACGCCAACAACCGCGACTTCGCCGGCATGCTGGCCGAAGACGTGAAGGTGCGTGAGTACCTCAAGGCCAAGCTCAAGAACGCCGCCGTTTCGCGCGTGCTGATCGAGCGCCCCGCCAAGAGCGCCCGCATCACCATTTTCTCGGCTCGTCCGGGCGTGGTGATCGGCAAGAAAGGCGAAGACATCGAGACCCTGAAAAAGGAACTCGCTGCTCGCATGGGCGTGCCTGTCGCCGTGAACATCGAAGAAGTGCGCAAGCCTGAAACCGATGCTCAACTGATCGCCGACAGCATCACCCAGCAGCTGGAAAAGCGCATCATGTTCCGCCGCGCCATGAAGCGCGCCATGCAGAACGCCATGCGCCTGGGTGCCCAAGGCATCAAGATCATGTCTTCCGGTCGTTTGAACGGCATCGAAATCGCTCGTACCGAGTGGTATCGCGAAGGCCGTGTGCCCCTGCACACCCTGCGCGCCGATATCGACTACGGCTTCTCCGAAGCCAAGACCACCTACGGCATCATCGGTGTCAAGGTGTGGGTCTACAAGGGTGACTACCTGGGCCGCAACGAAGCTCCCGCAGCTGAGCCGCGCGCCGACGAAGAGCGTCGCCCACGTGGTCCGCGCCGTGATGGCCGTGGTCCCGCAGGCGATCGCCGTGGCGGTCCCCGCCGTGCCTCCGGCACCAATGCCGCCCCCGCCGATGGCAGCGACAAGCCTGCCGGCGCTGGTGGTGATGCCAAACCCGCCGTTAAGCGCGTTCGCACAGTCGCCGCGCCAGCTGCAGCAGCTGACGGTCAATAAGGAGTAACAACATGCTGCAACCCGCACGCAGAAAGTTCCGCAAGGAACAGAAAGGCCGCAACACCGGCATCGCTACCCGTGGCAACACGGTGGCTTTCGGTGACTTCGGCCTGAAGTCCACGGACCGTGGCCGTCTGACGGCCCGCCAGATCGAATCCGCTCGTCGTGCCATTTCCCGTCACGTCAAGCGCGGTGGCCGTATCTGGATCCGTGTGTTCCCCGACAAGCCGATTTCCACCAAGCCCGCAGAAGTGCGTATGGGTAACGGTAAGGGCAACCCCGAGTACTACGTGGCTGAAATCCAGCCGGGCAAGGTGCTGTACGAGATCGTCGGCGTGCCCGAAGAACTCGCACGTGAAGCCTTCAAGCTCGCCGCTGCCAAGTTGCCCCTGCGCACCACGTTCGTGGCCCGCATGATCGGCCAGTAATCAGGAGAAAGAAGAAATGAAAGCTGCTGAACTGCGCCAAAAAGACGTTGATGGCCTGAAAGCCGAGATCAAGGACCTGCAAAAGGCTCACTTTGGTCTTCGCATGCAGAAAGCCACGCAACAACTCGGCAACACCGGTACCCTCGGCCAGACTCGCCGTGCTATCGCCCGTGCCAAGACCATCCTTGCTGAAAAGCAAGCCGCCAAATAAGGAGTGACCATGACGGAAGCCAAAACATCCCTCAAGCGCACCTTGATTGGCAAGGTCGTTAGCGACAAGCGCGCCAAAACCGTGACGGTTCTGGTCGAGCGTCGCGTCAAGCACCCGATCTACGGCAAGATTGTTGCCAAGTCGAGCAAGTACCACGCCCACGACGCCAACGGTGATTTCCACCTGGGCGACGTGATCGAGATCACCGAAAGCCGTCCGATCTCCAAGACCAAAAACTGGGTTGCGACCCGTTTGGTCCAGAAAGCTGCCGTGGTGTAAGCCTATCCGGCCCTTCACTGCAAGCTTTGCCAAAACGACCCACAATGCGTGGGTCGTTTTTTTTCGCCTCAACACAACAGGAGCACCTCATGATTCAAGTCGGCAACCAACTTCCCGCAACCACCTTGATGGAATACATCGATACGCCCAGCGAGGGTTGCAGCATAGGTCCACAGGCGGTGGAAGTGAGTCAAGCCAGTGCAGGCAAAACCATTGCCTTGTTCGCGCTGCCCGGTGCCTTCACTCCCACCTGCTCCGCCAAGCATGTGCCAGGTTATATCGAGCAGTTTGACGCTTTGCGTGCGGCGGGTGTGGACGAGATTTGGTGCCTGAGCGTCAACGACGCATTTGTGATGGGCGCCTGGGGACGCGAGCTGGGCGCTGCGGGCAAAGTCCGCATGTTGGCCGATGGCAGTGCCGATTTTGCCAAGGCCACGGGTCTGACCTTGGACCTGACGGCGCGCGGCATGGGCTTGCGCAGTAACCGTTACTCCATGCTGGTCAAAGATGGCAAGGTGGTGACGCTCAACATCGAGGGCCCCGGCAAATTCGAGGTCAGCGATGCGCAAACGATGCTCGCCCAGGCCAGGGGCTGAAGCTCAGTCGATCTCGACTTTGAGGTAGTGTGCCCCCGCATAGGGGTTGTGATAGTACGGAGGGATCTCGGTGAAGCCGAGATCCTCGTACAACGCACGGGCGGCTTCCATGTCGTCCAAGGTGTCCAAGAGTACCGTGCTGTAACCAGCCAGGCGTGCTTGGTCCAAAATGTGCTCGGTGAGAAGCCGGCCCAAGCCAAAGCCACGAAATGGCTTGCGCACATACAGGCGCTTCATCTCGGCGGCATTAGGGTAGTCAGCGGTATCTGCCGGTCGTAAGGCGCAGCAGCCAGCAACCTCGCCGTCGACACGAGCGAGCACTAAGGCTCCACGCGGCTCGGCATATTCTCCGGGAAGTCCGCCAAGTTCAGCCTCAAAGTCCTGGAAAGCCAGGTCCACATTCAATGTCCCTGCGTACTCGCGAAAGATGCCGCGAATCAGGTCCAGGTCGTCTGGTTGCTGAGCAGGCGCAAGAGAGATGGAGGCAGGAGTCAAGGTGTCACAAAGAAAACATTTGAAGCAACAGTTTAACCAAACCGATCAAGTGCCATCGGCGAGATGCACCAAAGACCAGACCAGTGCGCTGCAGCAGGCCAGCAAGGCCATTGCCCAAAGGCGTTGACGCCAGCCATCTGCACTGGCAGGGGCGGGTTGATCCAAAGTCTTGTTGCCATGGATCATGGGAGGTACCAGTGCGACGTCCTTCTTGAGCTTGTAAGTGACGATGGCCAGGACATGGATGATCGACAGCACCAAAACGAAGAGCTTGCCCAGTTGGGTGTGCCACGAGGTGGCCAGGCTAACCCACTCACCAGAGACCAAGCTGGTCAAAGGGCCTTGGTTGGCAATCTCATCGTCGCTGAGCAAACCCGTCAACGCCTGCAAAAGCAAAACGGACAAAATCGCGATGACGGAATACGAGCCCACAGGGTTGTGCCCCAAATGTGTTGGAGGCCACTGCCCACGCAAGTATGTGTTGATGGACTTGAGGCCCATCGGAAAATGGGAAAAGCGCGACCAGTGGCCGCCCAGCAAGCCCCAGAAAAACCGGAAAAAAACCAAAGCCAGGACACAGTAACCGAGCAGGAAATGCAGGGCCATGACATCCCCGCCAATATTGCCGGTGACGATCAAAGCAACGA
Source organism: Limnohabitans sp. (assembly GCF_038134685.1). GTDB lineage: Bacteria > Pseudomonadota > Gammaproteobacteria > Burkholderiales > Burkholderiaceae_C > Limnohabitans_A. The sequence continues at coordinate 15,122 of NZ_JAYPVP010000027.1, read as the reverse complement.
CGCAGAGCACTAAGGCCCAATGGAACAGTCGAGTGGGCAGATCCCAGGTGCGAATCGTGTACATGGATGATCCTTGTTAAAGCAAACTTCATCAAATCGTGGGACACTTTAAGCCATCTCACGCCATGATGGCGTGACGATTCTCAAGGAGTCCTGGACATGAAACGTACTCACCTGCTGGCATTGATTCTGGCAACACTCGGCAGCACAGCTGCGCATGCGCAATTTGCCAAACCCGAAGATGCACTCAAGTACCGCAAGGGCAGCTTCTTTGTGATGTCGCAACACTTTGGTCGCATTGGTGCCATGGCCCAGGGCAAAGTGCCTTTTAATGCGGCCGCTGCTCAGGAAAACGCCGAAGCCGTGGCCATGCTGGCCAAGTTACCATGGGCCGCTTTTGGCGACGGTACAGACATGGTGCCCGAGACCAAGGCCAAAGCGGCCATTTGGGAGCAACCCGCCAAGTTCAAGGAAGCGGCCGAGAAGCTGGTCAAAGAATCAGAGAACCTGCGTGTGGCCGCCAAGACCGGCAACCTCGATGCCGTGAAAAAAGCCTTCAGCGCCACAGCCGGCACTTGCAAGGCCTGTCACGACCAGTTCAGGGACAAGTGATCAGCCGGCTGGTCAGGCCTTGAGGAGCTGCGCCAGCAACTGGTGCAGTTCCTTGAAGTCGGGCGGACCCACATAGCGCTTGACGATGGCGCCGTGTTTGTCGATCAAAAATGTGGTGGGGGTGAGCTCAATACCGCCCCAAGCCTTGGCTACAGCCCCGGTGTTGTCGATCGCCACCTTGAACGGCAACTGCCGCGTTTGCGCGAAGTTGACCACATAGCTTGGTGGGTCGTAACTCATGGCGACTGCAATGGTCTCAAAGCCCTGGTCTTTGAATTGCTTGTAAGTGTCGATCAGTTCGGGCATTTCGGCGACACAGGTGGTGCAGCTGGTGGCCCAGAAATTGATCAAGGCCACTTTGCCTTGCAGTTGTTCGGTGCTCAAGCGGCTGCCGTCCAGGAGCACAAAGTTCGATACGGGCGCTTTGTCCGAAGAGCATGCGGTCAAACCAGCAGTCAGCACACCCAGCGCCAACAAACCCCAGCCGCGACGGTTCAAGAGACGAGAAATCAGCATCATGTGATCGAGTTTACGCTTCAGATAATCCCTTTGTCCCGAAGGGCTTGCATGGCCTCGGGAGATTGTCCAAGCAAATCGCCCAACACCTGTGTCGTGTGCTGGCCCAACTGGGGAGGGCACAGATCCTTGCGCACCGGGGTCTTGCTCATATGAATCGGGCTGGCGACCAAGCACAGGTCGGGCTGCTGCGGGTGGTTCCACCTGTCGACCATGGCGCGTGCCTGTACTTGCGGGTCGTTGAAGACTTCGTCCAAGCGGTTGATGGCACCACAAGGGACCTTGGCCGCTTCCAACGCCGTCAGCCAGTCGGCCTTGCTGCGCGTGAGCAAGCGTTCTTGTAGCAAGGGCACCAGGATTTCGCGGTGGCGAACCCGCTCTGCATTGGTGGCGTAGCGGGGGTCCTGTGCCAGTTCGGGACACTGGATGACGGTGCAGAATTTGGCGAATTGTCCATCGTTGCCCACGGCCACAATGATGTGGTCTTTCGCTTCAGGCGCTGCATCATGAGCAGGGGCGACTTCAAACACCTGATAAGGCACGATGTTGGCGTGGGCATTGCCCGCCCGTGTGGGCACCTTGTTGCCCACGAGGTAGTTGGCGCCCATATTTGCCAGCATCGCCACTTGTACATCCAGCAAGGCCATGTCCAGGTACTGACCTTCGCCGGTACGTTCGGCATGGCGCAGTGCCGCCAAAATCGCCACAGAGGCGTACATGCCGGTGAACAAGTCGGCCACAGCCACGCCTACTTTTTGGGGGCCGCCGCCTAAATCGTCACGCTCACCGGTGATGCTCATCAACCCGCCCATGCCTTGAATGGCGTAGTCGTAACCTGCTCGGTCTTTATAAGGGCCTTCTTGACCAAAACCCGTCACGCTGCAGTAGACCAGCTTGGGGTTAAGGTCACGCAAGCTCGCATAGTCCAGCCCGTAACGGGCCATATCACCCACCTTGAAGTTTTCAATGAACACATCGCAATGCGGCACCAAAGCACGGATGATGGCTTGGCCTTCGGCTTGCGAAATATCGCAGGTCAACGATCGTTTGTTGCGGTTGCAGCTTAAAAAGTAGGCGGCATCTTGTGTATCCCGCCCTTGTGCGTCCGGCATGAAGGGTGGCCCCCAGCCGCGCGTGTCGTCTCCAGCGCCCGGGCGCTCGACCTTGATGACGTCAGCGCCCAGGTCAGCCAGAGTTTGCGTGCACCAGGGTCCAGCCAGCACGCGTGAAAGGTCCAGGACCCGAATTCCATCTAATGCATTCATGTTGGCATTGTGACCAATTGCCTTGGGTCTGGCTGTCGCGATAATCACATGATGAGCAAAATTTCTTTCCCAAGCCGTCTCGCGAGCCTGTTGTTGGCGGTGTTGGCATTAACGGCTTGTAGTCCCGAAATGGATTGGCGCAGTGTGGGTTTTGAGGGCAGTACGCTCAAAGTGCAACTGCCTTGCAAGCCTGACCGGACCACCCGACGTGTGACCATGGGCGCCAGCAGTGTGGATCTGCACGTTGCCGGGTGTGAGTTGGACCACAGCATGGTGGCTGTCATGACGGCGCAACTGCCTCAAGGGGCAGATGCCAACGCGATCTTGCTCGGTTGGCAAAACATCACCTTGGACAATGCGCGTGCCCGTGTTGACGCGCGTCAACCGTGGAGCAAGAGCGGCATGATGGCCCTGCCGGCGAGCGAGCGGGTGCAAGCCCTGGGCCAACGTCCTGATGGACGCCCGGTGCAGATGCAGGCGGTATGGGGAGCTTTTGCGCAAGCTGAGCACATGCATATCGTGCACGCCGTGGTCTATTCAGACAAGCGTAGCGAGGAGCCTGCAGCAACCCTGTTCGATGCGATTGCGTCGCGCTGATCTGAGCTGATAATGAGCCCCATGAACGGCATTCTGATCATTGCCCACTCCCCTTTGGCCCAAGCGTTGCTGGACTGTGTGTTGCATGTCTTCCCTGACAGTGCGCAGGGGGTGCGTGCGCTGGATGTGCCTGCCAAAGAGGCGCCCGAAGAGACCTTGCTGCGCGCTCGTCAGCTGGCCAACGATTGGAATGTCGAGGCCATACTCATTCTCAGTGATGTGTTTGGTGCCACGCCCTGCAATGTGGCGCAGCAACTCAACGATGGCGTGCACACCCGGCTTGTGGCGGGGGTCAACCTGCCCATGCTGCTGCGCAGCGTTTGTTATCGGCATGAAAGCCTGGAGGCGCTGGTGGCGCGTGCGCAGTCAGGTGGAACGCAAGGCATCATGAGTGTGGGCAGCACGGCCCCGCAGAATCAGACAGGAAAAAAACATGGCCCAAGCCACCACGACCATCAGCAATAAACTAGGCTTGCATGCCCGCGCCTCGGCCAAGCTCACCAAACTGGCGGGCAGTTTTCCTTGTGAGGTATGGATCAGCAAGGGTTCCCGCCGCGTGAACGCCAAAAGCATCATGGGCGTCATGATGCTGGCAGCTGGGTTGGGCAGTGAGGTCCAGCTCGAAACTCTGGGCGAGCAGGAAGATGAAGCGTTGGCGCAGTTGCTGGCCTTGTTCGAAGACAAGTTCGGCGAAGGACAGTAAGCATGACATTCAGCATCCATGGATTGGCGGTGGCGCGTGGTGTGGCCATTGGCCGCGCGGTGCTGGTCGCGTCCAGTCGGGTGGATGTGGCTCACTATTTCATTGAGCCTGAGCAGGTTCCTGCAGAAATTGATCGCTTGCGTCGCGCCCGGGATGAGGTGGTGCAAGAGCTGCAAAAACTGCAAAAAGACATGCCCAAGGATGCGCCGCACGAATTGACGGCGTTGCTCGATGTGCACTTGATGCTCCTGCAGGACATGGAGTTGACGGCTGGCGTGCGCCAGTGGATTGAAGAGCGTTTCTACAACGCCGAGTGGGCGGTGACCAGTCAGCTCGAAGTGATTGCCCGGCAATTCGACGAGATGGAAGACCCCTATCTGCGTGAACGCATCGCAGACATGGAGCAGGTCGCAGAGCGCGTCTTGTTTTGCCTCAAAGGCAGCGTCTCGCCGGTCACGCAACCCCGTCGTGCTGTGCGTCCGCAGCAAGAGTTGCAGCTCGATGACACCATGGATGTGCCGTTGGTGCTTGTGGCCCACGATTTGTCACCTGCGGACATGCTGCAGTTCAAGCAAAGCGTGTTTGCTGGCTTTGTGACCGATGTGGGGGGTAAAACTTCGCACACGGCCATCGTTGCGCGTAGCCTCGACATTCCCGCTGTGGTGGGGGCGCGCACAGCCAGTCAATTGATTCGCCAAGACGACTGGATCATCATTGATGGCGACGCGGGCGTGGTCATCGTGGATCCCTCGCCCATTGTGTTGGCTGAGTATGGCTTCAAGCAGCGCCAGGGTGCCCTGGAGCGGGAGCGGTTGTCGCGCCTGAAGCACACGCCTGCGGTGACGCTGGACGGCGAACGCATCGAACTCTTGTCCAATATCGAAATGCCTGAAGATACAGATGCCGTGGTGCAGGTGGGCTCGGTGGGCGTGGGTTTGTTTCGCAGTGAGTTTTTGTTCATGGGGCGCCAAGGCAACCTGCCTGGCGAAGACGAGCAATACGAGGCCTACAAGCGTGCCGTCGAGGGCATGAAAGGCATGCCCGTCACTATCCGCACCGTGGATGTCGGCGCTGACAAGCCTTTGGACGAAGCGCGTCACGATGCAGCGCATCTGAACCCGGCGCTGGGCTTGCGAGCCATTCGCTGGAGTCTGGCGGACCCGTCCATGTTCCTGACCCAGCTGCGCGCCATTTTGCGCGCTGCAGCGCACGGCAAAGTCAATATGTTGGTGCCCATGCTGGCTCACCACAGCGAAATCCGTCAGACGCTGGCCTTGCTTGAGCAAGCGCGTCAGGAGCTCGATCGCAGGGCGGTCGCCTATGGTGCCGTTCAAGTGGGTGCCATGATCGAAGTGCCAGCCGCTGCGTTATCCGTGCGCATGTTCCTGCGCTATTTTGACTTCCTGTCGATCGGGACCAATGACCTGATTCAGTACACCCTGGCCATTGACCGGGCCGATGAATCGGTGGCCCATCTGTATGACCCTTTGCACCCGGCCGTGCTGCGCCTGGTGGCCGATACGATTGCCGAATCCCGTCGGCAGGGAAAGTCGGTGTCCGTTTGTGGCGAAATGGCGGGCGATGTGGGCATGACACGCTTGCTGCTGGGCTTGGGGCTGCGCAGTTTTTCCATGCACCCTTCACAAATCCTGCTTGTCAAACAGCAGGTGCTGCGTGCCGACACAACAAAACTCGCCGAGTGGGCGCAGCGTGTGATGGACAGCGAAGATCCTGCTGCTGTGCTGGCCGAACAGGCCTGATCAGCGGCGTTGCCCCACAAAGGCTGCGCCCACAATCAGCACTGCCGCCAGAGCAATCGGCCAGCTCAGGGCTTGACCGCGAAGCCACAGCAGCAAGACGGTAGACAGCAAGGGCGTGAGAAAACTGAGCAGCCCGATGTGTTGCGCATTGCCTCGTTTGAGGGCCGCGTCCCACAAAAAGAAAGCGCCACCTAATGGACCTAAGCCCATGGCAGCGACCAGCAGCCAGTCGGTTGTGCTGGGCTGCACAGAGGGCTCCCAAAGCACATGGCAGAGCAGTGCCAACAAACCTGACACAAACGCAAAGCCGCCAATGGCTGAAGTGGGAAAGTGCGCAACTCGGCGCGTCAACAGTGAATAACTGGCCCAGATAAAGGCGGAGCCCAGCGCGGGCACATAACCCCAGGCCCATTCGGCCGACAGACTCCGACCCCCGGTGATGGCCAGCGCAGCACCTGCGAAGCCCATGAGTGCAGCGAGGACGTGTTGTTTGCGCAGCACGGCATCCGGCAGGAACAGAGGCGCCATGACCACAATGCCCAGCGGCCACAGGTAGTTGACCAGGTTGGCCTGCACGGGCGGCGCGTAGCGCAAGGCGATGAACAGCAGAAAGTGAAACCCGAACAGCCCATACACCCCCATGGCCAACGTGCTCAGGGGAACGCGCCATTGACGCGGATCAAATCTGGACAGGGGCAGTGCAAGCACACTACCAATGAGCAGCGCAACGCCTGTCAGCCAAAACGGTGGCAGGTGAGCCAGCTGAACCCCCAATGGAGCCAAGCTCGCCCACAACAAGATGGCGCCCAAGGCGAGGAGTTGCGCGTTCGGCATGCTGTTTTTGAATGTCAAATCGAGGAGTAAATCATATGAGCACTTTTGACCATTCTGGTCTGATGCAGAACATCAACACCTGCCTGGGCCCGTTTCGCAAATCTCAATCCGAAGCCATGATGGGTTTTGGCCAGTTGGCCAAGGCGGCGATGGCCGAGGGCGCCGTCAGCGAAAAGAACAAGGAGTTGATTGCATTGGCTATTGGCGTGACACAGCATTGCTCGGGGTGCATTGGTTTTCACGTCAAGGCTTTGCACCGCCTGGGGTGCACCCGTCAGGAGCTCGATGAAATGCTGGCCGTGTGCGTTTACATGGGCGGTGGCCCTGCGCTGATGTATGCCGCCGAGGCCGTGAAAGCCTTCGAGAGCCTCGACCCGGCGCAGGCTTGAAGTGCTTTAGGTTTTCGCGGGCAACACGCCATGCGCCTGCTGATCGGCATGGTAGCTGGAGCGCACCATCGCGCCCACGGCTGCGTGCGTGAAGCCCATTTCGTAGGCTTTTTCTTCAAACATCTTGAAGGTGTCGGGATGCACATATCGGCGTACCGGCAGGTGACTGTTGCTGGGGGCTAGGTACTGGCCAATGGTGAGCATGTCGATGTCGTGCGCGCGCATGTCGCGCATGACTTCCAGAATCTCTTCATCGGTTTCGCCCAGGCCGACCATCAGGCCGCTCTTGGTTGGGATGTTCGGAAAACGCGCCTTGAAGTCCTTGAGCAATTTCAGGGAGTGCAGGTAGTCAGCTCCTGGACGTGCCTCTTTGTACAGGCGCGGCACGGTTTCCAGGTTGTGGTTCATCACGTCTGGCAGGCCGCCCGCCATGATGTCCAGCGCCTTGTCCAGGCGGCCACGAAAGTCGGGCACCAGAACTTCAATCTGCGTCCTGGGTGACAACTCCCGTGTGCGGCTGATGCACTGCACATAGTGCTCGGCACCGCCATCGCGCAAGTCGTCACGGTCCACGCTGGTGATGACCACGTAGTTGAGCTTGAGTTTGGCAATGGTTTGCGCCAGGTTCTCGGGTTCTTGCGTGTCCAGCGGATCGGGGCGGCCATGGCCCACATCGCAAAAGGGGCAGCGGCGGGTGCACTTGTCACCCATGATCATGAAGGTGGCCGTGCCCTTGCCGAAGCATTCGCCGATGTTCGGGCAGCTGGCTTCTTCGCACACCGTCACCAGCTTGTTGCTGCGCAGGATGTCCTTGATCTCGTAAAAGCGCGTGGTGGGCGAGCCGGCTTTGACGCGGATCCATTCGGGCTTCTTGAGCACTTCGGCCTGTTCGACCTTGACCGGAATGCGCGAGAGTTTGGCAGCGGCTTTTTGTTTGGCCAGCGGGTCGTAGTTCTCGAGCGTTTGTGCTTCGCGCACGACGTTGCGTTCGGGTGTGGTGTTGCTCATGGTTGTGCCTGTTGTGTGGGCGCCTGGCTCACAATCGTGTGGTGAGTTCGGTGGCCAGCACCTGCGCAGCTTCTTGCCAGGTGGTCTGAACGCCAATTGTAGAAAGATCCACGGTTTGGAGCCCGGCATAGCCGCAAGGGTTGATACGCGAGAAGGGTTCCAGATCCATGGCCACGTTCAGCGCCAGACCGTGGTAAGTGCAATGACGGCTGACCTTGATGCCCAATGCACTGATTTTGCCCAAGCCGCGAAACGGGTCGGCAGGATGTTGCGGGCCAGTCAGGGCGGCGTGGCTGAAGGGGTCCTCCAAGCGCACATAGATGCCCGGTGCGCCGCTCACACGGTGCCCAGTCACGCCAAAGTGGGCCAAGGTGCGGATGACGGACTCCTCCAGCTTGTAGACGTATTCCTTGACGAAGTAACCCCGTCTGCGAAGGTCCAGCAGCGGGTAGGCCATGACTTGGCCGGGCCCATGGTAAGTGACCTGGCCCCCGCGGTTGGTTTGCACCACGGGAACGTCGCCCGGACTCAGCACGTGCCCGGCCTGTCCGGCCAAGCCTTGGGTAAAGACGGGGGGGTGCTCGCACAACCACAGCTCGTCGGGCGTGTCGTCGGCGCGCTCGGCGCTGAAGGCCTGCATGGCCTCGTAGGTGGGCAGGTAAGGCGCCTGGCCCAGCACGCGCACTTGCATTACAAGACGACCTTGACCATGGGGTGCGAGCTCAGGCGCAAATACAGGCTGTCGAGCTGTTCACGGCTGGTGGCATTGATGTGCAGCGTCACGCCCAGGTAGTTGCCGCCTTTGCTGGGACGCAGCTCCATGCTGGCGGCGTCAAAGGCGGGGTCAAACTCCAAAGCCAGCTCGGCCAGGGTCTGGGCAAAGCCTTCGGCCATGGCGCCCATGACCTTGATGGGAAAGACGCAGGGGTATTCGATCAGCGAATCGGCGGGGGCAATAGGTGTATTCATGGTGTTCAGCGCCAGATGATGACGGCGGCTATGGCCAACCAGCCCAGACAGAAGTTGGTCACAACCAGGGGGTGAATGCGTGTCAGGGCCTGACCTGCTTGTGCCCAGTCGGCCTGTGCAAGAGCGCGGCGCAGCTGGCGGTACGGGGCGAACCAGATGTGCGCAAAAATCAGGCACATCAGCAGGCCCAACCCGCTCATGGCGTGCCAGCCTTTGGGCGCCAGGCGCATGTCTGCGCTCAGGAGCATCCAGAATCCTGAGGCCAGCAGCAATGCGATACAGGCCCAGACAAGGCCAAAAAAACGTGAGAGCACACGCCCCATCAAGGTGACGCGGACATCAGGGGCCAAGCCACCCAGGCTTGGGCGTAGCGCCCAGAGGACAAAGGCCATGCCGCCCATCCAGATGATGGCGCCGGCCAAATGCAGCCATTTGATGGTTTCGTACACGTCAGCTCCCAAGCGAGTAATCAGAGGGGGTCTATTGTCGCAGTGTGTGGCCGGGCTTGTGTTTTCGATGGGTGCAGAAAAAAGCCCCGCATTTTCGGGTTTCTACGTATAATGAAGAGCTTTGCAAATTGTCGCGTACGCGTAACCTGGTTGTAATTTGTCATGGTGAAAATTCCGGAGGAATCTCATCTACAGGCAAGTCCTACGGGTCGTGCTGCTCCCCCAGAAATGTGGGAAGACGATGATGTAAATAAGGATCTTGAGCCGCAATTCAAGCCCTTGACCCCCGATCAGGCCGCCGCTTGGCGCGCCAATCAACCCAAGGTTGATGTCTGGAAGGTGGTCGCATGGCAGGCGGGCGCCGGCATGTTGCTGGCAGCTGCAGTCGCTGTGGTCAGTGGTCAGTGGCGACTGGTGTCGTCTGTGGCCTGGGGGGTGGTGGCGGTGGTGCTGCCTTCGGCGGTGTTTGCTCGAGCCTGGGCTCGGCAAATGCGTCTGGTGCAAGCGGGTGCGGCTTTGGCCGGCTTGTTTGTGTGGGAGCTGGTCAAGATTCTGTTGACGGTGATGCTCCTGGTGGCCTCGCCGTGGGTGATTTCGCAGCTGAGCTGGTTGGCCTTGCTGGCCGGCTTTGTGGTGACTATGAAAGTGTCCTGGGTGGTCATGGCTTTGGGCTGGTGGCGTCGCAGAACACGTGAACGAATTTGAAAACTGGATTGGTGATTTATGTCTGCTGAAACCGCTGGCGCACATGGCCCCACCGCTGGAGAGTACATCCAGCACCACCTGCAGCACTTGCAGAAAGATTTTTCTTTCCAGAGCGTGAAGCAGACCAGCATCGTTGACTTCAGTCTGTTCAACTTTGACTCCTTGTTTTTCTCCGTGGTTCTGGGCTTTTTCGGATGCCTGGTGTTGTGGATGGCAGCCAGAAAAGCCACCTCGGGTGTTCCGGGGCGTTTCCAGGCAGCTGTCGAAATCCTGTCCGAAATGGTGGAAAACCAGGCCAAAGGCGTGATTCATAACGCCAAGAGCCGCAAACTCATTTCTCCTCTGGCGCTCACGGTGTTCGTCTGGATCTTCCTGATGAACGCCATGGACATGCTGCCTGTCGACCTGATCCCCCAGTTCTGGCACACCGCTGGTCCGGCCCTGGGTTTCAAGGACTACATGCGTGTGGTGCCCACTGCTGACCTTTCGACAACCCTGGGTCTGTCGTGCTCGGTGCTGTTTGTGTGTCTGGTGTACAACATCAAGATCAAAGGTCTGGGTGGCTGGGCGCACGAGTTGATTGCAGCCCCCTTTGGTGACCATTGGGCTCTGTATCCGGTCAACTTCCTGATGCAGATGATCGAATACCTTGCCAAGACGGTTTCGCACGGCATGCGACTGTTCGGCAACATGTTTGCAGGTGAACTGGTGTTCATGCTGATCGCCCTTATGGGTGGTGGCTGGGCCCTGTCCGCCACCGGCATCGGCCTGGCCATTGGTCATGTCGTTGCGGGCACTGTGTGGACCCTGTTCCACATCCTGGTCATCACCCTGCAAGCCTTCATCTTTATGATGTTGACGCTGATCTACACCGGTCAGGCGCACGACGCACACTGATGAAATTCTTCAACTGAAAACGCTTTTCTTTTCTTTTCCACTCAACTTTTAGGAGCATCTCATGGAAAACATTCTCGGCCTCGTTGCACTGGCTTGTGGTTTGATCGTTGGTCTGGGCGCTATCGGCGCTTCCATCGGTATCGCACTGATGGGCGGCAAGTTCCTGGAATCTTCTGCTCGTCAACCTGAGCTGATGAACGAACTGCAAACCAAGATGTTTATTTTGGCTGGTCTGATCGACGCTGCCTTCCTGATCGGCGTGGCTATCGCTCTGCTGTTCGCCTTCGCCAACCCCTTCGTTTTGGCTTAATTGACGGGTCTCCCTTCACTCCAAGGAAGGACTGAACCGTGAATATCAACGCAACCCTGTTCCTGCAGGCCATCGTTTTTGCGATCCTGGTGTGGTTCACGATGAAATTCGTGTGGCCCCCGATCACCAAAGCGCTGGACGAGCGGGCCCAGAAAATCGCTGACGGTCTCGCTGCCGCCGACAAAGCCAAAGCCGAACTCGCCAACGCCAATGCGCGTGTGGAGTCCGAGCTGGCCCAGTCCCGCAATGAGACGGCTTCGCGCCTGGCTGATGCCGAGCGCCGTGCCCAAGGTATCGTTGACGATGCCAAGGCGCGTGCCACCGAAGAAGGCAACAAGATCATCGCCGCTGCAAAGGCTGAAGCCGAGCAGCAGGCTGTTCAGGTGCGCGAATCCCTGCGTGAGCAGGTCGCCCTCCTGGCAGTCAAAGGCGCAGAGCAGATTCTCCGCAAGGAAGTCAACGCTGGCGTTCACGCTGATCTGCTGAGCCGCTTGAAAACCGAGCTGTAAACAGCCCCAGCCAGAGATATAGACCATGGCAGAACTTGCTACCATCGCCCGACCCTATGCCGAAGCGCTGTTCAAGGCGCAGGCATCCGATCTCGCAGGCACGGCCTCCTGGCTGGACGAACTCGCAGCCGTGAGCAGCAATGCTCAGCTGTTGCAGTTCGCAGACAACCCCAAGGTGACCGACGAGCAGGTGTTTGATCTGGTTTCGGGTGTGGTGCAAAAAGCTGTGGCACTGCCTGAAGCCGGGAAAAACTTCCTGCGCCTGGTGATCGAAAACCGACGCCTGAGCGTCTTGCCCGTGGTTGCGCAGCAGTTCCGGGCGCTCGTGAATGCCCAGTCGGGCACTGCTGACGCAGTGGTCTACAGTGCATTTGCCCTCGATGCTGCCGCCCTGAAAGAGCTTGAGCCGACGCTGGAAAAGCGTTTTGGCCGCAAGCTCAATGTGAGCGTCCAACAGGACGATTCGCTCATTGGTGGCATCCGTGTGGTGGTGGGCGACGAGGTGCTTGACACCTCCGTCAAGGCACGACTGGAACAAATGAAAGCGGCGCTCACCGCTTGATGCGGCGCGAGACCGGACTAATTTAAGGAAAGAAGGAAAGAGTCATGCAACTCAATTCCGCAGAAATTTCTGAGCTGATCAAGAGCCGCATCGAAGGCCTGGCCGCCAACGCCGACATCCGCAATCAAGGCACCGTGGTGTCCGTGACTGACGGTATCGTGCGCGTGCACGGCCTCTCTGACGTGATGCAAGGCGAAATGCTGGAATTCCCCGCCACCAAAGACGGCGTGGTGACCTACGGCCTGGCCCTGAACCTCGAGCGCGACTCTGTTGGCGCCGTGATTTTGGGTGAGTACGAGCACATCTCCGAAGGCGATACCGTCAAGTGCACGGGTCGTATTCTGGAAGTGCCCGTGGGCCCCGAGCTGATTGGCCGCGTGGTCAACGCCCTGGGTCAGCCTATCGACGGCAAAGGCCCGATCAATGCCAAGATGACCGACGTGATCGAAAAGGTTGCGCCTGGTGTGATCGCGCGTCAATCCGTGGACCAGCCTGTGCAAACCGGCCTGAAGTCCATCGACTCCATGGTGCCCGTGGGCCGTGGTCAGCGCGAACTGATCATTGGTGACCGTCAGACCGGCAAGACTGCCGTGGCCATTGACGCCATCATCAACCAGAAGGGTCAGAACATGACCTGCGTTTACGTCGCTATTGGCCAGAAGGCCTCGTCGATCAAGAACGTGGTGCGTGCTTTGGAACAAGCTGGCGCGATGGAATACACCATCGTGGTGGCCGCTTCCGCCTCCGAATCTGCAGCCATGCAGTACGTGTCCGCCTACTCCGGCTGCACCATGGGCGAATACTTCCGTGACCGTGGCCAGGACGCCCTGATCGTTTATGACGATCTGTCCAAGCAGGCCGTGGCTTACCGTCAAGTGTCGCTGCTGCTGCGTCGTCCCCCAGGCCGCGAAGCCTACCCTGGCGACGTGTTCTATCTGCACAGCCGTCTGCTTGAGCGCGCAGCCCGCGTGAACGCCGACTACGTCGAAGCCTTCACCAAGGGTGAAGTCAAGGGCAAGACTGGTTCGCTGACGGCGCTGCCGATCATCGAAACGCAAGCCGGTGACGTGTCCGCTTTCGTGCCGACCAACGTGATCTCCATCACCGACGGCCAGATCTTCCTGGAAACCAGCCTGTTCAACGCCGGTATCCGCCCCGCCATCAACGCCGGTATCTCTGTGTCCCGTGTCGGTGGTGCTGCGCAGACCAAACTGGTGAAGAACCTGTCCGGTGGTATCCGTACCGACCTGGCTCAGTACCGTGAACTGGCAGCTTTCGCGCAGTTTGCTTCTGACCTCGACGAAGCCACCCGCAAGCAGCTCGACCGCGGTGCCCGCGTGACCGAACTGCTCAAGCAGGCCCAGTACAGCCCCCTGTCCATCAGCACGATGGCCGCCACGCTGTTCGCCGTGAACAAAGGCTACATGGACGACATCGCTGTCAACCGTGTGCTGGCCTTTGAATCCGGCCTGCATGGCTACCTCAAGGACAAGCACGCTGCCCTGCTGACCAAGCTGGAAGCCGACAAGGCCATGGACAAGGACGCTGAAGCTGAACTGAACACTGCGATTGCAGCGTTCAAGAAGACCTTCGCCTGACCCCCTGACTGACCAAGGAGCCCCTTATGGCAGCAGGCAAGGAAATTCGCGGCAAGATCAAATCGGTGGAAAACACCAAGAAGATCACCAAAGCCATGGAAATGGTGGCCGCATCCAAAATGCGCAAGGCGCAGGACCGGATGCGCGCTGCTCGTCCCTACAGCGAGAAAATCCGTAATGTGGCGGCCAACCTGAGCAAGGCCAACCCCGAGTACGTGCACCCCTTCATGGTGTCCAACGAGTCCAAGACCGCTGGCTTCATCGTGGTGACCACGGATAAGGGTCTGTGCGGTGGCATGAACACCAACGTGCTGCGCGCGGTGACCAACAAGATCCGCGATCTGCAGGCGCAGGGCATGGGTACCGAAGCCGTTGCCATTGGCAACAAAGGCTATGGTTTCCTGGGCCGTGTGGGTGCAAAGGTTGTTTCGCACGTGACGCAGTTGGGCGACACCCCTCACCTGGAGCGACTCATCGGTCCGGTTAAGGTGATGCTCGACGCCTACACCCGTGGTGAAGTGAACGCCGTGTACCTCTCGTACACCAAGTTCATCAACACCATGAAGCAGGAGTCCGTGGTGGAGCAGTTGCTGCCCCTGTCGGCTGCCGACATGCAAGAGCAAGCCGGCGCGCAGCACTCGTGGGACTACATCTACGAACCCGATGCGCAAGACGTCATCGACGACCTGCTGGTGCGTTATGTGGAAGCGCTGGTCTACCAGGCCGTCGCTGAAAACATGGCTTCCGAGCAATCGGCCCGTATGGTCGCCATGAAGGCTGCCACCGACAACGCTGGCAATGTGATTGCCGAACTCAAGCTGGTTTACAACAAGACGCGTCAAGCGGCGATCACGAAGGAACTCTCCGAGATCGTTGCCGGTGCGGCAGCTGTTTAACGGCATTCACAAGATTCAAATATTGGAGCAAACAAAATGGCTCAAGTTCTAGGCAATATCGTTCAATGTATCGGCGCCGTGGTTGACGTCGAATTCCCGCGTGACCAGATGCCCAAGGTGTACGACGCCCTGAAAATGGACGGCAGCGCCCTGACCCTGGAAGTGCAGCAGCAGCTGGGTGACGGCATCGTCCGTACCATTGCGCTGGGCTCGTCCGACGGTCTGCGTCGCGGCATGCAGGTGTATAACACCAACGCCAACATCACCGTGCCCGTGGGTAAAGCCACCCTGGGCCGCATCATGGACGTGCTGGGTAACCCCATCGACGAACGTGGTCCCGTGGATCAGGCGCTGACCGCCCCCATCCACCGCAAAGCCCCTGCGTACGACGAACTGTCGCCCTCTCAAGAGCTGCTTGAAACCGGTATCAAAGTGATCGACTTGGTCTGCCCCTTCGCCAAAGGCGGTAAGGTGGGCCTGTTCGGTGGCGCCGGTGTGGGCAAGACCGTGAACATGATGGAACTCATCAACAACATCGCCAAG
>NZ_JAYPVP010000026.1:11503-25243 GCF_038134685.1 Limnohabitans sp. | reverse complement strand
GGATGACGCTATCGAAATCATCGCCATGAATCACCCACAAACGTTTGCCGTCCTGGGTGATGTGCTCGGCCTCACGCACTACCTCAATACCCCCGAAGGCATGGCCTACAAAGTGGCGTGCAAACTCGTCGTGATTGCCCGGAATGTAGATGACATGACAACCCTTGCGAACCCTGCGAAGCAGCTTCTGGATCACATCGTTGTGTGCTTGTGGCCAATGCCACCGTCTGCGCAAAGCCCAACCATCCACGATGTCTCCGACCAGGTACAACTTTTCGCTGGGATGGTTTCGTAAAAAGTCCAACAAAGCTGCGGCCTGAAAACCGGGCGTACCGATGTGCAAATCCGAAATGAAGATGGCTCGTACTGCAGGCTTGATAGATTCATCTACAAGCTGATTGCTCATCCCGCTTATCCCAGGAAATGTTTCCGATACCGCGCAGGCAAGTCTTCGATGCGCATCATCATCGGCAAATCTGCCGTGTTGAAATCCGGGTCCCAGGCCGGTGCACCCAACACCTTGGCACCCAGGCGCAGATAACCCTTGATCAGCGCTGGCGGCTCCACCTGCAAATGCTGGTCAAACTCCTCCACAGGCAAAGGCAAACGTGGACGCACATGGAACTCAAAGGGAGCCATATGCTTTTCCTGTACTTGACGCCAAATGCTGGCAGCCACATCGCCAGACACCACACCGTTGTGCAGCATGGGAATGCTGGCGCAACCCACCATGATGTCGAGCTGGTTGCGGAACATGAATTCAGCCAACGCACCCCATAAAGCCATGATCACGCCACCATGCCGATGATCCGGATGCACACAGCTGCGCCCCAGCTCCACCATGCGCGAACGCACGGAACGCAGGCGGGTCAAGTCGAATTCGGTGTCACTGTAGAAACATCCCGCACGCTTGGCCTGCTCAGGCGTAAGCACCCGATAGGTACCAATGACCTGATCGGTCTGGCCATCACGCACCAAGAGGTGTTCGCAGTAATCATCAAACAGGTCCACATCGTGGTCAGCCAGCTTGCTCGACAAGCGTGCGCCCATTTCCTGCGCAAACACCTGGTAGCGCAAACGCTGTGCTTGCCTTACTTCATCGAGGTGGTGCGCCCAGGAAACCTTGATTTGGGCTGTAGCAGCGGACGCAGCCAGCGGTGAGGATGAAGGCTGATCACCGCGATGAAGTGACCTCCGTGCAAGCGGACTGACGGGGGACAAAGACAAGGTGGGGTTGGGCAGCTCTTTCATGGTCATGCATCCTTTGTTTGATGCATGCATGGTGCACAGCGTTCATGACGAATTTGTGCAGATTTCGTGAAACTTTCATGACGATGCCTTGCTAGCCCCGCTCATGCCCTCGCACCAGTTTGACCATCAGCTCGACCAGCTGCTTTTGCTCCGTCGCAGACAAGGGTCCCATGATTTTTTTCTGAACTTTGACCACCACGGGTTTGAGCTCCTGTACCGCCTGGATGCCTTTTTCAGTGATGAACAGAAGCTTGCGACGACGGTCGTTTACATCCGCTTCGCGTCTCACCCATGCTTTGGCCTCCAGGCGGGTAATGACTGAGCCAAACGTGGCCGGATCAAAAGCCACCGCAGCGGCAAGCGTGACCTGATCGACTCCCGGCTGATCCATGAGGGCGTTCAAAATCGAGAACTGAACCGGTGTGATGTCCTCCACGCCAGCTGCTTCTTGTGCAAACAAGGCCACTGCAATTTGTTGAGCACGTCGAATCAGATGCCCTGGAGCCTGAGCGAAATCGTAGCTTTTGGTCATAGTGCTGTGATCGTACCGCGCCCAAGGGAAAACCTCCCTGTGTCAGCCACCTTTTTGCGCTCATGAGGTGGCATACTGAGTTTTCACTGAGCAAAAGCATGAATCATGAGTTACGCGTTTGATCCCTCACCCCTCGTCAGTCTGCCCATCACCAACCAAGCGCATCGTTTCCCGGTTCATCGCGTGTATTGCGTAGGCCGCAACTACGCCGAACATGCCAAGGAAATGGGTTTCACTGGGCGCGAGCCTCCCTTTTTCTTTCTCAAACCTGCGGATGCGTTGGTGGTGGTTCCCACGGACCAGACCGGCACCATGCCTTATCCACCCCTGACACAGGACCTGCATCACGAGGTCGAGCTGGTCGTAGCGATTGGTCAGGGCGGACGCGACATTCCTGTCGACCAAGCCTTGAGCCATGTCTACGGTTACGCAGTAGGCCTGGACATGACCCGAAGGGACTTGCAGGCCGAGATGAAAAAACAGGGCCGTCCCTGGTGCATCGGCAAGGCTTTCGACCATTCAGCCCCCATCGGTCCGATTGTGCAAGCATCACAGCTTGCCGGGATCACTCAGGCCGAAATCAAGCTCGAGGTCAACGGCATCACCCGCCAGCACAGCCAGATCAACAAGCTGATCTGGAACATACCGGAAACCATCGCACACCTGTCCAGAGCCTGGACATTGATGCCCGGCGATCTGATTTTTACTGGAACCCCGGAGGGCGTCGGCGCGGTTGTGCCTGGAGACGAGATGACCGCTCATATCACCGGATTGCCCAGTTTGCGGATTGCCATCGCAGCTTGATATATCAGATGTGTGGCCATACCCGTGCAAACCCTGATGCACAAGCATTGAGAACACGTCCAGTCTGCAACATAATGCATTTTCCCGAGGCCCAGTTTAGACACAAGCCTTAAAACCAACCGACCGGTTGGTTAACAATGTGTGCAACCATGAGGAGACATGAATGAAGCACATCCTGAAATTGACAGTCGCTGCAGCAGCCTTGGCCGGTGCCAGCCTCAGTGCCCAAGCGGCAGATCCCATCATCCTGAAGGTGCACCACTTCCTGGGCCCGCAATCAACGCAGCAAGCAGTCATGCTCAATGGCTGGTGCGATGCGATTGCCAAGGACTCCAAGAACCGTCTGCAGTGCCAGATCTACCCTTCGATGCAGCTTGGCGGCACCCCCCCTCAGCTGTTCGACCAGGCCAAGGATGGCGTGGCCGATGTGGTCTGGACCGTGGCTGGCTACTCTGCCGGTCGCTTTTCCAAGTCGCAAGTGTTTGAACTGCCTTTCATGATGACCAATGCCGGCGCCACCAGCCGTGCGGCCTGGGATTTCGCTCAGAAGTACGCCCAGGACGAATTCAAGGACGTCAAACTGCTGGCCATCCACGTACACGGCCCAGGCAATATTTACACCCGCGACAAGCAAATCACCAAGCTCGAAGACCTCAAAGGCATGAAGCTGCGCGGCCCAACCGCCACCATCGCAAAAATGCTGGGCATGATGGGTGCCACGCCCGTGGGCATGCCCGTGCCTGCAGTGCCTGAAGCCCTGTCCAAGGGCGTGATCGATGGCGCCGTGATTCCCTACGAAGTTGCTCCTGGCCTGAAGGTTCAAGAGCTGACCAAGTTCGTGGCCGAGCCAGACCGCAAGTACAAGGCGCTGTACACCACCGTGTTTGTGATGCCCATGAACAAGGCCAAGTACGACTCCCTGCCCGCCGACCTGAAAGCCGTGATCGACAAGAACTCTGGCCGCGAAACCTCTGCAACTCTGGGTTCCCAGCAAGAAGGCGCTGACGTCGGAGCCAAAAAAGTGTTTGAAGCCACCCCCGGCTACAAAATCAGCCAGATTCCGGCCTCCGAGCTCGAGCGCTGGAAGAAAGCCTCGGAATCTCTTGACGATGCCTGGGTGGCAGACATGAACAAGCGCGGCATGGACGGCAAGGCCATGCTGGCCGATGCCCTGGCGCTGATCGACAAGTACAGCAAATAAAATAGCTGTCCCATGAGTTTGGGGGCCTCGTGCCCCCAAACTTTTAATGCTGGTACCTCATCATAAAAGCTGAAAGCGCTCCGTGGCAGACCTCATCCTTTCTGAAGACAACCGCACTTATACGGGTGCAGGTTGGCTACTCGACAAAACCAGCAAAGCGATGGCCGTCGCTTCGGGCCTGTCCCTCATTGCCATGGCACTGATGTCGCTTCGCAGCATTGTCGGGCGATCTTTCTTCGATGCCCCTCTGCTTGGGGACTACGAACTGGTACAGATGTTCAGTGCGATTGCAGTCAGCCTGTCTTTGCCCTACGCCAATTGGGTCAAAGGCCATGTGATCGTGGACTTCTTCACGGCCAAAGCCTCCGCCAGCCTCAACCGCTGGCTCGATGGCGTTGCCCAACTTTTGATTGCCGTGTTTTCCGCCGTACTGTGCTGGAACACTTTGCGTGGTCTGATTGATCTCAAAAGCACGGGTGATGCATCCATGCTGCTCGAAATCCCGACCTGGTGGACTTATGGTCCTATCGCTGCAGCGTTCGCTGTGCTGTGCGCCACAGCGCTGTACGCCATCACCCACCCCGAACGAGGAGAGCAAGCATGACCGGAATTGAATGGGGCGTCCTCGTCTTCGTGCTGCTGTTGGCCTTGCTCGCTTTGCGCGTTCATATCGGCATTGCCATGTTGCTGGCCGGCTCGATTGGCTACACCGCTGTAGCCGGTCTGGCACCTATGCTCAACTATTTCAAGACAGCAGCCTATGCGCGTTACTCGGTCTACGACCTGTCAGTGGTGCCCTTGTTTTTGCTGATGGGTCAGTTCGCTACCCATGGTGGACTCTCCCGCGCCTTGTTCAAGGCAGGTAACGCCTTTATTGGCCACTGGCGCGGCGGCATGGCGATGGCCGGTGTCACGGCCTGTGCTGGCTTTGGTGCGATTTGCGGCTCCTCGCTGGCCACGGCAGCCACCATGGGTCAAGTGGCTTTGCCCGAGCTCAAGGCGCATGCCTACTCCGAGCGTCTGTCCACAGCGGTGATTGCAGCAGGCGGCACGCTGGGCATTTTGATTCCTCCGTCCGTTCCCTTGGTGATCTACGCGATCATGACGGAACAGAACATCGCCAAATTGTTTGTTGCAGCCTTCATTCCAGGCATCATTGCCGCCATGGGTTACATGCTGGTCATCGGCATCATTGCTCGCGTCAAACCCATGGATGCACCACGTGGCGATCGCTACACCTGGAGCCAGCGCTTGACAGCCCTGCTTGAGACCTGGCCAGTGCTGCTGATTTTTGCTGTTGTCATTGGCGGCATCTACGGTGGCTTCTTCACCCCGACTGAGGCTGCCTCCATTGGCACCGTGGCCACGGCTTTTGTGGCCTGGACATCCGGTGGCCTGCGTGGCAAGGGTTTCATGGAGTGCATGTATGGCGCCGCCGCTGCGACAGGCATGATCTTTTTGATTCTGCTCGGCGCAGACGTACTCAACGTGTTTCTGGCGCTGACTCAGATCAATACCGAATTGGCCAAGTGGGTGGTGTCGATGAACTGGCCGCCCCTGATGGTGGTGTTTGCCATCATCATCATTTACCTGTTCCTGGGGTGCATCATGGACAGCTTGTCGATGCTGCTGCTGACCATTCCGGTGTTCTTCCCCATCATCATGGGCATTGACATCTGGGGCATGGATGCTGAATCCAAAGCCATCTGGTTTGGTATTCTGGCTTTGATGGTCGTGGAAATCGGCCTGATCACACCCCCTGTGGGCATGAACGTCTTCATCATCAACAGCATGGCCAAAAACGTGCCCATGAAGGAGACATTCAAGTACGTGATGCCCTTCCTGGCCTCTGACATCTTGCGTATCGTGGCACTGGTGTTCTTCCCAAGTATGGCCCTGATAGCCCTTCAGATGCTCAAATGAGTTCAGCAGCGCACCCTGCGATCCGGTTTTGCCGCTCGTGCGGTGCGCCTACCGCACAGGCTTTGCCCGACGATGGCGACACGCGTGAACGCGCCATTTGTACCAGCGCCAGCTGCAAAACCATCCACTACCAAAACCCCTTGAATGTGGTGGGCACTATCCCCCATCTTGAGGGGCGGGTGTTGCTTTGCAAGCGCAATATTGAACCGCGGTGGGGCAAATGGACGCTACCTGCCGGCTTCATGGAGCTGGGCGAAACTGTGCAAGAAGGCGCTGCCCGCGAAACCATGGAAGAAGCAGGCGCTCAGTTCGAAATGGAAGACCTGATCACGGTCATCAGCGTGCCCAAAGTCAGTCAGGTTCACATGTACTTTCGTGCTCGACTGACTTCAGACATCTTTGATCCCGGTCACGAAACCCTGGAAGCACGCCTGTTCAGCCGCCATGACATTCCCTGGGACGAGCTGGCCTTTCAGACTGTACGTGCTACTTTGGAACGCTTCTTCGATGATCTGGACCGCCAGCAGCGCAACACGCACCACTTTTCCTTGAGCTGATATTGCACACCAGGCAGCTTGCAACCCACGCAGATCGGGGAAAATAAGCCGTGGCCATTCCCCAGTCCTTCATTCAAGAGCTCTTAGCCCGCATCGATGTGGTCGATGTGGTGGGCAAGTATGTGCAACTCAAAAAGGGCGGGGCCAACTTCATGGGCTTGTGCCCTTTCCATGGCGAAAAATCCCCCAGCTTCACCGTCAGCCCCAGCAAACAATTTTTCCACTGCTTTGGTTGCGGCAAGAACGGTAATGCCATCGGCTTCCTGATGGAGCACACCGGCATGACCTTTGTCGAGGCTGTCAAAGACCTGGCCCAACAAGTGGGCATGCAAGTGCCCGACGAACAGCAATCGCCCGAAGAGCGCGCCCGCGCTGCCGCCCAAAAAGCACGCCAGGACACCCTGACCGACATTCTGGAAAAAGCGGGCGAGTCCTGGCGCAAACACCTCAAGGAAACCCCGCGTGCAGTGGCCTACTTGAAAGGCCGAGGCCTGTCGGGCCAGATTGCCAAGCGCTTTGGCCTGGGCTACGCGCCAGACGGTTGGCGCAACCTGGCCAGCGTGTTCCCCAAATACGACGACCCCTTGTTGGCCGAAAGCGGTCTGGTCATTCAAGGCGATGACGACAAACGCTACGACCGCTTTCGCGACCGCATCATGTTCCCCATCCGCAACGTCAAAGGCGAATGCATTGGCTTTGGCGGCCGCGTGCTGGGCGATGGCACACCCAAATACCTGAACTCACCCGAAACCCCCGTCTTCCACAAAGGTCGTGAGCTGTACGGCTTGTTTGAAGCACGCGAAGCCCTGCACAGCGCCGGCTACGTGCTGGTGACGGAAGGCTATATGGATGTGGTTGCTCTGGCGCAATTGGGCTTTCCCAATGCCGTAGCTACACTGGGCACCGCCTGCACGCCCGACCATGTGCAAAAGCTCTTCAAGTTCACCGATGCGGTGGTCTTCAGTTTTGACGGCGACGCCGCTGGCCGCCGGGCCGCACGGAAGGCCCTGGAAGGCGCACTGCCCTACGCCACAGATACGCGCAGCATCAAATTTTTGTTCCTGCCTGCCGAGCACGACCCGGACAGCTACATCCGCGCCCATGGCCGCGAGGGCTTTGCCGAACAAATCCGTCAGGCCGAACCCTTGTCACGCTTTCTGGTCGAGGCCGCCAGCGCGGACTGCGACCTGCGCACCGCCGAGGGCCGTGCTCGCCTGTCCAGCCAGGCGCGTCCATTGTGGGCCCTGTTACCCGACGGCGCTCTTAAGCGCCAACTGCTGGCCGAACTGGCACAGCACATTCAACTGCCCACCGAGGAGCTGGACAAACTCTGGCGCCAGCAACTGCAGCGCAATGGTGCATCTGCGCCGCAAGCCACCCCGGAGCCACATGCACAAGAGCACGCAGGCATGGAGGTGCACCATTACACGGCGCCCACACAAAGTTACCCCAGCGGCAAACCACGCAAGCCCTGGGGCAACAAGCCTTTCAGCAAACCGGCCACGCCCTGGCGCCCCAGCGGCCCCAGAAGCCTGCCCGCCAGCCGCGCCGACCATGCCGCGCGATTGCTGTTGACCAATATGTCCTTGTGGGACGGCCTGGCCAGCGAAGACCAAGCCATGCTGTGCGCACTGCCCGACCCTCATGGCTCCTTGTTTGCCTGGATGGAGACGCAATTCCATGAGCATGGCCCCTTGGGGGTGTCCGCCTTGCTGGAATTGATGCAGGATCAGCCCTTTGCCGAGACGGCCCAAACTTGGGCACAGGCGGCCAGCCTGCCCGCCGATGTATCAGAAGCCATCGTGCCCCAAGAAGCGCAGCAGGAGCTGCGTCGCCTGCTCAATCTGATGCACATCGACCGGCTCAAACAGCTGGAGACCGAGGCCTTGGAGCAAGCCCAGATTGCGCAAGACCCCGAGGCGCTGGCACGTTGGCGCAGCCTGCACGAACGGCGCCGCGAACTGATGGCGCAGACCACCAGCATCGCCGCAAGTTAAGGCCGCTTACTTACCCACCAGATCGTTGAGCTTGCTGGCTTCAAAGGTCTCGTGGGTGTGCGCTTCACCCGGTACCTTCACTTTTTGGGCGCAGCCCAATTGCTCCAGGGCTTGCCACAGCAACGCGATTTGATGCTCTTGCGATGCTGCGTTGTCGATCAAGCCGCGCATGGCTTGCGACAGAGGATCGTCTTCCTGCGTAATGCCATAAGCATTGAATTTGGGCTGTGCATCGGTCACATCTGCGCTCTCGCCCGATTTGGACGGAATGATGCGCGCAGGAATACCCACCGCCGTGGCACCCGCAGGAACAGGCTTGATGACCACCGCATTACTGCCGATCTTGGCGTTATCTCCCACCTCAAAGCCACCCAGGACCTTGGCGCCTGCACTGACCACCACGTTCTTGCCCAGTGTCGGATGGCGCTTGGTGCCCTTGTACAGCGAGGTGCCGCCCAAGGTCACACCCTGATAAATAGTGCAACCATCACCAATTTCGGCGGTCTCACCCACGACTACGCCCATGGCATGGTCAAAAAACACCCGCTCACCAATCTTGGCGCCGGGGTGAATTTCGATACCGGTCAGCCAGCGAGAAATGTGCGAGACAAAACGTCCGAGCCATTTGAAACCAAGCGTCCAGCAGGCATGCGCCAGCCGATGCAGCACCAAGGCGTGCAAGCCGGGGTAGCAAGTCAGCACTTCCCAGGTGCTGCGGGCAGCCGGGTCGCGCTCAAGAATGCACTGGATATCGGATCGGAGTCGGGCAAACATGTTTGTAGTCTAGCGCTTGTCGCGAGCGGCCTCGATCATGGCCTTGGCCACCCCGCGCAGAATGTGGATTTCTTCTTGCTGAACGCCTGCACGGTTGAACAACTGGTTCAGACGCGGCATCAGCTTTTTGGGTGCTGCAGGGTCCAAAAAACCAATCTCGGTCAGGGCCTGTTCCCAATGCGTCAACATGCCCGCCACTTGCTGGGCATCCGCCGCTTGGGGTTCTGCTGTAGCGGGCTGCACACCAAAGCCCCCCAAGACCTGGCGCCACTCGTAGGCAATGACCTGGATCGCAGCACCCAGGTTCAATGAGCCAAAGTCGGGCGCGGTGGGAATGGACAGCGCCACATGGCAGCGGTACACGTCCTCGTTTTTCATGCCAAAGCGCTCGGAACCGAACAGGAAGCCGATACAGCCTTCGCTTGTGTCCACCAGCTCAAAGTGCGCACGAGGGCTGCGCGTGGGTGGACCAAAGTCGCGCGGCGTCATGGCTGTAGCGCACAAATGGGTGACCCCTTCAAGGGCTTCATCCAGACTGCTGACCACTCGTGCTTTGTCCAGAACGTCGTTGGCGCCACTGGCACGCTGGATGGTTTCCTCTTTGCGCAGCACATTGGACCAACGGGGATTGACCAGCACCAGATCGTCAAAACCCATGACTTTCATGGCACGGGCGGCCGCGCCCACATTGCCCGCATGGCTGGTATCTATCAGGATGAATCGTGTACGCATGGCGCGATTTTCCCACCGGGAATGCGCAGACAGTCGATTCATGAGAAAATCAGTCCATCGCTGACGTGATCGTGCTTCAGCATTCAACGGTTCTTAACAATTCATGTCCTCCTCACTCCACCCCATGCTGAACGTGGCCATCAAGGCCGCACGCGCCGCTGGCGCCATCATCAACCGCGCTGCGCTCGACGTCGAAGCCGTGCGCATTTCGCAAAAGCAGGTCAACGACTTCGTGACCGAAGTGGACCATGCGAGTGAGGCGGCCATCATCGACACCCTCCTGACGGCTTACCCCGACCACGGCATCTTGGCCGAAGAGTCCGGCAGCCAGCACGGCAACCCCAACGCCGACCACATCTGGATCATTGATCCGCTGGACGGCACCACCAACTTCATTCACGGCTTCCCGGTGTACTGCGTCAGCATCGCACTGCAAGTGCGCGGCCGCATCGAGCAGGCCGTGGTGTACGACCCCTCCCGCAACGACCTGTTCACCGCCACCCGAGGCCGTGGCGCCTTCCTCAACGAGCGCCGTATCCGCGTGAGCAAGCGCGTACGCCTGCAGGAATCGCTGATCTCCACCGGCTTCCCTTTCCGCAAGGGCGACAACTTCAACCAGTACCTGGTGATGATGGGCGATGTGATGCAAAAAACCGCCGGCCTGCGCCGCCCCGGTTCTGCTGCGCTGGATCTGGCCTACGTGGCCGCTGGCTTTACCGAAGGCTTCTTTGAAACCGGTCTTTCCCCCTGGGACGTGGCTGCCGGCTCACTGCTGGTCACTGAAGCCGGAGGTCTGGTGGGCAACTTCACTGGCGAATCCGACTTCTTGGAGCAGCGCGAAATGCTGGCCGGCACGCCGCGCATCTACGGCCAGCTGGTCACCATTTTGAGCAAACACAGCAAGTTTGCCGGTGCAGGCGACAAAGCCACCGTGCGCGAGTCTTCTCGTAAACTCGGCGCACTCAAGCGCTCGGACGATGGCAGCGAAGAAGCCGCAGAAACCAACGCTGAGTCCAGCGAAGCAGGCGATCAAGCCCCCTTCTAAATCAAGCCCACAGCGCCCGGCATGAGCAGCACCCCCGTCAGCGCCCACACCCCCATGATGGCCCAGTACCTGGCCATCAAGGCGGAGTTTCCTGAAACGCTCGTCTTTTACCGGATGGGCGATTTCTACGAGCTGTTTTACGGCGATGCCGAAAAAGCCTCGCGCCTGCTCGACATCACCATCACCCAGCGTGGCCAATCGGCCGGGCAACCGGTGGTCATGGCCGGTGTGCCCTTTCACTCGGTCGAAGGTTATCTGGCCCGTTTGATCAAGCTGGGCGAATCGGTCGCCATCTGCGAGCAAGTCGGCGATGTGGCCACCTCCAAAGGCCCGGTGGAGCGCAAGGTGGTGCGCGTGGTCACCCCCGGCACGCTGACTGACAGCGAACTGCTGAGCGAGAAATCCGAAGCCCTGCTGCTGGCCGTGCACCAGGGCAAAAAAGCCCGCTGTGGCCTCGCGTGGCTGAGTGTCACGCAAGGCGTTGTGCATCTTGCCGAATGCACCCACGACGAGCTGGCCGACTGGATCGACCGTATCGCCCCGGCCGAACTGCTGGCCAGTGCGGGCATGACCCAGACCTTTGAAGAGCGCCTGCGCCAGATCCGCGCCCAGCACCGGGGTGCGGGCCTGTCGCTGGCGCTGCGCCCCGACTTCCAGTTCGACGCCGGCCTGGGCCAGCGCAAGCTGCAAGAGCAAATGCAGGCCGCAAGTCTCGCCGCCTGGAACGCCGACACCTTGCACGACGCCCACGCAGCCGCCAGTGCGCTTTTGACCTACGCCGAACACACCCAGGGCCGCAACCTGCCACATGTGCAGAGCATCCGCGTGCAGCGCTCGGACACGCTGATCGACCTGCCGCCTGCCACCCGTCGTAATCTGGAGTTGGTGCAAACCCTGCGCGGCGAAGACTCACCCACCCTGTTTTCGCTGCTGGACACCTGCATGACCGGCATGGGCAGCCGCATGCTCAAGGGCTGGTTGCTCAGCCCCCATCGCGACCGCGCCCAGGCGCAAGAGCGGCTGGCCGCAATGGCGCAGTTGCAGACCAGCGGCGCCTGGAACACCTTGCGCGAACAGTTCAAGGGGGCCAGCGATGTCGAGCGCATCACCGCCCGCACCGCGCTGCGCCAGGTACGCCCACGTGAACTGGTGGCGCTGCGCTTTGCATTGCAACGGGCCAACCACCTGGCGCAAACGTTGCAAGCGCTGGTGCCCACTGAAGGCACGCTTCTGGCTCGCCTGGCCCGTTGGCTCACGCCACCCGTTGGTTGTGAGACCTTGCTGGCGCAATCCCTGCTCGAAGAACCCGCCGCGCTGGTGCGCGACGGCGGCGTGATCGCCCCGGGGCTGGACGCCGAGCTGGACGAACTGCGCGCCATCCAGACCAACTGCGACGATTTTTTGCTGGAACTGGAAACCCGAGAAAGGGCCCGCACGGGCATCGCCAATCTGCGCGTGCAGTTCAACAAGGTGCACGGCTTTTACATCGAGGTCACGCAAGGCCAGCTGGACAAAGTGCCCGACGACTACCGCCGCCGCCAGACCCTGAAAAACGCCGAGCGCTTCATCACCCCCGAACTCAAGGCCTTTGAAGACAAGGCCCTGTCGGCGCAGGAGCGGGCGCTGTCCCGCGAGAAGTGGCTCTACGAAGGCCTGCTCGACCAGCTGCAGAGCTTTGTGCCCGCCCTCACCGCCCTGGCCCAGGCCATGGCCGGGCTGGACGCGCTGTGCACCTTGAGCGAGCGCGCCATCACCCTGAACTGGTGCGCGCCCGAGTTCACCCGCGAGCCCTGCATCGACATCCGCGCTGGTCGCCACCCGGTGGTCGAAGCGCGTCTGGCAGAACTCTCGGGCGGCAGCTTCATCGCCAACGACACGGTGATGGGACCGCGACAGCGGCTGCAGATCATCACCGGCCCCAACATGGGCGGTAAATCGACTTATATGAGGCAGGTGGCACTGATCGTGCTACTGGCCAGCATCGGAAGCCATGTGCCCGCCAGCCGCTGCCGCCTGGGCCCCATCGACGCGATCCACACCCGCATCGGTGCGGCCGACGACCTGGCCAACGCCCAATCGACCTTCATGCTGGAGATGACTGAAGCCGCGCAGATTTTGCACAGCGCCACGCCCCACAGTCTGGTGCTGATGGACGAGATCGGGCGCGGCACCTCCACCTTTGACGGCCTGGCGCTGGCCAGCGGCATCGCCACCCACCTCCACAACAAGGTGCAGTGCTTTGGCCTGTTTGCCACGCACTACTTCGAGCTGACCGAGTTCCCGGCCACGCACACCGCCGCCGTCAACATGCATGTGAGCGCCGCCGAGTCGGGCAGCGACATCGTGTTTTTGCACGAAATCCAGCCCGGTCCCGCCAGCCGCAGCTACGGCGTGCAAGTCGCCCGCCTGGCAGGCATGCCTGCGGCTGTGCTCAACCACGCCCGTCATGCCCTGCAAGCGCTCGAATCCGGCGCGCAAGACGCCCGCGCCCAAGTGGACCTGTTCGCACCGCCACCGGAAGCCGAAGTCACTGGCCCTACCGCTGTGGAAGCCGCTTTGGCCCAGATCAACCCCGACGCATTGAGCCCACGTGAAGCGCTCGATGCCCTGTACAGTTTGCAGCGTCTGCTGCCCAAGAAATCAACATGACCTACTGCGTTGCCATCAAAACCCGCGCCGGCCTGGTGTTCCTGTCTGACTCCCGCACCAATGCGGGTCTGGACCAGATCAGCACCTTCCGCAAGATGATCATTTACGAGAAACCCGGCGAGCGCTTCATGACGCTGCTGTCGGCTGGCAACCTGAGCATTTCGCAGTCGGTGCGCGAGGTGTTGCAAATCGAAAAACTGGTGGAACCCGGTCAGGACGAGCCCCTGACCATCTGGAACGCCACCAGCATGTTCGACGCCTGCCGCGTCCTGGGC
>NZ_JAYPVP010000026.1:0-11493 GCF_038134685.1 Limnohabitans sp. | reverse complement strand
CGCGTCTACGAGCGTGACGCCGCCGCCTTGCGCGCCTCGGGCGTCGAGTTCAATGTCTCCATGATCTTCGGCGGCCAGATCGGCACCGAGGGCATGCGCCTGTTCCAGGTCTATTCGCCGGGCAACTTCATCGAAGCCACTGACGAGACGCCCTACTTCCAGATTGGCGAATCCAAATACGGCAAGCCCGTACTTGACCGCGTCATCACCCCGGGAACCCCGCTGGACGAAGCCGCCAAATGCGCCCTGGTGTCGATGGACTCCACCCTCAAGTCCAACCTGTCGGTGGGCCTGCCGCTGGACATGGTGGTGTATGAAGCGGGCAGCTTGCACACCGATCGCATCATGTGCATCGACGAAAACAACCCTTACTTCAAAATGCTGCGCAGCAGCTGGGGCGACAAACTGCGCCAGATGTTCGACAGCATTGAAGACCCGATGTGGCATGGCGAAAGCACAGCTGTGCCGTTGATGGTGCCCGCTGCGCGCAACACCTTGCTCAAAAAAATCAGTACTCCCGACGAAAAACTGATTTGAGCGCCATGCTTACGCCCATTGTTTTTTCACACGGCAACAGCTTTCCTGCCTGCACCTACCGCCAGGTGTTCAACAGCCTGCACTCGCGCGGCTTTGACGTTCAAGCTGTGGAGAAATTTGGTCACGACAGCCAATACCCTGTCAGCGACAACTGGCCGCACCTGGTACAGCAACTGGCTGACTTTGTTCGCACCCAGCATGGTGATGGGCCTGCCCCCTTTTTGGTGGGCCACTCCTTGGGCGGCATCCTGAGTCTCATGTGCGCCGCCAAACACCCCGAGCTGGCCCGCGGTGTGTTGCTGCTGGACTCCCCTATTCTGGCCGGTTGGAAAGCCACCACTCTGGGGCTGGCCAAACGCACGCCGCTGGTGGGATCGCTCTCACCCGGACGCATCAGCAGCAAACGGCGCAACCACTGGGCCAGTCGGGAACTTGCCCTTGAACACTTTCAGCACAAAAAAGCGTTTGCGCAATGGGACCCACGGGTGCTGCAAGATTACATTCAGCACGGCACGACTGAACTTGATGGCCAGATTTATTTGAGCTTCGATCGTGATGTGGAAACGCGCATCTACAACACCCTTCCACACAACCTGGGGGAGTTGCTTCGTAAACATCCCCTGCAATGTCCTGTGGCTTTCATCGGTGGCACCCACTCGGTGGAAATGCGCCAGGTCGGCATGGAGCTGACACAACGCATCACCAAAGGTCGGGTGATGATGCTTGACGGCTCACATCTGTTCCCGATGGAAAAACCGTTGGCTACAGCAGCGGCCATCGAGGCTGCGCTGCGTAACCTCGGCGCCTGATCAGTCGACCCAGTGCACCAGCCCCCAGTGGCTGGTGGCCAGCACCACCAGTCCAAACACGATCCGGTACCAGGCAAAGACCTCAAAACTGTGACTGGAGATGAACCTGAGCAACCAGCGCACGCACACCCAGGCACTCAAGAAAGACACCACCAATCCCACAGCAAACAAGGGTACATCGGCTACGCTGAGCAAGGCACGTTCTTTGTAAAGGCTGTACGCGCCTGCACCGATCAAGGTCGGGATGGCAAGAAAGAAAGAAAAGTCTGTCGCCGCCTTGCGCGACAGCCCCAAAAGCATGCCACCAATGATGGTGGCGCCACTGCGGCTGGTCCCCGGGATCATGGCCAGACACTGCACCAGCCCCACCTTGAGGGCATCACGCCCTCGCATGTCTTCCACTGCACGAATGCGGACAGTCGATGGCGGGCGGCGTTCAGCCCACAAAATGATCAATCCGCCCAGAATAAAGGTCGTTGCAACGACCTCAGGCGTGAACAAGTTCGCCTTGATGGCCTTGCCAAACAACAAACCCAACAACACTGCCGGGAAAAATCCGATGCCTACGTTCATGGCAAAGCGTTGAGCCTCTTGCTTGTAGGGCAACTGGCGCAAAGTGGTGCGGATCTTGTCCCAATAAACCAGGATGACTGCAAAAATCGCCCCAGTCTGGATCGCAATCTCAAACACTTTGGCTTTGTCGTCATGAAAACCCAGGAGGCTGCCTGTGAGAATCAAATGCCCGGTTGACGAAATCGGCAAAAACTCGGTCAAGCCCTCGACCACACCCATGACCGCTGCTTTGGCCATCAACAAGGCATCCATGCACTCTCCTGCAAAAAGTAGGCTGCATTATCGCCTTTGGCAATTGACCTGACCGCAGCGGCCGGGTTGTGCAAAGCCTGGCCGTCATTTGGCAAGCAAACGCCATCGAAATCGTGGCTGCACCGCCTAAAATCACTCTCATGAATTCCCCCGCCCACACTCCGGCCAGCAACGACGCTGGCGAGCACAAAGTCAGCAATTTCCTGCGCCAGATCATCGAAAAAGACCTGGAGCAAGGCACCTACGCCAGCCGCCGCTGGGCGGGCAGCCCTGGCGACGCCGCGCACCACCTCAAGGGCGAGCCCGACCCGGCCAAGATTCGCACCCGCTTTCCGCCCGAGCCTAACGGCTACCTGCATGTGGGCCACGCCAAAAGCATCTGCCTGAACTTTGGCTTGGCACGAGACTATGGTGGCGTGTGCCACCTGCGCTTTGACGACACCAACCCCGAAAAGGAAGACCAGGAATACGTCAACAGCATCATCGACGCCGTCAAATGGCTGGGCTTTGACTGGGCCCAAATTGGCCAGGCCCCCGGCAGCGCTGCGCCCTACCAGGCCAGCGACTACTTCGGTTTCATGTACCGCGCCGCTGAACATTTGATTGAAGCTGGCCACGCCTACGTGGACGAGCAGACACCCGAAGAAATGCGCGCCAACCGGGGCGACTTTGGCAAGCCCGGCGTGGACAGCCCGTTCCGCACCCGCACCGTGGCAGAAAACCTGGCGCGTTTCCGCGAAATGCGCGACGGCAAGCTCGATGACGGCGCCGCCGTGCTGCGCGCCAAGATCGACATGGCCTCACCCAACATCAACCTGCGCGACCCGGCCATCTACCGCATCCGCCATGCCGAACACCACCTGACCGGCAACACATGGTGCGTTTACCCGATGTACACCTTCGCGCACCCGATCGAAGATGCGCTGGAGCAAATCACCCACAGCATCTGCACGCTGGAGTTTGAAGACCAGCGCCCGTTTTACGATTGGCTGATGGAGCGTCTGTGCGAATGCGGCCTGCTGGCCGCGCCCAGCCCCAAACAATACGAATTTGCCCGCCTGAACCTGACCTATGTGATCACCAGCAAACGCAAATTGGCGCAGCTGGTCAATGAAAAGCGCGTCAGCGGCTGGGACGACCCCCGTATGCCGACCATCGTGGGCCTGCGCCGACGTGGCTACACGCCCGAGAGCCTGCGCCTGTTTGCCGACCGCATTGGCGTGACCAAAAGCGACAGCTGGATCGACTACAGCACGCTCGAAGGGTGCCTGCGCGAAGACCTGGAAAACAAGGCCCACCGCGGCATGGCCGTGCTCGACCCCGTCAAGCTGGTGCTGACCAACTGGGCAGAGGCTTTTGGCAGCGACAGCTACCTTGAGGCCTGCACCCAGCCCGCCCTGCCCCACAGCGCCTTGCTTGAGGGCCAAACCCCGCCAGCAGATCGCGTCTTCAAGATCGGCAAAGAGGTGTGGATCGAACGCGAAGACTTTGAAGAAGTGCCGCCCAAGGGATACAAGCGCTTGTTCCCCGGTAACGTGGTGCGCCTCAAAGGCGGCTACGTGATCGAATGCACCGGCTGTTCACGCGACGCCACGGGCCAGGTGACCGAGGTGCACGCCAAAGTCATTCCAGGCACCAAGAGCGGCACGCCCGGTGCCGACAGCGTCAAGGCCAAAGCTGCCATCACCTGGGTGGGCATGATGGATGGCGTGCGGGCCGAAGTGCGCCTGTACGACCGCCTGTTTGCCGAAGCGCACCCTGACGCAGGCGGCAAGGACTTCTTGCTGTCGCTCAATCCGGACAGCCTCAAAGTCGTGACCGCCTATGTAGAGCCTTCACTGGCCGCCGCGCAAGCGGGCCAGCAGTTCCAGTTCGAGCGCTTCGGCTACTTTGTAGCTGATCGTAT
Source organism: Limnohabitans sp. (assembly GCF_038134685.1). Classification (GTDB taxonomy): domain Bacteria; phylum Pseudomonadota; class Gammaproteobacteria; order Burkholderiales; family Burkholderiaceae_C; genus Limnohabitans_A. Next base: position 7,416 of record NZ_JAYPVP010000026.1, on the reverse strand, counting down.
CGACCACACTCAAGACAAGCCGGTATTTAACCGCGCAGTGGGTCTCAAGGACAGCTGGGGCAAATGAGTCCGGAAGAACTGGCCGCCCAGCTGGTCGTGCATGCCGATGAGCACTTTCTGGTGCTCAACAAACCCAGCGGCCTGTTGTCCGTACCGGGTCGTGGTCCTGACAAGCAAGACTGCCTGTCCAAGCGGATTCAGGCGGTTTATCCTGAAACGTTGATTGTCCACCGTCTGGACCAGGACACCTCGGGGCTGCTGCTCATGGCGCGCAGCCTGGAGGCGCAGCGTCGCTTGAGCCGACTCTTTGAAACCCGTCAGGTGCACAAGCGCTATCTGGCCGTGGTGGTTGGACAGCCCCAACAATCGCCGCTGGCCGGCACAGCCGATGCCGAGGGCTGGTACACGATTGACGGCCCCATCCTGCTCGATTGGGAGCGTCGCCCCATTCACATCATCCACCCGGACGGCAAACCCAGCCGCAGTCGCTGGCGTGTGATGCAAGCGGGGGCAGACAGCACTTTGATCGAGCTTGAACCCGTCACCGGGCGCACCCATCAGTTACGAGTCCACATGCAGAGCATCGGCCACCCCATGCTGGGAGACAGCTTGTACGCACCAGCTGAGATTGTGGCCATCAGCCCCCGACTGATGCTGCACGCCCATACGCTCGCTTTTGCGCACCCTTTCAGCCTGAAAGAGATGGGTTTTTCAGCCCCCGTCAACTGGGTATGCCCAAACCCGCCAGACATGTGAGTTTCTGGATTCATGAGCTTGTCTGCGGCCGGTACAATCCGTGACTATGTATTCAATGGTGCTCAATTCGATTCCGCAGTGGACATTTAGTCATTTATCAAGCATGCGGAATTTTCTGTTTTCATTCAAAACACACATCATCGGGGCCTTACTCGTAGGACTGAGCTGCGCCAGCCACGCATCACCTCAGCAGGAAATTGCCAATCACCTGCGGGAAGGGCAATTGGGGCAAGCCGCCAAACTGGTTGCGGCCGAGCGCAAAACCAACCCCAAAGACGTTGATATTTGGTTCCTCGAAGGAGTAGTGCAAGCCCAATCGGGTCAAACGGACAAAGCTGTTGCAACGTTTACACGAATCACGCAAGCACACCCTCAACATGCTGAGTCCTACAACAACCTGGGCGTATTGGCAGCTGCCAAAGGCCAGCTCGGCGAAGCACGCGCTTTTTTCGAAAAAGCACTTCGCACCAACCCCAGCTATGCAGCAGTCCACAAAAATTTGGGTGATGTGAACAGCCAGCTTGCCAAAGCCGCGTACGGCAAAGCATTGATGGTAGATTCAAAAGACAAGCCTGCCACCGTGCAACTGAGCATGCTGGCATCGACTTCACTCTTTGCTGCTTCCGAAACGGCTCCTGCGATCAACTCGTCTGCGGCCAAGCCTCCTGTCTCAACAGAAGCTCCCGTCAAGACTTCTGCGCCGCCCAAAACGGCTGAGCCCATCAAGTCCGCCACAGTGCCTGCGACGCCTGAAGCGGTGCCAAGCACACCTGTCATAGCCGCTCCAGCCAAACCCAAGGCCGAGCCTGCCAGCGCCTCGGCACCACGTGAGCCCGTACAACCCGTCAAGCCAGAATCTGATGAAGGAGATCGCAAACAGATCGAAGAAGCTCTGCTCGCATGGGCCAGGGCCTGGAGCAAGAAAGACATGTCCCAATACCTTGCTGCCTACGCCACCAGCTTCGATCCGCCTGGCAAGATGAGTCGCAAAGCATGGGAAGAAGAACGACGCCTGCGCATTGTGGGCAAACGAAGCATTCAAGTGCAACTCAGTCAATTCCGCATTCGGATCAAAGGCACACAGGCTCAAGCCCAATTCGTGCAGAAATATGACTCTGACAGTTTCAAAGGCACAAGCACCAAGACCCTCTCCCTGCTCAAGGAAAAGGGCCACTGGCTGATCAGCAGCGAAAGCGCCAAGCCGCTTTGATGGCCCCATGAAGTTTTCGTTTTTCAGTCTTCTGGAACGGTTGGGCGTGCGCTGGCGTTGGACGCTTCCCAGTTTTGTGGTGTTGGCCATCGGCATCGTGGCATGGCATGCGTACGACAACCGTTCGCCACAGATGCTTTCCGGAGAAACTCGCAACCTCGCACTCAACTGGAAACTGGTGTTCGAAGCGGAGCACGCCCCGGCTGCTACACACATTGAAGACCCGGAAACACAGCTCAGATTGGTCTACAACTCCTTGGGCGAGGGGCAGCGCGAGCGCGCCTTGGAACAGGCCGAACAGCTGACGCTTGCGTTTCCCAACTTTCAGTTGGGCCACTTGATCTATGCTGACCTGCTCAACATCAGCGCCGCACAGCCCCAAAATGAATCCCTGCTCATTCCAGAGCAAGCTGGGATGCGCGATCGGCTCCAGGACTTGGTGTTAGAGGCAAAGCGGCGCTTGACCCACCCTTCTTTCACCCAGGTTCAGGGCAAAAAACCGGCGCAACTGTTGATGTTGGGCAAGGAGCACCCCTATCTGGTGGTGGTCGACGCCAGTACCTCACGTCTTTACTGGTTTACCAACAAGTCGTTGGCAGACGGGCAAACTCAACTGGAACTGCTCAGCAGCACCTATGCCTCTGTGGGTCAAAACGGGGTTGGCAAAAACAAGGAAGGTGACGGGAAAACCCCGCTGGGTGTGTATTTCACCCAACGCAACCTGCCTGGCAGCACCCTGCCAGACTTGTTTGGTGCGGGCGCCATCACGCTGAACTACCCCAATGCCATTGATCTGTGGCGTAGCCGCACGGGAACGGGCATTTGGCTGCATGGCACTCCACGCGCGCAATACACGCGCGCGCCTCTGGCGACGGATGGTTGCGTTGTTGTGGCCAACCCGAAAATGGAACGCTTTTTGCAACTTGCAGACAGTCGAATGACCCCGGTCATCATCACCGAGCATATGCAGTGGGTTGATGCGCAAGCGCCCTTGAGTGCACTTCAATCGAGCCTGCAGGAGACACTGGGCAACTGGCTGCAGGCACGCGCGAAATCAGTCAATGACGAGCTTACCCTGCGCAAGCACTACAGCAACCGCTTTGAACGTGATGGCCAGGACATCGGGCGGTGGTGGGAGCCCTTGCTGCGCGTAGCTCAAAGCACGGCTCATGAGGAGGCCCTTCAAGTCACATCTGCAGTGCTCTGGAAGGATCAGGAAGACCTTGCTGTGATCACTTTCAAGCACTCCAGGCACCCGGCTTGGGGCAACTCGGAATTCTGGCGCACCTATTGGGTGCATGAAAACGGCGCCTGGAAAATTGTTTTTGAAGGCCCTGCCTGAGCATCTCGGGCCCATGACCCTCAGTCCTCCAGGCCCAGCTCCTGAATCTTGCGGGTGATGGTGTTGCGGCCAATGCCAAGCTTCAAGGCCGCCTCGATGCGCCTGCCGCGTGTGCTTGAAAGTGCCGCGAGAATCAGCCTTGCCTCAAAACGCTTGTTCAGCACATCCCAGACATCCTGACGATCTGTCCCAAGCAGCGCCAGCGCCTCTTTTTCCAGACCCACCTCCCAATCCGCCGAGACCATTGGCGAGCTCGCCACAACTGCCGCCGTCAAGCCTGCACTGGAGCCTGCAAGCGAGGAGGAGGACAATGGATCACCAGAGACTCCCTCCTCATTGAACACCGATGTGGCCTGAAGGGGTAACACTTCAGGGGGCAGGTCTTTGAGATCAATCACCTGCGCTGGTGCCATCACGGTCAACCAGTGACAAATATTTTCCAGCTGACGCACATTGCCGGGATACTGGAATTGTGAGAGCAACTGCATGGCAGCGTCTGCGATGCGTTTAGGCTCGACACCCAGCTGCGCTGCGCTGCGCTGCAGGAAGTAACGCGTGAGCATGGGGATATCCTCACGCCGCTCGCGCAACGCCGGCAAACGCAGGCGAATCACATTCAAGCGGTGGAACAAGTCCTCCCGGAATCCACCCTCCCTGACGCGTTGCTCAAGGTTCTGATGAGTGGCTGCGATGACGCGGACATTGGCTTTGACAGCACTGTGCCCACCCACACGGTAGAAGTGCCCATCCGACAACACACGTAACAAACGGGTTTGCAGATCAAACGGCATGTCGCCAATTTCATCCAGAAACAGCGTCCCCCCTTCGGCTTGCTCAAAGCGTCCGCGACGCGAGGCCTGCGCTCCCGTGAACGCCCCACGCTCGTGCCCGAACAACTCGCTTTCCAGCAAATCCTTGGGAATGGCAGCCGTATTGATCGCGACAAATGGCCCATGCGCACGTGGAGAGTGCTTGTGCAGGGCTCGAGCCACAAGCTCTTTGCCAGCACCGGATTCGCCGGTGATCAATACCGTCACCTGACTTTGTGACAAACGACCAATCGCACGGAAAACATCCTGCATCGCAGGCGCCTGTCCCAGCATTTCGGGCGTATCGTCCAGTTTCTCCTCAGCCACCTCTTCACGCAGACTTTCGTCCACAGCGCGTCGAATCAACTCAATGGCTTTGGGCAAATCAAAGGGTTTCGGAAGGTACTCAAACGCCCCCCCCTGAAAAGCCGATACCGCGCTGTCCAGATCGGAAAACGCCGTCATGATGATGACCGGCAAACCAGGCAAGCGTTTCTTGATCTCGCCCAGCAAATCCAGGCCTGAGCCTCCAGGCATGCGAATGTCGCTCACCAGGATCTGCGGGCCCTCGTGTTCAGCAGCCTCACTCAAGGCCTTGAGGACCTCACGCGGCGTTGTGAAGCTGCGGGTCGGCAAGCCCTCGCGCAGCAAGGCTTTCTCCAGCACAAAGCGGATGGATTGGTCATCATCAACGATCCAGATCGGTTTCATGGGCGAGCTTTCAACTGCGTATCAATAGGCCTTCAAGGCAAAGGGATCAGGATCTTGAAATCCGTACGTCCCGGCTCACTCTCGCACTCGATCAAGCCATGGTGCTGTTGCACAAAAGTTTGTGCCAATGTCAGCCCCAAACCTGATCCACCGTCCCGTCCGGAAACCAGCGGAAAGAAGATCCGGTCCTTGATCGCCTCGGGAATGCCCGGGCCGTTGTCCATGACATGCAATTCCAATGCCAACCTGTAGCGTTGCTTGCCGAAAGTGACTTGGCGCAGAATGCGTGTCCGCAAAACGATCTCGCCCGACCCTTCTGCAATGCGTTCGTGCAGTGCTTGTGCAGCGTTGTGCGCTATGTTGAGCACAGCCTGGATCAGTTGCTCACGATCCCCCCTGAACTCCGGAATGGAAATGTCATAGTCGCGTCGCACCTTGAGGCCACGAGGAAACTCCGCCAGAATCAGGGAACGCACTCGCTCGCACACCTCATGGATGTTCACATCCGAGACCACATGGGGCTTGCGATGCGGGGCGAGCAAGCGATCGACCAAGGTTTGCAGGCGATCTGCCTCATGAATGATGACGCGGGTGTACTCCTTGAGCTCGCGACTCTCCAGGTCCATCTCCAGCAGCTGCGCAGCACCACGAATTCCACCCAACGGGTTCTTGATTTCGTGCGCCAGATTGCGAATGAGCTCTTTGTTGGCCTGCGTCTGCTCGAGCAGGCGCTCTTCTTTTTCCTGCCGGGTTTGCTGCTCCACTGGCAACAATTCCACAATCACTTCATCGGCTTGGTCCGATGGCGCCACAATCACGTGCACAGGCAATGCATCCTGATGGTGCGGACGTCGCAAAAGGGCCTCATAGCGCAAAGCCGCAAATTCCTGAGCTCGGGCCCCATCCAGCGCATTGAGCAAGGGTTTGGCATCTGCAAACTGATCGGGCAAACGCAATCCACGCAAAATTCGACGCGATAACCCGGTCACATCTTCAAACGCTGCGTTGACGAAACGGATATGTCCATCCATCGCCACAACAGCAATCGGGGTAGCCAGTAAATCCAGGGCGCCAAACCGTTCAGTCATCACCACTCCAACACTGAAAAAAAAGGACGGCCGAAGCCGTCCTTTCGAGAAGCACTTGCGCGCTGTACGATCACAGCGAGTAGTACATGTCGTACTCGACCGGAGAAACCTCCACGCGCGAGCGGGTCACTTCCTGCATCTTCAGTTCGATGTAGGAGTCGATCCAGGCGTCGGTGAACACGCCACCCTTGGTCAGGAAGGCGCGGTCAGCGTCCAGAGCGGCCAAGGCCTGGTCCAGGCTCGAGCACACGGTGGGCACCAGCTTGTCCTCTTCAGGCGGCAGGTGGTACAGGTCCTTGGTGGCAGCCTCGCCCGGATGGATCTTGTTTTCCACGCCGTCCAGACCGGCCATCAGCAGTGCGGCAAAGCCCAGGTAGGGGTTGCACAGCGGATCGGGGAAGCGGGCTTCCACGCGACGGGCCTTGTCAGATGCCACGTTCGGGATACGGATCGAAGCGGAACGGTTCTTGGCGGAGTAAGCCAGCTTGACCGGGGCTTCGAAGTGAGGCACCAGGCGCTTGTAGCTGTTGGTGCCGGGGTTGGTGATGGCGTTCAGGGCACGGGCGTGCTTGATGATGCCGCCGATGTAGTAGAGCGCAAAATCAGAAAGACCGGCGTACTTGTCGCCAGCGAAAAGGTTTTGGCCATCCTTCCAGATTGACTGGTGGACATGCATGCCTGAGCCATTGTCACCCACGACCGGCTTGGGCATGAAAGTGGCGGTCTTGCCGTAGCTGTGCGCCACGTTCATGACCACGTACTTCAGCAGCTGAGTCCAATCAGCGCGCTGCACCAGGGTGGAAAACTTGGTTCCAATCTCGTTTTGGCCCGAGCCGCCGACCTCGTGGTGATGCACCTCAACCGGCACACCCATCTGCTCTAGCAACAGGCACATCTCGGAGCGCATGTCCTGCATGGAATCCACCGGGGGCACCGGAAAGTAGCCACCCTTGACCGCCGGGCGATGCGCAAGATTGCCGCCCTCGAAGTCCTTGCCGGTGGACCAGCTTGCTTCCTCGGAGTTGATCTTCACAAACGAGCCGGACATGTCGGCATCCCAGGTGACCGAGTCGAAAATGAAAAACTCGGGCTCTGGTCCAAAAAAGGCGGTGTCGCCCAGGCCGGAAGACTTCAGGTAAGCCTCAGCGCGCTTGGCGATCGAACGCGGATCACGCGAATATCCCTTGCCATCAGAGGGTTCGATGACGTCGCAGGTAAGGTTCAACGTGGGTTCTTCGCGAAACGGGTCCATGCACGCGGTGCCGGCATCGGGCATGAGCAGCATGTCGGAAGCCTCGATGCCCTTCCAGCCGGCAATTGAGGAGCCGTCGAATGCATGACCGGACACAAACTTGTCTTCGGTGAACGCTGAGACCGGGACCGACACATGCTGCTCTTTGCCGCGGGTGTCGGTGAAACGGAAGTCAACGAATTTGACCTCATTGTCCGCGACCAATTTCATCACTTCTTTAGGGCTCGACATTACGGGCTCTCCTGATT
>NZ_JAYPVP010000025.1:0-28483 GCF_038134685.1 Limnohabitans sp. | reverse complement strand
GCCCAGCACGGCGGCCTGTGGATCAGCTTGGGCATGGCGCCTGCCAATGCCAGCGCTTCGACCCGTAACGACATCAACAACATGGGCGGCTCGGTCGGCCTGCTGGTGCAAGCGCCTTCGGACGCGGGTGCCGACAAGATCCCGCAAGGCGATGTGGACACGGCCGTCAAGTTTGGCGAGCGCGTGGCCGCAGTGGCGACCAAGGCTCGCGGCTGATCTGACGCAAGACCGCGGCTCGGGTACCATGGCCGATATGAAAATATTGACCTTGATGCCCTGGGCCGACTGGTTGGCCCTGTTCGTGTTTTTTGCATTGTGGGTAGGCTACGCCAGCCTGGTCAAGGTTCGCGGCATGCGCGAACGCACCTTGCTGGCCACCACCAACGCACTGCGTCAGCAGTGGATGATGCAGGCCACCTTGCGCGATCCGCGCATGCTGGACGGCATCATCACGCAAAACTTGTCGCACACACCGTCGTTCTTTTCTTCGACCACCATCATCATCATCGGCGGCTTGTTTGCCGTCATGGGTAGCACGGACAAGGCTGCCGAGCTTGTACGTGAGATTCCATTTGCGCAGCAAACGCCGCTGCTGGTGTTCGAGTTCAAGCTGCTGGTGCTCATTGGCATTTTTGTCTATGCCTTTTTCCGCTTTACCTGGTCGATGCGTCAGTACACTTTTGTGGCGCTGGTGATCGGCTCGATGCCTCCCGCCGAAGCCTTTTTGGCTGGAAAGCACAACCAGGTCGAGCATGCTCACCGCGCAGGTGTGCTGGTCGGCTCAGCGGCCGAAACTTTCAACGATGGTCTACGGGCTTATTACTTTTCGTTTGCCTTGATGGCCTGGTTTTTCTCGCCACTTGCCCTGGTGCTGGCAGGGGCGTTGGTGGTGCTGATTTTGTACGGCCGCGAGTTCCGCTCAGAGGTGCTGGACGTACTGCGCGACTGAAGTTTTGATGGAGGCCTAGCCCTACAATGGGGGCATGTTTGTCCACCTGCGCATCCACTCCGAGTTTTCCATTGTTGATGGCACCGTCCGCATAGACGAGGTCGTCAAAAGCGCAGCCAAAGACGGCCAGCCTGCCCTGGCCATCACCGACCTGAACAACCTGTTTGGCGGCGTCAAGTTCTACAAGGAAGGCCGGGGCAAAGGCGTCAAGCCGATTTTGGGCAGCGAAGTCCAGATCGAAGGCATGGGGGCCGATGCGGGGCAAACATCGCGTGTGATTTTGCTGGCGCAAGGCAAACAGGGTTACCTGAATCTATGCGAGCTGCTGGCACGTGGCTGGACACGCAATGTTGTCAAGGCCCAATCGGTGCTCAAGCTGGAGTGGCTGCAGGAATTGGGCGAGGGTCTGATTTTGCTGTCAGGCGCGCAGGCCGGCCCGGTCGGGCAAGCCCTGGTACAAGGCGACACAGCCAAAGCGTCTGATGTGGCCTTGCAGCTGGCTTCGCTGTTCCCACATCGTTTTTACCTGGAATTGCAACGCGCTGGCCGCCCGGACGACGAGCAGCATGTCGCTGCCACCGTGCAACTGGCTGCACGCCTTGGTTTGCCAGTGGTAGCGACGCACCCGGTGCAGTTTCTGAGCGCCGATGATTACGAGCCGCATGAAGCGCGTGTGTGTATTTCTGAAGGCGAAATTCTGGCCAACCCTCGCCGGGTGCGTCGCTTCACACGTGAGCAGTATTTCAAGTCGGCGGCCGAAATGCAGGCGCTGTTTGCCGATGTGCCCAGTGCCATTGCCAACACGCTGGAAATCGCCAAGCGCTGCAGCCTGACGCTGGTGTTGGGCAAGCCGCAGTTGCCCAATTTCCCGATCCCGCCGGTCAACGGCGAAGTGTTGTCGGTGGAAGATTATTTCCGCCATGTATCGCACGAGGGTCTGAAAGAACGCCTGATTCACCTCTACCCCGACGAGACCAAACGCGAGGCCGAGCGCCAGCGTTATGTGGACCGGCTGGAGTTTGAGCTCAACACCATCCTCAAGATGGGCTTCCCCGGCTACTTCCTGATCGTGGGTGACTTCATCCAGTGGGCCAAAAACAATGGTTGTCCCGTGGGACCCGGCCGGGGTTCCGGTGCGGGCTCCTTGGTGGCGTATGCGCTCAAGATCACCGACCTGGACCCGCTGCAATACAACCTGCTGTTCGAACGTTTTCTGAACCCGGAGCGGGTGTCCATGCCCGACTTTGATATCGACTTTTGCCAGGCCAACCGCGATCGGGTGATCGAATACGTCAAGGAAAAATATGGCCGCGATGCGGTCAGCCAGATTGCCACCTTCGGCACCATGGCCGCGCGTGCGGCCATCCGAGACGTGGGCCGCGTCATGGACATGAGCTACACCTTTTGCGATGGCATCAGCAAGCTCATCCCCAACAAGCCGGGCAAGCCCGTCACCATCCAGTACCCGCCCGCCGACCTCAAGCCCGACGACAAGGACAAGTACGCGATTGCCGCCGAGCCCATGCTGGCCGAGCGCATTGAGCGCGAAGAAGACGTCAGGAACCTGATCGAAATGGCGCAAAGCCTGGAGGGCATGACCCGCAACGTGGGCATGCACGCTGGGGGCGTGCTGATCGCGCCAGGCAAGCTGACCGACTTCTGTCCGCTGTACCAGCAGCCGGGCAGCGAGTCTGCGGTGAGCCAGTACGACAAGGACGATGTGGAGGCCGCCGGCTTGGTCAAGTTCGACTTCTTGGGCCTGGCCACGCTCACCATTCTGGAAATTGCCCGCGAGTTCATCATGGCCCGTCACAAGGGGCAGGAAAACTTTGCGTTCGAGAATATTCCGCTGGACGATGCGCCTACCTACAAACTGTTCCAGGACGGCAAGACCGAAGCCGTGTTCCAGTTTGAAAGCCGGGGCATGCAGGGCATGCTGCGCGATGCACGCCCGACGCGCCTGGAAGACCTGATTGCCCTGAACGCGCTGTACCGTCCAGGCCCTATGGACCTGATCCCCAGCTTCGTGGCCCGAAAGCACGGGCGTGAAGAGGTGGTGTATCCGCACCCTGCGGTGGCTGAGATGCTGAGCGAGACCTACGGCATCATGGTGTATCAGGAGCAGGTGATGCAGACGGCGCAGATTCTGGGCGGCTATTCGCTCGGCGGCGCCGACTTGTTGCGCCGCGCCATGGGCAAGAAAAAAGCCGAAGAAATGGCCGAGCATCGCGAGAAGTTCCGCGCAGGTGCCCTGGCCACACACAACATCCCGCAAGACAAAGCCGACGAAATCTTTGACTTGATGGAAAAGTTTGCCGGCTACGGCTTCAACAAGTCGCACGCTGCCGCTTACTCGCTGCTGGCCTATCACACCGGCTGGCTCAAGGTGCATTACACCGCCGAGTTCTTCTGCGCCAACATGACGGTGGAGATGGACGACACCGACAAGCTCAAGGTGCTCTATGAAGACGCGCTCAAGTTCGGCATCACCTTTGATCCGCCGGACGTCAACCGCGGCAACTACCGGTTTGAACCGGTGACTGACAAGGTGATTCGCTATGGTTTGGGTGCCATCAAGGGAACCGGCCAGCAAGCGATTGAAGCGATCGTGGCTGCACGGGAAGAGGGTGGCGCTTTCACCAGCCTGTTTGACTTTTGCAACCGTGTGGACCGCAGCCGCCTGAACAAACGGACGGTTGAAGCCCTGATCAAAGCCGGTGCATTTGATTCCTTGCAGATGAACAGGGCAGCCTTGGCGGCCAGCATCGATAAAGCTTTTGACTTTGCCAACGCCACTGCTGCCAACGCCAACCAGGGCGGCTTGTTTGACATGCTGGGTGACGATTCACATGGCTCGAGCTCACAAGAGCCAGACCTGCAAGACGTGTTGCCCTGGGGCATCAAGGAAAGGCTCACGTTTGAAAAAACAGCCGTGGGTTTCTATTTGTCGGGCCACCTGTTTGACGCGGTCGAGCGCGAGGTGCGGCAGTTTGTGCGCCGCAAGATCGACGATCTGATTGATAACCGCGAGCCGCAGCTCATTGCCGGCATCGTGAGCGATTTGCGCATCATCAACGGTATGCGGGGCAAGGTGGCCATCTTCAAGCTCGATGACAAGTCTGGCGTCATGGAGGCCACTGCAGATGAAAGCCTGATCAATGCTGCCCGCCACGCGCTCAAGGACGATGAGCTGATCATCGTTATGGCCAAAATGCAAATGGATCGTTTCTCGGGCGGCTTCCGCCTGAAAATCGAGCAGATTTGGGACCTGGGTGCAGCACGTTGCCGGTTCGGTAAGTTTCTGCGCGTCAAGGTCAATGGTCAGGCGCCAGACATTGCGCGCCTGTTGAGGGAGTTTCCGGTCGAACGTGAAGTGACAGAGCACGGCGAGCTGGTCAAGGGCCTGGGTGTGCGTCTGCAACTGGAGAGGCACAGTGCCGAGGTGTCTGCGCTTGCTGAACTCGCCTTGGGCGAACAAGTCAGGTTCTTCCCCTCAGACGCTGCCTTGGCCAGCTGGATGGCGCAGGCCGAAGGCGGGCAAGCGCAGATCGTCTACGACTGATCAGTCCAGGGGCCTGAAGCCTAGAACGATGACCGAGGGCACGCGCCCGTCGGTGTCCAGGGGCAAGACGCGGGTCTTGTCGATGGCTTTGAGCACGGCATCGTCCCAGGCTGCATTACCGCTGGATTGCAGCAGGCGGCGGCTCAGGATGGTGCCGTTGTTGGATGCGCGTACTTCCACCTCTGCGCGCGGATTGCCAGGCACATCGCCAGGGAAAGTGATGTTGGGCCTGATGCTGCCCACCAAGCGGCCTGCATAGGTGGCTGACGGCCCGGATGACTTGAGTGCGGTGCCAGTGCTGTTTTCACCGCCGGTGGCACCCGCCAGGCCCGCCATGCGCTTGAGGTTTTCCTTGCGAATGGCTTCGGCGCGAGCAGCTTCAGCCTTGGCCTGAGCCTCGGCTTTCTTTTTGTCCTCAGCCTTTTTCTTGTCCCGCTCTTTTTCTTCCTTGAGCTTTTTCTCTTTTTCGGCTTTTTCTTTCTCGGCCTTTTCTTTTTCCAGCTTGGCCTTGCGCAGCTTCTCGGCCTTCTCCTTTTCGAGGGCCTTTTTCTTGTCTTCTTCTTTTTGCTTTTTCAGCGCAATCTCGGCATCGCGCTTTTGCACATCGGGCTCGGGTGCAGGACGGGGTGCGGGTTTAGGCGGCTCGGGTTTGGCGGGTTCTGGCTCGGGCGCAGGTTCAGGCTCCACCAATGCAGGCGCAGCTTGCTGCGGGATGGCCGACCACAGTTCTGCCTCTGCCGTGACCACGGTGGGTTGTGTGCTCCAGCGCGTGGCCAGGCCCAAGGCCACAAACAGCAACAGGTGCGCGGCTGCAGCCATGCCGTAGCTGCGCCCGCGCGCCGGTTCGGGCGGTGGGGCAAACTCGGCCTGGTAAGTGGTGTTGTGCGGCTGCAAACCCAAAGTCCTTTAGCGCTGCCGAATCAAGGCGCCAGTTGAACAGACAGGCCCACGCGGGCAATGCCTGCGCGTTGCAAGGTGTCCATGACCTTGACCACGTTTTCGTATTTGACGTTGCGGTCGGCGCTGATCACCACAGCGGTGTTGGTGTCAGCGCCTTGGGCATTTTTCACCGCCTCGGCCACGCCACCGATCATCAGCTTGCTGGTTTTGCCATCGGCCACCAGCTCCAGCGTTTCGTCCTTCTGGATCACGACTTGCAAGACCTTGTCGGGCTGCTTGTTGGCTTTGCCAATGCTGGGCAGGTCGATCAGGCTGGGAGTGATCATGGGCGCGGTGACCATGAAGATGATCAGCAGCACCAGCATGACGTCGATGAAGGGCACCATGTTGATTTCGTTGACGGCGCGGCGACCGCGCCCACGGTGTGCGACTCCTGGCATGGTTGACTCCTTGCTCAGTGGCCCGAAGCAGTAGCGGCGCTGGCGCCCAGGCTGCGCTGAAGGATGTTGGAGAACTCTTCAATGAAGGTTTCCAGCTTGATGGCCACGCGGTCAATGTCGCGTGCAAAGCGGTTGTAGGCGACCACGGCAGGGATAGCGGCGAACAGGCCAATGGCGGTGGCGACCAGTGCTTCGGCAATGCCGGGGGCCACGGTGGCCAGCGTCACTTGCTGCAAGTTGGCCAGGCCAGTGAAGGCGTGCATGATGCCCCACACGGTGCCAAACAAGCCCACATAAGGCGAGACCGAGCCGACCGAGGCCAGGAAGGACAGTTGCGATTCTGCCGCGTCCATCTCGCGCTGAAAGCTGGCACGCATGGCGCGGCGGGCGCCATCCAGCAAGGTGCCTGCGTCGGTGATGCGGCGCTCGCGCAGTTTTTGGTATTCGCGCATGCCGCTGGCAAAAATGCGCTCCATCGGGCCGGCCTGTTTGGCGTTCTGGCTGGCTGCGCTGAACAGTTCGTTCAGGCTGGTACCCGACCAGAACACGCGCTCAAAATCTTCGTTGAGGTTCTGGATGCGTTTGATGGCGGTGAGCTTGCGAAAAATCGCCGCCCAGCTGGCGACCGAGATGGTCAGCAAAATTGCCATGACGATCTGGACCACAAAGCTGGCGTGCAGCACCAGCGAGATGATGGACATGTCGTTGTTCATTTCAAAGCTTCCAGAATGGGGGCGGGAATGCGTCCCGGTTTGAGGGTGGATGCATCGACCCAGCCGATGCGAATGGTACCTTCGGCCAGCAGTACATCTGCCTGGCCTTCGCGGCGCAGCAGCACTTGCTGGACAATCGTCAGGCTCACGCGGCCAGCTTCGGCCACGCGGGCAGTGACCCACAGCGCATCGTCCAATCGTGCGGGATGGTGGTATTTGACGGCGGTTTCGCTGACCACAAACATGCCGCCAGCTTGCTCCTTGAGGGCTTGCTGACCGTAGCCCAGCGAGCGCAGCCACTCGGTACGGCCACGTTCCATGAATTTCAGGTAGTTGGCGTAGAACACGATGCCACCGGCATCGGTGTCTTCCCAGTACACGCGCAGCGGAAAACCGAAAGGGGTGGGGGCTTGTGTCATGGCTGCAACCAGGCTTTCAGGCGTTCGATGGCGGTGCGCAATTCGGCCAAGGAATTCGCGGTCGAAAAACGCACAAAACGGGCGGTGTCGGCCTGACCAAAGTCGCGCCCGGGCGTGATGGCGACATGCGCGTGCTTCATGGCTGCAAAGGCAAAGTCCCAGCTGTCTTTGAGGCCCAGTTTTTTGCAGGCCTCAGTGCAATCGGCCCAGGCATAGAACGCGCCATCGGGCATGACGGGCACTTTCAGGCCCAGGGCGTTGAGTGCAGGAATGAAGTAGTCTCGACGTGCCTTGAACTCGGCGCGGCGCTGCTCGTAAAGCGCCAGGCTGTCGGCCTCAAAACAGGCCAGTGCGGCTTGCTGTGACACCGTGCTGGCGCAAATGAACAGATTTTGCGCCAGCCGTTCGATGGCGGGCACCAGCGCTTCGGGCACCACCAGCCAGCCCAGGCGCCAGCCGGTCATGTTGAAGTACTTGCTGAAGCTGTTGATGCTGATGATCTCGTCGCTGATGGCCAGTGCGGTTTGGGCATAGGCCTCATCGTGGGACAAGCCCAAGTAGATCTCGTCAATCAACGTGATGCCGCCACGTGTACTTACAACTTCGTGGATGCGACGCAGCTCGGTCGGGTCAATCGATGTGCCGGTCGGGTTGGACGGGGAGGCCAGCAAGACACCACGGGTTTTCGAGCCCCACGCCGCTTCAACCTTGGCTGCACTCAACTGAAAGCGTTCTTCGGCGGTGGTAGGTACCATCACCGCTGTGCCGTCTGCGGCGCTCACAAAGTGGCGGTTGCAAGGGTAGCTGGGGTCGGGTGTCAGGATTTCATCACCCGCCTCAATCAGGGCCAGGCAAGCCAGCTGCAATGCCGCAGACGCACCGGCCGTCACCACAATGCGACTGGCCGGCACCTGCACGCCAAAGCGCTGCTTGTACCAAGTGCTGATGGCCTCGCGCAGCGGTGCGACGCCCAAGGCTTGTGTGTACTGCGTTTGTCCTTCAGCAATGCATTGCTGCGCCGCTTGTTGCACCAAGGGTGGGGCAGTGAAGTCCGGCTCGCCAATGTTCAAAAAGATCATGGGGCGGTCGGTGTGCGCCACCTCGCGGGCCAGGGCTTGGGCAGCCTTGGCCACTTCCATCACATAAAACGGTTCAATGCGCTCGGCGCGCTGCGAAATGCGCATGGTGTGTTTCAGTCGCGGGCGCGGCCTGCTGCGCGGTCGGCTTCGACCTCGGCGGTGCGCAGTTGCGGCGCCAGGCCGCTGAGCACGGCGTTCACATACTTGTGACCGTCGGTGCCACCAAAGTCCTTGGCCAGCTCGATGCACTCGTTGAGCACCACGCGCCAGGGCACATCCAGACAGTTCTGAAATTCGTAGAGCCCGATCCACATGCAGGCGTGTTCGATGGGCGAAATCTCGCTCATTGGACGGTCCAGCTTGGGTGCAATCAAGGCGTCTAGCGCAGCGGCTTGCTCGACGCAGCCGTAGAGCAGGGCGTCGTAGTGGGCAATGTCGGCTTTGTGGAAACCCGACAGGTCGCGGGTGAAGACGTCAATGTCGGACGCTTCGTTGCCGCCGACCAGGAACTGGTAAAGCGCCTGCAGCGCAAATTCGCGCGAGCGGCTGCGTGCAGGCTTGGAGGCAGATTTGCGGGTGCCTGCGGCTTTCAAGGGCGCTTCGCTCATGCCTGCTCCTCGTCGTCCACCAGCTCGGCCAGGTCGGCCGACAGGTCTTCGAGCACGGTGGCCATTTCAACCGCCACGCGGGCAGCGTCGCGCCCTTTTTCATATTGGCGGGCGATGGCCTGGTCCATGTTCTCAACGGTGAGGATGGCGTTGGCAATGGGCAGGTGGTAGTCCAGGCCCACGCGGGTCACACCAGCGCCAGATTCGTTGGCGACCAGCTCAAAGTGGTAGGTTTCGCCGCGGATGATGCAGCCCAGCGCGATCAATGCATCGTACTCGGCGCGCTCTGCCATGGCTTGCAGGGCCAGGGGCACTTCGAGGGCGCCAGGCACAAACACGTGGTCAATTTGCTCGACACCCAAAGCTTCGAGCTCGGCAATGCAGGCCTGGGCCAGCGCGTTGGTGATGTCTTCGTTGAAGCGGGCCTGCACGATGCCGATGTGCAGATATTGGCCGTCCAGTTCGGCGGCCTGGCCTTTGTTGGCGTCTTGCATGTTCTTATTCCTTGGGGATGTAGCCCGTGATTTCGAGGCCGTAGCCGGTCATGCTGGGCATGCGGCGCGGGTTGCCCATGAGTTTCATTTTGTGCACGCCGCACAGGCGCAGAATTTGCGCGCCGATGCCGTAGGTGCGCAGATCCATGCGGCCGCGCTCGGGCGCTTGGGAGGGCCGGGCGCTGCCCTCAAACTGGGCCAGCAGCTGCGCGGCCGATTCGCCACAGTTGAGCAGCACGGCCACGCCCTGACCTTGTTGGTTCAGGTAGTGCAGGCTGGTGTCCAGGCTCCAGGAGTGCATGGAGCGGTTCAGTTCCAGCGCATCGAGCACCGACAGCGGCTCGTGCACCCGCACCGGCACCTCGGCGTCTGCACCCCACTGGCCCTTGACCAGGGCCAGGTGGACCGACTGGCTGGGCTTGTCGCGGAAGGCGTGTACTGTGAAGTCGCCATGGGCGGTGCGAATGTCGCGGCTGCCGATGCGCTCGACCAGCGATTCGTTGCGGCTGCGGTACTCGATCAGGTCGGCAATGGTGCCGATCTTCAGGCCGTGCTCTGCGGCAAACAGTTGCAGGTCGGGCAGACGGGCCATGGTGCCGTCGTCCTTCATGATCTCGCAGATCACCGAAGAGGGCGAGCAACCGGCCATGGCCGCCAGGTCGCAGCCGGCTTCGGTGTGGCCCGCGCGCATGAGCACGCCGCCGTCCACCGCCTGCAGCGGGAAGATGTGACCGGGCTGCACCAGGTCGGTCGGCTGGGTATTTTTGGCCACAGCCACCTGCACGGTGCGGGCGCGGTCGGCAGCCGAGATGCCGGTGGTCACGCCTTCGGCGGCTTCGATCGAAACGGTGAAGGCCGTGCTGTAGACGGTACCGTTGCGAGCGGCCATGGGGGGCAGCTTGAGGAATTCGCAGCGCTCGCGGGTGAGCGTCAGGCAGATCAGGCCCCGGCCAAAGCGGGCCATGAAGTTGATGGCGTCCGCTGTGACATGGTCAGACGCCAGCACCAGATCGCCTTCGTTTTCGCGGTCTTCCTCGTCCACGAGGATGACCATGCGGCCAGCCTTCATTTCGGCCACGATCTCGTCAACGGGCGAGATGGCCACGGGTTTCAGGGCAGAGTTCATGCCTGGTCTTTCAGGTTCAGGCCCGCGCTGAGCATGCGCTCCACATAGCGGGCCACGGTGTCGATTTCGAGGTTGACGCGGCTGCCAGCCTTCAGGCTGCCCAGCGCGGTGTTTTGCACGGTGTGCGGAATCAGGTTGATGCTGACCTCGCAGCCCTCGGCCAGGTCTTGCACCTTGTTCACCGTCAGGCTCACGCCGTTGATGGTGATCGAGCCCTTGTAGGCCAGGTACTTGACCAGGGCAGGGGGCGCAACTACACACAACTCCCAGCTTTCGCCAATTTGCTCGAAGCGACTGATGCTGCCCACACCATCTACATGGCCGGACACAATGTGCCCGCCCAGGCGGTCGTTGGCGCGCAAGGCTTTTTCGAGGTTGATCGGGCCCAGCTGGTCCAGGCCAGAGGTTTTGTCCAGCGATTCGGCAGAAATGTCGATCGTGAACTGCCGCGTGGCGGGGGTGAAGGTGGTGACGGTCATGCAGGCGCCGTTGAGGGCGATGCTGTCGCCCAGGCCCACGTCGTCGAGGTAGCCGGCGGGCGCCTCGATGGTCAGGCGCTTGCCATGCTGTAAAGAGCTACCCAGGTCGTGGATGGCGACGATTCGCCCCACGCCGGTGATGATTCCGGTGAACATAGAGCATTATTTTCGCAGGAACTGAGCCTGTTTCCCGGCCAGGGTGGCAAAAAGCCTGCGGCCAACCTAGGGTAAGCCATGGGCAGGGCTTGTCAGAAACGGTGCCTAGAATATGCTGCGTTGCAGCAAGCGCCGCCAGGGCGCTGCTTTTTCTGGAGCTACAAGTGTCCGTTTCGTCCAAAGTCAAGCCCCAAGCCTCGGCTGAAGAGGGCTTGCACATCATCAAGAAATACCCCAACCGCCGCCTGTATGACACGCAAAGCTCCAGCTATGTCACGCTCGCCGAAGTCAAGCAACTCGTGCTCAAGGCCCAGCCCTTTGCTGTGCGCGACGCCAAAACCGGCGAGGACCTGACCCGCTCCATCCTGTTGCAAATCATTCTGGAAGAAGAGGCCGCAGGCGTGCCTCTGTTCAGCGAGCAGGCCCTGGCCAACATCATTCGCTTCTACGGTCACGCCTCGCAGTCCTACATGGGCAGCATGCTCGACAGCCAGCTCAACGCCCTGGCGCAGTGGCAAACCCGTCTGGGCGAGCAGTCTGCCCCGCTGATGGAGCAGATGAAAAAACAGACCGAGCAAATGTGGGGTGCCTTTGGCCTGAAGCTCTGAAGTCGCAGCGCCCGACCCGTTTTGCAGGGACAATCGGGGGATGAATGCTGAAGTTTCCACACCAAACGCCAAACAGGACGCCCCCAAAGTGGGCTTTGTCAGCCTGGGTTGCCCCAAGGCCTTGACCGATTCCGAATTGATCCTCACGCAGCTCAGCGCCGAGGGTTACCAAACCTCCAAAACCTTTGACGGGGCGGATCTGGTCATCGTCAACACCTGCGGGTTCATTGACGACGCCGTCAAGGAAAGCCTGGACACCATTGCCGAGGCCTTGGCCGAAAACGGCAAAGTGATCGTGACCGGCTGCCTGGGCGCCCGCACGGGCGAAGCGGGAGGTAACTTTGTGCTGGACAAGCACCCCAGCGTACTGGCCGTGACGGGACCGCATGCGACGCAAGAAGTCATGGACGCGGTCCACACCCATCTGCCCAAACCGCACGACCCGTTTTTGGACCTGGTGCCCGGGGGCTTTGGCGAGGCGGGCCTCAAGCTCACACCGCGCCACTACGCCTATTTGAAAATCAGCGAAGGCTGTAACCACAGCTGCACGTTTTGCATCATCCCGTCCATGCGCGGTGACCTGGTGTCGCGCCCGATTGGCGATGTGCTCAAGGAAGCCAAGGCGCTGTTCGAAGGCGGCGTGAAAGAGTTGCTGGTGGTCAGCCAGGACACCTCGGCCTATGGCGTGGATGTGAAATACCGCACCGGTTTCTGGGACGGCAAACCCATCAAAACCCGCACGCTGGAGCTGGTGCAGGCGCTGGGCGAGCTGGCCCGCGCGCATGGGGCTTGGGTGCGTTTGCACTATGTGTACCCGTACCCGAGCGTGGACGAGATCATTCCGTTGATGGCTGAAGGGCTGGTGCTGCCGTATCTAGATGTGCCATTCCAGCACAGCCACCCCGATGTCCTCAAGCGCATGAAGCGCCCCGCCAGTGGCGAGAAAAACCTGGAGCGTATCCAGCGCTGGCGCGAGCTGTGCCCCGAGCTGGTGATTCGCAGCACCTTCATTGCAGGCTTTCCGGGTGAAACCGAAGAAGAGTTTGCGCACCTGCTGGACTTTGTGCGCGAAGCGCAAATTGACCGTGCGGGCTGCTTTGCCTACAGCCCGGTCGACGGCGCCACGGCGAATGCGCTTGCCGGTCAGGTGCCCGATGCAGTGCGAGAAGAGCGCCGTTCGCACTTCATGGCGGTGGCCGAAGAGGTTTCGATCGAGCGTTTGCAGCGCCGTGTCGGCTCGAACATGCAGGTGCTGGTGGACTCGGCACCGGCCATGGGCCGCAAAGGTGGTCTGGGCCGCAGCTATGCGGATGCACCAGAGATCGATGGCACCGTACGTTTGCTGCCACCCGAAAAAATCAGCAAGACTTTGAAGGTCGGGGAGTTCACCCGCGCCCGCATCGTCAGCGTGGACGGGCACGACCTGGTGGCGCAGCCCGTCTAAGCCGGCGGCTTACACCACCTTGAGCGGGTAGCCCAGAGCATAGCCATAACCGCGCAGGGTGCGTATGGTGTCTTCCGGGGCGCCGCAGGCGCTGAGCTTTTTGCGCAGAGCGCTGATGCGCATTTCCAGGTTGGCAGGCAGCAAGCCTTTGTCCTTGGTGTCGATCAACTGCATGGCTTGCCAGCGTTCGAGCTGCTGGCCAGCAGCCCGGCTCATCGCGGCCAGCAACAGGCCCTCGCCCTGGGTCAGAAGCACCTGCTCTTTGGGACCAGTCAACCACCAGGTCTGGCTGTTGAGCGCCAGTGTCGGGTTCTCTGCTATGGGGGCGCTGGCTCTGACGCGGCGAGCCAGACTGTTGACACAGGCCAGAAGCTCCGCTTGCTCAACTGGCTTGATCAGGTAGTTGTCCGCACCACAGGCATAGCCCTCCAGCCGGTCTTGCAGCTGGCCGCGCGCTGTCATCAAAACGATACCCGTGGTGGGGTGGCTTTTGCGAATGCGCTCAGCCAGGCTGAAGCCGTTTTCACCCGGCAGGTTGACGTCAATGATGTACAGGTCTGGCAGGCCGTGGGTTGGCGTGTTGTCAATGTCTTCGGCGCAGTCCAGACTGGTCACGCGATGCCCCAGGTCTTGCAGAAAGGCCGCGGTGGCTTCGCGCAAGCCATCGTTGTCTTCCACGATCAGGATGTGCAGGGACTGGGGCGATTGCATGTGCTTGGGTCAGTGTGAAAAAGTGTTTGCGTAAATGTATGCAATGCGCAGACGTATGGACCAAATCAAACCAAATGGCAGGCTCAAATGTAGGCAGGCAGCGTCAACACAAAACGCAACTGTTCGCCTTGGGGCTCATAGTCCACACGGCCTTTCAATTTGAGCATCAGGTTGCGAACCAGATACAAACCCAAGCCTGTGCCTGCCTGCCGCTGCGCGCCGGGGGTGCGGTAGTACTTGGAAAACAATTTATCTTGGTCTGGCCAGCCGGATTTGCCCACCACATTGCTGATGATCAATTGTGACTGTGGCCCCGCTTCAACAACGATGGGCGTGTCTGGCAACGCATACTTGCAGGCGTTTTCCAGCAGATTGCTCAGCACGATGAACAGCAGCTGCGGATCGGAGTGGATTAGCCATTGCTGGGGAAGCAGCAGCTTTACGCGCTGCTGCGCAGGGCAGGCGGCCACAACATCGTTCAACAAAACCACGACATCGCACTGGGCAGGGTGAATCTGCAGACCCTGGTCTCCGAGCTGCGTGGTTTGCAGGCAGCGCTCGATCACGGCATTCATTTCACGGATGGCGCGTTTGATGTCGGGCGCCCCCTTGCTGTTCGGGTCCAGGCGCATGTGCATGGTGGCCAAAGGCGTTTTGAGCTCGTGGGTCAGCATGGTCAGCAGCTGTTCTTGTTCCTGTCGGGTTTTTCGGTCTTGTTCGGCCTGCAAGTTCAGTCTTTCGATGTTTTGCTGCACCTGTCGCTGTTGCTTGTGCATGACGTAAGAGCGGTATTGCAGCATCAGCAGAACCAGAAAGCCGCTGGCCAGACCGTGAGCCTGCACCAGATAGATGCCAATTTCGTCGCCCTTGGTCAGGCCCAGGCCTGGCAAAGACGCTGCAGCCAGAAGCAGCAAGAGCAGGCTGTAGAAACCGATCACCACAGGTCGGGGCAAAGCGGGCTGGCGCTGGAGGTTGGGTTGTTTCCATGCTTGCGCAAACACTGCGCTGACCAGCAGCACAAAGGGTGTGATCAGCACCAACGACAAATTCATTTGCAAAGCCAGCCGTGGCAGGTCAAGGATAAAAAACACGGCCAAATTCACAAACACCATGCTCGCTAACAAGCGCAGTGTCCACAGCGACCAGGCGCGAATTTTGAACTCGCTCAGGAAGGCCATATTGAAATAGATTCCTGCGCTCGTTGCCAGCATGCCGAAGACAGACGCCAGCGCGTCGAGTACTTGCGCAGACCACGCCTGCGGCCAGAACATGCGCAAATAGCCCAGCACGCACAAGGCGTACACCAGAGCCGCCAGCTGCTGAATGCCAAACAAGCCTGCCAGTTTTTCTTTGGTGAAGGCCCAATAGGTGACGCCCCACAAGGAAAAAATGGATACCAAGCCGATGTAAAGCGCAAACAGCAAGTGGTCGGTTTGCGCGGTGTTGAGCAAATTACTTTCGCGGATCACGGTGGCTGAAATCTGTCGCGTGCTGGTGGAGGTCACGCGAAGCCAGACCTCTCGGCTTTGCTCGGTGGCGACCAAGGGCATCAGGAAAGTCATGCCTTTCAAAGCCGATGCACGGGGGTGATGTGTGTCGCCCGTGGCGCCGACAAAGCCCTGGGGGGCAGCCGTGTCAAAGACCTGAATATCGTCCAGATACACAGGTCGAATCCTCAAGACAAGGTTGTCTTGTATGGCGCCGGGGTTGGGCGTGACGCCTGCAACCTGCAGGCGAATCCACAACACAGAAGAGCCAAAGCCTTTGCTCAGCACGCCCTGGTATGGCGTGGCTTTCATGTCCTTAACCTGGGGCCATTGCAGTTGGCCTGTGCTGTCCTCCAGCCAGGCGCGGTCTGTGACCAAGTCCTGGGCGCTGACCGCGGGGCTGGCCCATTGCAGCCAAAGGCCAAACAGTAGAAATATCAATTTCATAATATTTATGAGACTTTGGTTGTTTTTGGAATTGGTGGTTTCAAATCGTTATGCTCTGAGGGGTAACTTAAGACGCATCATTTTGGTGCCTAAAGGTGAAGTCTTAAGAATGCTTCTTTTATTCTTTTCAATGGTTTGGAATGGTTATGAAACAAAAACGCTCGAGCAAAATGGTGCAAATGTCTGCAGTGGCCCTGGCCTGCGTGGTGATGGCTGGGTGTTCGAGTGTAGGCCCTGTGGCGATCAAACCTCAAGACATCCAAGCCACGAATCAAAAAGACGCTGAGGCCATGCGCAAAGATGTGGAGCCGATCACCGGCCCCTTGACGATGGAAGAGGCCCTGGCCCGCGCGCTCAAATACAACCTGGATCGCCGCTCCAAAATGATGGAAGAGGCCCTGGCCCTGGGTCAGCTCGAAGTGGGCAAGTTCGACATGTTGCCCAAGGTCATGGCGCAGGCGGGCTACAGCTACCGTGACAAGCCACGCTTTACCGGGTCAACGCAATACAACGAATGGGCTTCATCCGGCATTCCTTCGAGTTTTGCGCCTTCCAGCACATCTACTTCTGCCGAGCCCACCCACTACACCGCCGAGTTGGGCATGACCTGGAGCTTGCTGGACTTTGGCATGGGCTACTACGCAGGCAAGCAAAACGAAGCCCGCCTGCAAATTGCCGCCGAAAAACGCCGCAAAGCCATGCACCTGCTGATGCAGGACGTACGCAACGCCTATTGGCGTGCCGCCAGCGCACAGCTGCTCAAAGACGATGTCAAAAAGACCATCGCCCTGGCAGAAGAAGCCTTGGCAGACTCCCAAAAAGCAGCCAACGAGCGTGTGAAGAACCCGCTCGAGCCCCTGCGTTACCAGCGCCAGTTGCTGGAAAACTTGCGCCTGCTGGAGAACATCAACCAGGAGCTGTCGTCTGCGCAGGTGGAGCTGGCCTCGCTGATCAACGCGCCGCTGGGTCAGCCCATCAAAATTGCCGACGCCGGTTTGCAAAACATCAGCAAAGAGCTGGACGCGATTGGCATTGACCGCCTGGAGGCTGTGGCCCTTCAAGGCAACGCCGACCTGCGCGAGCAGCACTACAACAGCCGCGTGGCCCAGGAAGAAACTCGCCGCACGCTGGTGCGCATGTTTCCCAACCTGGTGTTCAACTACGGCGTCAAGTACGATACCGACAACTACCTGCTCAACCGCAACTGGAACGAAGCCGGTCTGCAGCTGTCCTTCAATTTGATGAACCTGTTCACTGGCGGCACGCAAATGAAGCTGGTCGAAGCCGGCGTGGCCCTGGCGGACCAGCGCCGCATGGCCATGCAAATGACGGTGCTCACCCAGTTGCACCTGGCGCGTTTGGGCGTGATCAACAGTCGCAGCCAGTTTGAGCGTGCTGACTCCATCTACGTGACCGACAAAAAAATCTCTGATGTCATGCGTGCTCGCCAGTCGGTGCAGGCGCAAAGCAAGCTTGATTTGGTCAGCACACAGGCTTCGGAAATCCTCAGCCTGTTGCGCCGCTACCAGGCCTTGGCCCAAGTGCAAGTGTCGGAAAACCGCTTGTTGGCCACCTTGGGCATGGACCCCGAAATTGGCAGCGTGAGCGAAACTTCACTCAAAGACCTGACGGCGCAAGTCACCAAAGCCCAGTCTCCCTGGAAGCTGCTGGCCCAGCCCGGCCAGACCGAGAGCGTGGTCAAAATTCAACCTGCTGTGTCGAAGTGGTGAAACCGCGCATGACGGTGAAGACGCGTCTGGTGTGGGCGTTGTTTTGTGTGACGCCTTTGGCTTTTGCGCAAACCGCCCAACCTGTTCAAGCACCCGGCGTGGTGCAGGCGCCTGGCGCGGCTTCGCGCCCCGCGCTGGAGCGGCACGATATTCGTGCCCAACTCATGCCGCGCCGCTACACCACCATTGCAGCAGAAATCGGGGCCAAGGTTTCGTCCATACCAGTGCCCGAAGGCGGCGCTTTCAGAGCAGGGCAGGTGTTGGTCAGCTTTGACTGTTCCTTGCAAAAAGCCCAGCTGGACAAGGCTCAGGCCGAGCTCGAAGGTGCGGAGCAAACCCTCAAGTCCAATTTGCGGTTGGAGCAGCTCAACGCTGTCGGCCAGCTGGAGTTGGACCTGTCCAAGTCGGCGGCCAACAAAGCCAAGGCCGAGGTGGGCGGCAACAAGGCGGTGCTGGCCAAGTGCCAAGTGCCTGCACCGTTTGCAGGCCGAGTGGCCGAGCAAAAAGTGCGCGAACAGCAGTATGTGCAGCCCGGCCAGGCCCTGCTGGACATTCTGGACGACAGCGTGCTGGAGCTGGAATTTTTGGTGCCCTCGGTCTGGCTGCGCTGGCTGAAGGTGGGCGGTGGTTTTGAAGTGCAGATCGACGAGACCCGCAAAAACTACCCCGCCAAATTCACACGCATCGGCGCCCGGGTAGACCCCGTGAGCCAGTCCGTCAAGGTGGCCGCGGCCATCAACGGCAAATTTCCTGAATTGATTGCAGGCATGAGCGGCAAAGTGCTGATCAAGCCAAACGAAGGACAGTGACATGTCAAACAAAAAACACACCGGACTGACCCGTCGCACCAGCGGCTTGATGGCGCTGGAACAGCGCTTCATGTTTGATGGGGCGGCTATCGACACAGCTATCGATGGGTTGGGGCATCCCGATGTGATCATGGTCGATGCTCATCCCATGTTTGAGTCAACAGCTCAGTTGAGTGCAGCCCTGAGTCATGCATTGCAGCAGGTTCAGAATCAGGTGCGCACTGTTACTGCTACATGGACTGACGTGCAATGGAATGAAGTGTTTGGAATTACGGGTAATGACGCGCAAGTGCGAGAAGCATTACATACTGTGCAGCGCCAAATACTGGACGGCACGTATCAGATTCGTGTGGTGGAAATCGCGTCCAGCCAGATGGGCTTGTCGATGGCCGCATTCACAGCCCATGGCCCCGATGGGCAGCCCACTATTTTCATCAACAGTGATTGGTGGACTGGGGCTGAGCAGGACCCACGACTTGTCCAGGTCCTGATGGAAGAAGTTGGTCACAGCATTGATGTCGCGTTGCATCCTCAGCAAGACACTGCCGGCGACGAAGGCCAGCTGTTTGCAGCTAAAGCCTTGGGCGTGACCTTGAGCGAGAGTCAATTGGCTCAGATTCAGAACGAAAATGATAGTGGACTGCTTTCATACAACGGAGAGGTGTTTCAAGTAGAGCACGCTTCGTTCAACTTTACTACTGCTTACCGGTTGGCACCTGAGTCCCCGCGTTACGAAGCAGAAAAAGAGCAGGAGTCCGACCGCTTTTTAGGGGAGTCTCTGGGAGTTGCCCGCATCAGCGATAACACCTCGCAAGGTACTTTTTCCGGCAACGATGTGGTGGTTGATCTGACCATTGCGGGTACAACTTACCACGGCTGGATCAGCCGGCCAATCAAAGACCAGGGCATCGTGCGTGGTTTCTACTTTTGGTACGACCCATCTTTCACATCATTCGCCGCCGCTTCAACTGATGGTAACCAAGACGGTGACTCTAATGCTGCCGACAACCAAGGCTTCATCTTGGTGGTAGATCAGGCATGGTTCAGCGCAGTGACTAGTCGTACTCCAATTTACAACAATGGCAGCGTTAACACCAACGTCTACGAAGTTGGGAGCTCATCGGATCGTGTTGACTCGGCGCTGAATGGCGTAGTGTCGGCTTACAACTCGGCACCAACACCTATTGCAGACAGTAAAACGATCACTGAAGGTACAGCGATAGCTACCGGTAATGTTCTGACAAACGACACAGATCCTGATGGAAATAGCTTAGTGGTCACTGAATTTGCTATCAGTGGACAACTTTATACGGCGGGCGCCACAGCAACAATTGCCAACGTCGGTACCCTGGTGATCAATGCCAACGGAACATACACATTTACACCAGTCACCGGTTACACCGGCACAGTGCCAGTCGCTACTTACAAAGTCAGTGATGGCATCACCACAGCCAACACTACTCTGACAATTACTGTGACGCCGGTCAATTCTGCGCCTGATGCTGTCAACGACACGGGCACTGTCACTGAAGATGTGACTTTGACGGGCAACATCATCACAAACGACACCGATCCAGATGGGGATACGTTGACGGTGACTGGGTACACGTTCACGTCAGCGGGTGGTTCTCTTACTTCTGGGGTGGTGGGGTCCAACACCATCATTCCGGGTGTGGGTACGGTACTGATCTACAGCAATGGCAGTTACAGCTTCACGCCAGCGCACAATTACGACGGCGCTGTTCCTGTCATCACTTACACCATTTCAGATGGGCACGGTGGCACGGACACGGCCACCCTGACCTTGACCATCACGCCGGTGGCGGATGGCCCCGCATTGAGCAACGATACAAGCGCCACAGGTGCTGCATTGGCCATTGAACAAAGTGGGCTGAGCAATGCCACAGCGGGTCAAAACGCGACGGGCAACGTGCTCACCAACGATACGGCCAGCAGCGGGTCTTTGCTTGTCACCCAGATTGGACAGACAGCGGCGACGCTTTCAGTGGCTTCTTCTTCCACGTCAGTCAGTGGTGGGCAAGACGTGGTGGGGCGTTATGGCACCTTGACCATGGGGTCTGATGGCAGCTATGTGTACGTGGTCAATGATTCGGACCCCGTGGTACAGGCGCTTCGAGTTTCTGGACAGACCTTGAGCGAAAGTTTTGTGTACCGGGCGACCGATGGCAGCGGGCTGGCTGCTACGGCCACGCTGACCGTGACCATCGATGGTCGAAACGATACGCCTGTGGCTGTCAATGATTACAACCTGGCGCAAGAATCGACCACGACCGCAGGGTCGGGTTTCACATTCACGGGTTTTTCGGCAACTGGCAATGTGCTCACCAACGACACAGATGTTGATGGCAGTGGTGCCAACGGCGAGACCAAAACACTCACGGGATTTTCAATCGATGGCTCGGCTACGATTTCGTCCTACACCTCGCCCACGCTCAGTGTCAATTTGATTTTTAAAGGAGATTCGGGGTTTAACTCGGTTAACGGGGGGGAAGAACTGTATGTGCTCGTTAGTGGAACTTACTACCTGGCCTTTGATAGCAACAACGTCAAAGTAGATGTCGTCAGCAAGACACTGGTCGCAGGCACGACCGCTGATTACGAGGTGACTTTAAGTGGAACGCCCACGCAATATTCCACTGGCACAGCAGGAAATTACACCGCCATATCGAACCTGAGTTTTTTCAACAACAAATCAGTTGGTTTTGAGAATTCGACATCATTGACAGAAAACACGAGTGGTATGAAAACAGCCACTTCTGCTAGTGGAGTGGAGAGCGGTAGTGTCGTCTCCATTTCGTCCAGCTATACCGGCACCATTGCTGTCGGAATGGGTGTTTCAGGAACGGGTATTACTGCTGGAACAACCGTGTCTGCGGTGACTTACACCTCGGGCGTGATCACCAGCGTTACTCTGAACAAATCGTACGCGGCGGGTGTCTTGAGTGGTGGCCTGACCTTTAGCAAATCCGGCGCCCTGGGGTCCACATTGACAGGGCAGCATGGCGAGTTGGTGCTGAATGCGGACGGCAGCTATACATACACACCCACCACAGACAATGCCAGTCTGGGGGCCGGTGAAACGGCCACAGAGTCGTTCAGCTACACCATGAAAGACGCGTCGAACGTGACCAGCACAGCGACGCTTTACATCACCGTGCTGGGGGCGTCCAGTGGCGCACCCAGCGCTGTCAACGATGGCAATTCCATCAACGAGGGCGACACCTCGGTCAGCAAAACGGCGGGGACCGGCGTGCTGTCCAACGACACCAAAGATTCAACTGGGTCAACGGTCATTCGGGTTTCCAGTGGCCAATCGGCAGATACCGTGGTCGACGGCAGTGGCGATTACGAGGTGACGGGGCTCTATGGCACTTTGAAAATCAAAGCCGATGGCAGCTACACCTACACGCTGGATGCCAACAACGCCGCGGTGAATGCCTTGCATGGCGGTGAGTCCTTGGCCGAAACCTTTCAGTACGTGCTCAACGACGCGTCGGGCGGCTCGTATGTGGGCGTGGATGCGGCCACACTGACCATCACGATCAACGGGGTCAACGATCTGCCCGTTGGGGGCAAGTTGCCCAACGGCACGACGGACCCGGCGTATGACACCGTGGACAACCGTTACGAAATCACCACGCCGGAAGACACCCCGATTCAGGGGCAGGTCAAGGCTTTCGATGCAGACGATGCCAGCTTGACCTACGCAGTGAACACAGGCCCCAGCAATGGGGTGGTGACGGTCAATACCAATGGTTCTTACACCTACACCCCCAATGGCAACTATGTGGGGACGGACCAGTTCACCGTGACGGTGAGCGACGGGCGCGGCGGCACCACCACCATCACGGTGTTCGTGACGGTGACGCCGGTGAACGATGTGCCATTCCTGGATCTGGATGGCAGCAGCAGCGGAACGGGATATTCGACGGCCTATACCTTGGGGGGCACGGCTGTACCTGTGGCGGACACAGACCGGCTCATCACCGATCCGGACAACCCGGACGACATTGTGTCTGCGACGATCATTCTGACCAACCCGCAAACGGGCGACGCATTGACTGTGGGCACCTTGCCGGTAGGCATCACCGCCAACACCTCTGTCGCCGGTCAGATCACCTTGTCGGGTTCTGCCACGAAGGCGGATTATCAAGCGGCCTTGAGTGCCATCAGCTTCTCAACCACCGGCGGTATCCGTACCGACCGCAGTATTTCTGCAGTGGTCAATGACGGTGACGGCAACTCCAATACGGCCTACACGACTATCAGTATCCGGTTGACACCATTGACGGTTCAGGGTGTAACAGTGAACGAAGCGTCTCCTTATGCGGTCTTCCAAGTGACGGGGGTCAGTGGCCAAACGGTTCAGTTGAGTCTGGACGCCACAGGCACCGGTGCTGGTGATGCTGTGCTGGGAATGGACACTACGAACGCGGGCACAGGCAAGGCATTGCAATACCTGAATGCCTCAAACCAATGGGTGGACTATACCCCTGGGTCCAGTGTGACCTTTTCATCAACAACCTTGTTGGTGCGTACAGCTATCCGGCAAGACCAACCGTTTGAAGGACTCGAAACGTATGTGCTGGTAGCCACAGATGATGCTGGCGTTGGTGTGAGTGGCCAAGGCGGCATCATTGACGATGGTACGGGTCAGGTTTTCCTGGAGGGGAACACTACCTTCACCGCATCGGTGTCCAGCGATCCAGGTTATCCAGTCCTGGACGATGACCGCCCGATCGTGGTGGCTGCCTATGGCCCCGTCAATGAGACGTCGCCCTACGCCATGTTTACCGTCACGGCCATTGAGGGCTACGCCCTGGATCTGTCCTTGCAAGCGGCCACATCTGGCACTACGGCGACATGGTCTGGGTTCACCTATCAATATTCCATTGATGGTACGACGTGGATTGACTATACCTGGAACGGCACGAGCGGCGACCATCCGACTGTCCCTGCTGGTGGGAAAGTGTATGTCCGCGTGAATATCGCTTCCGAACTTGATACTTCGTTTGAACGTGCAGAAACCTTTGCCTTGAAGGCCAGCTACACCACTAACGCTAGCAAAACGGCTGCAGCAGATACCACCATCGTTGACGATGGTTCGGGCATCAAGTACTCCGGGGGAGTAAGTTCTGGCACCCCCACTCAGAGCGTGGTTAACCTGGACGATGACAGAACCATTGGTGTCACGGCGTATGGGCCAGTCAATGAGTCTTCCACTTATGCGATGTTCACTGTCACGGCTGAAGAGGGGTACGTGCTCGATATGTCGTTGCAAGACGCGACGACCGGTACCCAAGCCAATCGTTCGGGCTTTACTTACGAATACTCGACCAATGGCACCACATGGACCACTTATGCGGACGGGGTTACGCAACCCACAGTACCTGTTGGTGGGAAGGTGTATGTCCGTGTTGATGTGACATCGGAGTCTGACTCGAACTATGAAGATTCCGAGAAGTTTGCGCTGAAAGCGAATTACAAAACGAACACTGCAAAAAACGCCGCAGCAGACACGTCCATCGTCGACGATGGCACGGGCACCAAGTACGGCCCAAACGTGGATCCGACAAACGGGCCGACCACCGAAACCACCAACCTGGATAACGACCAGTCTGGCCCTATCACCGTCACCGGTGGCAACTACAACGAAAATTCGCCCCGCGCGGTGTTCACGGTTAACGCCAACTCCGGCCAGGTGTTGACGCTTGATGTCCAAAACGCTGCAGAGTCGGGTAAAGCCCCCACAGGCGACAACGAAGGCAAGCCTAACGATTCGCTGGATACGGCAGACATTTATTACTCTCTGGACGGCGGCGCCACCTGGCAGCTTTACACCGGCCCCATCACGGCTGGTAATGTGCCAGTGCTGGTGGCGGTCGATATCACTAACGAGCGCGACGACGTTTACGAAGGCGAAGAGCAACTCAAGCTGGTCGTTACCTCCGGTGGCCAGTCGGCTTCTGGCTATTCGTCCATCTTTGACGATGGTACGGGCACCGTCACGCGCAACATCACACCACAGACGACCAACGAAACAGGCACCAATGACCCAAGTGTGACTAAAGACGACGACCGTCCCAAACCTGTGTTGCCGCCTCAAACTCCACCACCAGCTGCGGGGC
This sequence comes from Limnohabitans sp., assembly GCF_038134685.1. Lineage (GTDB taxonomy): Bacteria > Pseudomonadota > Gammaproteobacteria > Burkholderiales > Burkholderiaceae_C > Limnohabitans_A. Next base: position 4,173 of record NZ_JAYPVP010000025.1, on the reverse strand, counting down.
CCGTCGTCCCGCTCGATCCTGGACAGCCCTTGCCACCCGCCAAACCAGCCGTGGCTTTCAATTCCGAGTTGGCACCCATCGCGCCTGCACTCAAACCGATTGAGCCTCCGCAGCCGCTGGCAGCCACTTTGACCAGCGCTGGCGGGCCGCAGTTTGTGGCCAGCGAAGCGGCGCCCCCGGGCCTGACCTTGTTTGCCGGGGTGACGGATCAGTTCATCCAGACTACAGACGCTGCCACCAAGATCAGCCTGCCTTACGACGCTTTCATCCACTCCAACAAGGAGGCAGTCATCAAGCTGCAGGCCAAGCAGGCTGACGATTCGCCTCTGCCCAAGTGGGTGGAGTTTGACCCGGCCGCAGGCACCTTTACTGTCAAGCCGCCCAAGGACTTCAAGGGCAAGCTGGACTTGAAGGTCATCGCCCGCGATGACGATGGACGCGAGGCCGTGGCCATCTTCCAGATGTTTGTTGGTGAGCAGGACCAGAACACCACCAAGCCGCAAAGCCGCACCAGCTTTACAGAAAAGCTGCGCATGGCAGGCAAGCGCCCAGTGACGCTGGTGCGCGTGGCTGAGGGTGCGCACAACGTGCAGAAGGTTCGCGCTGGATGACGCAGACCCTTTGGGATTTGGCCCGTAGGGCGCGTCAGGCCGAGTCTGACCGCGAGCTGGGCTTCATCCTGGTCAACGACAGCATGGCTTTGGCGCCTTATCGCCAGGCCGCCTTGTGGCTGCCAGGCGATGGGGTGTGGTCTTTGTCTGGCGTGGTTCAGGTGGACGCCAATGTGCCCCATGCCCAATGGCTGGATGCGGTGGCGCACCACATTCAGGCCCTGGAGGCCGGGCAGGGTGCCACGCGTACTTTTACCGCTGCAGACTTGCCCGCCGACCTGGCCAGCCAATGGGCCCAGTGGTGGCCGGCGCATGCCTTGTGGTTGGGCTCGAACAACCCGCACCTTCAGGGCGCGGGCATCTTGCTTCGCGAAGAGCCTTGGCAGGCTGACGAAATCGCTACCTTGCAGGACTGGGCAGATGTCTGGTGGCATGCGTTTGCTGCCCTGCACAAGCCCAAGGTGCTGCGCTTAAGGGGTTGGAAAGACAAGCTTAAAAACGCTTTCGCTTGGTCGCCAGACAAGCCCTGGTTCAAGCAGCGGCGCCTCCAAATTTTGGGCGCATTGGTGGCGGTGTTGTTGTGGCCCGTTCGTTTGACGGTGCTGGCCCCTGGTGAGCTGGTGCCGGCGCACCCGGTGATGGTGCGTGCGCCGCTCGATGGCGTGATTGATGTGTTCCACGTTCAGCCCAACCAACTGGTCAAAGCGCAGCAGCCCCTGTTCAGTTTTGACGAGATGGTGATTCAGGCGCGCCTGGAAGTGGCCCAGCAAACCCTGGCCACCGCAGAGACGGACTACCGCCAGACCAGTCAAATGGCCTTGAGCGATGCGCGCTCCAAATCGCAGTTGGGTTTGCTGGCGGGTAAGGTGGAAGAGCGCCGCGCCGAGTTTGACTACCTGCAAGAGCAATTGGCCCGCGCAAGAGTGCTGGCACCGCAAGCGGGCGTCGTGTTGATGGACGACCCGTCCGAGTGGATCGGTAAACCCGTAGCTACGGGTGAGCGCATTTTGCGCATTGCCACCCTGGACGATATGGAGGTGGAGGCCTGGTTGCCGCTGGCAGACGCGATTGCGCTGGAGCCGGGCGATGCGGTCACCTTGTACCTTAGCGCCAGCCCGCTGTCGCCTGTGTCAGCTACCTTGCGTTACATGGCGCACGACGCGGTGCAGCGCCCGGACGGCAGTTTTGCCTACCGCGTACGCGCCGCGCTGGACGACAAAACCAGCCACCGTGTGGGTTTGAAGGGCACGGCACGTGTGCATGGCGGCTGGGTGCCCCTGGCGTATTGGGCGCTGCGCAGGCCTTGGGCCACGGTGCGCGCCTACCTGGGTTGGTAAGCCATGCCTTTGCCCCGTTTGCGCGAAGAGCTAGACCTGTTGCCAGGACCCGGCCAGCCCGATGGTCAGCCCACCTGGACGCTGCACGACCCGGTGCGCAACCAGTTTTTCCGGATCGATTGGCCTACGCTCGAAATTTTGCAGCGCTGGGACATGGACGACCCCGAGCAAATTGCTGCTGACGTTTCTGCCCACACCACCTTGGCGTTGACTGCCGAAGATGTGGTGCAGGTCGCCCAATTTTTGGTGCAACACCAGTTGGTCCAGGCTGCTGCGGCAGATGCCCCCCGCAAAATGGCCGATCAGTGGCGTCGCATTCAAGGCTCGCCCCTGCAGTGGTTGTTGCACCACTACTTGTTTTTCCGAATTCCGTTGCTCAGGCCTGATGCTTGGCTGACCCATTGGTTGCCGGTGGCGCGATGGTTCGGTACACGCTCTTTCATGGGCACCACTGCCCTGGCTTTGGTGCTGGGCCTGGCTCAGGTGTTTCGCCGGTGGGATGTGTTTACGGCTTCGCTGGTGGATACCTTCAACCTCGAAGGTTTGTTGTCATACGGTGTCGCGCTGTTTTTTGTGAAGCTGCTGCATGAGCTCGGTCATGCCTTTACGGCCAAACACTATGGCTGCAGGGTGCCGACCATGGGCGTGGCGTTTCTGGTGATGTGGCCCGTGGCCTACACCGACACCAACGAAACCTGGCGCCTGACCAACCGGTTTCAGCGATTGCGTGTGGCCAGTGCCGGTATCGTGACGGAGCTGGTGATTGCCGTTTGGGCGACGCTCGCTTGGGGGCTGTTGCCTGAAGGGGGCCTGCAGTCTGCGGCCTTTGTGCTGGCCACGACCAGTTGGGTGGCGACTTTGGCCATCAATGCTAGCCCGTTCATGCGCTTTGATGGCTACTTCATCGTCATGGACGCTTTGGACATGCCCAACCTGCATGGTCGCAGTTTTGCGTTGGCACGCTGGAAGTTGCGCGAGTGGTTGTTTGGTCTGGGCGAAGAAGCGCCCGAACACTTCAAGCCCTCGAAACAGATGGCCCTGATCGCATTTGCCTGGGCCACCTGGTTGTACCGACTGGTCTTGTTTCTGGGTATTGCGGTGCTGGTGTATCACTTCTTCATCAAGCTGGTGGGCATCTTTCTCTTTGTGGTCGAGATTGTGTGGTTTGTGGCCAAGCCCGTTGCCGCTGAGCTGGCGGTGTGGCGCAAGTTGTGGCCCCAAATTCGCGAGAAGGCGAGGGGACGGAAAACCGCTTTGTGGGCTGTGGGTGTGCTGGCTGTGGTGTTGTTGCCCTGGCCAGGACGGATCACGGCGAGTGCTGTGCTCAAGCCCCAGGAGTCGTGGCCTGTGTTTGCGCCATCGGGCGCTTTTGTGCAGGCGCTCCCTTTCAAACAAGGGGAGATGGTCAAGGCCGGACAAGCTTTGGCAGTGTTGTATGTGCCCGATCTGAATACTCGACAACGGACTCTGCAGGCCCGGCTGGAGCAGGAACGCTGGCAGGCCGAGGCTTCGGCTTTCAACGAGGACATGCGCAAGCGATGGAAGGTGGCCGAACAATCGTTTTACGCCACCCAAGCCGAATTGCAGGGCGTGCAAACCGAGCAAAAGCAGTTTTCACCCGTGGCACCTTATGACGGCCGATTTGTGATGGCTGACCCTGATCTGGTTGCTGGAACGTGGGTGTCCAAAAAGGAAATGTTGGGCACTTTGGTCAAGCACGGCGGTGGCTGGCGGGTGGAGACCTGGCTTGATGAGGATGCGATTGCAACTGTGCAAGTCGGGCAGACTGCCATGTTTTACCCGGACAGTGGGGTAGGTGGTGCGTTGAAGCTCAAGGTCAGCAGCATCGACAGCGATGCCAGCCCTGTGCTGCACCGGCGTGAATTGGCCAGCGTTCTGGGGGGGCACATCATGACACGGGAGAAGAATGGTGTGTTGGTGCCCGAGCGTGCGGTGTACCGCGTGGCCTTGGATGCGTCTGATGTGCCTGAGGATCTGCAGTTGCAAAGCTGGCGAGGGCAGCTGGTGGTGCATGCGCAGTGGAGCACTCCTGCTGGCCGGTATGTGCGCCAAGTGGTGTCGGTGCTGGTGCGCGAATTCGGTTTCTGAGCCTCGGTTTCAGGCGGGCACAAAAAAAACGCTGTGCATTAAGCAGAGCGGTTTTATTTTGTGGTGCCCAGGAGAGGACTCGAACCTCCACGCCTCGCAGCGCTAGTACCTGAAAC
>NZ_JAYPVP010000024.1:4115-32157 GCF_038134685.1 Limnohabitans sp. | reverse complement strand
GGCCGGGGGTATCCAGGAAGGTCACCATCCCGTTTGGCGTATCGACATGGTAAGCACCGATATGCTGTGTAATACCACCCGCCTCGCCGGACACTACCGATGCCTTGCGGATGTAATCCAGCAGCGAGGTCTTGCCGTGGTCCACGTGGCCCATCACGGTCACCACAGGTGCGCGTGGCAGGGCTTCGGCTTCGGTGGCTCCGGATTCTTCGTCGGTAAAGGCTTCGGGGTCATCGAGCGCCGCAATCACGGCTTTATGGCCCAGCTCTTCCACCACGATCATGGCGGTGTCCTGGTCCAGCGACTGGTTGATGGTGACCATCTGGCCCAGTTGCATGAGCTTTTTGACCACTTCAGAAGCCTTGACCGCCATCTTGTGCGCCAGTTCGGCCACAGTAATGGTTTCGGGCACGTGCACTTCAATGACACGCGCTTCCTGGGGAGCGGCTTGTTGCTGCTCTTCGCGATCGCGGTCGTGTCCTTTGCGGCCCTTGGGACCTGCACGCCAGCTGTTGCGGCCCACGCCACCACTGCTGTCGCCACGTGTGGGAATGGCTTTCTTCTTGGCAGGATCGCCCGCCCAGCTCGACGAGAGCTTGGCTGACTTGACTTCCTTGCCTGCACCTGCAGGCTGTGCCCCTGGGGCAGCGCCGGCTGTCCGCACCCCCGCGCCAGGTGTGCCAGCGGGCTTGTGCAACGTGCCTTTGACAGCAGCTTTGGGCTCTTCTTTCTTGGGCTCGTCCTTCTTGGCTGTCAGCACTTTTTTGGGTGCATTCATCATGGCGCGGATGGCTTCGGCTTCGGCCAAAGCCTTGCGACGACGATCCTCCAGCTCCTTGGCGCGAGCAGACTCTTCCTCTGCACGAATGCGCGAGGCTTCTGCAGCTTGAGCGGCAGCTTGTTCTGCGGCATGCACAGCGGCCTGAGCTGCTGCGGCCTGGTCGGCTTTGCGTTGTTCTGCTTGCTGAGCCGCAGCCTTTTGAGCGGCCTCTTTTTCTGCAGCCGAAGCATTGATGCTGGCAGCTTCCTGGCGGGCTGCTGCGAGCTTGGCTTCGCGCTCATCCTGCTGGGCCTGCACCTGCTCACGCGCGGCAAGCGCCTGAGCGTGTGCAGCCTGCGCCTTGGCCTCTTCGGCCTCGCGCTGACGACGCTTTTCAGCAAGCTCTTCTTCCTGACGACGCAGCAATTCGGCTTGCTGGCGGGCCTGTTCTTCTCGACGAGCCAGTTCCGCGTGATCGATCACGGGCTCTGCCGGCTCAGCAGCGGCTACAGGTTCATCGTCACGCTTGATGAGTGTGCGCTTTTTACGCACCTCCACCTGGATCGTGCGGGCCTTGCCTGTGGCGTCAGCCTGTTTGATCTCGGTGGTCGACTTTTTGGTCAGTGTGATCTTTTTGCGCTCGCCCGTGCCATGACTGGCCTGCAAATAGCTCAGCAGGCTGTGTTTGTCGGCATCGCTGATGGCGTCATCGGGCGAGTTTTTCTGCACGCCGGCGGCGCGCAACTGATCGATCAACAAATCGGCAGGTTTTTTGAGTTCAGCGGCGAACTCTGCAACGGTGGTACTGGTCATATTGGCTTCAAACCTCCATCTGCTCAGTCCTGGTTCGTGAACCAGTGTTCACGAGCCTTCATGATCAAGGCGGTCGCGTCTTCAGCGCTTTGCCCAGTGATGTCTGTCAATTCATCGGTGGCCAGATCGGCCAGGTCGTCACGGGTGTGCACGCCAGCTTCAACCAGCTTGGCGATCAGTTCGGTGGTCAGGCCGGGCAGATCGCGCAGATCCTGCGAAACCTCTTCCACGCTTTCCTCGCGAGCAATTTCCATGGTCAGCAAGGCGTCTTTGGCGCGTGCACGCAGCTCATTGACCGTATCCTCATCGAACGATTCGATTTCCAGCATTTCCTGCAGCGGCACATAAGCCACCTCTTCCAGGCTGGTGAAACCCTCTTCGATCAGGATGTCGGCGATTTCTTCGTCCACATCGAGCTTGGCCATGAACAGGCTGCGGATGGTGCTGGTCTCTTCGGCCTGCTTCTGCGCGGACTCGGCGGCATCCATGATGTTGATCTTCCAGCCCGTCAGATCGGAAGCGAGGCGAACGTTCTGACCACCGCGACCAATGGCAATGGCCAGGTTTTCTTCATCCACCACCACATCCATGGCGTGCTTTTCTTCGTCCACCACGATGGACTGCACGTTGGCAGGAGCCAAAGCACCAATCACAAACTGGGCAGGGTCTTCGCTCCACAACACGATGTCCACGCGCTCGCCAGCGAGCTCGTTGGTCACGGCATTCACACGGGTGCCGCGCACACCGACGCAGGTGCCAATGGGGTCGATACGCTTGTCGTGCGAAAGCACAGCAATCTTGGCGCGCGAGCCAGGGTCACGGGCGCAGGATTTGATTTCGAGCAGACCTTGTTCGATTTCGGGCACTTCCTGACGGAAGAGTTCAATCATGAACTCGGGCGCCGAACGCGACAGGATGATGGGCGCACCACGCAGGGTCAGGTCCACTTCCATGATCATGGCGCGGACACGGTCGCTGGTACGCAGGTTTTCCTTGGGGATCATTTCGCCGCGACGCAGGCGGCCTTCAACGCGGCCCGCTTCGCAAATGATGTCGCCCTTGTCCATACGCTTGACCGTACCGACAAAGATTTTTTCGCCGCGCGAGAGGAACTCGTTGAGCAGCATTTCACGCTCGGCATCACGGATTTTCTGCAGGATGACCTGTTTGGCCGCCATGGCGCCAATACGGCCAATCGGCAAAGACTCCACGGGCTCTTCGATGTATTCATCGACCTGGATGTCTGCAATTTGCTCCTGGGCTTCGAACAGCAGGATTTCCTGGTCAGGCATTTGCAGGCCAGCCTCGTTGGGCACCACGTGCCAACGACGGAAGGTTTCGTAGTTGCCCGTGTCGCGGTCGATCGACACACGGATGTCCACTTCGCCTTGGTACAGCTTTTTCGTGGCCTGGGCCAGCGCTGCTTCAACAGCACCAAACACCACATCGCGCTCGACGTTTTTCTCGCGCGAGATGGCTTCCACCAGCATCAACATTTCGCGGTTCATACCCTCAATCTCCTGTTACCTGCTATCCATCAAATGTGTTGCCCAAGGCCGCCAGACGGCACCTCAGGCGGCATCCTTGGGCTTGCGCCCTTTGAAATCAACCACCGGACTCAAGCGCACTTCGCGCAGTTCGTCCAGCGTAAAACCCAGCACCTGTACCGGAATGGCATCCAGTCGCTTTTGGCTCACACGCTGCCCGGGCTTGACCGCTGGCGCATCTGTCCAGCTGATTTGCCAGCCACCGGCTTCGGCACGCTCGAGCGTGCCCGTGAATTTTTTACGGTTGGCATTGACCAAGCCACCAGCGGCCTCGCCGATGGGCTGCTTGAGCGTGATGTCAATCTTTTCGCCCTCGAAGCGAACAAAGTCCTGCTCGTGGCGCAGCGGACGATCGATACCGGGCGACGACACCTCAAGGCGGACGTAGTCCATGTTCTCGACTTCGAGCACATACTGCAGCTGGCGAGTGACTTTTTCGCAGTCTTCCACGTTGACAAAGGCTTCCTGTCCCGGCGTCCAGGGCAAATCGATCGTGACGCGCAAGAGCCCGCCAGCGGAACGCTCGATCTCGACCAGGTCATAGCCCAGTCCGGTTACTGTCTGCTCGATCACAGAAGCCAAAGTCACCCGTGTTTCCCCGTAGTCAAAAATGAATCGACCAAAAAAAACGGGCGGTTGGTACCCGCCCGTTTGGTCGTGAATGCGGTATTGTAACGCACAAATCAAGCTAAGTGTGTGATTTTTCTAGGAATTTAGCCTCGCCTGAAGGCGTGCGACAATCGGCCCCAGCATTTTCTGGAGTCCTTAAGACATGAGTACAAAAACAGGCTTTCTCGCTGGCAAAAAACTGCTGATCACGGGCGTTCTGTCCAACCGCTCCATTGCCTATGGCATTGCCAAGGCCTGCCACGCCCAAGGCGCCGAGCTGGCTTTCAGCTACGTGGGGGAACGTTTCAAGGACCGCATCACCGAATTTGCCGCCGATTTCGACTCCAAACTGGTGTTTGACTGCGATGTGGGCAGCGACGAGCAAATTGACCAGTTGTTCAAGGACCTCTCCAACACCTGGCCCAAGATCGACGGCTTTGTGCACGCCATCGGCTTTGCCCCCCGCGAAGCGATTGCTGGCGACTTTCTGGACGGTCTGTCGCGTGAAGCCTTCAAGGTGGCGCACGACATCAGCGCCTACAGCTTCCCGGCCATGGCCAAGGCAGCCCTGCCCTACCTGAATGACAACAGCGCGGTGCTGACCCTGTCTTACCTGGGCGCCATCCGCACCGTGCCCAACTACAACACCATGGGCCTGGCCAAGGCCAGCCTGGAAGCATCTGTGCGCTACCTGGCCGAATCGCTCGGCAGCCAAGGCCGTGGCCTGCGTGCCAACGGCATTTCTGCCGGCCCCATCAAGACGCTGGCAGCCAGCGGCATCAAGGGCTTTGGCAAGATTTTGTCGGTCGTGGCCGAAAACTCCCCTATTCGTCGCAACGTGACGATCGACGACGTCGGCAACGTGGCCGCTTTCCTGCTGTCCGACCTGGCCGCAGGCGTGACTGCCGAGATCACTTATGTGGACGGCGGCTTCAGCCAGGTGGTGGGTGGCATTGCGGAGCCTGTTGAGGCAGCTTGATTGATCGCAGGGTAAGTGCCGTCGGCGCGGCGGCACGCACTGACCCGGGCTCATCGCGCAAGCGCGAAACATCGCCCAAATCAGCGCGCACCACCACGCCGACTGCGCTGAAGGCCAATCACGCCTTCACGCAATCCGCGAAATAGCGCTTCTTGCCATCTTCCCCGACTTCTTCGACCAGACCGTGAATATCGGTCTCAAAGCCTGGGCACTCCAGGTTGAACTGGCGCGCGAACTTCAGGTAGTCCACGATCTTCTTGTTGAACACCTCGCCCGGAATCAACAGTGGAATGCCGGGAGGGTACGGCGTCACCAACCCTACGGTGATGCGCCCTTCCAGATCGTCAATCGCGACACGCTCGGTCTGGCGACGGGCAATATGCGCATAAGCATCTGAAGGCTTCATGGCCGGCGCCAGGTCGGACAGGTACATGTCCGTGGTCAGGCGTGCAATGTCGTAGCGGGCGTACATCTCGTGCACGTGCTGGCACAGGTCGCGCAGGCCCATGCGCTCGTAGCGCGGATGCTTCTGACAGAACTCCGGCATGATGCGCCACATCGGCTGGTTCTTGGCGTAATCGTCCTTGAACTGCTGCAGCGCCGTGAGCAGCGTGTTCCAGCGGCCCTTGGTGATGCCGATGGTGAACATGATGAAGAAGCTGTAAAGGCCCGTCTTCTCGACCACCACGCCATGCTCGGTCAGGAACTTGCTGACGATGGAGGCCGGGATGCCGGTCTTGTCGAACTTGCCGTCCAGGTCCAGGCCCGGCGTGACGATGGTCGACTTGATCGGGTCGAGCATGTTGAAGCCGTCGGCCAGTTGCTGACCAAAGCCGTGCCACTTGCTGGCCTTCTTGCGCGGGTCGTTGCGCAGGATCCAGTCTTCGGCTTTGCCCACACCTTCGTCGGCAAATTTTTCCGGCCCCCAGACCTTGAACCACCAGTCCTTGCCGTATTCCTCGTCCACCTTGCGCATGGCGCGGCGGAAGTCCAGCGCTTCGGCGATGCTCTCCTCCACCAGCGCGGTGCCACCGGGCGGCTCCATCATGGCGGCAGCCACGTCGCAGCTGGCGATGATGCTGTACTGCGGGCTGGTCGAGGTGTGCATCAGGTACGCCTCGTTGAACAGCGGGCGGTCGAGCTTGATGTTTTGCGAATCCTGCACCAGCACATGGCTGGCCTGACTGATGCCGGCGAGCAACTTGTGGATGGACTGCGTGGCATACACCACCGTGTCCTTGGGACGTGCCCGCTTCTTGCCCATCGCGTGGTACGGGCCATAGAAGGGGTGGAAAGCCGCGTGCGGCAGCCAGGCCTCGTCAAAGTGCAGGTTCTCCACGTAGCCGTCAAGCATGCCCTTGATGGTCTCGGTGTTGTAGAGCACGCCGTCGTAGGTGGACTGGGTCAGCGTCAGGATGCGCGGCTTGACCTTTTTGGCGTCCACACCCTTGAGCAACGGGTTCTTCTTGATCTTGGCCTGAATGGCCGCAGGCTCGAACTCGCTCTTGGGAATCGGGCCAATGATGCCGAAGTGGTTGCGCGTAGGCTTGAGGAAGACCGGAACTGCCCCGGTCATGATGATCGAATGCAACACCGACTTGTGGCAGTTGCGGTCCACCACCACCACATCACCGGGCGCCACCGCATGGTGCCAGACCATCTTGTTGGAGGTGCTGGTGCCGTTGGTCACAAAAAAGCAATGGTCGGCATTGAAGATGCGCGCCGCATTGCGCTCGCTCTCGCCAATGGCACCGTTGTGGTCCAGCAGCTGGCCCAGCTCTTCCACCGCGTTGCACACGTCAGCGCGCAGCATGTTCTCGCCATAGAACTGGTGGTACATTTGGCCCACCGGGCTCTTCAAAAAGGCCACGCCTCCCGAGTGCCCCGGGCAATGCCACGAATAAGAGCCGTCTTCGGCGTAGTCCAGCAACGCTTTGAAGAACGGTGGCTGCAGGCCCTCGAGGTAACTCTTGGCCTCACGGATGATGTGACGCGCCACGAACTCGGGCGTGTCCTCAAACATATGAATAAAGCCATGCAGCTCGCGCAGGATGTCGTTGGGCAAGTGCTGGCTGGTCTTGGTCTCGCCGTAAATGTAGAGCGGTACATCGGCGTTCTTGCGGCGCACCTCTTCAATAAACGCTCGCAAGCTCACCACCGCGGGGTCCAGGTCCGGACCGGGCGTGAACTCCTCGTCGTCAATCGACAAAATGAAGGCACTGGCGCGACTTTGCTGCTGCGCAAACTGCGACAGGTCGCCATAGCTGGTGACACCCAGCACCTCAAAGCCCTCGCTTTCAATGGCTTGCGCCAAAGCACGAATGCCCAGACCGGAGGTGTTCTCCGAACGGTAGTCTTCGTCAATGATGACAATGGGAAAGCGAAACTTCATGGCAGGCAAGGCATTGGGCGCCAAAAATTAAAGAAACAGGCGCGAAGTGTAAGGAAAAAATGTGACCACAAGGTTGCCAAATCACAGATTCGCGAGAAATTGGTCATCAAACAACAACCACCCGCACCACGCCGCCCGAAAACAGCCCCATTTCACTGCTAGAATGCAGGGCTTCGGAGCGGTGGATGAGTGGTTTAAGTCGCACGCCTGGAAAGCGTGTGTGGGTTAATAGCCCACCGCGGGTTCGAATCCCGCCTGCTCCGCCAAATCACTAGAAAACAAGCGCCTTCGGGCGCTTTTTTTCTTGGCTACCCCTATCCAGTCCCCCAAAATTTCTGCATCAAGAAAAAAGCCTGCAATTTCTTGCAGGCTTTTTTTGTTTTGAAGGGTCACCCTTTCAGGTGACCTTTTCAACCGTGCGAATTAACGCACCACGGCGATTTCGCTGCGCTTGCCACCTTTGTAGGTGAACATGGTCAGGGCGCCGTTCTTGATGTCACCCTTCTCGTCAAAGGCGATGGTGCCGGTCACGCCTTTGTAGTTACTCTTGGCCAGCTCAGGCAAGTACTTGGCGGGTTGGGCAGAGCCAGCACGCACCATGGCGTCGGCCATCACGTTGACGGCGTCATACACGTAGGGAGCGTAGATCTGCACGTCGTAGCCGAAGCGCTTGCTGAAGCGGGCTTTGAAGTCGTCCATGCCTTTTTTCTGGGCGCCTTCCACACCACCTGCTTCAGCGCAGTAGACCTGGTTGTCGGCCATGGCGTCGCCAGCCAGCTTGGCCAGGTCAGCGGTACAGATGCCGTCGCCGCCCATGAATTTGGCGTTGATGCCCAGGGCCTTCATCTGGCGCAGCATGGGGCCGGCAACGGCGTCCATACCACCGAAGAACACGACATCAGGCTTCTTGGCCTTCAGGGTGGTCAGGATGGCCATGAAATCGGTGGCTTTGTCGGTGGTGAATTCGTGGCCAACCAGCTTGCCGCCAGCAGCCTTGACAGCTTTTTCGAATTCTTCAGCGACGCCTTGACCGTAAGCGGTGCGGTCGTCGATCACGGCAATGGATTTGCCCTTGAGGGTGTTCACAGCGTAACGGCCCAGGGTGCCGCCCAGATGCACGTCGTCAGCCACCACGCGGAAAGCGGTCTTGTAGCCGTTGCGGGTGTACTTGGGGTTGGTGGCAGAGGGAGAAACCTGGGGGATGCCTGCGTCAGAGTAGATCTTGGAAGCAGGAATGGTGGTGCCGGAGTTCAGGTGACCGATCACGCCGTTGACTTTGGAGTCCACCAGCTTTTGAGCGGCTGCAGTGCCTTGCTTGGGGTCAGCAGCATCGTCTTCAGCGATCAGCTCGAACTTGACGGCTTTGCCACCAATCTTGATGCCTTTGGCATTGAGTTCTTCGATGGCCAGACGGGCACCGCTTTCGTTGTCTTTACCCAGGTGGGCGATGGCGCCGCTGACGGGGCCAACGTGACCAATTTTGACCACTTCCTGGGCGATGGCGCCAGCGGAAATCAGGGTCAGGGCTGCCAGGGCAGAAACTTTGAATTTCATCTTCATAAACACTCCGAAGAAAGGACTTGCTTCAATTAAGCAAGCCAGAACGATACACGATTCATGCCAGGTTTTTCCTAGGGGAAAAACCTAAATCGCACGATCGTGCGCATCATCAATGAGTGGCGACAAATCGTTGTATTTTTGAGCACGCTCCAGCCAGGCCGAGCGCAAGGCGCTGCGCACTGTTAGCGTGACCATTTGCTCAACTTGGGGGCGCAGCTGCTCCAAAAGGTGCACGGCCATTTCATCGAGCTGGGCTTTTTCGGCCAAGCGCCCCTGGAGCACGGCCTGCAGGGCCTGCGGTACCTGGGCTGCAGGCACGGCATCTGACAAGGTCGGAATGGCGTTGACAGGAGGTGCATTGCTGTCTGTGGCGGCGGTTGAGCTCATGGCGTGTCCTTTTTCTGGAAGTCGTGCTGCACCAGGCTGTGTCCTTGCGCCTGGTAGCTGCGCCAGCGGTTGCGCGCCATCTGGCGGTGCGCCGGGTCTGCATCCACAATTTCAATCAAACGGGCAAAGCCGTCAAAATTTTGGGGTACGTCGTCCCCCAAATTGACCAGTACCGAGCGCCCTTGCATGGCATCGGTCCCCTGCCCCATCAGGATGCTGGAGTGTTGCTGCATGCTTGCGTCAGCCTGGTCGGTGCAGTGGCTGATGAAGTCGAGCTGTCCCACGGTCCAAAGCTGCTCGCTCAAGCGTTGCAACAAGCCCGACTCTCCCACCACCGCGGATCGCAAACCCATGCCGTGGGCTTTACGCAGCAAGCGTGCGGTGTAGTTCAGCCGGTCAGGCACGTTGAAGTGGAACTCGACAGAAACGCTCATGCGCGTGTACGGCTAGTGCGTTTACGGGGCGCAGGCAAGTCGGGCAACTGTTCCTGCAGCAGGTAATGCACCAGCAAGCCGACAGGTCGGCCTGTGGCACCCTTGGCTGCACCTGAGCGCCAGGCGGTGCCGGCAATGTCCAGATGCGCCCAGGCGTATTCGCGCCCGAAGCGTTGCAAAAACTTGGCCGCGGTGATGGATCCACCGGGTCGGCCAGCCACATTGGCCACATCGGCAAATTTGGTTTTGAGTCCCTCGGCATAGGCTTCGTCCAGGGGCATGCGCCAGCACAGATCACCGCAGGACTCGCCCGCATTGAGCAGGGCTTGGCCCAAGGGGTCGTCGTTGGCGTAGAGGCCGGAACGGACATGTCCCAGAGCAATCACGCAGGCGCCCGTCAAAGTGGCAATGTCCACCACGGCACGTGGCTTGAAGCGCTCGGCATACGTCATGGCATCGCACAGCACCAGGCGCCCTTCTGCGTCGGTGTTGAGGATCTCGATGGTCTGCCCGCTCATGCTGGTGACCACATCACCGGGCTTGGTGGCCTGGCCGTCTGGCATGTTTTCAGTGGCCGGAATCAGGCCCACCACATTGAGGCGGGGCTGCAGCCGGGCCAGGGCCTCGAAGGTGCCCAGCACACTGGCGGCGCCGCCCATGTCGTATTTCATCTCGTCCATGCCCTCGCCGGGCTTGAGCGAGATGCCGCCGGTATCGAAAGTGATGCCTTTGCCAATCAGCACCACCGGTGCTTGTTTGGCGGGGCCGCCGTTGTAGCGCAGCACAATAAAGCGCAGGGGCTCAACCGCGCCTTTGGCCACCGAGAGGAATGCGCCCATCTTGAGTTTGGCGACCTCTTTGGGACCCAGCACTTCGCACTGGATGTTTTTGTGCTTGGCCAGCTTTTGGGCCACCCCTGCGAGCATGGTGGGTGTTGCATGGTTGCTGGGGCGGTTGGCCCATTCTTTGGCCAATTCAATACCGGCAATACAGGCTTGGGCACGCGCAACCGACGCTTGGAGGTCGGCACTTGCGCCTTGCATGCTCAGACTGATGCTGCTCAGACTGCGCGTTTTGGGGCTGCTCAGTGTTGTGGTGTAAACATAACTTTGCTCCGCCAGCAAAGTGGCCACACTGTAGAGCGATGCGTCGTCCCAGCCATCCACAGCGTGCCAAACCATGCGCTCGACTTTGGCCTCGCGCAACGCACTCCACACACCAGAGACGGCAGGTGCCAGGTCACCACGGTGCAAGGTCATGGCACTGCATAAGACCACTCTGCGAGCTTTGATGCCAGGCACACCATACAACTGGAGCACTTTGCCGGGTTTGACTTCAAAGTCACCCTTTCGGATGGCTTCTTGGACCAACTGGCTTAAGGGGTCTTTGCCGGGCTTGAATTCAAGGCCATACATCACCACCAAAGCGTCAACGTTTTCCGAAAAACATTTATCAAGTGTGCGATCAAGTAGCTGGACGTTCATAATTGCGTTTTTCCTTTGCTGTCAATGTTATTCCATTCCGCCATCCGCAAGGATTTGTCACGCCACTTTGGGGCCACCGTCGTGGTGCTGATCACCATCGTCATGACGATTGTGCTGATCCGCACGCTGGGTCAGGCCAGCCGTGGCACGGTCAACCCTTCGGAGGTCATGTTGCTGATGGGCTTGAGCGTGCTCAGCCAACTCACCACCATTTTGTCGCTGAGCCTGTTTGTGTCGGTCGTGGCCACCCTTTCACGGATGTACGCCGACAGTGAAATGGTCATCTGGCTGTCCAGTGGCCAAGGGCTGGCCGGCTTTTTGCGCCCGTTGTTGCGTTTTGCCTGGCCCATATTGCTGACGATTGCATGTCTGGCGATCTGGGTTTGGCCCTGGAGCAACCAGCAGATCGAGGAGCTGAAAGAGCGCTACCAAAAACGCAACGATGTCGAACGCGTGGCGCCGGGCCAGTTCCAGGAGTCGGCCGGTGGCAAGCGCGTGTTTTTCATTGACAAGGACAGCCAAAGCCAGACAGAGGGCACGAATGTCTTCGTCTACAGCCTGGACGGTGGTCAGGAATCGGTGACCAGTGCAAGCCAGGGACAGGTGCTCTGGCGTGGTCCTGACCGTTATCTGGTACTGCGCCATGGCCAGCAATTGTTGCGCCTGCCTGATGGCGAGAGCCGCCTGACCCAGTTTGAAGACTACGAGCTGCTGATCGACAGCAACCTGAGCGTATCCAGCGCCAGTGGCACCAGCAAATTGCTGTCCACCTGGGAGTTGATCAAGGCCCCCACCCCTGTCAATCTTGGCGAGTTGTCCTGGCGCATCGGTCTGGGTTTGTCTGGCATGGTGTTGTTGACGCTGGGACTGGCCATGACGCACGTCAACCCACGCGCGGGTCGAAGCATGCCCTTTGCCCTGGCCTTGCTGGTGTTCGTGGTGTACTACAACATGATCAACGTGGGACAGAGCTGGATTGCCAATGGCAAGATGCAGCCGCTGGCCTTCATGCTGGGTTTGCATGGCGGCGTTGCCGTGATGGCTCTGGTCTGGCTGACCTTGCGTCACCAGCAGTGGCACCTGCGCTACCTGTGGCGTAGACCCGCAACGGGGAGCCAGGGATGAAAACCGTTCGCCGACTTCTGCATCGCGAGGTGCTGCGCACCGTCGGGTTTGTGCTGCTGGGCTTCTTGTCCTTGTTTGCTTTTTTCGACCTGGTCGACGAACTGCAAACCCTGAACCGACTGGCCGCCGTGGGTTACCAGCTGCAGCACGCCTTGCTCTATGTCGCCCTGAAAAGCCCGACACACATTTACGAGTTGTTGCCCATTTCGGTGTTGATCGGCTCCATCTTCGTGATGGCACGTCTGGCCCAAAGCTCTGAATTCACCATCTTGCGCACGGGCGGATTGGGCCCATGGCGCGCCTTGATGGTGTTGTTTCAGGTGGGACTGGTGTTCATCTCGCTGACCTTTGTCATGGGGGACTATATTGCGCCCTTCACCGACAAGCATGCCCAGCTGCTCAAGGCACGATTTCAGGGCGCCATCAGCGTCGGCCAGACGGGGGCCTGGCTCAAGGAAAAGCAGGGTGAAAGGCAGTACGCCATCAATGTGCGCGCTCTTGACGGCAACGAGACCCTGCGCGATGTACGTATCCATGAATTCAACGCTCAGGGTCGCCTCCTGTCGGTGACCCGTGCCGAGAGTGCCATCATTTCCGATGGCGCATGGCAGCTGCACAAGGCAAGCAGCCAGCAGCTGCAGCACAACCGGCCTGACAGCATGAACCTTGAGCCGCGCATGGTGCCAGAGTTGCGCTGGCCCACAGCCATCAGCTCGGCCATGGTGGCTTCTGCTCTGCTGAGCCCTGATCGCATGCGTACGCTGGATCTTTACACCTACATGCGCCACCTCAAGGCCAACCAGCAAAATGCGCAGATCTATGAGATCGAGTTCTGGCGCAAGGTGTTCTACCCCGTCAGTTGCCTGGTGATGTTGTCACTGGCCTTGCCTTTCGCCTACTTGCATTTCCGCTCGGGTCAGATCGCTGGCCACGTCTTTGCCGGTGTGTTGGCCGGCATCAGTTTTGCCCTGCTCAACAATGTATTCGGGTTCATGGGTGCATTGAGCGAATGGACCCCCTGGCTGACTGCAGCTGCTCCGGCTTTGATGTACAGCCTGGTCTCTTTGGGCACGTTTTGGTGGTTGGTATTAAGACGATGAACGCTTGTGCAAGTTTGCCCCGTTCTGCAGTGGTGCTGCTGGCCCATGGCTCACGCGACGCGCATTGGTCTGCGCCGATCGAGGCCGTGGCCCGACACGCCCGCGCGCTCGACCCGCAAGCCACCGTACGCACGGCTTACCTGGAGCACACCGCCCCTGATCTGGGGACCTGTGTGGACGACTTGTGCGCGCAGGGCTATACCGATATTCATGTCCTGCCCATGTTCCTGGGCCTGGGCGGGCACGTGCGCCAGGACCTGCCGCGCCTGAACGAGGCCTTGCTGGCAGCGCATCCTGGCTTGCGTCTGCACTGGCAAAGCGCGGTGGGCGAGCAGGCACCGGTGACCGAATTGCTGGCCCGATTGGCCCTGCAGGGCCTTCCTCATAAAACTTAAAGCGATAATGATGGCGTTGCACATATGTAAAACGCCATGAATCTTCATCAATTCAAGTTTGTTCAGGAGGCCGTGCGCCGCAACCTGAACCTGACCGAGGCGGCCAAGGCCCTGCACACATCGCAGCCCGGGGTGTCCAAAGCCATCATCGAGCTGGAAGAAGAGCTGGGCATTGACATCTTTGCCCGCCACGGCAAGCGCCTCAAGCGCGTGACCGAGCCGGGCCAACATGTGCTCAAAAGCATCGAGATCATCATGCGCGAAGTGGGCAACCTCAAGCGCATTGGCGAGCAATTCAGCCAGCAAGACAGCGGCACCCTGAGCATTGCCACCACCCACACCCAGGCCCGTTATGTACTTCCCACACGCGTGGCCAGCCTGCGCGAGAAATACCCGCATGTGAACATCAGCCTGCACCAGGGGGCGCCTGATCAGGTGGCGCAAATGCTGATCAACGATGTCGCCGAAATCGGGATGGCCACCGAGTCGCTGGCCAAGTATGACGAGCTTGTCACCCTGCCAGTGTATGAGTGGCAGCACGTGCTGGTGCTGCCTGCAGAGCACCCCCTGGCCAGCAAAACCCGCCTGAGCCTGGAGGATCTGGCCGAACATCCGCTCATCACCTACCACCCCTCCTTCACTGGCCGCACGCGTATTGACCAGGCCTTTGCACAAAAACAGCTCAGCCCACGCATTGCGCTGGAAGCCATCGACTCCGATGTGATCCAGACCTATGTACGCTTGGGCCTGGGCATCGGCATCGTGGCCGAAATGGCGGTCGAACAAAGTCAGATGAAGGGCTTGGTGACCCGACCGCTGGGCCAGTTGCTGGGCAAGAACGTTGCACGCATTGCCTTCAAGAAAGGCGCTTATCTGCGAAACTTCGTCTACGAATTTGCCCATATGCTCAGCGAACGCCTGACCCCTGCCCTGATTGAACGCGCCATGACCGGCCATGTGGCCGATTACGAGCTTTGATTCCTCTTTGAGCCTTTCGTGACCATGACCGCACGCACGCCTTCATTCCCGTCCAAGACACCCCACATCGGCACGACCATCTTCACCGTCATGTCGGCGCTGGCCGCCGAAAAGCAGGCGGTCAACCTGGGTCAGGGCTTTCCGGACTTCGATTGCGACCCCAAACTGGTGGACGGCGTGACCGCTGCCATGCGCGAAGGGCTTAACCAATACCCGCCCATGACCGGTGTAGCGCCCTTGCGTGAAGCTGTGAGCGCCAAGATCGAAGCGTTGTACGGCCGCCGCTACGACCCGGTCAGCGAGATCACTGTGACGGCCGGGGCCACACAGGCGATCCTGACCATCATCCTGGCCACCGTGCACGCGGGTGACGAAGTCATCGTGCTCGAGCCCTGCTATGACAGCTATGTGCCGAACATTGAGCTGGCGGGTGGTATACCGGTGCGCGTGCCTTTGGTGCCGGGCTCCTTCAGACCGGACTTTGACAAGCTGGCCGCAGCCATCACGCCCAAGACGCGGGCCCTGATCATCAACTCGCCCCACAACCCCAGCGGCATGGTCTGGAGCCGCGAAGACATGCTGCGTCTGCAGGACATTCTGGCGCCAACGAATGTGCTACTGATCTCGGACGAGGTTTACGAGCACATGGTCTACGCCCCGCTGCAGCATTGGAGTGCTGCACAATTTGAGGGCTTGGCTGCACGCGCCTTCATCGTGTCGAGCTTTGGCAAAACCTACCACGTCACCGGCTGGAAAGTGGGCACGGTGGCGGCCCCTGCCAGCCTGAGCCACGAGTTTCGCAAGGTGCACCAGTTCAATGTGTTCACCGTGAACACGCCGATGCAGCACGGGCTGGCCCGCTACATGGCCGACCCCAAGCCCTACCTGGAGCTGCCAGCCTTCTACCAACGCAAGCGCGACTTGTTCCGCCAGGGCCTCGAGGGCACCAAGTTCCGCTTACTGCCCGGCGAAGGCACCTACTTTCAATGCGTGGACATTTCAGGTCTGTCGGTGCCCGAGAAAAACCTGGGCGAAGCCGAGTTCTGCAAATGGCTCACCAGTGAAGTAGGCGTGGCCGCCATTCCGCTGTCAGCCTTCTACGGCAATGGTTTTGACCAGAACGTGATCCGCTTTTGTTTCGCCAAGAAGGAAGAAACCCTCAAGCTGGCTTTAGCGCGTCTGGCCCGTCTGTAAGCAGGCGCAGCAAGCCCTCTTCGTCCAGCACAGGCACGCCCAGGGCCTGGGCTTTTTCAAGCTTGCTGCCCGCCTCGGCGCCAGCCACCACACAGCTGGTTTTCTTGCTGACCGAGCCCGCCACCTTGGCCCCAAGGGCCTCGAGTTTGTCTTTGGCTTCATCGCGGCCCATGCTGGGCAAGGTGCCGGTCAGCACCACCGTCAAACCCGCCAGGGGCATTTCGGTGGGCGCCAGGGCTTCGCCCTCAGGCCAAGTGACGCCGGCCTCGCGCAAGGACTGGACCACCTCACGGTTGTGAGCTTGTGCAAAAAAAGTGTGCAGGCTGTGGGCCACGATGGGGCCAATGTCGGCCACTTGCAGCAGCGCGTCTTCGCTGGCGTCCATGATGGCTTGAAGCTGCCCGAAGTGTCGGGCCAGCTCTTTGGCCGTGGCCTCGCCCACATGGCGAATGCCCAGGCCAAACAGGAAGCGTGGCAAGGTGGTGTGCTTGGATTGCTGTAAAGCGTCGAGCAGGTTTTGCGCAGACTTTTCAGCCATCCGATCCATGTCTGCGAGATCCTGCAGCTGCAATCGATACAAATCCGGCAGGGTCTGCACACGACCGGAGTCCACCAGCTGCTCGACCAGCTTGTCCCCCAGGCCTTCCACATCCATGGCGCGGCGCTGTGCGTAATGCAGCACGGCCTGCTTGCGCTGTGCCGGGCAAAACAGCCCGCCACTGCAGCGGTAGTCCGCCTCGCCCTCTTCGCGCTCAGCTTCGCTGCCACATACCGGACAGTGGCGGGGCATGGTGAAGATCTGCGATTCATGCAGGCGCTTTTCCTGCACCACTGACACCACCTCGGGGATCACATCACCCGCGCGGCGCACGATGACGGTGTCGCCCACACGCACGTCCTTGCGACGGGCTTCGTCTTCGTTGTGCAGCGTGGCATTGGTGACGGTGACGCCCCCGACGAACACGGGAGCCAGCTTGGCCACAGGTGTGAGCTTGCCGGTACGGCCGACCTGCACATCAATGGCCAGCACCTCGGTCATCATTTCCTGCGCCGGATATTTGTGCGCTACGGCCCAACGCGGCTCGCGCGTGACAAAACCCAGGCGCTGCTGCAAGGCCAGGTCGTTGACTTTGTACACCACGCCGTCAATGTCGAAGGGCAAAGCATCACGCAGCTGGGCAATCTGCTGGTGAAACGCCACCAGCCCCGCTGCGCCCTGCACCACCGCCGTTTGCTCGGCGACCGGAAAGCCCCAGGCTTTCAGCTGCATGAGCAGTGCATGGTGCGTGGTCCACAAGGGTTGCGCAGTAGCCGACACTTCGCCCAGACCATAGGCAAAAAAGCTTAAGGGTCGGTCGGCTGCAATTTTGGAGTCCAACTGCCGCACTGCGCCGGCAGCGGCGTTGCGCGGATTGACAAAGGTTTTCTCGCCCTTGGCGCCGGCGGCAATGCGCTGGCGCTGGCGTTCGTTGAGGGCCTCAAAATCGTCGCGGCGCATGTACACCTCGCCGCGCACTTCCAGCACGGCAGGAGCGTCCTCGGGCAGCCGCAGCGGTATCTGGCCAATGGTGCGAACGTTGTGGGTGACGTCTTCGCCCGTCTCGCCATCGCCCCGGGTGGCGGCTTGCACCAGCACACCCGACTCGTAGCGCAGGCTCATGGCCAAGCCATCGAACTTGAGCTCGGCCACATAGTCCACCGGCGCATCGGCCTCGCCCAAAGCCAGCTCTTTGCGAATGCGTGCATCAAAGGCTTCGGCACCGCTGGCCTCAGTGTCGGTTTCGGTGCGAATGCTGAGCATGGGCACCGCATGGCGGACTTGGGCAAAAGCATCCAGCACCACCCCCCCCACACGCTGGGTGGGTGAGTCTGCAGTCATCAGCTCGGGATGCTCAGCCTCCAGAGTCTGCAAGGCTTTGAACAGGCGGTCGTACTCAGCGTCCGGAATAAGGGGCTCGTCCAGCGTGTAGTACTGATAAGCGTGACGGCTGAGTTGCTGGCGCAAATCATGGGCTTGTCTGGCAGCGCCATCTGGCCCATCACCTGCGGGCTCGGCAAACAAATCCAGATTGACCATGGCCGCGAAATCAGGAAAACAAGCGACGTGCCTGGGCAGAGCCTGCTGATAACTCTCGCTCATCGAGCGCGTTGTACAGCCCTTGCAACTCCACCCCGATTTGAGCAAGTGCTTCGTCACTGAGCATTTGGTTGGCGCCATCGGTCAAGACAGCATCCATCTCTGTTCCAAGCGTGCGTGCAACCTGACACAAGCGTTCAAAGGGCTGTTCCTGGCGACTGACTTGTGGCACATCCAAAGTGAGGACAACTGCACGCACTGCACTCATGTCCGGATCTTCGGCCAGGGCAGCTTGCATGTCAAAACTCAGTGCCAGCACGGGCGGCAACCCTTGCACAGGGGCTGACAGGACCATACGCCCGGGCATGGTGCCCGCCACAAAACCCAAGCGAGACGCATGCTGCTGAACATAGCCTGGGCTCCAGGCGGCAGAACGTGCATGCAAGGTCAGGCTCAGCTGTGCATCGTGCGCACTGGCAAACTGGTCAAGTTCACGCGCGCGCGCCACCTCTTCCAGCATGTCCGGGAAGTTGACAGAGGCATTGATGGCATCAGCAAAAGCCTGTGATTTGACAACGAATTCGGAAAATTCGATTTCATTGAGCGCACCAAGTCGGTTGGCCAGTTGAATACCCACCTGAAAGCCAGTGTACCGGTGCCCCGGCAGTAACGGCTCCCATTGTCCCGAAGACTCGCTCAGACCTTCTGCAAAGAACGCTTTGCTGCCTATGCGGCGTGTGCTGGGCATCGCTGCCAAAGCTGCATCACCGGACACAACACCATCAACATCAACGCTGGCCACCACGTCGATCAGTGGGTCAAGGGTTGGTTTGCGTTCGGGTAAAGGCAAATGACTGAAATCATCCTCCAGCACCGGCTCTACCGGAGCTTCGCTGGCAACAGGCGCCTCGACACTGGCGTCAGGCTCCACACTTTGCTCCACCGCCTGGCGTGGACGACTGCGACGCGAAGTCCACAGGTTAAACCCCCACACTGCCAGCAACACCAGCCCCCCAAGGGCCAACAAACTCAGTTGAAAAGAACTCATGTTCATCCTGCGTGAATCAATCAGGCCGTCTCGGCCATACCCACAGCCGACTCCATATCCACAGCCACAATACGTGAAACGCCCTGCTCCTGCATGGTCACACCAATGAGCTGTTCGGCCATTTCCATAGCGATCTTGTTGTGGCTGATGAACAGGAACTGCGTTTCCTTGCCCATGCTCGCCACCAGACGGGCGTAGCGCTCGGTGTTGGCATCGTCAAGCGGTGCGTCAACCTCATCGAGCAGACAGAACGGCGCCGGGTTGAGCTGGAAGATGGCAAACACCAGCGCAATAGCCGTGAGGGCTTTTTCGCCGCCGGACAACAAATGAATGGTCTGGTTTTTCTTGCCGGGTGGCTGGGCCAGCACCTGCACACCCGCGTCCAGAATTTCTTCACCCGTCATGACCAGCTTGGCCTGACCGCCACCAAACAACTCGGGGAACATGCGCCCGAAGTGCTGATTGACGGTGTGGAAAGTGGACCCCAGCAGCTCGCGGGTTTCACCGTCAATTTTGCGGATGGCGTCTTCCAGCGTAGTCATCGCGTCGGTCAGGTCAGCGCTTTGAGCATCGAGGAATGTTTTGCGCTCGCGTGCACTGGTCAACTCTTCCAGGGCTGCCAGGTTGACCGGCCCCATGGCGGACATCTCGCGGTGCAGGCGATCAATTTCGCCTTGCAGGCCATACAAACGTACTTCGCCGTCTTCGATGGATTTGGCCACTGCCTCCAGGTCCGCTTGGGCGTCCTGCAGCAACTGGGTGTACTGCTCCAGGCCGAGGCGCGAGGCCTGCTCTTTGAGCTGAAGTTCGGTGATGCGCTGGCGCAGAGGCTCAAGCTCTCGTTCAAAAGCCACGCGCCGCTCGTCGCTCGCGCGCAGCTTTGCGGTCAGGTCATCATAGGCACTGCGTTTGGCGCCCAACTGTTGCTCGCGCTCCATTTTGAGGTTCAGTGCATCCTGCAAGCCGCCTTGCGCCGCAGCATCTGACAGACGCGAGAGCTCTTCCTGGGCCCGCTCGGACTCGGATGCAATGGACAGAACCTGCTGGCTCGCGGTCTCTATGGTGCGCTTGAGTTCGCCTTCGCGCGCCTGCAAACTGCGCTGGGCAAACTGGGCTTCCTGCGCCTGGCGCTCCAGGCTGCGTTGTTGCTCTCTGCATTGCGCCAGCTTGCGTTCGGCCTCGATCACATGATCGCCCAGCTGAGCTTCTCGCTCCTGGCTGTCGGCCAGTTGCATGTCCAGCTCTTCAAAGCGGCCTTCTGCCGTCACACGGCGTTCCTGCAGCTCTTCAAGCAAGGCATCAACTTCTGCCAAATCACCTTCAATTTGCTGGGTGCGGGCACGGGCCTGCTCGGCCAACTGGCTCAGGCGCAGCACTTGCACCTGCAATTCGTGGGCTTTGGCCTGCGTGGTGGTGGCTTCCTGGCGGGCACCGAGCAAACGCTGGGAGGCCTCGGCATAGGCAGCTTCAGCCTTGACCAAAGCGTTACGGCTTTCTTCGGCAATGAGGGTCTGGGCACGCTGCTGCTTTTCGAGGTTTTCGATGTCTTGCGCACGCGCCAGCAAACCCGATTGCTCGGAGTCCTGCGCGTAAAAACTCACGCTGTGGGCGGTCACAGCATGACCGGTTTGCACGTAAAGCACTTCGCCAGGCTGCAGCTGCTCGCGCCAGGCCAGCGCATCGGCCAGACTGGGCGCGGTGTAGCTGCCCTGCAGCCAGTCGCCAAGTAGGGCAGAGAGGCCTGCATCGCTGATGCGTAGCAATTCAGACAGGGCACGGCAGCCTGCAGGCAAGCCCGAGCGCGCTTTGGTTTGACCCGCTGTGGGCAGGTTAAAGAACGACAACTTGGCGGGCGGCACGTCGCCGGCAAAAGCGCGGACCATGTCCAGTCGGGAAACCTCCAGCGCACCCATGCGTTCGCGCAAGGCCGCTTCCAGTGCGTTTTCCCAGCCGGACTCGATGTGCAGACGAGTCCACAAACCTTCCAACCCATCCATGCCATGCTTGGCCAACCAGGGTTTGAGCTTGCCGTCCGTGCGCACTTTTTCCTGAAGGGCTTTGAGTGCTTCGATACGAGCACTCAAGTCCGCCAGACGCGCTGACTCGTCATTGACTTGCTGCTGGCGTGTGCGGCGGTCTTCGTCCAGCAAGGGTACCTGGGTCTGCAAGTCTTCCAGACGAGCACTGGACTCCTGAGCAGCCTCCTCGGCCATGGCCAGCTGTTCCTGAAGTTCGGTCAGGCGGCTTTCGTCAGGTGCAGCCAGGGCGTTGCGGTCTGTCTGCAAACGCTCGCGGCGCTGGCCCAGCTGACGGCTTTGTTCGTCAATGTTGCGCTGTTCGGCAGCCAGCACTTGAATCTGTTGCTGCACCTGCACCACCGAGCCACGCTGTTCGATGGCCTTTTGCTGAGCCTGGCGCAAGGCATCTTCCAGGTCGGGCAAGGTCATGGCCTGCTCTTCGACCTGAGCGGCCAGCGTCATGCTCTGGTCGTCAGTCAAGGCCGCTTGCTCTGCAAGGGTCTCCAATTCGGCCTGGGCTTCCTGGCTGCGCAATTGCCATTGGGCGGTTTGCTCTTGCAATTGGACCAGGCGCTGCTCGGCGCGCTGGCGGCCTTCCACCACATAGCGGATTTCGGCTTCCAGCTTGCCCACCTCGGCACTGGCTTCATAAAGCTTGCCTTGAGCCTGGTTCACCTCATCGCCAGCCGCGTAGTGGGCCTGGCGGATGGTTTCAAGCTCGGCCTCAACATGGCGCAGATCGGCCATGCGCGATTCGAGCGCATTGATGGCCTGATCGACCTCGGACTTGAGTTTGCCCTGATCCCCCTCAGCCTCGCGGCGCTTGAGGAACCACAGCTGGTGCTGCTTGAGCGTACCGTCGGCCTGCAACTGGTTGTAGCGTGCAGCGACCTCGGCCTGTTTTTCCAGCTTTTCGAGGTTGGCGTTGAGTTCGCGCAGGATGTCTTCGACCCGGGTCAGGTTCTCGCGGGTGTCGGACAGGCGGTTTTCCGTTTCGCGGCGACGTTCCTTGTACTTGGAGACGCCCGCGGCCTCCTCCAGAAACAGGCGCAGCTCTTCCGGACGCGACTCGATGATGCGGCTGATGGTGCCTTGCCCGATGATGGCGTAAGCGCGCGGGCCCAGGCCTGTGCCTAAAAATACGTCCTGAACGTCACGGCGACGCACAGGCTGGTTGTTGATGAAGTAACTGCTGTTGCCATCACGGGTAAGCACGCGCTTGACCGCAATCTCGGCAAACTGGCTCCACTGGCCACCCGCACGATGATCTTCATTGCTGAACACCAGCTCCACACTGGAGCGACTGGCCGGCTTGCGGGTAGTGGTGCCATTGAAAATGACGTCCTGCATCGACTCGCCACGCAGCTCGGACGCCTTGGACTCGCCCAGCACCCAGCGCACGGCATCCATGATGTTGGTGGGTTCGGCAAAGGACTTGAAGCCGGAAAGCTTGATGGAATTGAGGCGCACAGCAGTCGATTTGTCTGTAAAAGGTCAATGGTAACCGACAGCCATGCCCGATAATCAGCGACCATGAACCCCCTTTTGTCCAAGCTGCAGCCCTACCCCTTTGAGCGGCTGCGCCAGTTGTTTGCCGGCGTCACGCCCAACCCCACCCAGCGCCACATCAGCCTGGGCATTGGCGAACCCAAGCACGCCACCCCGCCGTTCATCATGCAAGCCCTGACCGATACGCTTGCGACAGGCCTGGCCGGTTACCCCGCCACTGCGGGCGAGCCCGCCCTGCGCCAGGCCTGCTCGGCCTGGGTCGAGCGCCGCTACGGCCTCAAATTGGATGCGTCCACCCAGGTGCTGCCGGTGCTGGGCTCGCGTGAAGCGCTGTTTTCATTGGCGCAAACCGTCATTGACCCAACCCGGGCGGGCGCCACCGTGGTCAGCCCCAACCCCTTCTACCAAATCTATGAAGGCGCCGCCTTGCTGGCCGGGGCCACGCCGCACTTTGTGCCCAGCGACCCGACGCGCAATTTCGCCCCGGACTGGGACAGCGTGAGCGCCGACGTCTGGGCGCGCACCCAGCTGGTGTTCGTCTGCTCGCCGGGCAACCCCACGGGCGCGGTCATGCCCCTGACGGAATGGCAAAAGCTGTTTGCCCTGTCGGACCAGCACGGCTTTGTGATCGCCTCGGACGAGTGCTACAGCGAAATCTATTTCCGTGACGAGCCGCCCCTGGGCGGTCTGGAAGCGGCGGCCAAGCTGGGCCGCGGTTTTGAACGGCTGATCGCCTTCACCAGCCTCTCCAAACGCAGCAATGTGCCTGGCCTGCGCAGTGGCTTTGTGATGGGCGACGCGGCCCTCCTCAAGCAGTTTCTGCTGTACCGCACCTACCACGGCAGCGCCATGAGCCCGGTGGTGCAGGCCGCCAGCGTGGCTGCCTGGGGCGAGGAGCAGCACGTGGTCGACAACCGCAACCTCTACCGCACCAAGTTCGCCCAGGTCACGCCCGTGCTGGCCGAAGTGCTGGATGTGAAACTGCCCGACGCCAGCTTCTACCTGTGGGCCGGCGTGCCTGCGGGCTGGCAGGGTGACGACGCGGCTTTTGCCAAGGCGCTGTACGAAAAAGAGCACGTGACCGTGTTGCCCGGCAGTTACCTGGCGCGGGAATTCAACGGTATCAACCCCGGGCGCGGCCGCGTGCGCATGGCGCTTGTGGCCGAAACTGCCGAGTGTCTGGAAGCGGCCGAGCGCATTGCCCGCTTTGTACGGCAGCACCCGAACAAGGTCTGAACATGAGTGAAATTTGTCACGACTCGCTGCAGCTGGCTGAACTGCTGATCGCGCACCCTTCCGTCACACCCGAAGACGCAGGCTGCATGGATTTGATCGCAGGGCTTTTGCAATCCCAAGGCTTCGAATGCGAGTTCATGGACTCTGGCCCCGAAGATTTCCGCGTGCGTAACCTGTGGGCGCATCGCCCCGGTCGCAGCAGGCAGACCCTGGCCTTTGCGGGCCACACTGACGTGGTGCCCACCGGTCCTCTGGCGCAATGGACCAGTGACCCGTTCACCCCGACTCATCGCGATGGCAAGCTCTATGGCCGTGGCGCCAGCGACATGAAGACGTCCCTGGCCGCCATGGTGGTGGCCGTACGCGAATTTCTGGACGCCGAACCAGACCCAGCCCTGGGCATCGCTTTTTTGCTGACCAGCGATGAAGAAGGTCCGGCCGTGGACGGCACGGTGATCGTCTGCGAGAAACTGAAAGCGCGTGGCGAAGCACCGCAGTTTTGCATCGTCGGTGAGCCCACCTCGGTGGAACGCACTGGCGACATGATCAAGAACGGCCGCCGCGGCACGATGAGCGGCAAGCTCACGGTCAAAGGCGTGCAGGGCCACATCGCCTACCCGCACCTGGCCGACAACCCCATCCACCGTCTGGCACCTGCTCTGGCCGAGCTGGTGGCCATCCGCTGGGACGAGGGCAACGATTTCTTCCCGCCCACCAGCTGGCAGGTCAGCAACATCCACGCGGGCACCGGGGCAAGCAATGTGATCCCGGGCGACTGCGTGGTGGATTTCAACTTCCGCTTCTGCACCGAGTCCACGCCCGAAAGCCTGCAGCAGCGCCTGACCGCCGTGCTGGACAAACACGGTCTGCAGTACGAGCTGAAGTGGACCATTGGCGGTCTGCCCTTCCTGACCACGCCGGGCACACTGGTCGGCGCCATCCAGAAAGCGATTCTTGATGAAACCGGCCTGAACACCGAGCTGTCGACCACCGGCGGCACCAGCGATGGCCGCTTCATCGCGCAGATCTGCCCGCAGGTGATCGAGTTTGGCCCGCCCAACGCCACCATCCACAAGGTGGACGAGCATGTCGCCCTGAGCGACATCTCGCCGCTCAAGGCCATCTACCGCCGCACGCTTGAAAACCTCAACGCCGGGTTGTCCGCATGACGCTGCTGCAACTGGTGAATGCCAGCGCACAGCGGCTGGAGCAAGCGGGCGTGTCTTTCGGCCACGGCACCCTGAACGCCCACGACGAAGCCGCGTGGCTGGTGCTCTGGCGCCTGGGCCTGCCGCTGGACAGCGAGATCGACGAACGCGCGGTCACGCTGGAGCAGCAGGCGCAAGTGCAGGCCTTGATCGAAGAACGCATCCGCACCCGCAAACCTGCCGCCTACCTCACACGCGAAGCCTGGCTGCAGGGCGTACCCTTTTATGTGGACGAGCGCGCCATCGTGCCGCGCAGCCTGATCGCCGAGGTGCTGGCCGACGGCACGATCGACGCTTGGTTGTCCGACCAGACCACCCGCGTGCTGGACCTGTGCACCGGCAACGGCAGCCTGGCCGTGCTGGCGGCGCTGGCCTGGCCGGAAGTGCAGGTGACGGGGGCCGACATTTCGCCCGATGCACTGGCCGTGGCCCGCATCAACGTGGATCGGCACGCCTTGCAGGACCGCATCACGCTGATTCAAAGCGATGGCCTGTCTGCCCTGCCGGGCCCCTTCGATCTGATCGTCTGCAATCCGCCCTATGTGTGCCAGGCCAGCATGGACGCGCTGCCTGCAGAGTACCGCGCAGAACCCGAACTGGCGCTGGCCGGTGGCTTGGACGGCATGGACTTTGTGCGCCAGCTCTTTAGGGATGCCCCCAGCCGCATGAGCGAGGATGCCGTGCTGGTGCTGGAAATCGGCAACGAGGCGGCGCACTTTGTTGCGGCCTTCCCCCAACTCGAAGTCGCCTGGCTGGACACCAGCGCAGGTGACGACCAGGTGCTGCTGGTGACCCGTCAAGCCCTTCTTACTTTGTAGGAGCGGTCTTTGACCGCGATGGCGTCAGCTTTTCAATCAATCGCGGCCAGAGGCCCGTCCTACGCAGTCTTATTTTTCAATGATCTCCCTTAAAAACGTCACCCTGCGCCGTGGCACCAAAGTGCTGCTGGACCAGGCTTCGGTCACCCTCAACCCTGGCGAGAAAGTCGGTCTGATCGGGCGCAATGGCGCAGGCAAGTCCACCCTGTTTGCCCTGCTCAATGGCACGCTGCATGAAGACGGCGGCGACTTCGACATGCCCAAAGCCTGGCGCATGGCCCAGGTGGCGCAGAACATGCCCGAGACCGAGCAGCCTGCCTCTGAGTTTGTACTGGAAGGCGACACCCGTCTGGCAGAGTTGCGCCAACGCCTGTTGGCGGCCGAAGCCAGCGGCGACGGCATGGAAATGGCCCACGTCTACACCGACCTGGCGGACGCGGGTGACCACGACGCCCTGCCCCGCGCCGAAGCGCTGATTCTGGGTCTGGGTTTTCGGGTCGACGAGCTAAGCAAGCCGGTCAACAGCTTCTCCGGCGGCTGGCGCATGCGCTTGCAACTGGCGCGCGCGCTGATGTGCCCGTCCGACATTTTGTTGCTCGACGAGCCGACCAACCACCTGGACCTGGACGCCCTGGTCTGGCTCGAAGCCTGGCTGCAGCGCTACAGCGGCACCATGATCGTGATCAGCCACGACCGCGAGTTCCTTGACGCGGTGACCGACGTCACCTTGCACATCGAGCACGCCAAGCTCACGCGCTACGGCGGCAACTACAGCGCGTTTGAAACCCTGCGTGCGCAGCAGATGGAGCTGCAGCAGGCGGCCTTTGCCAAGCAGCAAGACAAGATTGCGCACCTGCAGAAGTTCATCACCCGCTTCAAGGCCAAGGCCAGCAAGGCCAAGCAGGCGCAGAGCCGCGTCAAGGCCCTGGAGCGCATGGAGAAGGTGGCGCCACTGCTGGCCGAGGCCGAATTCACCTTCGACTTCAAGGAGCCGAACAACCTGCCCAACCCCATGCTGGCCATCAGCGAGGCGAGTTTTGGCTACATGGTTGACGGCGCGCCCAAGACCATCGTGCAGGGCGTGAGCAAGTCGGTGCTGGCAGGCCAGCGCATCGGCATTCTGGGTGCCAACGGTCAGGGCAAATCGACATTGGTCAAAACCATCGCCCGCACCATGCCTGCACTGGCCGGCACGCTGACAGAGGGCAAGGGCCTGAACATCGGCTACTTTGCCCAACAGGAACTTGACGTGCTGCACCCGCAGGATAACCCGCTCGAGCACATGGTCCGCCTGGCCAAGGAACTCGGGCCGCAAAGCGGCGAACCCAGCCGCGAGCAGGACCTGCGCAACTACCTGGGCACCTTCAACTTCTCGGGCGACATGGTCAAGCAGGCCGTGGGCACCATGAGCGGCGGCGAAAAAGCCCGCCTGGTGCTGGCCATGATCGTGTGGCAGCGCCCAAATTTGCTGCTGCTGGACGAGCCGACCAACCACCTGGACCTAGCCACACGAGAAGCACTGTCGATGGCGCTCAACGAGTTCGAGGGCACCGTGATGCTGGTCAGCCACGACCGTGCCTTGCTGCGCGCCGTCTGCGACGAGTTCTGGATGGTGGGTCGCGGCAAAGTTGAACCCTTTGACGGTGATCTGGACGACTACCAGCGTTACCTGCTGGAGGAATCGAAGCGTTTGCGCGAAGAAGCCAAGGCGGGTACAACTGCATCTGCAGCACAACCAGGCAAGACCACAGCAATGCCTATTGTTGAAACACCTGTCGCTCCACCAGCCGCTTCACAAGCCCCTGCATTGAGCGCAGGCGAGCAACGGAAACAGGATGCCCAGCGTCGCCAGCAACTGGCCGCGCAGACCCGCCCGCTGAAAAAGGAGCTGGAAACCATCGAGCAGCGCATACCCAGGCTCGAAAAGGAGAAAGCTGATCTGGAGGCACAGCTGAGCAGCCCTCTGCCCCCGGCCGACATCGCGGACACAGGTCGCCGACTCAAAGCACTGGGCGATGAACTGGCAGCTCTCGAGGAACGCTGGCTTCAATTGTCAGAAGAGTTGCAGGAAGTGGAAAACAGCTAAGACCTGTCGTGGTGCGGATCGTCAGCTGAGCAAATTCATGAGCACAGAATAAAAAAGCCTGATGGCGAAACACCATCAGGCTGTATCTGGTAGGACGTGCAGGATTCGAACCTGCGACCAACGGATTAAAAGTCCGCTGCTCTACCAACTGAGCTAACGTCCCAAACATTTGCCAGCCGGGCTGACAAAAAAAATCACCCGCAAATATCATCTGCCGGGCGACTTTGGAGTGGTAGGACGTGCAGGATTCGAACCTGCGACCAACGGATTAAAAGTCCGCTGCTC
>NZ_JAYPVP010000024.1:0-4015 GCF_038134685.1 Limnohabitans sp. | reverse complement strand
TACCAACTGAGCTAACGTCCCACTGACCTGATGAAACCAAGCAGCAGTTTGTTGCTGTTTGCTCATCAGTGAAGCCAACATTATAACTTGTTTATGGCGCTTTTTCCTCTGATGAGGTGCTCAATTGCGCAGGAAGCTGCAACCAGACCGAAGGTCGCGGTGACGCCAACGAACGAGCCATACCCGTGGCAATTCAAATCGTGTGCCGACATGGCGTCGGCTTCACACAACTGGCTGGCTCTGACGGCTTCTTGGCTGTAGACGCAAGCGATGCCCAGGGCTTGCTGGGGCGTGCAGGCCAATTCACGGCGCACGTCTCTGCGCAATCGGGCCAACAAGGGGTCATGCGTGACTTGCGACAAGTCGCCAACTCGAACCGCTTGCGGCTGAGACTTGCCACCAGCCGCCCCAACCATCACCAGGGGCAGCCCCTGACGCAGGGACCGAAAGGCCATGGCCAATTTCGCTGCGCCTTGGTCACAGGCATCCACCACCACCTGAGCTTGCTCCGGCCAAGTGCTGTCGATGTTGTCTGGGGTGAGGAAATCTTCAACCAAATGCACGTGGCAACTGGGGTTGATGCCCAGGATTCGATCGCGCATGGCGTCAATTTTGGCTTGCCCCACGGTTTGGGTCAGGGCATGAACTTGGCGGTTGATGTTGGATTCAGCCACTTGATCAAAGTCGATCAAGGTCAAGGCCCCCACTCCGCTGCGCGCCAAAGCCTCAGCACACCAACTGCCGACGCCGCCTAAGCCGACGACTGCCACATGGGCATTGGCCAATCGTTGTGAGGAGCCAGCCCCCCACAAGCGGTCCAAGCCAGAGAAGCGCCGGGCGTAATCAGCCTCCATGGCGCTCGAGTTGCCAAAGTTGGTATTTCATGGCCAATACCGCACCCAGCACGATGGCTGGCAAAGCCAAAAATGCACCCAGGCTGAGCACCGACAGCGCACTGAGGCCTTGTCCAAATGTGCAGCCCATGGCGGTCACACCGCCGACACCCATGAGGACGCCACCCAGCACGTGGCGCTTCAGGTCGTCGGCATCGGCAAACGATTCCCAACGCAAACCTTGTTTGAGGCGAGCCGACACATGCGCGCCCACCACCACACCCAACACCGAGCAAACGCCAATGCTCAGCGTGTTGTTGGCATCGCTGAAATAAATCAGCCAGTCCAAGGTATAGGCCACAGGTGCAACAAAGGTGAAGGCTTCCATTCGATTGGAGTTGGTTTTGATGAACACTTGCTCCAACGTCTCCGGGTGCTCAGCCACATGCCCCCAATAGCCGCTGATCAACCAAGCCAGGCCCACCATCACCCCCACCCAAACCCCAACGCCCCAGTTTTTGGCCACTCGGCCATTGGCGTTCCAGGCGATCCCAGCGAAGATCAGCAGGGCCAAGGCCGTTGCCACCCACACCGGACTGAAACCAAGGCCGGTCCAGTGCTCCAAGACTTTGGGCAGTGTCAACGGGTAATTGGCCTCCCAGGCCAATCGGTCAACGGTTGCATTTCTCAAGACCGCGGTGATGCCCTTGATGGTTGCAAAACTGGCCAAACCCATGACCAGGAAAACCACCCAAGCTTTGAGGTTGCCCGTGCCCATGCGAACCAAGACTTTGGCGCCGCAACCCGAGGCGAGCACCATGCCGAAACCAAACAGCGTTCCACCCACGATCAGGGACAACCACAACAGCCGTTGGCTCACGGAGACGGCTTGCTGCACATCGATGAGGCCCCACTCATTCAACCATCCCACGATCAGCATGCTGGAGGCAATGGCAATCAGCCACTGATGGGCACGCTGCCAATCGCCAAGGTGCATCACATCGCTGATGGAACCCATGGTGCAAAAGTGCGTGCGGTGGAGCGTCCACCCCAAGAGGCAAGACAGCGCAAAAGCGCCCCATAACACCCAGTCACCCAATGCTTGAAACTCACTCAGTGACATGGTCAACGCCATCAACGCAGTTTGGACAGGCGCTCTTTTCCTGCAATGGCTGCATCAGAGCCAGGATATTGCTTGATGAGGGCATCAATGGTTTTTTTCGCTGTGCGCAAATCCTTGAGCTCAATTTGGCAATTGGCAATCGAGAGCATGGCTTCAGAGGCACGCGGATGGGTCGAGAACTGCGTCACCACCCGATTGAACTCAGCAATGGAATCCTTGTATTTGCGAATGGCATACAAGGAATTGCCGGCCCAAAACAAGGCGGTTGGCAGGTAGCCTGACCGGGGATATTGATTCACAAACACTTGGTAAGCCGCAGCGGCCTGAGCGAATTCGCCCTTGCGGAACAAATCCAATGCGGCTTCATAGTCACGCTTTTCAGCAGGTTCGGCCACAAACTCCAAACCATCAACCGTCACCTTGACGGGTTCTAGCTTTTGCAAGCGGCTTTCAATGCCACCGAAACGGTCTTCAATCTCTTTAGCCAGATCTTTGTAGCCCCGCTGGACATCTGAAATTTGCTTGGCCAACTCTTCTTGCGAACCACGAAGCACTGCCAACTGCTTGCTGAGGTTCTCGTTTTGCGCTTGCAAATCCAGATAGGCCCGTTTGATTTGGGCGTTTTCATCGTCCAACCGTTGAACTTGCTCTTGAAGCTGTTTGATCGTTTGGCGTTGGTCGATCAGGGCTCGACGAGCTTCTTCATCTTCAAACAAGGCCGCCCGGACTGGCAACACCAGCCCAAGCGACAACATCAAAGTGGCTAAGAGACGGGTGCTCATCAGCGGTAGTTCAATTCAGCACGGCGGTTTTTGGCGAAAGCGGCCTCGCCATTGCCGTTGTCAGCCGGCTTCTCTTCGCCATAGCTGACCGCCTCGAGCTGGCTTTCCGACACGCCCAAGAGCGACAGGGCTTTTTTCACGGCTTCGGCGCGTTTTTGACCCAGTGCCAAGTTGTATTCACGACCGCCACGTTCATCGGTGTGACCCGCAATGGCCATTTTGGCTGCAGCGTGCTCACGCATGAATTTGGCGTGTGCAGCCAACACAGACTGGTATTCGGGTTTGATGACAAAGCTGTCGAAGTCGAAGTAGACCACGCGAGCCACTTGCGCAGGACCCGCCTTGGCAATGGCCAACTCATCCACTTTGATCGGTGCAACTGCAGATTGCGCTTGTGAGCCTTGTGATGCCGACGTGCCAGCCTTGTCTTCGACAGGAACATCGCTGGTTTTGACATTCGATGCACAAGCCGACAACAGGGCAATGAGACCGATGAGGAAAAAGTTTTTCATGAAAAAAAAGCTCCAAAAGCTTGAGTTGGTGGATGGGTGAAGATCATAGTGGGTCATTGCCCAGAAAACGGACCCCAGTTGGGCTCCCGGATGTCACCGGTTTGCCCTGCCAGTCTGGCGACAATTTTTCCGTCCAGGGTGGTGGTCATCAAGGCCTCTTGGCCATTGATCTTGGTGGCGAAGACGATCAATCGACCATTGGGGGCAAAACTGGGTCGTTCGTCTGCACGTGTAGAGGTCACAGGTGTCACTTGCTCAGACTGCAAGTCCATGAGGGCGAGTCGGTAGTCGCCACCGAAACGGGAGACAAAGACCAGGGTTTTGCCATCGGGGCTGATCGCGGGGGAAATGTTGTAGTTGCCCGTGAAGGTCACCCTTTGCACAGGCCCACCCTGAGTGGGTGTGCGGTAGATTTGTGGTGAGCCGCCGCGATCACTCACAAAATAAATGGCCGAACCATCCGGCGCGAAAACCGGTTCGGTTTCAATGGAAGTCGACGAAATGAGTCGTCGTGGCTCACCCCCTTGTGAGGAAATGAGGTAAAGCTGTGAACCCCCATCGCGGCTCAAAGTCACCGCTAACTGCTTGCCATCGGGAGACCAACTGGGCGAGCTGTTCGACCCTTTGAAATTGGCCAGCACACGTCGTTTGCCAGTCGGCACGTCGTGCACATAAACCACCGGCTTGCGCGTCTCGAAGGACACATAGGCCAACTCTCGGCCGTTGGGTGACCAGCTGGGGGAAATGATGGGCTCGGGGCTGGTC
>NZ_JAYPVP010000023.1:0-34855 GCF_038134685.1 Limnohabitans sp. | reverse complement strand
CGCTCAAAGCGGCGCAGGTGTTGGCCACCATCGACCAGCAGCGTGGTGCCGGTGATCGATGCATTGTCCAGCGCAAAAGCCACGGTGGCTGCCACGTCCTGCGGCGTGGACGATCTGCCCAGGGGGCTGAGCTGGTGCAGCTGTTCAAACTTGTCCTGGCTGAGCATGTGGCTGGTCAGCGTCAGGCCGGGGGCTACACCCACCACCCGGACCACCGGGGCCAAGGCCTGGGCCAGCAAGGTGTTGGCCGCTTCCAGCGCAGCTTTGGACAAGGTGTAGCTCAAAAAGTCGGGGTTGGGGTTCCACAGCTTCTGGTCCAGCAAATTGACCACCACCGCTGCGCCTGCGGGCGCCTGGCGTGCACAGGCGTGCGCATGCAGGGCTTGGGCTAAGGTAATGGGGGCTGCGGTGTTGCTGCGCAGGTGCTTTTGCAGCAACTCGTAGCTGAAGCTGTCCACCTCGTCGTGTTCAAACAGCGAGGCGTTGTTCACCACCGCATCCACCCGCCCGAACAAGGCTACCGCCTGGTCCATCAGGGCGCGGGTGGCCGATTCGTCATTCAAGTCGGCGCGAAGTACTTTGTGGGGCAGGCCGTTGATGGCATGACAATCACGCGCGGTTTGCTCGGCTTCGGTCACCGACTGGTGGCAATGCACGGCCACTTGCCAGCCCGCACGGGCCAGATGCAGGGCCATTTCGCGCCCCAGGCGGCGCGCCGCGCCCGTGATCAACACGACGCGTTCGGGCAGGACGGTGGGGTGAGTAGCAGGCATTGGGCGACAATTCGGGGGTGAACACAGAACACCCAAGTTTAACGACCGCGCTGAACCAGCGCATCCAGCAGGTTTTGGCGCAGGCTGGCGGCTGGATGCCGTTTGACCAGTTCATGGCCCTGGCCCTGTACGAGCCCGGCTTGGGCTACTACACCAACACCTTGCAAAAGTTTGGTGCCATGCCTGCATCGGGCAGCGATTTTGTCACCGCCCCGCTCATCAGCCCTTTGTTTGGCCAGACCTTGGCGACTCAAGTCGGCCAGGCCCTGAAGGCCACGGGTACGACCGAGGTGTTCGAGTTTGGCGCTGGCACCGGCGCACTGGCTTTGCAGTTGCTGGACACCTTGGGCGACCAGGTGCAGCACTACAGCATCATCGACCTCTCGGGCACCCTGCGCGAGCGTCAGGCCAAAACCCTGGCCGCGCACGCCCACAAAGTGCGCTGGCTGCAAAGCTGGCCTGAGGTGATGGAAGGCGTGGTGGTGGGCAATGAGGTACTGGACGCCATGCCCGTCAAGCTGCTGGCGCGTGTGGATGGTGTCTGGCACGAACGCGGTGTGGTTGCAGATGCTGAGCAGTGCTTTGCTTGGGCGGACCGTCCCACGGAACTGCGCCCACCGGTGGATATTGAAGGCGAGCAGGACTACCTGACCGAAATTCATCCACAAGCCGAGGCCTTCGTGGCCAGCCTGGTCGAACGCATGCAAGCCGGGCGCGGCGGCGCGGCCTTTTTTCTGGATTACGGTTTTCCCGAGGCCGAGTACTACCACCCTCAGCGACACATGGGCACCGTCATGTGCCACCACCTGCACGAAGCTGACGACAACCCGCTGGACAAAGTTGGCCTCAAGGACATTACCGCACACATCAACTTCACCGGCATTGCCGTGGCAGCGCAAAACGCCGGCATGGACGTGCTGGGGTATACCAGTCAGGCGCGGTTCCTGCTCAACCTGGGGCTGGCGCAGCGCATGGAACAAGCCAGCTTGGCCGAACGCACGCAGGCCGCACGCCTGCTCAATGAACACGAAATGGGTGAGCTGTTCAAGGTGATTGGCCTGGCCGTTGGCGGTGACTGGCTGGCGCAAGGCTTTGAGGCGGGCGACCGCTCCCACCGGCTGTAAGAGGGACGCAGATGTTTCGCTGGCTGATCGTCACGTTTTTGGCGCTGATCATTTTCAGCGGCCTGCAGCCATGGTTGCAGAAGCTGGGTCTGGGGCGTTTGCCTGGCGACTTCCATTTCCGGCTGTTTGGCCGCGAGTGGCAAATTCCGCTGGCCAGCTCGGTGGTGCTGAGCCTGCTGGCGGCGGCGCTGGCCAAATGGCTATGAAACACTTGTGCTCTTGAATATCCCGGGGAGTACCCCCATTTGCAAGGCAATGACTTGTTGAAAGTGCCTTCCATGACCGACTCCCTGCACATTGTTTGCCCCCACTGCCACAAAACCAACCGCGTCAAAACCGCGGACATGGGGGCGGGTGCCCATTGTGGCCAATGCCACAAAGCCCTGTTCGAGGCTCACCCCGTGGCGCTGGATGACAGCAACTTCGACGCCCACATTGGCCGCAACCACATCCCTGTGCTGGTGGATTTCTGGGCGCCCTGGTGCGGTCCCTGCCGCATGATGGCGCCCGCTTTCGAGCAGGCTGCAGTCATGCTGGAGCCCAACGTGCGTCTGGCCAAAGTCAACACCGAAGAAGCTCAGCAACTCGCGGCGCGCTTCAACATTCGCAGCATTCCCACGCTGGCCTTGTTTGTAAACGGCCGCGAAGTGGCGCGTCAGGCTGGCGCTTTCCGCTCGGCGCAAGACATTGCCGGTTGGGTGCGCTCGCACCTGTGAGTCTGCAGGGTGAGCGCTGGGGTGCTCAAAGCGTGGCTGCGATGGCCGCCGTGCGTGCCGCCTCGACACGCTCACCAATCTGAGCGCCCTTCAGGCCCTCCCGCGCAGCTGCGGCAGCAATGTCTGCGGTGACCACGCCTAGCGCCGCCTGCAGGGCGCAGCTCAGCCGAGCGGCTTGCGGGTAGGCGATCGCCTCCAGGCCCAAGCGCCCGCGTGCATCAGCCTCGCAGGCTTGCAGCACCAGGGCGAAGCGCTCGGGCTGGCGAATGGCGTCGCATCGCGTCAGCAAACGCATCACCGCTGCAGCGTTGAGTTCGCCACTGCGGTGAATGTTGCCGTGTTCCCGGGCCACCACATCGGCCAGTTCCTTGCAGTCATTAGGCACACGCAGACGCTTCGCCACCTGCAGAGCCAATTTGGCACTGCGGCCTTCGTGCCCAATGTGGCGCGGCAGCACATCGGCCGGTGTGGTGCCTTTGCCCAGGTCGTGCATCAGGCAGGCCCAACGAACGGACAGCGGCGTTTGCAGTTGCGCCGCCATGTCCAGCACCATCATCAGGTGCACGCCGGTGTCAATTTCGGGGTGGTATTCGGCGCGCTGGGGCACGCCCCACAGGCGGTCCACTTCGGGCAGCAGCACTTTGAGGGCGCCACACGCGCGCAGCACCTCGAACATGCGCGAAGGCTTGTCGGTCATCAATCCGCGAGACAGTTCCTGCCACACGCGCTCGGGTACCAGATGGTCCACCTCGCCGTCCTGCACCATGTGGCGCATCAGCTGCAGGGTTTCGTCGGCCACTCTGAAGTCGGCAAAGCGGGCTGCAAAACGTGCCAGCCGCAAAATGCGTACCGGGTCTTCCGCAAACGAGCTGGTCACGTGTCGCAACACCTTGCTTTGCAGATCACGCAGGCCGTTGAACGGGTCCACCAGGTGTCCCGCCCATTGATCAGGGGCGAGGTGTGCCAGTGCCTCGGGCACGGCCATGGCGTTGATGGTCAGGTCGCGGCGCGCCAGATCTTCTTCGAGCGTGACGTCGGGCGCAGCCTGAACCGCAAAGCCCTTGTAGCCGCGAGCGGTCTTGCGCTCGGTCCGCGCCAGGGCGTACTCCTCGCGGGTTTGGGGATGCAGGAAAACCGGAAAGTCCTTGCCGACGGGTTCGTAGCCCAGTGCAGTCATGGCTTCAGGCGTGCTGCCCACCACGACCCAGTCGCGGTCGTTGACGCTGTGGCCCATCAGGCCATCGCGTACCGCGCCACCGACCACAAACACGTCCATGGAATTCCTTGATCAGTTGGGGACAGAGCTGAAGATCTGTCCCGCAAGTCATTTAATTTCGGAGCCGGAAGGGCTCTTCAAAATCAATAAAGTCTTTTTCAGCCCGTGCGCCGTCCGTCCAGGCCTTGACGCCGGGCAGTGCGCAAACGCGGTCCATATAAGCTGCAATGTCTGCGGGCACTGGCAGGGCGTAGGTTTTGAGCCGCATGACTACCGGCGCGAAATACGCATCGGCCACACTGAACGCACCCAACAGCATGGGGCCGCCATGCGCGGCCAGCAAGCCGCTCCACATGGACACCAGGCGCTCCAGGTCTTTGCGTACGGCGGGCTTGTCGCGCAAGGCCAGGGCGCCCACCTCGGGCAGATGGGCCTCGATGTTCATCGGGCAAGCGCTGCGCAGGCCGGTAAAGCCGCTGTGCATTTCGGCGCAAATGCTGCGGGCCCGGGCGCGGGCCGTGCGCTCGGCGGGCCAGAGTTGTTTCTCGGGAAACTGCTCGGCCACGTACTCGGCAATGGCCAGGGTGTCCCAGATAGTCAGGTCGCCATCGACCAGCACGGGCACTTTGCCCACCGGGGAGACGGCGTCCATGGTGCTGCGAAAACCGCTGCCGGGTGCAAAGCTGTCAAAGCGCACCATGACTTCGTCAAAATCAATGCCCGCCTGGCGCAGCAGCACCCAGGGACGCATGGACCACGAAGAGTAATTTTTGTTGCCGATGTAGAGCTTGAGCATGGAGGTTCCCTGACCGTGAACCTGCATGGTAGCAGCAGGCGTTTCAGTGTCGGGCGCGGTAACGCTCCAGCCTGCTGCGAGGTCCGCGTTGGCCCAGATAACCGGGTGCAACGCCAGCCAGACTGGCAGCCTGGATAGCCAAGGCAGACAACCCTGGCACTTGGTCGCTGGCCACGTTGTCCACCCGCATTGAGGCCAGGTTGTCGCGACTCATCAAAGGCTCGCCGGGCAGCAGCTCCATGGCCAGCGCCTGTGGGTAGCCCATCCACAGCGGCATGGGCACCACCAGGCGACCACGACCACCGCAAAGCCCGGCCCACTGGCCAGACAGACGCACCAGTTCGGCCAGGGTGTACACGTCGGGCCCGCAAGCCTCGAACGTTTGGCCTGCGGTGTTCGGGTTCAAGGCGCAGTGCACCACAGCACGCGCTACATCCACCACCCACACAGGCTGAAAACGAGTGCGTCCTCCGGCCAGAGGCAGCACAGGTGCCAGGCGTTGCAAGCGGGCAAACAGATTGAGAAAGCGGTCTTCAGCGCCAAAGATGACGCTTGGGCGCAGGATCGTCAAAGCCAGATCAGCCTGCTGTAATACTGCTTCGCCACGGCCTTTGCTGCGCTGGTAGTTCGAAGGGCCTGCAGGGTCAGCTCCCAAGGCACTCACATGCACCAGGCGGCGCACACCGGCTGCGTGCATGGCCTGGGCCAGGCGCTGGGGCAGGCGCACATGCGCCGCCTCAAACTGCGCAGCGCTGCCATGCAGGATGGCAATCAGGTTGATGACCGCGTCGTGCTCGCGCACCAGTGACTGCAGCGCAGCGTCGTCATGCACATTTGCGCGCAGCACCGTCACGCCAGGCAAGGTTTGCACGGCCGTGGCACGGTCGGGACGACGCGTGGGCACCGTGACATCGCACCCGGCGCGCACCAGGTGCTCGCACACATGGCGGCCCACAAAGCCGCTGCCACCCAACACCAGAATGCGAGGTTTGTGCTGCATCGTGGAGCTCCTTAGCGTGCTTGGGCCAGCCAGCGTGTGGCCAGCTCGACCCAGTAGGTGGCGCCCAGCGGAATCAACTCATCGTTGAAGTCGTAGCTGGGGTTGTGCAGTGTGCAGGGGCCGCCGCCGTGGCCCATTTCGCGGTGCTGGCCATCGCCGTTGGCAATGAAGCAGTACGCGCCGGGCTTGGCCTGCAGCATGTAGGAAAAGTCTTCCGCGCCCATGGTGGGCTCTTGCGCCAGCACCTTGTCTGCGCCCACGATGGTGGCCATCACCTCGCGGGCAAAGGCGGCCTCGGGTGCGCTGTTGATGGTGGGTGGGTAATTGCGGTCAAACGTAAACTCGCAGTGGGCACCAAAAGCGGCGCAAATGCCGTCTGACAACTCGCGCATGCGCCGCTCGATCATGTCCAGTACCTCGATGCTGAAGGTGCGCACTGTACCCTCCAGCACGCAATAGTCCGGCACCACATTGGTGGCCTCGCCAGCGTGGATCATGGTCACCGAAATCACGCCCGCGTCCACCGGCTTTTTATTGCGGGTGATGATGGTCTGAAACGCCTGCACCAGTTGGCAGGCCACGGGCACCGGGTCGATGCCGTTGTGGGGCAGGGCGGCATGGCTGCCCTTGCCGCGAATCGTGATCTTGAATTCGTTGCTCGAGGCCATCACGGGGCCAGGGCTGACGGCAAAGCTGCCGGCGGGCATGCCCGGCCAGTTGTGCATGCCAAACACGGCCTCCATCGGGAACTGGGTGAACAAGCCGTCCTTGATCATTTCGCGGGCGCCGCCGCCGCCCTCTTCAGCAGGCTGGAAGATCAGGTAGACCGTGCCGTCAAAGTCCCGGTGTTGCGCCAGGTGCTGCGCCGCGGCCAGCAGCATGGCGGTGTGGCCGTCGTGGCCGCAGGCGTGCATTTTTCCGGCGTGCTGGCTGGCGTGGGCAAAGGTGTTGAACTCCTGCATGGGCAGGGCGTCCATGTCAGCTCGCAGACCGACACCCCGGCCGCAGGCACCGCCATCGCGCCCGTGCACAATGCCCACCACCCCGGTGGTGCCCATGCCCCGGTGCATGGTAATGCCCCACTCGGTCAGCTTGGCCGCGACGATGTCGGCGGTGCGCACTTCTTCAAAACACAACTCCGGGTGGGCATGCAGGTCACGGCGAATGGCCGCCATCGAAGGGGCTTGCGCCAGGATGGATTCGATCAGCTTCATGCGCACAGTCTAGCCGCTTGCGATGACGCTTTCCAATGTGAGGTTTTAGGTGCAGCAGGGCCCCGGCATCCGTCAAAATGCAGGCATGACCGAAATCGCTTCTACCGTGGTGCGCGGCGCCTGCCCGCACGACTGCCCCGACACCTGCGCCCTGCTCACCACCGTGGAAAACGGTCGCGCTGTGCGCGTGCAGGGCAATCCGGCCCACCCCATGACCGACGGCGTGCTGTGTGCCAAGGTGTCCAAATACACCGAGCGCACTTACCACCCTGAGCGCATCCTCACCCCCCTCAAACGCGTGGGCCCCAAGGGCAGCGGCCAGTTTGTGCCCGTGGGCTGGGACGAAGCGCTCGATGACATCGCCGAGCGTCTGCAAGCCATTGCGGCGCGCGATGCGCAGGCCATCCTGCCCTACAGCTATGCGGGCACCATGGGCCTGGTGCAGGGCGAATCGATCGCGGCGCGGTTTTTCCACAAACTCGGCGCGTCCTTGCTGGACCGCACCATCTGCGCCTCAGCCGGGGCCGAAGCCCTGACGCAAACCCTGGGCAACAAGGTCGGCATGAAGGTGCAGCACTTTGCAGGCTCCAAACTCATTGTCATCTGGGGCAGCAATTCGATTGGCAGCAATCTGCATTTCTGGCGCATCGCGCAAGAGGCCAAGCGCAATGGTGCACGGCTGGTGTGCATCGACCCGCGCAAAAGCGAAACC
This sequence comes from Limnohabitans sp., assembly GCF_038134685.1. Classification (GTDB taxonomy): domain Bacteria; phylum Pseudomonadota; class Gammaproteobacteria; order Burkholderiales; family Burkholderiaceae_C; genus Limnohabitans_A. The sequence goes on along the minus strand of NZ_JAYPVP010000023.1, from coordinate 27,304 downwards.
GCTGACAAATGCCACGAGCACATCGCGCTATTGCCAGGCACCGACGCTGCGCTGGCGCTGGCCGTGATGCACCAGCTCATCACCCATGGCTGGCTGGACCAGGACTACATCGACCGCTACACCCTGGGGTGGGACGCTTTGCGCGAACGTGCCCTGCAGTGGCCGCCCGAGCGCGCCGCGCAGGTGTGTGGCGTGCCGGTTGAGCAAATCGAGCGCCTGGCGCGCGACTGGGGCACCACACGGCCCGCAGCCATCCGCCTGAACTACGGCATGCAGCGCGTGCGCGGTGGCGGCAATGCTGTGCGCGCCATTGCCTGCCTGCCCGCGCTCACCGGCGCCTGGCGGCACCGCAGTGGCGGCTTGCTCATGTCCAGCTCCGGACACTTTCCGGTGCGCCGTGCCGCGCTGCAGCGGCCTGACCTGCAGGGCCAGCGCCGTCCGCGCACGATCAACATGAGCACGATTGGTGACGATTTGCTGCGTCAGTCATCCGACGAATTTGGCCCCAAGGTCGAGGCGCTGATCGTCTACAACAGCAACCCCGTGGCGGTGGCGCCGCAGTCGGGGCGGGTGGTGCAGGGCTTTGCCCGCGAAGACCTGTTCACCGTGGTGCTAGAACACTTCAAAACCGACACTGCCGACTACGCCGACTACATCCTGCCTGCCACCACGCAGCTCGAACACTGGGATATTCACACCACCTACGGCCACACCGATGTCCTGCTCAACCGTCCGGCCATTGCGCCGGTGGGGCAAGCCAAAACCAACACCGACATCTTCAGGGCGCTGGCGCATCGCATGGGCTTTGATGAGCCCTGCTTTGACGATTCCGACGAGCAGCTGTGCCGCATGGCCATGGGTGACGACAAAGACTTTGAGGTGCTGCTCGAACACGGCTTTGCCAGTTTGCCCATTCCTGATGCGCCGTTTGCCGAGGGCCACTTCCCGACACCCTCGGGCAAGTGCGAATTCTTCAGCCAGAGCCTGGCCGATCAAGGGCTGGACGGTTTGCCTGATCATGTGCCCAATTACGAAGTGCCGGGCACCGACGCACGCTACCCGCTGGCCATGATCTCGCCACCTGCGCGTAACTTTTTGAACTCCACCTTTGTCAACGTGCAAAGCCTGCGCGACATCGAGTCAGAACCCCTGCTCGAAATCCACCCACAAGACGCCGTGGTGCGCGGCATTGTCGACGGCGCGTTGGTCGAGGTCTTCAACGATCGGGGCCGCTACCTGTGCAAGGCGCGCGTGTGCGAGCGCGCCCGCCCCGGCGTGGTCAACGGTTTGGGCATCTGGTGGCGCAAGCTGGGGCTGGACGGCACCAACGTCAACGAGCTGACCAGCCAAAAGTTGACCGATCTGGGTCGCGCTCCTGTGTTCTACGACTGCCTGGTAGAAGTCAAGGCAAGTCTTCGTTGACCTCGGGTTGGTGGGGAGGACGTGGCCCCACAGTACCCAATCGGGCTTTCAGCGACTGGGGTTGCCCCGTGATGATGCTGGCGTACACCGTGGTGTTGGACAGCACTTTCTTCACGTAATTGCGGGTTTCGGCAAAGGGCACGTTCTCAGCCCAAATGGCGCCTTCAAGCGTTGGTCCTTTGCGCCAGGCTCTGGAGCGGCTGGGGCCCGCGTTGTACGCCGCAGCCGCCAAAGGCATGGAGCCACCGAAGTCGTCCAGCACCAGTTTCAGGTAAGCGGTTCCAATACGCACATTCACGTTCTTGTCGGTCAATTGCCGAGGTTCAAAACCGCTCAAGCCGATCTTGCGGGCCGTCCATTTGGCGGTGGCTGGCATCACCTGCATCAGCCCCGAGGCGCCCACATGCGAACGAGCATCCATGATGAAACGGCTTTCCTGCCGGATCAGGCCGTACACATAAGCCGGATCCAGGCCAATCTCCCCCGAACGCTGGACCACGATGTCGTGCAAAGGCATGGGATAGCGCTGCGCTGTATCGACCTCGTTGGGGGTGCGTTCGCTGGTGTTGATGCAGCGGTCCCAGACCTCGGCCTTGCATGCCAGATCGGCAGCCGCCAGCAGCTCGCGCTCATTCATGCCACCGCGAGTGTGCAAGTTGGTGCTGTAGTTCCATTCGCGCACCCCCTCGTTGCGCAAACCGATACGGATTGCATGCAGTGCCCGTTGCAGTCCGGGGTTGGCCCAGGCCAGTGCCTTTTCTTCGGGCGTCAAGGGCGATGGCGTGGCTGGCGCCGCGATCTTCTGTCCCAGCTCTTCAGCCGCCAGTTGCTCATAAAAACCCCGCATGCTGGCCACGCCTTGCAGCTGCGCACGCACGGCCTGGCGTTGCGCCTCGGTTCTGGCCAGAGCCAGTTGTGCTCGTGCACCCCAATACACCCAGGTCGGATCACGTTGTTCCTGCGGGCTCATGGCCGCTACCGCGCGCTGCACCACAGCCCAGTCCTGCTGGCGCAAGGCTGCACGCACCTTCCAGCCCAGCAGATCGTCATTGAGGTGTTCGTCATCACGTACCTTCGCAAAGTGGCTGTGCGCGTTGTCCTGCAGTTTCTGGGCAGCCTGTTTTCCAATCACGCCCCAGGTCCAGTCCTTTTCTTCGCGTGAGAGCATCAAGCCCCACTTTTTTTCCAAAAGCTCGGCCGCCTCGTCCGGGTCCTTGCTGGCCAGACGAATCAGTGCCAGCACGGCCAGCTCCTTGCGCTTGTGTGTGATGGCCACAATGCGTTTGCTCAGGTAGCGTTCGGGGTCGCTGGCGATCAGTGTCATCTGGTCAGCCACCCGTGGAGCTTCGATCTCGACGGCCATGCGCGCAGCCTTGGGGCGGTTGGCATCCATGGCCAGCCTGGCCTTGCGCCAGATGTCATCACCGCTGAGCTTTTTGCTGTTGTGCAAATGCTCGGCCACATAGGTGCAACCATCGTCGGCTTCACGCAAGCTGTACCAAAGACGTTTGACCTCTGCGGCCACATTGGCTTTGCTGTCCATGGCTTCGATGCCCAGCGCATAGCACTGGATCTCGCGGTCATCACGCATGCGATAGCCAGGGTGAATGCGCTTGAAGCTTGCCCAGTCGCGTTGTTTGCCCAATTGCAGCAGCCAGTCGGCGCGCAAGCGATCTTCGGCATACGTGCCTGCGTAGCGACTGAGCATGCGCTCAATCTCTTCGGTGCTGGCGGTGTCCAGACGCACGCGCAGTGCCCAGTAGGCCGCCCAAGGCTCCAGCGTATGACCTTGGGCCTGGGTGAGCAACTGCTGCAGTCGCAGTCGATCGCCCTTGGTAAAAGCCTGCTGCATTTGCAGCAATACCTCGTCTTGCGCCGTCAGGTTTTGGGCCAGGGCGGTGGGGTGCATGAGGCCGGTCAAAGCCAGGGCGCCAAGCAGTGTCAGAATTCGGTTCAACAGCATGAGGCGATTATGGACAAAGCAGATGCAAAAAAAGCCTTGCGAAAGGCCCTGATTGAAGAAAGATTGAACCTGCCCGACCGACAGGCGCGGGCGGCAGCCTTGCAACAAGTCATGCGCATCTGGCTGGTAGGCAGGCCCGACACCGTGATCGGGGCCTACTGGCCCATCAAAGGCGAGTTCGACCCCTTGCCCGTGCTGCACCGCTGGAAGGAAGACGGCGAGCTGATGGACCAGCCCCAACGTCGGCGCATCGGTTTGCCCGTGGTCAACAAGCAGCATAAAACCCTGACCTTTCATGCCTGGTACCCCGGCTGCCCCATGGAAGAAGACGCCTACGGCATCCCCAAACCCAAAGACACTGAACTCATCGTTCCCACGCTGCTGTTCGTGCCCTGTGTAGGCTACAGCGCCGGTGGCTACCGATTGGGCTACGGCGGTGGTTTTTATGACCGTACCCTGGCCGCCCTGCAACCCAAACCCTTTACCGTGGGCCTGGGCTACACCGGCGCTTTTGTCGACGACTTTGAACCCGAACCCCACGACGAACCGCTCGACGCCATCCTCAACGACAACGGCGTGGTCTGGCCGGTATAAGGAAACATCACCATGGCACGCCCAAAATCCGCCAGCCACGACCTCAAACGTGACGGCATTCTTGACATTGCTGCGCGCTGCTTTGCCGAGCGCAGCTACCCTGCGGCCAGCATGAACGACATTGCTGCCGCCTGCGGCACGTCCAAGGCCCGGCTCTACCATTACTACGAGAGCAAGGAAGCCATCTTGCTGGACCTGCTGGAGCGCCACACCCAGCGCCTGCTGGCCGTGATTGCACAAACCGAGGCCAAAGCCCAGCGCGAAAACCTGGATGAACGCGCCGCTTTGCATGCGCTGGTGCACGGTCTTTTGCAGGAATATGAAACCTCGGCCACGCGCCATGCCGCTCTGCTCAACGACACCAAATTCCTCAGCGACACCCCCGATCCGGCCTTGGGCACCCCGTCCGTATCGCCCCGTGATCTGATCCTCAACCGCCAGCGTGACATCGTGGCGGCGCTGACCCGCTTTCTCAAACGCGCCTACCCTCAGCGCTTGACGCTGGCCAACCAGACGGCGCTGACCATGATGCTGCTGGGCATGATCAACTGGACCTTCACCTGGCTGCGCCCCGAGGGGCCCATGAGCTACGCCCAGTTCGCCAACGAAGTGGTCGCCGTCATGGAAAACGGCTTCAAAGCCCCCTGACGTTGCCCGTCTGAAAATTTACCAATATGCAACTCGTTTCGTTTAGGTAAAATCCAGCTCATCACTCGAAACGACTGCCACCGGAGAAACCTCATGGCCAAAACCACCAAAGCCTTCGCCAGCCAGGCTGACCTGAGCGAAAAGAAAATCACGTTTGAGCAGCTCAGCAAACACTGCTGGGCCTACACCGCCGAGGGTGACCCCAACTCGGGCGTCATCATTGGTGACCGCTACATCCTGGTCAGCGACACCACCGCCACCCCGGCCATGGCGCAGGATCTGATCAAGAAGATCCGCACCGTCAGCGACTTGCCCATCAAGTACGTGCTGCTCACGCATTACCACGCGGTGCGCGTGCTGGGCGCTTACGCCTACGCCGCCGAGGGTGCGACAGAAATCATTGCCAGCCAGGGCACCCTGGACCTCATTCAGGAGCGCGGCGCGCAGGACATGAAGAGCGAGATGGAGCGCTTCCCGCGCCTGTTCCGCGGTGCCGATAGCGTGCCTGGCCTGACCTGGCCGACCATGGTGGTCGGCGGCGGTAACCCCACGAAGGGCGAAGTGCCCGGCAAGCTCAGCATCAACCTCGGCGGAGTCGTTGTCCAGATCTGGCACCCGGGCCCAGGCCACACCAAGGGCGACACCATTGCCTGGGTCGAAGAAGAAAAAGTGCTCTACAGCGGCGACCTGGTCGAATACGAAGCAGGCGTGTACACCGGCGACGCCCAGCTCGAAGAGTGGCCCGCCACCCTCGAAGCCCTGCGCGCCCTCAAGCCCGAATTCATCGTGCCCGGCCGCGGCGAAGCCATGAAGGGCAACGCCAACGTCAACAAGGCGCTGGACTACACCAAGCGCTGGGTCGAGACCCTGTACAAAGCCGGCAAAGAAGCTGTGGCCGCCGGCATGGACCTGAAAGCCGCCATGGCTCACGCTCGCAAGAGCATGGACCCGATCTTCGGCCATGTGTTCATCTACGAACACTGCCTGCCTTTTGACGTGACCCGCGCTTACGACGAAGCCAGTGGCATCAAACACCCGCGCATCTGGACGGCCGAGCGCGACATGGCCATGTGGAAAGCCCTGCAGGACTGACGACCGTCAGCCCTTCACTTCAAGACCTGCCGGCCAGCTCGCGCAGGTCTTTTTCATAGCCGCGCAGGCGTTTGATGGCCCGTTGCCGCTGCTCCGTGCTGGTGCTGTTGTGCAGCTCGGCCAGGTGGCGGCAGCCCTGCTCACGCCAGGCCTGCATGCGCTGTTTGTCTGTGGCGTGCGGCGGGTTCATCCAGCGCTGCCACACCTTCCACAGCACGGCCTGCGCCTGAGCGGCATCCAGCCGCTCGGCATGAATGCGCTCCAGTGCCTGCAGCAGATCCTGCTGGCGGCGCAGACGCTCCTGCTGGCCCCACTGCGGCGTCCAGACCGAGTCGCGCACATGTCGCTCAATTTGTTCGTTCTGCGCTGGCGTCAAGCGGCCATAAACATCTTCGTAGCGCTCGATCGCGGCATCGCTGCGCTTGCGCAGCCGTCGCGCTTCGGAAGGTGCCAGCCAATCGTCGGCCCAGTCCTCGTTCTTGCGGGCCCAGTAGCGCGCCAGGTGCTCGCGTTGTGGCGCCTGCAGCCCTGTGACGATGGGCGCCGTCAATGCAATCGACTGCTGCGCCAGTTGATCCAGCTGGTTTTCGATCTCATCCATCAAGCTGCAGGCCTGTTGAGCTGTCACGTCCTGTTCGGCCGTGCGTGCCATGCGCGACAGCAAGTCTGCATACCCAGGCAGTGCCCGCTTGCGGTGCCAACGCTGCAGATCGTCCAGTGCTTGCCGCGCCGCTGGCGTCTGCGTCGAGTTGAAGTCCACATGTTTGTCCAGCCACCAATACAGCAGCGAAGGCGTCTGCTCGTAACCGATCTTGATCGCACTGCAACCACTCAAAAGCAGCAGCGCCAACACGGCCATTGGCAGGCGCGCTTGGCGGATAATTCTTGAAATCAGCAGGAACACAGTATGGCAAGCAATCTTGAAGTCGTGATCATGGCCGCGGGCAAAGGCACCCGCATGAAGAGCAGTCTACCCAAGGTGCTTCACCCTGTGGCGGGCAAGCCCATGGTGTGTCATGTGATCGACACCGCACGCCAGCTGCAGGCGCGTCAGACAGTCGTCATCACCGGTCACGGCGCCGAACAGGTGGAAGCCGCGCTGACCGCTTCGTATGGATCAGCCGGTTTGCAATTTGCCCGCCAGATGCCCCAGCTCGGCACTGGCCACGCGGTGCAGCAGGCTGCGCCCCATCTGGCCGATGAGGCGACAGTGGTGGTGCTCTCGGGCGATGTGCCGCTCACGCAGGCCGATACCCTGCAAGCCTTGATTGCAGCCAGCGGCGGCGACAAGCTGGCGCTGCTCACCATCGAGTTTGTCGACCCCACGGGTTACGGCCGCATCGTGCGCGATGCAGCTGGCCAGGTGCAGGCCATCGTCGAGCAAAAAGACGCCAGCGACGAGCAGCGCCGCATCCGCGAGGTCTACAGCGGCATCATGGCTGTGCCCGCGCGCCTGCTCAAACCCTGGCTGGCCAAGTTGGACAACCACAATGCGCAGCAAGAGTTTTATTTGACCGATGTGGTGAAGTTTGCCGTGGCCGACGGCGTGCCCGTGGTCGCCCATGTCATTGCCGATGCCGCGCAGGTGGCCGGCGTCAACAGCCCCGCACAGCTGGCCGAGCTTGAACGCATCCACCAGCGCCGCCGCGCCGAAGCTTTCATGTCCGAAGGCGTGCGCATCATCGATCCGGCGCGCTTCGATGTTCGCGGCGAACTGGTCTGCGCCCAGGATGTGCAGATCGACGTCAACTGCATTTTTGAAGGCCGCGTTGAACTGGGCCAGGGCGTGAAGATTGGCGCCAACTGCGTGCTGGCCAACTGCCGCATCGAAGCGGGTGCGGTGATCCATCCCTTCACCCATATTGATGGCGAAAAGCTGGGCGTGACCGTGGGCGAGGGCGCACTCATTGGCCCCTTTGCCCGTTTGCGACCTGGTGCGCAGCTGGGTGCCGAAGTGCACATCGGCAACTTTGTGGAAGTGAAAAACTCCACCCTGGCCAAAGGCGCGAAAGCCAACCACCTGGCTTACCTGGGCGACGCCACTGTGGGCGAGCGCGTCAACTACGGCGCAGGCAGCATCACCGCCAACTACGACGGGGCCAACAAGCACCGCACCGTGATTGAGGCCGATGTGCATATCGGTAGCAACTGCGTGCTGGTGGCGCCCGTCACCATTGGGGCTGGTGGCACCGTGGGCGGCGGCTCTACCATCACCAAGAGCACCGAGCCAGGCGCTTTAAGCGTGGCACGCGGCAAGCAGATCAGCATTGCCAACTACAAGCGGCCACAGAAAATGAAATAAAGCCTCAGCGCGGCAACGCAATCTGCGTACCGAACTTGGCGCGCTTGGTCGCAAAAAAAGCCTTCACGTTGCGCACATTCGCATCCTGCGTGAACAGGCGCTGCGTGACGGCCAGGTAAGCCGGCATGTCGCTGGCGTGAATCACCAGCACAAAGTCCGGCCCGGGCGAGACGCGCCAGCATTGCTGCACGGCCTCGTCGGCCACGGCGCGCGCCTCGAACGCGTCCAGGTGTTCGGCAGCTTGGTGGTCCAGCGTCACTTCGACCAGTGCTTGTAACCCGTGCGCCAGTTTGTCGCGGCTCAGGATCGCCACTTGCCGCTCAACCCAGCCGCCATCGACCAGGCGTTTGACGCGGCGCAGGCAGGTGGGGGGCGACACATGCACCCGTTCGGCCAAAGCCACGTTGCTCAAGCTGGCGTCCTGCTGCAGAGCATCCAGCAGTTGCAGGTCAACTGTATCGAGTTCTGAAAATTCCATGAATTAAAAAATATTGGAATAAAACTTCGTCAAATGATAATTGAGTCTATTTGTTTCATCAATCAAAAAATATTGATCTGAAATTTCTTTAAACCGGGCCTACGATGCCGGGATTGCATTGTTCTAAGGTTGATCACCATGTGTGGCATCGTCGGCGCCGTTTCTTCACGCAACATCGTTCCCGTGCTGGTGCAGGGTCTGCAGCGGCTCGAATACCGGGGTTATGACTCCTGCGGCGTGGCGGTGCATGCGGCCAGCCTGGGGGGCAACGGCGGCCTGCAGCGCGCGCGCAGCACGGCGCGCGTGGCCGAGTTGATGGACCAGGTCAGCGCCGACAAAGTGGAGGGCGGGACCGGCATCGCCCACACCCGCTGGGCCACGCACGGCGCACCGGCGGTGCACAACGCCCACCCCCACTTCAGCCACGGCACCGGCGCCACAGACGCCAAGCCCGGCAAGGTCGCGCTGGTGCATAACGGCATCATCGAAAACCACGAAGAACTGCGCGCCGCCTTGCAAGCCAAAGGCTATGTGTTTGCCAGCCAGACCGACACCGAAGTCATCGCCCACCTGGTGGACAGCGTGTACGACGGCGACCTGTTCGAAGCCGTCAAGACCGCCATTCGCCAGTTGCACGGCGCCTATGCGATTGCCGTGTTCCACAAGGACGAACCCCAGCGTGTGATCGGCGCGCGTGCCGGTTCGCCCCTCATTTTGGGCGCAGGCCAGGGCGAAACCTTTCTGGCCAGCGACGCCATGGCCCTTGCCGGTGTGACCGACCAGATCGTTTACCTCGAAGAAGGCGATGTGGTCGATATTCAGTTGGGTAAATACTGGATCGTGGACCGTGACCACAAGTCCGTCCAGCGCCCCGTGAAAACCGTGCATGCACACAGCGGCGCGGCCGATCTGGGGCCGTATCGCCACTACATGCAAAAGGAAATATTCGAGCAGCCGCGCGCCATTGCCGACACGCTCGAAGGCGTGGAAGGCATCACGCCCGAGCTGTTTGGCGACGGTGCCTACAGCACCTTCAAGGCCATTGACAAGGTGCTGATCCTGGCCTGCGGCACCAGCTACTACAGTGGCTGCGTGGCCAAGTACTGGATCGAGGCGATCGCCAAGGTGCCTTGCCAGGTCGAGATCGCCAGCGAATACCGCTACCGCGAATCGGTTCCCGACCCGAAGACCTTGGTCGTTACCATTACCCAAAGCGGCGAAACGGCCGACACCCTTGCTGCACTGCGCCACGCACAAAGCCTCGGCATGACGCAGACGCTGACCATCTGCAACGTGAGCACCAGCGCCATGGTGCGCGAATGCAAGCACGCCTACGTGACCCGTGCGGGCGCCGAAATCGGCGTGGCATCGACCAAGGCCTTCACCACGCAACTCGCTGGCTTGTTCCTGCTCACGCTGGCACTGGCCCAGACGAAGGGCCACCTGAGCGATGCCGAGGAAGCCCAGCACATCAAGGACATGCGCCACCTGCCTGCCGCATTGCAAGCCGTGCTGGCGCTGGAGCCGCAACTCATCAGCTGGGCCGAAGAATTTGCCAGCAAAGAGAACGCGCTCTTCCTGGGCCGCGGCACGCATTACCCCATCGCGCTCGAAGGTGCGCTCAAGCTGAAAGAAATTACGTACATCCACGCCGAGGCCTATGCAGCCGGTGAACTCAAGCACGGCCCGTTGGCCCTGGTGACCAGCGCCATGCCCGTGGTCACCGTGGCCCCCAACGACGTCCTGCTGGAAAAGCTCAAGAGCAATATGCAGGAAGTGCGCGCCCGTGGCGGCGTGCTCTATGTGCTGGCCGACGGCGACACCAAAATCGAAAGCAGCGAAGGCGTGAACGTGATTCGCATGCCCGAGCACTATGGCGTGCTCTCGCCCATCCTGCACGTGGTGCCGCTGCAGCTGTTGAGTTATCACACGGCGTGTGCGCGAGGCACCGATGTGGACAAACCACGTAACCTTGCCAAAAGCGTTACGGTGGAGTGACCCTCAGCCATAATCAAGCCATGCTGTTCTTTGACAATAAAGTCGTAGACATGGCAAAAGAGTCGTAGACATGGCAATAAAGTCGTAGACAAGTCTGACCCAGATGCCGGAAAGCGCAATTGATTAGCGGATTGCAAGTGCGGTCTGCCGCAGAGCTTCTACGGAAAACTTCTTGATGACTTGTTGGCAGCGGTTGCGGTCAGCCAATGGTTCAGCGTCAATGCGCACGCTCGGTCGCTCTTCAGACATTCAGCTGACGCCAACCAGCCTGAAATGATTGCCGTCATGGTGCCTCGAACACAACAAGGTGCCGCTCACGACTCTGCAGTAGATGCTCGACCACCTGCCGCCCGTCCAGACGCTAGTGCATGCTGAGCTCATTCCTGAAGACGCAGCAACAGCGCACGAAGACGCTATCCGAGCCTGCAAACCCGGCGGCCCATTCCCTTCACCCTTTACCGGGAGTACATGGAGAACATTGAGCACAACGAGGACTGGAGGACAGGGAGCACCGCGATTTCCTCATAAGTCATTGATTTGGCGAATTTTTTTTTGATGAATGTCTGCGGATACACGCAATTAGAGTAATTCAGATGCGCTAACCATTAAAAAACTCATGCATTGTGAGGTGCCTGATTTTGTTTTGAAATGAGTGAGGTTACGCGTATTGAATCCTTGCAGTTGTGTAGTAATGCGCGTCCAATTGAGCGCATCAAAACTCAAGACGGACCTCAACCATGGCTACCCAAAAGCAGTCTCGGCGTCGCCGCCTCAACATGACCGAGCGCGCCGAGGAACAGATGAAGATCCAGTTCCCCGACTACCCCGAGGAACTGTTGTGGAAACGCTCGCGCAACCACGGCTTCTCGACCATTCCGCGCACGCTACCGCTCGCGATGCAGGCGATCGACGCGCAGTCGAAAGGCCAGCCTGCAGGGCACGTCCTGCTCTGCCTCTGGATCCGCGCTCCGGATCATCCGCTGCTCACAATTGACGCGCCTAACGTCTTTGCGACCGAAGCTGGTTTCGAGGGCGAGCGGGCGGTGGACACATGGCGCCGTCGCATGCGCTCATTGCGCGACCTCGGCTTCATCGAAACTAAAGAAGGCTCGACCGGCGATTTTCACTACGTACTGCTGCTAAACCCGAACATCGGCGTCGAAAAATTGCGGCGACAGAGCAAGACGCAGACTTCGTTCTACGGTCGCTTCCGTGACCGCCTGATCGACATCGGCGCAGAGCGCGACATCAAGGACTACGACGACTACCTCGAACGCTTAGAGCCGGAAAAGGCTGCCGTGACGAAGGCTGCCGTGAAGAAAGCAGCTATGAAGAAGGCCGAGAAGGCTGACGACGACACGCCCGTCAAGCCGAAGCGATCGAAACCCAAGGAGACCGATAAATGACCGCCGAGAAGGAGCCCCCCGAAGACGGCCGACGGTTCGGGCGCGTTGCGCGCTGGGCAGCAGAACCGTACCTCTCATTCAAGGATGACCGCATGCGCCTGTACGCCCTCATCTGCCGTGACTTGCGCCGCATAGCGACAACGGGCATTTGCGTTTACTCCGGCGTGAACATTCCGTGGCATGCCCTGAGAGGCGTCTGGGGGTAACGTCAGGGGTTTACAGGCGATCCAGGGCACGCACTGGAGTGAACTATTACGGCCAAGGCAAGAGATGATGCTCGACGCTGATGCTGTGCCCGGAAACGCAATCGTGCGTGGAAGTGAATCGCGTGGGACGCCCTACTGTCGAGAGACGATCCTGCTCAGCGGTCAGCCGTAGAGCAGCGGCGCGTAGCTTCATCACTCGCCGCAAGCCGTGGCGCGCGGTGGCATTGTTGCCGTTCATGACATAGCCGATCATCGTCGCCATTGGGAGCCCTTTGGCGTATTGACCCGATACGAAACGCATCAGGCCTTCATCGACATATGGCCCGCAATAGTTGCGGACTCGAGTCTCATAGGTCACGTTCAGCCGCTTGCATTCGTAGGCCATGTAGACCTCTTCATCGTCCCCCACGGTCAGTACAAAGTCGATGCTGCTCGGCGTGGTCACGAAACCGTCGGCATGCTCCTCCTGTAAGGAGTACTGGTACTCGATGCGGCCAGGCACTTTCTTGGTCCTTCTGAGGGCACTTACGAGATGCACGGTGATGTGATCCTCGTGCGTCATGGCGCCCTTCCTGGCTTGCAGGGGCTTGATGCAGACCGGCCACGCGTCCTCGATTGCTTCAGCCATCTGCTCGCTAAGGTCTCGGAAATGAGTGAGCCAGACTCCAGGACTACCCGCAAGCACGAGCTGCCCCTTCCTGGCCATGGCGAGCAACGGCCGCCGCCAAGTCTGCGGCGATTTGTTCCGCGTCCGCCAGTGCCGTGGACCGAAGCCAGTGCCTGACTGCAGAGGGCTTCACGAGATACATATCGCGGCCGTCGACAATGCGCAGATCAGGTATCAGTTGTACGTTGCCTGGCATCTCCATCGAGAGCTTCGCGGTGATCGGCGTGAGGAAGTCGTTGAACTCGCTCGAGGTGTTCTCCGCATACGGCGTAACCGCATCACCAATCGTCAGCTTCAACACGGCGACGTCCGTAGCGCGTGCCACCAACGAGGCGCTGACTGGCACGCGGAAGTGTGGCGCCAGGGCTTTGCACAGCATGGCCGCATAGGCCTCACGCTGGCGTGGCGACGCGGCAGCCCAGATGGGTTGCAGTCCGGCGCTGCGCCTGGGCTGCATGGCGGGGATCACAGTGTTGAACGTGTCCTCGACGATGGCCACATCACTGGCGTCGAGACCGTAGTAATCGAACACAAGGCGGTCGATCTTGCTCAAGACGTCATCCTGAGCAACAAGCAGATTCCCCGTGCTTGCCACCTCCGTCGTGATCAGCGCGACAAGCTCCTTCTCCGCCTTCAGTGCCTTCTCCGGCTCCGGCATGTTCTCAGGGACGTCGAATGGAAGCTTCAGCAGTTCACCCTGATGAACCTTCGCTCGGTCTGCACCGAGGTTTGCGGTGTCATGGAAATAGAACCAGGCCGCCAAACTGCTGTTCAGCACGGCAGTGAGCACCATCCCTCTGTGAGCCTGTGCAGGCGGCACGGTCATTGCCTGAAGCGAATGCTCGAACACGAGATCCTGATAGCTGAACGCTGCCCGCACACGTCCAACGGCGCGCTTCACCCCTTGGGCAATGATGATGTGGGGGCCGTGAAACCCGGCTTCGAAGCCGGCCCTATGCACGAGGGACTCTCGCCATGGCACGTGATCCACCTTCGGAAGCGCGACTGCCTGAAACTGGTTCGCGTCCAAATACGGAAGACGGGTCACGATCTCTGCCGTGGTCGTCTGGTAGTCATCATCATCCAGGCGATCCTCCTGCGCTGGCTTGAAGCCCTGCCCGATTACCCAGTGCTCGTCGCGAATGAACTCCAGCTTGGCGCGTTTGAATTCTTTGAACACGTGAACGAACGACGACAAGGGAGGCATCGTCCGGAGGTACTGCAGGAGCCGCTCCTCCGGGGCGCGCGTCCACAACCGCCGCTTGAACACGGTCGGATCACTCGCGACCAGGTCCGAGCGCAACGTCAGACGATCCGCTCGAGAGAGCGTGACCAGCCGTTTGAGTCGAAGGTTGAGATCAGCCTTGGGGACCCAGTACTCGAACCGGTAGCGGGCTTTCTGCTGTTGCGGGCTGTAGAGCACAAATGCAGTGGGGCGTGCCGCCCCGTCGAACAGCTGGAAGCACAGATCCGACATGTTGATGATCCGCCGGACCCTGGACCGCTCTAGTAACATCTTGCGTGCAGCTTGGCTGTCGGTGTTGTGCAAGGTACCCATGGCCGGCAGCAGGAACGCCACAAGCCCGGTGGCCTTCACGCTCTCCAGCGCTTTCCACACAAAACCCCATGCGATGTCCTTGGCCGGTAGCAGATACCCCTTGGCCCTGGCCCAGTTCTGTGCGGTCGTCTCCAGTCCTGTGCGTCCCTTCCAAGGAGGGTTACCGATGACCACGTCATACGTCGGCGCCTCCTTGACGCTGAAGAAGTCCGCCCCTGGGTGTAGCGTCTTGCCATACAGCGGTGGCAGCATTTTCCCGGCCTTGATGAGCCTGGGCAGATCAGAAGGACTGGAGAGTTCGAGGAGCGCGATGTAGAGCGAAAAAGCCGCGACACGCACGGCCGACGAATTGATGTCGCCGCCATGAAGTCGACTGGCGAAACCCTTCAGCTCGGTCCAGGTGGCATGCGACTTACCCTTGACATGGCAGTGGTGGGCAACCAGGCGCTGGAACAGCCGCACTAGGAAAATGCCGGAGCCGCATGCCGGATCGCAATAGACGCCTGCGGCCTTCTGATCGTCGGTCAACTCGCCCCATAGCTGATTGACGACGATGTCGGCCAGGAACATCGGGGTGTAGAACGCACCGTCCGCATTCTTCTTCGCTGCCTCCTCCTTCAGGAAACGGTCGTAGACCGCACTAATCAGCCCGATCGACATGTACCGAAAGTCGTAGCCCCAGAATCGCAGTTGCCGGGTGGACATGTCCTCTCGGCCATGACGGAACCGCGCGAGCACGGCCAAGTGCGCAGGCTTCAGCTTGGGCGGCGATCCGTCCCCAATTTCGAAGGCACACGGCGCCTTGAAGATGTTGCCGTTGAACGCCTCATGCAACCAGACAAACAGCTTTTCAAAAGGCGCAGGCTTTCCAGCGTCGAGCAGTTCCTGGAGACTTCCGTAGCGATCCTGCGACGCTTCACGGAAGACCGCCTCTCCGATGATCTGCCGATCTTCCAGGTAGGCCATGAACATCGTCTGCATCAACAGAGCCTGGGCCGGTTCTGCGCCCAGTTCGTCCTTGAGACATTGAAACGCAGCCAGCAGATTGACCAACAGGACGTTGTCGACCCGATTGTCTGGATTGAAGTAGCCTTCGTTCTCGAACCAGAACCGGCCGGACTCCGTGGCATCGAGCAGTTCACGCAATGTGAGCGCATCGGTCAACAGGTTTAGTGTCTTGACCAGCCGCGGGTCTTTGCCCCGGCTTTCATCGAGGTACAGTGGACGCTGGACAAGCGAGTACGCCGTCAGTTCGTCATCGCGAATAACCAGCAGTAGGCTCATCAAGCCCTGGTTCCACAGAATTCGGTGGAGCTCATCGACACGTTCCACGGAAACATTCGGATCGCTCAGAAATCCAACAGTGGGAACGCCATTGATGCAGCTGACAGCCGACAGCCCCAACTCGCCGAGCGCAAAGCGGATTGCGTCGGCATGCGCGCCTGCAGCGACGCTGCTGCCTGCCGCATAGAACTCGGGCGCCCGCCGTCGGTCGAGTGCCAGAGCGCTGACCCAGCGGGAATCGATCACTGCACTCATGAGCCGTGCCGTCCCGGTTGCGCCGAAGCTATCGCGCGGCACAGCGCACTGCTGCTTTCATGCTCACTCATCGGTGAACCCCAGCGTGGTTTGCTTGTCGCCTGCAAACCGCCCTTCCACCGCTGCACCACGTGGCCGCTTCTTGAGCGGTTGCACTCGTGCCATGACGGGTTCGTAATCGATCTGACGGGCGGACATTTCAGCGAGGAGAGTGGCGATCAAAGCGAGATGGACGGGTACCTCGCCCCTCTTCTTGTTGTTGGAAACCGAGTTGGGCTGCATGCCGATCAAGTCAGCAAAACGCTTGACGCTGAGGCCAGCTTTGTTCAGTTCAACAAGAAAATTTTCGTAGGTCACGCCGCAGTTGGCTCATAGTTTAATGAGATTAAAGCACATAAAAACATGAGCATCCAGCCCGAACTAGCGCAGGCATGCATGTGGACATCGGCCAGATGAGTTTCCTCGCTCAGCTCTCACGCTTTATGTCAATTGGCCGGTCATGGCTGAAGCGGTCGCTCAGACCGTCGAAGGCAAATGACTCAGTTCAACCTTGAGTGGACGTCCATTTGAGTGCTCTCATGAATGGTCGACTATTTATATCGGGTAATCGGCGTCAGTGCTTTCATGATGAAAGCACGATCCTAGCAAGTCGCAATGACAAACTGAACCAAAGCGTCTAGAGCCGCTTGGGTTTTCATTTTTCAGTGATAGCTGATGAGCCGCGCTTCCTTCATCGGCTCAAAACATGGCTGTACTTTTCGGCGCTAAACAGGTTTGCAGATTCATCTGCAAATCCCTACGATGCCCAACAAACCACGTATTGAGCAAAGGCTTTGCGCAGAACCCCCTACAGGCATCAGCATGCAAACGAATATCCATAAATCCCTTTGGAGCATCTATGGCCCTTTGATGGATGCCAAGGCCATCTGCAAGGTGTTGTATTACCCCAGCGTGGCCGCTCTGCAGGCAGCCAAAGCACGTGGGCAACTTCCGTTTCTCCCGGTGGAGATCAAGGGTCGGCGCGGGCTTTTTGCCATGACGGATGAGGTGGCCGAGTTCCTGACGCAAGCGGCCCAGGCCCGGTCAGGGCAACAAGTTAAGCCCGATGACATACCCCGAAAAACGGCAGCTCGCCGTCCGCACATGACTGCCAGTGCGCAGTAACTGACCCAGACAACAGGAGGTCGCTACACCCAGCGAAACACCACAGACCCATCCCAAACAAAAACGCCCCCTGTCTGCAAACAGGAGGCGTTGTGTACTGGGGGAGCCCAGATTTCTAGGTCGAAGCTGAAATCTACCCGCGTCCAGTCGGCGCGTCAACTCCCCCTTGTTTATTTTGTGAACGCGGCAATGCGGGCACGGGCTGAACTCGTCCCTGCGCGCCGCAAAAGGAGGAGTTATGTACGTGAAAGGCAGACGCTTTACGCCTGAGCTTTTAGACCGTTGGCGCAAGGAAAAGCGCGGGACAGGCACAGGCAAGGATTACATCCCGTGGCATCAGGTCCGCCCGGCCGATCCAGCCAGCCGAGGGAGATCGCATCTGGTGAATTGGCGGCTTGATCGCTTGCACCACCTGCTGTCGGACAACGAATGGGTGGTTTTTGGTCTGTGCACCATGCTCAGCAATGTGGTTGATTTGCGAGAGCAATACCCGTTGGCGCTGAAATCTCATCCCTCTGACGTCTCGCCCTATTGCCTGTTCAAGCAGGCGGGATGGTCAGCGGGCACACTGGAGATCGCACAGGATCTCAACATTGCGCACCCCGTTATGCGCTCTAAGGGGCGGGTCGTCCCTTGGGTGATGACGACTGACTTTGTGGTGACACTGGTCATGCCCAATGGGCGTAAACAACTGTTGGCCATCAGCGTCAAGGAAGGCTCGGAAGCAGAAAAGGAGCGGACCAGGGAGCTGCTCACCATCGAACGTGAATACTGGGTTCGGCAAGGCTTCACCTGGCTTCTCATCACGCCAGAGCTGTGCTCGCTGGAGGTATTCAGAACACTCAAAAGTTGTCTGTCCTGGATGCTGGCAGCAGACGACGAGAGCTTGCTGGTCCAGCTTGGTGAGTTGATGCCATGGCGTGCCGATCTTGCGGGCAGAACCTTTGGGCAGGCGATAGGCAAGATCGCAGAACGGATCAAGGTGAGCAGTGACCGCGCCCAATGTCTGTTATGGAAGTCGGTTGGCTATGGCCTGCTGCCGCTGGATTTGTCATCTCCTGTGCGGCCTTCTGCTCCGCTGCGCCTGTTGAGTGAAGAAGGGTTCCGGCTCCAGAACCCCGTGGCTTCCAGGAGGACGGCATGGCACAACTGATTTTTAATGAGATGCTGCGCCTGGCCACGGATAGCCTTGAAGGGTTTTACAGGGTGGTTGCCCAGTCAGAGGACGGCCGCAGCATTTGGCTGGCCTATGCAGGTGGAATGTCCCTGCAAAAGCCGGATGCCGACGGCAAGGCAGTGGCAGCGAGCAATAGCCCAGCATTGGGTTCCCTGCACCCGGTTGCCGTGCAGACTTTGCGCAACTGGGAGCAGCTCACCCAAATGAGCGCTGTGGACATCGCGTTGCCAGCCAGGCAATTGCGGGCACCAGAAGAGCTGACGACCAGTGAGCGAGAGCAGTGGGAGTGGCGGGTGCGAACGGCACAACCCATGCTCGACCCTCTGCGGGTACAGGCCTTGGTGGGGCCAGGTGGCCGCCTGGGTGCCTTGGTTCGGGAGGTTTGTAAGCAGGGCCCGTGTTCAAGGCCGCTGGGGTATCAGCTGTGGGCGGTGTTGGTGCAGTTTGGCTTCACGCAGGCAGCCCTGATTCCACGCTACGCGGCGTCGCAAGTCTGGACGCCCTACGCTCAAGCAGGTGCTCGGGGCACCCGATCCGCAACCTCAGCGAGGCCTGGAAGAGGCAGATCACCCCAAAATCCTGCACCACTACCGCCGTCTGATGCGGCCGGGTCTGTCTTTGGGCACCCTGTACCGTCAGATCGTGGAGGCTGCCTATGTGACCCAGTATCAGCAGGAAGGGGACATTCGTGTGCCCATACTGCCGCCAGCCGGCAGTTTCCCCAACCAGCGACAGGTGCGCTATGTGATCGAGAGTTCGGTCAAGGATCTGGAGCGCGTGTTGCGCAACACCACCCAGGGGCATTTCAACCGCAATCTGCGCGGCATCCGAGGCCGGGCCTATGACGGCGTACCTGGTCCTGGCCACACCTACGCGATTGACTCGACCATTGGGGACATCCATTTACGAAGCCGCATTTGCCCCGCCTGGATCGTGGGACGGCCCATCGTCTATGTGGTGGTGGATGTCTGGTCCACGGCAGTGGTGGGTTTTTATGCCTGCCTGGAAGGCCCAGCTTGGCGCGACGCCAAGCTCGCCTTGTTCTCCACCTTGTGTGATCCCGCCTTGCTGGGCGACCTCTGGGGGTATGAGCCGATCCAGACCCTGTGGCCGCGGCCTCAACAGCCCTACCGTCTGCGCTGCGACCGGGGTGAATACCTGTCTGCTACAGCCAAGGAAACAGGCTTGGCATTGCGGCTGAACCTGGAATTCGCACCTCCGCGCCGTCCGGACTGGAAGGGAACGGTGGAAGTACTGCACCGCATCATGAAAGACGAGCAGTACCGGTTTCTGCCGGGCGCAATTGACGCACGGCGCAAGGAATTGGAACTGCGTCGTGATGCCAAAGAGTCGGCGCTGAATCTGCGCGAGTACGTGCAGTACCTGCATGGCTTGTTTGCGCATTACAACCTCTACGCTGACCGGTCTCACCGCATGACGGCCGAGATGATCGCGGCCGGCGTAGACCCCACCCCGGCAGGCCTGTGGCGCTTTGGGCATGATGCGGGCCTGGCCTTTGGGCAAGCCGTCTCACCACAATTGCTGTTCACCAGTCTTCTGGCGCAAGGCCAGGCGGTGGTGCGGCGGGACGGGGTTTTCTGGGAATCCAGCGAGTACGAGGCCGACGTGGCCTTGCGGCAGCAATGGACGGCTCAGGCCCGCAATTTCGGGGCCCGTGAGCAAGGGGTGCACTTCTTCCCGGGTTCGACGTCACGGTTCTGGTGGGCCAATCCGGACGGTGGTCTGGAGGAATTTCGTCTCAAGAGCAACGCCCGGGCGATTCCAGAGGCTTCCTTGTACGACTGGCGCGATGCGTTGATGGTCGAGCGCATGAAGCAGGACGACCGCGCGTACCGCAAGCTGCAGGCGGCCACTCGTCTGGCGGCCCAGCAGGAGCATCTGCGCAAGCAGGCGTTGGAGCGCACACGGGAAGCCCATGAGGCGATCCCGCCAAACGCCATTCCACAGGTCCGGGATGCCCGCCTGCTGGAACGCATGACCGGGGCCAATGCCTTGCCTACGCCTGCACCACAAGAGGTGGAGACTGAGGATCAGGCCAGTGAAGGGTATACGGCACTGATGGACGCTGTGTTTGCCGAGATGAATCGAGCGCCGCATGCATGAACAAATCGAATCCTCATTGCTGCATCGTGGATCGCAGACTGGCCAAACCGACGCCACCATCGACCTGTATGCCGGTAATCCGCTGATCGAGGTCTGCGGGCCGATCCTATCCCCAAGGGAGATTGTCGGCAGACTGATCTGCTTGCCGCCTGTGCCCCATGGTCCGTTCGAGCTGCCACCCCATGTCCTGGTGCATGAATTGGGAAACCTGCGGCGCTTGCATGTGCCCAGCGAGCCTGGGATTCAGGTGGCTCAGACATTGGACTTCCTGATTCGGCAAGGCTATGTACACCGTCATCCCGCCGATGTGGCCACGCGGCGGCTGTTGTCGGGCTTGCCGGTCCTCGGGGGAGCCCACGCGGCTGTTCAGCTCGCTGCCGCCGTGGTGGGCTTGTCTGGCGTAGGCAAGTCAGAGGCGCTGGAGCGGGCTTTGATGCTCAAGCCGCAAGTAGCCAACCATGACAAGTTCCCTGGCCTGGTGGGGCCCGTGCGCCAGTTGGTCTGGCTCAAAGTGGATGTACCCGAGTCTGGCCGGCTCAAGGACTTGGCCGAAGCCTTGTTTCGCGCAACCGATTTGGCCCTGGGTACCCATTACCTTGAGCTTGTCTTGTCGGGCCGTCAGCGGGTGGGCAGTCATGCCGCTGCGGAGTGGGTTGCCAAGATGCGATGCCATTTTCTGGGTGTTCTGGTGATCGATGAGGTGCAGAACCTTTTTAGGTTGTCGAGCAAGGAGTTGCGTCAGGAGGCCGCTCGCCGTGGGCTGGCCAGACCGCAGCTGCGGGTTGTGGAAGACATGGCACTTAAATTCATCCTGAACCTCACCAACACCAGCAAGATCCCCGTGGTCTTTGCCGGAACACCCGATGGCCTCGCCGCCATGGAGTCGCGCATGAGCACGGCCTCACGCCTTTCAACGGGGGGATTGATCACTCTCAATCATGCTCAAACGCCGGACGATCCGTTTTACAGCAAGATTTTTCTGCCGAGACTGGCTGACTATCAGTGGTTGCCGCAAAAAATTGCTGCCACCGCCACATTGAGACAACAGCTGCATCGGCTCAGTGGAGGGCTCCTGCGGAACACGGTGGGACTTTGGCATCACGCCCAACACCGGGCCATATTGCGTTCTGGGAGCCACATTGAACCGGAAGACTTGGAGTTTGCAGCTCAAGGCCCGATGAAGATGACCTTTCAAGTCATCGAGGCGTTGCAGAGCCAGGATCCAAGGCGCATGGGGGCGTATGAGGATTTGCTGCCTGGATGTTTGGGGAAGTAAGCGTAACTGAGCGACCTGCCCGATTCGACTGTGTCAACGACCGCCGAAGGCTGGTTGCGGCCTTTCAAGCGTCTCCCATTGGCCGGCAGTTTTCACCTTATGCGGTCATTGGATGGGCTCTGGCGGACTGTCGGAAAATAGACGCTCAACATAAAATATGAGTAGCGTCGCGCGGAAGAAGATGTCTGCGTAAGGGCCATGCTAGAGGGGTGGCCCCGCGCACAAATTCCACCCGAAACAGTGCGTCCAAGCTGGGTGCGCAAAGAAAAGGGCACGCGTCCTCTCAAAGCGCAGCCTTGGAATCAACGCGAAAATATCAAGGTGTCGGTTAGAACGGTTATGCCCACTAACAAACTTTGTTAGGCCTGTTCGAGTGAGTGACTCCATGGCAGCGCTGCTAGTTGTTGGTAATGGTGATGCTTGATGGCGAAATTCCACCTTCCACACGATCTTCGCCTAAAGTGGGGGTGGCAACTGACAAAGTTGCTCCCAAACGTGCCGACACAGGGGTGCCCGACGCTCGCAGTTCGCGCGGCGAAAGGTAATTGGAGCGTCAGCGAGGGCATGCCTGGCTCAAAATGGCTCACCTGTCCCTCGAAAACTAAGCTCTGATCAGCTTGCGACCTGGCGTCGCACCCCCCGACCTATGGAGAAGTAATGACAAGCTTGGTTGAACGATTGACACAGGTGCACGTCTACTTGGACAGTGTTCACGATGCCAGTATCAAAGCAAGCAGAGTCTCTCCGGAAAGGGGGGGCGATCTTGTCAAACGATTCATTGAGATGCAGAAAGAGGCTCCTGCGGAGCACAGAATCACCCCGCAGTTCGCTCAGTTCATCGTATGCGCATGGTGCCTCGCTGCGGCACAGGACGAAGGTGAGCTGACCCAGATGGGCGATTGGATAGGATGGTCCCTGTCTGAGGAGATAAGTGATTCCCATATTGTTGAGTTGCACACTGGAAGACTGTTCGAGTTTCGTGGTGCAGCAAGTTTGGCCACCTGGCCTGGTTATCTTCCGACAATGGTCACCTTCTTCATGGCCTTCTATGACTATGCGCGCCGACGCACTGCGATGAAGAATGTCGGAGAAGTCTTCTGGCCGTTGGCGGTCGACACCTTAGAGGCGGCCTTGCAGCAACCTCCCGCATTCATCGACCCGCCTGAGATCCTATTGGGAGCGATGATGCTTGGCTGGGCTGCGAAGGAATCATCGGATCAAGCACGTAAGCTCACCCCTTTGTTGGAGAGCATTGTCGAGGACCAGCGAATGCCAGGTTGGTGTAGAGCTTTACTATGCATAACGCTGGCGACCAATGCGGGCCGATTCTCGCGCACTGAACCAGAGGCGTGGGCTCACCGTGCACTAGTGGAGTTTGAAGGCCATCTCGTCGGATTACAAAAGATCCAGATGATGGTCACCGTGTTGAAGACCAGCGATGGCGCTGCGGGTGCTGACACCGTCCTGACGGAGATGGAGACGCTGCAGGCCAAGCACCGAAACACACTGGGTCCCCTGAACTTCACACGAGACGCCGCGCGTAAGCTGGAGTACGTACAGCCGTACTTCATCAAATGTCTTGATATGCCAAGTGCTAACCATGTGCTCCGTGGTCTGCACGCGTGGTATCAGCTGCGTCACCCAGACGACCCTTTGGATTCGATGGCGACTTTGCTGACTGCTCCATTCGGCGAGACAAGCTTTAAGGCGGTTCTCGGCGACGTGCGATATGAGCTACAGCGGGATACCCAAGCATTGCTTGAGGCAGTCGTCAGGGCCACCAATCAATTTATGGGGACAGCCAAATCGGTTGCGTTCGCCGACAACAGCGCCTTGGAAGTCCCTGACCGTCCAGGCGTTCCGGTCATCGATCCCGCGTTGAAAATAGAGAACCTCTTGCGTGAGGCATATTGCCCTGCTGGTTTCGAGGTGCCGGGGCTGCCCACGTCGCAGCTAATACTCGGTACGGAAGCGCACCCGATTCAAGCCACTCAATTAAGAACTTGGGGGCGCACTTGGCCTATCGCAGCCTCACTTGGAAGGAGCCGCCCGGACCGGCGACCAAAAAAGGTGGCGGTGTGGAGCGGCGGCCAACTGATCACGGAAGGCATGGAGTTAGAAATGGTCCGGTTCGCCTTCGAGCAATATGGAGCTGTTGTGCACCACTACGCTCCGGAGACATGTACTCCGGAGAAATTCCTTGACGTTTATCAAAACCCTGAGTACGACGTCTTCTGGGTGATCTCTCATGGAGAGTTCGACCACTGGTCACCACACGAGGTGAAGCTGCACATTGCTCGGGATGGGAGCACGGCTGCACTTGAGGAAGTTTGGGAAAGGACGCCTGTCAGCTCCCAGCGAAGACTTCTAGTGTTGAATGTCTGTGATGGAGGTCGCTTCGAAGAAGTTGGATTTGTTCCACGGGTCGGATTGGCTCCAGGCTTGGCTGGGCCTGCCCAAGCCAGCATTTCCCATCTCTGGCCTGTGATGCCCTTTCCATCAGCTGCCTTCGGAGCGTACTTGGCGCACTTTCTTGCGAAAGGAATAGGCTACTTCGACAGCTACACCGAGACAATGCGCGCCATCGCAAATCATGCGCGGGCGGTGGCGGAAGATCTGGGGGGGCTGTATGGCACGGAGTTCGAGCTTACTCGGAGGATCACAAACCGGGATGAGGACTGGACTCCTATCGAAATCGCCGGTTCAGCGGCGTTCTTCGAGTAGTGGGCACACGGAAGTGTCGTGTTGCACTTGCTTCAAGCTAATTGAGTCCTGTCAAGGTAGACGGTGTAAGTTTCCGGTGTGCAGCGGCCAACAATTTGTGAATGTGGCTATAGCTGATGCGGTAGCATCCCACCACGGGGTTTGCAGATACTGGCGCGTGCCAGTATTTTGAAAGCCATGCTCTTTCCTTCGATTCCGCTCGTCGCGTCGGGGCAAGCGGATGCGTTAAGTTGTCGACAACGAGGCTACGACGGGAGATCGTTGATGCATGAAGGAGGAGCCTCGTTCTACTCGTGTGCAAGTACGGCGGGGGCCTTACGCGTGATATTGCTTCCTACATAAATAACCGATAGGGGTAACTATGCGCGGGCAAGCTTGGCACATTCGAGATGGTGCGCGACAGTCGTTGTGAGTACATGATCGTCACTGGCAAGGGGTCGTAAAGCGCCTCGTTGTTCCAGTCCATCTTGGCGAGCGCCATGGCTTCGGAAGCCAGCAGATCGAAGGGGCCGCGCCCCATGTGACGACGAAGAACGATGGGCTTCGGGATGCTCTTGCCACCTTGAAAGTAGTCCCTACCCCCGACAGCCGAAGGTGCATTGCCGGCTAGCCAGAGGAGCGCCGCGTTGCCCGAGGTCATGACCAAGGTGCCGCGTGGCACAGGGAAGCGCGCTGGCTGGATACTGGGTTGCTTGCCTGGCGTCTCGACCATCCATACGCCTCGCCATGCCGAGCTCGAGCCGATCTCGATGCACTCGACTTCCGGGATCGACTGCGTCGCGTCCTGCACTCCCTTGAGCTCGCTTTCGGTGAAGGCGGTGGTCTTGTGGATCACAAGGCGACGCGGGACGCGGCCCGCATGTCCTTCGAGGTAGAGCCGGACGCTGCGCGTGAGGACCGCCCGCATGTCAGCTTGCGAAAGAAAGGGATTGCGCCGTGCCTCGGCTTCGTCGGCGATCGCATCGTTCGCTTCGAAGGCAATGAACTGCATGCCGCCTCCTTCCATGTCGAAGACCTGCGAGCAGCAGGTCACATAGTGGGCTTCGTCCGAGGATCGACGGATGGCATAGGCCAGGCCGATGTAGGCCGTGTCCTCGGGAATGCCCTCGATCGGTGCCAGCTTCCAGGGCGTCCCGCCGGCCTTGGCATACAACGCCACGGACAGCCGCCACGCGCGTGCCCCCCAGTTGCCGAACTTCAGCGATTTGTCGTTGATGACCTGGGTTGGAATGCCCAATTGAGCCCCCAGTGCCTTGAGTTCGTCGTGTGCATCGAACTCCTTAGTGCGAAGATGCGGAAGCCACCGGTCGGGAAAGTACACCAGCGCCACGTCAAACTGGGCGCGCGCCGCCTCAAGGCGCCTGAGTGCGTGATGGAGCGCGGCGCGTACCCGCTCGCTGACCGTGTCGCCCTGACCGAGGTCGTACAGTTCCTCGGGCCACACGACATGGGCCTGCTTGTCGGCACTGAGCAAGTCTACCCCGAACAGGTTTTCGAATCCCGGATAGGCCTGTGCGTAACTGTTGTTGTCGGTGTTGCGCTGGGGTCCACGCAGGCTCTCTCGCATGTCGCGCACCAGCGCAGCGCCCGATCTGGGCCCCACATACGCGACGCGAAGGTCCCGGCTATAGTGCCGGTACGAAGCTTGGTCGAACGCGCCGAACCGCAACAGTCCCAGCAGTGGGTGGCGGTGGCGGGCCTTGGGGTCTCCAGACGCGAACGCCAGTTCGGGTTCCTCCAGCAGCGTGAAGGCAGGCAAGCTGATCGGGAGCGAATTTTCGGCACTCATCGTTGCCCCCGCTGCACATGAAAGAAGTCGTGGTCGTGCGCGGGCCTGCTGCGCGCGGTCTTGGCGCCCAGCTCGAAAATCGCATCAGCACCTGCCTCCTGGGCCAAGCCGTAGGCGCTGCGCCGGGGACCTTGGGCATGTGTCAGCAACTCCACCCAGGCGTCCAGGATCGCGGACCAGCGGTGGTTGTACTTCTGCACCCAGCGCTCCCTGCGCCAATCCTCGGCCTTGCGCCATTCGGCGGTCGCTTGTTGGGGAGCGGCATCAGGTGTGCGGTGGTCGAGGTCAATGAAGGTCGCCGGTTCAAACACGGCCCACCAGCGCTCGTCGGCCTGCTCCAGGCGAATGGACAGGCCTTCGGAGTACTTGCCGGAAGTACCTGGGACCGGGCCGGTCAATTCGGAGCCATACGCATCCCTCAGACGTGACAGCAGGTCTCGCCTGGCCTGGGCCAGCTCCCTCGCAAGCCCGCTGTTTGGACGTGATACCGACAGGCTGTGGCCACGGCCATGCAACCGGGCGAACAGCGGCAGGTCCCTGCAGAGCGCGCGAACGAGTGCGTCGTAGATCACGCCTTTGGCCCAGGAGTCCTTGGCGATGTCCAGCGCAACCTCACCCGCCAACTTTGCTCCGAGGGGAGCTAGCGCTTTTTCCAGTGGCGCGTCGGGTCCGAAGGCGGCAAGAACGCCGGGGCCCCCAGCCTGGCCAACGGTGGCTCTCACACCGGACTGCTTGAGAATGGCGCGAACATCGGCGATGCCCATCTTCGAGCTCACACGGATCTTTCGGGCAGACCTGGGCATCTCGATAAGTGGCATGGCCGATAGCCTGAGCACCGGCGCTTTCAAGACCGCCTGTCGCTGCAGCGGTACCTGCGCGACAGCGGAGGTGCTTCGGTCGCCGAACACATGGCTGACCAGCGAGCTGGGAAGGTCCGTGACGTCTGCGATGTCTCCGCATAGCTCATCGAAGGTGGTGCCCCTGACGAGGAGCACATCCACCTGTGCCAACTCAGCTTGTTCAAGTAGTTCCCGGACCGCTGGGAGCAAGCTGTCGGCGTCACGGCACAGCCAGTAAATGCCTTTGGGATAGCGAACGGGGGATCGAAGGACAGCGTTCAAAGCCTGCATAACGGAATCATCGCGTCCGCTGTAGCCAGCAACGACCAGTCCGAAGC
>NZ_JAYPVP010000022.1:30191-37996 GCF_038134685.1 Limnohabitans sp. | reverse complement strand
AAAGAGTCGTTCAAGACCAGGACGTTGATAGGTCAGGTGTGGAAGCGCAGTAATGCGTTAAGCTAACTGATACTAATTGCTCGTGCGGCTTGACCCTATAACTTTGACCAAAGCGTCAAGGTTGTTATGCCAAGTTGACGCAATCGATATAAAAGCTGATTTGCTCTATGAATTCGTTGTCTTGACCCCGTCAAGATGACAACAAGTTATGCCTGATGACCATAGCAAGGTGGTACCACTCCTTCCCATCCCGAACAGGACAGTGAAACGCCTTAGCGCCGATGATAGTGCGGATTCCCGTGTGAAAGTAGGACATCGTCAGGCTTCTACAGCCCAAAACGCCCCACCAATCGGTGGGGCGTTTTTTTTTGCTTTTCACTTGTTCGAGCCAATCAAGGCCTGTTGATCAGTAGCTCGCCTTGCATATCCATGGCACCTGATTGACTCAACTCGCCCAGGAGTTGTTCAAACCACTCGCGGAAGCTGGAGCCAGGTCCTAATTGCTGATGTAAACCCGTCAAATACGGTACCGTCTGCGCCCAATCTGCAAATGGGGTGAGTTTGATCGAGCCATGTTCTTGCAATTTGAACTTCACAAGCACTTTGCTAGCGTAGCGCGCATGCTTGTCTGGGTGCGTGCGGAAGCTCGCCAGCCGTGATCGTGCGAAGCTTAGGGCCGAGTCGAGATCCGAAAAGAGATTCCCGTGCCCCGGGATCACCAGAGAGGGAGACAGCTGTTCAATCAAATCGAGCGTGTCTGCAGCATCGCAATAGGCATCGACGCCATCGAGTTCAGGAAAAATGACGCCAAAACCTTTCTCCCACAATGCATCCCCGGATATCAGGATACGGTGTTCAGGGCAAAAAAACATCATGGCGTGAGTATCATGTCCGGGCGCGGCATAGACCTGCCAGTTCGTTCCTGCCCAGGTACAGGTTTGCTTGTCCAGCAAATGACCACTGACTTGAAATGGTGGACACTGTTGACCCGTCATGCCATAGGTTAGTGCATCTGAGTTCCACTGGCTGACCTCGTGAAACTGGCCAGGAGGAATCAGCGTTTTCACTTCAGGATGCGCGAGCTGAATGGCGGCATTGCCACCACAGTGATCACTGTGTAAG
Organism: Limnohabitans sp.; assembly: GCF_038134685.1. Classification (GTDB taxonomy): domain Bacteria; phylum Pseudomonadota; class Gammaproteobacteria; order Burkholderiales; family Burkholderiaceae_C; genus Limnohabitans_A. Next base: position 36,874 of record NZ_JAYPVP010000022.1, on the reverse strand, counting down.
TGGGTGTTGACCAGCAGATCCAGCTTGCGGCCACGCAAGGCTTGCCCCAGCAAACCCAGGGTCATGTCGGCGTGCGTGCTGTAACCGCTGTCGATCAGTACGGTTTGTTCTGCATTGTGCAGAAAGACATTGTTTGCAGAAAGCCAGTCGCGCTGAAAAACAGAAATGCCCGCAGGCAATGAAACAGAAAATGACACGGGAGGGTCCTTGAATGCCATGACATTTTGCGCAATTCCTGCTCATGCCGCTCGACACAGGTGACAGACCATGCGTCACAAAATGTAAAGTGACTGCTGGCGACGTCAATATGCAGGAAAATACGGGTAATCCCTATGATTTTTCATCGTTTACACCGTTGGTTGAAATCGCTGCTCCCTGCGCGCAGCGAGGGCGCAGGGCGCCCTGGGCGGCGTTCCTGGGTGCCCATACGCGAACTGGCACCACGACACCGACCACGCATCGAAAAACATTTGTTATCGCTTTCATCCAATGATCGGTATTTGAGGTTTGGTTATGCCGCCAATGACGAGCAAATTCGGATGTATGTCCAAAAGTTGAATTTTGGCCGTGATGAAATTTTCGGTATTTTCAACCGCAGGCTTGAGCTGGTAGCCATGGCGCACCTGGCTTATTCCCTAGATCCGCAATGGCGTAGCTGTGGAGAATTTGGCGTGTCGGTCGCGTCGCAACAAAGAGGCCGAGGCTTGGGGCAGCTGTTGTTTGCGAGAGCGGTGCGTCATGCTCAAAACGAAGGTGTACGGATGATGTTCATTCATGCCCTCAGCGAAAATGCGGCAATGCTCAAGATTGCTCGTAATGCCGGCTCACGTGTTGAACGCGATGGGTCAGAAAGTGAAGCCTACCTCACATTGCCGCCAGCCACCCTGGACAGCCGGTGGCACGAGGTGCTGGACGAACACATCGCCGAGTTGGACTACCAGCTCAAATTGCAAGCCAGTCAATTTCGCAAATGGCTGGGTATGCGCAGCAATAATGAAACCCGGGACAAAGACTGAATCAGTCGCCTTGTCACAAGACGGAGATTGAAATCCGCTATGCTTGAGCTGTTCTAACCACGGCTGTTGCCAAGTACACAGTGTCAGATCCCCATCCTGCCCGCCCTTCAGACAAGGAAGACAAGCGCGGCCTGTTGCAGAAGATTGCTGAATTCCTGCATCCCAGTCCTGATACCAAAGACGAATTGATCGATTCGTTGGTTCAGGCACAAGACAACGACATCATCAACGAAGAAAGCCGTCGCATGCTCGAGGGTGTGATCCGCATGTCGGACATGACGGCGGGCGATGTCATGGTTGCCGCCGCCAAGATGGATTTGTTGTCTATCGATGCGCCTGCAGCCACGTTGCTCAACCAAATCATTGATACGGGCCATTCGCGCTTTCCCGTTTATGAGGGGGAGCGCGAAAACATTTTGGGCATTTTGCTGGCCAAGGACATGCTCAAGCTGCAAAGGGCCCCAGAACTCAACATCAAGGCCTTGCTCAGACCCGTGGTGTTTGTGCCCGAGAGCAAGAAACTGAATGATCTGCTGAAGCAATTTCGCGATCACCGACAGCACATGGCGATGGTCATTGATGAGTTTGGCCGAACTGCGGGTCTGATCACCATTGAAGATGTACTTGAGCAAATCGTGGGCGATATCGAAGATGAGTTCGATATCGAGCAAGATGAAGGCGATATTTTTTCGCTGGCTGACCAGACCTTCCGTATCAGTGGCGACACTTCGCCAGAGCGGGTCATGGAAGTCCTTGGTGTCGACGTGCTGGGCGCCCTAGGCGATGACGATGTGCACGAATTCGACACCATTGGTGGCCTGATTGCGCACGAAATGGGGCATGTGCCACGTCGAGGCGAAAAGTACACGCTGGCTGGACTGGATTTTGTGGTTCAGCATACACGTGCCGGGGCGGTACGTTGGTTCAAAGTGTCGCCCGCAGCCCAGGATGCTGACACTTAAGTCGCATCCCACTTTCCTGCGCCTGATCTGGTTGATGGTGCTGGGGCTGTTGCAGGCATGGGCCCTGGCCTGGCCGGGCAATGGCCAAGCATCGGGTGTGTTGCAATGTGTGGCGGCAGCCTTATGGCTGCAGCAGTTGTGGACTTGCAAACACGATTTGGCAGCTGTGGCCAAAACCACTTTCTGGTACGTGAGTGTCTGGTTATTGGGCAGTTTCTGGTGGCTCCACATTTCGATGCATCAGTACGGAGGATTGCCAGGATGGTTGTCAGTGCTGGCCTTGGCGCTGCTGGCTACTGCCTTGTCCGTTTTTTATGTCGCCATGATGGTGCTTTGGGCACGCTGGTGCGCGGCGCCAGACAAAGCCGATCCTTTGTGGAGCGCGTTGTCCCTGGCTGCGGCCTGGACCTTGGCTGAGCTGATGCGGGGCCAATGGTTCACCGGGTTCCCTTGGGGCGCTGTGGGGTATGCGCACGTGGACAGCTGGTTGGCTGCTTGGGCGCCTTGGCTGGGGGTGTATGGCGTGGGCGCAGTGGTCTGGTTGCTGTTGGCCTTGTGGGTTCAGCGCAAGGAAAGGCCGGGCGCCTGGCGTCGCATGGCAGGAGTATTGCTGGTGACTGCTGTTTTGGGCCACTTCAATGCGACATGGACGCAATCGGCCGGCACCCAGACGGTGACCTTGTTGCAAGGCAATATCGCCCAGGATCAAAAATTTGAAGAGCAAAGGGGGGTGCTGGAAGCTCTGGCGTGGTACGGGCAGCAGCTGCGCGCCAGCACCACAGCCTTAGTGGTGACGCCAGAAACGGCATGGCCCGTGCTCAAGTCCTCTTTGCCACCCGGCTACACCCAGGCGCTGAGCGATGCTTTTCCAGAAGGGGGTACGCGCGCTGCGCTGGTGGGACTTCCCGTCCTCGATCAAGGCGCTTACCGCAACAGCCTGGAAGCTTGGGGTGGCGACCAGCCCTACCGCTATGACAAGCACCATCTTGTGCCTTTTGGCGAATTTGTCCCCAGCTTTTTTGAATGGTTTGTGCAGATGATGCGCATCCCCTTGGGCCAGTTTGCGCGTGGCCCGGTAGATGCGCCCAGCTGGACTTGGCAGGGACAACGCATTGCGCCCAATATCTGTTACGAAGACGTGTTTGGTGAAGAGTTGGCGCAACGCTTCCGTGTGGACAGCGAGGCGCCCACGGTGCTGGTCAATGCGAGCAATATTGCCTGGTTTGGCGACACGGTGGCTGTCCCGCAGCATCTGAACATTTCACGGATGCGCGCTCTGGAGCTGCAGCGTCCCATGCTGAGAGCCACCAATACGGGGGCGACAGCGATCATTGACCATCAGGGCCGGGTACGCCAGCAGTTGCCCCCCTACCAGCGCAGCATATTGCAAGGCGAATACGAGGGGCGCACAGGGTTGACGCCCTACGCGCGCATGGCTGCACGCTGGGGACTTTGGCCCCTGTGGTTGCTATGTTCTGTTATTTTGCTGGGCAGTGCGGTGCGAAGAAGAAGCACTGCTGGCGCGTAAAATCGAGCGTTTGCGCATGTGGACGCAACACCATTTCACCGCACAGGCGGTTTTGTCCCTATGTTGACTTTCCAGCAGATCATCCTCAAGTTGCAGCAGTACTGGGACGCCCAGGGCTGCGCTTTGCTCCAGCCCTACGACATGGAAGTGGGCGCCGGCACCAGCCACACCGCCACCTTTTTGCGCGCCATCGGCCCTGAGCCCTGGAAAGCTGCCTACGTGCAGCCCAGCCGCCGCCCCAAGGACGGCCGCTACGGCGAAAACCCCAACCGCCTGCAGCATTACTACCAGTACCAGGTGGTGCTCAAGCCCGCGCCCAGCAACATCCTGGAGCTGTACCTGGGCAGCCTGGAAGCGCTGGGCTTTGACCTGAAGAAAAACGACATTCGCTTCGTTGAAGACGATTGGGAAAACCCCACGCTCGGCGCCTGGGGCCTGGGCTGGGAAGTCTGGCTCAACGGCATGGAAGTCACGCAGTTCACCTACTTCCAGCAGGTGGGTGGCATCGACTGCAAGCCGATCACCGGCGAGATCACCTACGGCCTGGAGCGCCTGGCCATGTACCTGCAGGGCGTGGACAACGTCTACAACCTCAAGTGGACCGACACGCTGAGCTATGGGGACGTCTACCACCAGAACGAGGTCGAGCAGTCCACCTACAACTTCGAGCACTCCGACGTGGACTTCCTGTTCACTGCCTTTGGTGCCCACGAAAAGCAGGCGCAGAACCTGATGGTGCAGCAGCTTGCCCTGCCCGCCTACGAGCAGGTGCTCAAGGCCGCGCACACCTTCAACCTGCTGGACGCGCGGGGTGCGATCTCCGTGACCGAGCGCGCGGCCTACATCGGTCGCATTCGCAACCTGGCGCGCAGCGTGGCCCAAAGCTACTACGAAAGCCGCGAACGTCTGGGCTTCCCGATGGCCCCGCGCGAGTGGGTGGCGCAGATGCCCAAGAAGGCCGCTTGAGAGGAACAAGAACAATGACAACACAGAACCTTCTCGTCGAACTCTTCGTTGAAGAACTGCCGCCCAAAGCGCTGAACAAACTGGGCGCTGCTTTTTCCGGTGTGCTGACTGAACAACTCAAGGCCCAGGGGCTGGCCGCTGCCAATGCGGTGGTGACCGCCTACGCCTCCCCCCGCCGCCTGGCCGCCCATGTGACGGGCGTGCTGGCGCAGGCCGCCGACAAGGCGGTGCAGCAAAAGCTGATGCCTGTGACCGTGGGCCTGGACGCCAATGGCAATGCCACCCCCGCCCTGCTCAAGAAGCTGCAGGCCCTGGGCGCCGATGTGAGCGACCCCGCTGCGGCCGTGGCCGCGCTCAAGCGCGCACCGGATGGCAAGGCCGAAGCCCTGTTTTATGACAGCGTGGTCAAGGGCGCGACCCTGGCCGCCGGTCTGCAAAAGGCATTGGACGAAGCATTGGCCAAGCTGCCCATTCCCAAAGTCATGCAGTACCAGCTGGAAACCGATTGCGAACTGCCGGGCTGGACCAGCGTGAACTTTGTGCGCCCCGCGCACAGCCTGATCGCCCTGCACGGCAGTGCCGTGGTGTCCATCAAGGCGCTGGGGCTGAAGGCGGGCAACAGCACGCAAGGCCACCGCTTTGAGGCCAAGGTGCCCACCGTGGTGGTGCCGCACGCCGACCAGTATGCCGAGGTGCTCAAGAACGACGGTGCCGTGATCGCCAGCTTTGACGAGCGCCGCGCCGAGATCGTGCGCCAGCTGCAGGCCGCTGCGGCCAAAGTCGGCGGTGGCGTCAAACCCATTGAAGACGATGCCCTGCTTGACGAAGTGACCGCCCTGGTCGAGCGCCCCAACGTGCTGGTTTGCGCGTTTGAAAAGCAGTTCCTCGATGTGCCGCAGGAATGCCTGATCCTCACGATGAAGGCCAACCAGAAGTACTTCCCGCTGCTGGACGCTGCGGGCAAGCTGACCCACCAGTTCCTGGTGGTGAGCAACATCAGCCCCGCTGACGCCAGCGCCGTGATCGGCGGCAACGAGCGCGTGGTGCGCCCGCGTCTGGCCGATGCCAAATTCTTCTTTGACCAGGACCGCAAGAAGACGCTGGAGTCGCGCGTCGACGGTCTGTCCAAAGTGGTTTATCACAACAAGCTGGGCACGCAGGGCGAGCGCATGGCGCGTGTCTGTGCGATTGCCAAGGCCATTGGCCAGCAACTGGGCGGTGACCTGCTGGCCAAACAGGCCGAGCAGGCCGCACGCCTGGCCAAGACCGACCTGCTGACCGACATGGTCGGCGAGTTTCCCGAGCTGCAGGGCATCATGGGCGGCTACTACGCCCGCCACGACGGCTTGCCGGTGGAGATCTCCGAAGCGATTGAAGACCACTACAAGCCGCGCTTTGCGGGTGACGAACTGCCGCGCAACAGCGTGGGCGTGGTGGTCGCGCTGGCCGACAAGCTCGAAACCCTGGTGGGCATGTTCGGCATCGGCAACCTGCCCAGCGGCGACAAGGACCCGTTCGCGCTGCGCCGCCATGCGCTGGGCGTGATCCGCATGCTGATCGAAAAGGACCTGGCGATCGACCTGTCGGCCCTGCTGTCGCTGTCGGCCCCGGTGTTTGGCGAGAAGATCACCGACGCCAGCGAAGCGCTTGCTGCCTTCATCTACGACCGCCTGGCCGGTGGCCTGCGCGAGCAGGGCTTCAGCGCCCAGGAAGTGGACGCTGTGCTGGCCCTGCAGCCGCAGCGCCTGTCCGACGTCGCCAAGCGCCTGGCGGCCGTGCGCGCCTTTGCCGCCTTGCCCGAGAGCCCGGCGCTGGCCGCGGCCAACAAGCGCATCGGCAACATCCTGAAGAAGGCGGGCGAAGTGGACGCGCATGCAAATTCCGCCCTGTTCAAGGAAGATGCCGAAAAGGCCCTGCATGCCGCGATGCAAAAGCTGGTGCCCGAGTCCACTGCCCAGTTCGAGTCGGGCGACTACACGGCCAGCCTGCAGACGCTGGCCGCCCTGCACGGCCCTGTCAATGCCTTCTTTGACGATGTGATGGTCAACGCTGAAGAGATGGACCTGCGCCTGAACCGCCAGGGCCTGCTCAAGAGCCTGCACGTGGCCATGAACCGCGTGGCCGACCTGGCGCGTCTGGCGGTGTAACAGGAGCACGCATGCAAACCAAACTGGTCATTCTCGATCGTGACGGCACCATCAACCGTGCCAG
>NZ_JAYPVP010000022.1:6655-30181 GCF_038134685.1 Limnohabitans sp. | reverse complement strand
CTGCTCAAGAGCCTGCATGTGGCGATGAACCGCGTGGCCGACCTTTCGCGCCTGGTCGCCTGAACACAGGAACGGACATGCAAACCAAACTGGTCATTCTCGATCGTGACGGCACCATCAACCGTGCCAGTGACCAGTTTGTGAAGTCTCCCGAGGAGTGGGAGCCCTTGCCAGGTGCGCTGGAAGCCATTGGTCGTTTGAACCATGCAGGCTACCACGTGGTGCTGGCTTCCAACCAATCCGGTTTGGGCCGCGGTTTGCTGGACATGGCTGCCCTCAATGCTGTGCATGACACCATGACCAAAGCGCTGGCCCGTGTAGGCGCGCGGGTGGATGCCATTTTTTATTGCCCACATGCTGCGGACGAAGGCTGTCACTGCCGCAAGCCCGAGCCGGGCTTGCTGGAGCAAATTGGTGAGCGCTACGGCATCAGTCTGGAAGGTGTGCCCTTTGTCGGAGACAGCGTGCGCGATGCGCAGGCTGCAGAAGCCGTGTATGCGCAGCCTCATCTGGTGTTGACCGGACGCCACGCTGGCCATGACCCCAGAGAGCCTCTGCCGTCCGGTTTTCCGGCACACACCCGTGTGCATGCCGATTTGTCGGCGTTTGTCGATGACTTGCTGCAAACGCACAGCACCACGCTCCAAGGTTGATCATGAATTGCATTCGTTCCGTTTTGCATGTGCTGTGGATGGGCATCACGGTGGTGCCGTGGGCATTGTTTGTCGTGGCCGTGTCTTATGTGGTGAGCAGCACCACGCTGTACTGGATCTGTGCAGGCTGGTTGCGGACAGCGGTGAAAGGCGGTACCTTGATTTTGGGTATCCGCAACCGTGTGCAGGGGATGGAAAACCTGCCGCAAGGTGCCAAGGATCCGGCTGTGCTCCTGGTCAAGCACCAGTCCACCTGGGAAACCTTTGTGATGCCGGCCATCATGCCGCACCCGCTGGCCTATGTGTTCAAAAAAGAGCTGCTGCGCATTCCGTTTTTTGGCTGGGCCATGGCGCGCATGGACATGATTCATATTGACCGCAGCCAGAAGGCACGGGCCTTTGCCAAGGTGGTGCAGCAAGGCAAGCGCCTGATGAAAGAGGGTGTGTGGGTCATCATGTTTCCCGAAGGCACGCGCATCCCGCGTGGCGAGGTGGGCGAGTACAAAACCGGGGGCACCCGTTTGGCCATTGCCGCTGGCGTGCCGGTGATCCCTATTGCCGTGACATCAGCCCGTTGCTGGCCGACCAAGGCTTTTGTCAAGCGTCCAGGCGTGGTGGATATTTCGATTGGCAAGCCCATCCCCAGCGAAGGGCGTCAGGCCGATGAGCTGATGGCTGAAGTGCAAGCCTGGATCGAAGCTGAAATGCGTCGACTGGATCCCGAGGCCTATGCCGCCTGAGCAGCTGGCGCTGGACTTCACCAGCGCTGAGCGCGGGTTGCGTTGGCCCGCACCCGAAGGTGCCAACCGCCACATCGTGTTGCAGGGCGAACATGTGCTGTACCGTCTGGACTGGACGCGCAGGCGCACCATTGGCTGCGTGGTGGGCCAGCAAGGCCTGCTGGTGCGCGCCCCTCGCTGGGCGGGAGTCAAGCAAATCGAAAGTTTCTTGCTCGAAAAGGCGGCGTGGATCTTGCGGCATTTGCAGAGCATGCGTGAGCGCCAACAACAACCTCGCGTGTCGCCCCCTGTGTGCAAGCACGGTGCCAAGTTTCAACTGTGGGGGCAAGACTGGCAGCTCGGGTTGGGTGAAGATGCCTTGCAGGTGCGTGAAGACGAGTGCCGCTTGCTGCTGCCACTGCCGCTTGATGCGCAAGGCGAAACGCCTCAGGTTGCGCTCGAGCAATGGCTGCAAACCCAAGCGCGCCAAGGGCTGACCGAGCGGCTCAACCACCACGCGCCTTTGCTTGGGGTGCGCTGGAGCCGTTTGTCCCTGAGCCAGGCGCGTACCCGCTGGGGCAGTGCCCGCCACGACGGACATATTCGCCTGCACTGGCGGCTGGTGCATTTGCCGATGGCTTTGGTGGACTACGTGGTGGTGCATGAATTGGCGCACCTGCACGAGATGAACCACAGCCCGCGTTTTTGGTCCTGGGTGGAACGCATCCTGCCTGATTACCGTGAACGTCAGCAAGCGCTCAGGCAAATCGACTTGTCGCATTGGCGTTGAGTGAGTTGCTGCTCTTGCGGTAGGATGTGGCAAATTGACGTTAACGTAACGTCAACCTTCATTTTTTTGAGCACATGGCCACCACATACACCATCAGCGATCTGGCGCAGGAGTTCGACCTCACCACGCGGGCCATCCGCTTTTACGAGGACATGGGCTTGCTCGAGCCCGAGCGCAGTGGTCCAGGTGGACGCAATAGGGTCTATTCGCACCGCGATCGCACGCGCCTGAAACTGACCTTGCGGGCCAAACGGCTGGGCTTGTCCCTGACAGAAGCCAAAGACCTGATCGACATGTACGACAGTCCGCGCGATACCGGGCCGCAGCTCAAAAAGTTTCTGGTGGTGCTGGCCCAGCATAAACAACAGCTTGAAGCCCAGATGGCCGAGTTGCAGGCCACGCTCGACGAGGTCAAGGCCCACGAGAAGGAAGCCAAAGCCCTGCTGGCCAAGACGACCAAAGTCGGCGCCTGATCTTGGGGTAGATACGGGGTGTGCTTTAATTGACGTTTACGTAAACGTCAATTAAAGTCACTGCTGTGAACACACCCGAATACGAACGCGTTGCCACCAGCCTTGCCCGCCAGGGCATGATGCAGCATCTGCATGTGCGCCTGCTGCGCGCAGAGCGCGGCCTGGTCGAGCTGGCGCTGCCCTACGGCGACAAAGTCACGCAGCAGCAAGACGGTTTTCACGGGGGTGCCATGGGAGCCTTGGCTGACATTGCGGGCGGTTATGCCGGCCTGACCATGGCGCCCGAAGGCATGGAAGTGGTCACCGTGGAATACAAGATCAACTTTCTCAACAGTTACCAAGGTGGCGAGATCCGGGCCATTGGCCGTGTGGTCAAGGCGGGCAAGCGCGTCATCGTCACCACTGCTGAGGTCGACCATATCGATGCCGATGGCAAGGTCTCGCCCTGTGCTGTGATGCAGCAGACCTTGGCGCCTGTACCCAAAACTTATTAAGGAGATGCCCATGAACCTGCCAGGCCTGAATTTCCAGCTCGGTGAAGACATTGATGCGCTGCGCGAAGCCGTGCGTGACTTTGCCCAAGCCGAAATTGCACCCCGCGCCGCACAGATCGACCGCGACGACCAGTTCCCGATGGACCTGTGGCGCAAGATGGGCGATTTGGGCGTGCTGGGCATCACCGTGGGCGAAGAGTACGGCGGTGCCAACATGGGCTACCTGGCCCACATGGTGGCGATGGAAGAAATCTCGCGTGCCAGTGCCTCGGTGGGCCTGAGCTATGGCGCGCATTCGAACCTGTGCGTCAACCAGATCAAGCGCAACGGCAATGAGGCCCAGCGCGCCAAGTACCTGCCCAAGCTCATCAGTGGCGAACATGTGGGCGCCCTGGCCATGAGCGAGCCGGGCGCGGGTTCCGACGTGATCAGCATGAAGCTCAAGGCCGAAGACAAGGGCGGTTACTACCTGCTCAACGGCTCCAAGATGTGGATCACCAACGGCCCCGACGCCGACACCCTGGTGGTCTACGCCAAGACCGAACCCGAAATGGGTGCCCGCGGCGTGACTGCCTTCCTGATCGAAAAAGGCATGAAGGGTTTTTCCATTGCCCAAAAACTCGACAAGCTGGGCATGCGCGGCAGCCACACGGGTGAGCTGGTGTTCCAGGACGTTGAGGTGCCCGAAGAAAACATCCTGGGCGGCCTGAACATGGGGGCCAAGGTGCTGATGAGTGGCCTGGACTACGAACGCGCCGTGCTCACCGGCGGCCCTTTGGGCATCATGCAGGCCGTCATGGACAACGTGATCCCCTACATCCACGACCGCAAGCAGTTTGGTCAGAGCATCGGCGAATTTCAGCTCATCCAGGGCAAGGTCGCCGACATGTACACCGTGCTGCAGGCGGCGCGCAGCTTTGCCTACACCGTGGCCAAGAACCTCGACCTGCTCGGTACCGATCACGTGCGCCAGGTGCGCAAGGACTGCGCTTCGGTCATCCTCTGGACCGCCGAAAAAGCCACCTGGATGGCGGGCGAGGGCGTGCAAATCTACGGCGGCAACGGCTACATCAACGAATACCCGCTGGGCCGCCTGTGGCGCGATGCCAAGCTGTATGAGATTGGCGCTGGCACCAGCGAAATTCGCCGCATGCTGATCGGCCGCGAGCTGTTTGCTGAAACCTGCTGAAAGCCGTAGGTCATCAATGGCTTTGCTGCGCTGCGACAATTGATGCATGAGCGACTCACTTCAACATCTTTTTGACAACAACCGCGCCTGGGCGCAGAGCATGGTCCAGCAAGACCCGGCTTATTTCTCGCGTCTGGCCAACCAGCAAAACCCCAAGTACCTCTGGATTGGCTGCTCCGACAGCCGCGTGCCCGCCAACCAGATCACCGGTCTCGATCCGGGTGAGGTGTTTGTGCACCGCAATGTGGCCAACGTGGTGGTGCATTCTGACCTGAACGCCCTGTCTGTCATCCAGTACGCGGTTGATGCGCTCAAGGTCGAGCACATCATGGTCGTGGGCCACTACGGCTGCGGCGGTGTGCTGGCCGCCACGCGGGGCACCCGTGTAGGCCTGGCCGACAACTGGCTGCGCCACGTGCAGGACGTGCGCCTGCGCCACCGCCAGCGCCTGAACCACCTGCCCCAAGCCGAGCTCGAATCGGTCATGTGCGAGATGAATGTGATCGAGCAGGTGGGCAATGTGGCCATGTCCAACGTCATGCAGGACGCCTGGAGCCGTGGTCAGAACGTGAGCGTACACGGCTGGATTTATGGCCTGGACAACGGCCTGGTCAAAGACCTCGGTGTCACCATGCGCCACGCTGGCGAAGTGGTTGACGTTTTTCGCAACGCTTTCAAGCGCTACCCGCGTGGTGGCGCACTTTCGGCCGCGTGACCCGCATGGGGTGGCGTGGTCATTGCACTTTCTGATTGGAGAAAACCATGTCCGACCCCATCGTCATCGTCAGCGCTGCCCGCACCCCCATGGGCAGCTTCCAGGGCGACTTTTCCACGCTCGCCGCCCATGATCTGGGTGGTGTCGCCATCCAGGCCGCCGTCGAGCGTGCAGGCATCGCCCCCGAGCTCGTGACCGAAGTGCTGTTTGGCAACTGCCTGATGGCGGGCCAGGGCCAGGCCCCGGCGCGCCAGGCCGCATTCAAGGGCGGCCTGTCCAAGAGTGCGGGTGCGGTCACGCTGTCCAAGATGTGCGGCTCGGGCATGCGCGCGGCCATGTTTGCGCACGACATGCTCGTGGCTGGCAGTCACGACGTGCTCGTGGCCGGTGGCATGGAAAGCATGACCAATGCCCCTTACCTGATGCTCAAGGGCCGTGGCGGGTACCGCATTGGCCACGACCGCTTGTTTGACCACATGATGCTCGACGGCCTCGAAGACGCCTACCAGGCCGGCCGCAGCATGGGCACCTTTGGCGAGGACTGCGCCGCCAAGTACAACTTCACGCGTGAGCAGCAGGATGCCTTTGCGATGGCCAGCGTGCAGCGCGCACAAGACGCGATCAAAAATGGCGGCTTCGCCAAGGAAATCGCCCCCGTCACGGTCAAGACCCGCGCCGGCGAGACGGTGATTGCCACCGACGAAGGCCCCGGCAAGATCAAGATCGACAAGATCCCCACGCTCAAGCCGGCCTTCAAAAAGGACGGCACCATCACGGCCGCGGCCAGCTCGTCCATCAACGACGGCGCGGCCGCCTTGGTGATGATGCGCGAGAGCACGGCAGCCAAGCTGGGCTGCAAGCCGCTGGTGCGCATCGCCAGCCATGCCACCCATGCGCAGGAGCCCGAGTGGTTCGCCACCGCCCCGGTGGGCGCGACCGAAAAAGCCCTGGCCAAAGCCGGCTGGACGGTCGGTGATGTGGATCTGTGGGAAATCAACGAAGCTTTTGCAGTGGTGCCGATGGCGCTGATGCACGACCTGAAAGTTCCGCATGAGAAGGTCAACGTCAATGGTGGTGCCTGCGCGCTGGGCCACCCGATTGGCGCGTCTGGCGCCCGCATCATGGTCACCCTGATCCACGCCCTGCAGGCCCGTGGCCTGAAAAAAGGCCTGGCTACGCTGTGCATTGGCGGCGGCGAAGCCACGGCCGTGGCGCTTGAACTGGTTTAAGGATTTGCCATGCTGCTGACCCCCGACCAGGAAATGATCCGCGACGCGGTGCGTGACTTTGCCCGGCAAGAGCTGTGGCCCCACGCCGCCGAGTGGGACAAGCAACACCACTTCCCCAAAGAGGCCCACAAAGGCCTGGCCGCGCTGGGTGCGTATGGCATCTGCGTGCCCGAGGAACTGGGTGGCGCGGGTCTGGACTACCTGACGCTGGCGCTGGTGCTCGAAGAGATTGCCGCCGGTGATGGTGGCGTGAGCACGACGATCAGCGTGACCAACTGTCCGGTCAACGCCATCCTCATGATGTACGGCAACGACGCCCAGAAAAAGCAATGGCTCACGCCACTGGCGCAGGGCGAGCTGCTGGGCGCGTTCTGTCTGACCGAGCCGCATGTGGGCTCGGACGCTTCGTCGCTGCGAACCACCGCCGTGAAAGAGGGCAACGAATACGTCATCAATGGCGTCAAGCAGTTCATCACCAGCGGCAAGCACGGCGATGTGGCCATCGTCATTGCCGTGACCGACAAGGGCGCGGGCAAGAAGGGCATGAGTGCTTTCCTGGTGCCCACTAGCGCGCCGGGCTATGTGGTGGCGCGTCTGGAAGACAAGCTGGGCCAGCACAGCAGCGACACCGCCCAGATCAACTTCGACAACTGCCGCATTCCTGCGGAAAACCTGATCGGTCAGGAGGGCGAGGGCTACAAGATTGCGCTGTCTGCGCTGGAAGGTGGACGCATCGGCATCGGTGCGCAAAGCGTGGGCATGGCGCGCAGCGCACTCGAAGTGGCCATTGACTACGCCAAGCAGCGCGAGAGCTTTGGCACCGCCATCTTCAACCACCAGGCGGTGGGCTTTCGGCTGGCTGAATGCGCCACGCAGCTTGAGGCCGCACGACAGCTGATCTGGTACGCTGCCAGTCTGCGCGATGCTGGCCGCCCTTGTCTGAAAGAAGCCGCCATGGCCAAATTGTTTGCCAGCGAAACCGCAGAGAAGGTGTGCTCGGTGGCCATCCAGACCCTGGGGGGCTATGGCTATGTGAGCGACTTCCCGGTCGAGCGGATTTACCGGGACGTGCGGGTGTGCCAGATTTACGAGGGCACCAGCGACGTTCAAAAAATCATCATTCAGCGCGGGCTGTAAAACGACACGGAGACAAGCATGCCGATTACCAAAGGATTCCGCGTTCTGGTGGACGAAGCCATGGCGCAAGTGACCACATTGACTGTGGAGCAGGTGCGCGAAAAACAAGCCGACCCGAACGTGCAAATCGTGGATATTCGTGACCCGCGCGAACTTGAGCGTGACGGCACCGTTCCCGGTGCTTTGCTCGCACCCCGCGGCATGCTTGAATTCTGGGTGGATCCGGAGTCGCCCTATTTCAAGCCGGTGTTTGGCGATGAGAGCAAAAAATTTGTCCTGTTTTGTGGTGCAGGCTGGCGCAGCGCCTTGGCCACCAAAACGTTGATGGACATGGGCATGACCAATGTGGCCCATATCGATGGCGGATTTGCGGCCTGGAAAAAGTCAGGATCGCCCATCGTCTCGCTTGAACAGCACAAGGCCGAAAGCGCGGCGCGCAAGGCGCACTGAGATCTTGCTACGAGGTCAGCCGCATGAAGGTGGATGTGTGCCCGTGTGGGCGTCTTGATGCTCACAAGCGGCTGCTGACCTATGCCGCTTGCTGCGCCCCCTTGCACGCGGGTGAGGCAGCACCCGATGCCGAACGCTTGATGCGCTCGCGCTACAGCGCCTTTGTGTTGGCTGATGTGCCCTATCTTTTGGCAACCTGGCACAGCAGCACCCGGCCTGCCACACTGGAGCTGGAGTCGCAGGCCAAATGGCTGGGGCTCGACATCAAAAGCCACCGCTCAACGGGGGTGGACAGGTTAGAGGTTGAATTTGTAGCGCGTTTCCGGCTGGCAGGTCGTGCGGTGCGACAACATGAACTCAGCCGTTTTGTGCGCGAAGACGGACGTTGGTTCTATGTGGACGGGGATATGCGCTGATCCACGTATCATCCGCACATGAATTTTCAGGCTGTTTTGTTCGATTGCGATGGCGTGCTGGTTGACAGCGAAGCCATCACCTGTGGTGTGTTGCGCGACATGTTCGAAGAGCAGGGCTGGCGCATGACGCTGACCGAATGCATGCAGCGCTTTGTGGGACATACCGTCAAAAGCCAGCGAGCGTTGATCGAAGCGAACACGGGTGTACCGCTGACGGACGAGTGGTTGCAGCAGTTTTTTGAACGTCGCAATGTGCAGCTGGAGCAGCGCATTTCGGCCATTGATGGCGTGCACGACGCCGTTCAGCACTTGAGCGATCAGTGTGATGGACGCATTGCTGTGGCCTCAGGCGCAGACCGTTACAAGGTCGAGATGATGTTGCGCAAAGTGGGCCTGCACGACTTTTTTGCAGGCCGCATTTTCAGCGGACACGAGATGCCACGCAGCAAGCCCTACCCTGATGTTTACCTCGCCGCTGCCGCGCATCTGCAGGTGGATCCTGTGCAGTGTTTGGTCATCGAAGACACGCCCGTGGGTATTGCGGCAGGTGTTGCTGCGGGTGCGGCGGTATGGGCTTATGCGCAGCCGCCAGCTGCGCATGAACCGCTGATGCAGGCGGGGGCGAAGCGCGTGTTCACCAGCATGGCTACTTTGCGTTTGTCCTGAACTCATCCGGCGTTTGGCCGGTCCAGGTTTTGAAGGTGCGCATAAAGCTTTTTTCGTTCACGAATCCGACCTCTGCCGCAATTTGTTTGATCGGGCGCGTGGTCCGCAGGAGCAATTCGCTGGCCATGTCCCGTCTGACGGCATCCTTGAGTTGTTGAAGGCTTGCGCCTTCTTCCTTGAGTTGTCGGTGCAGCGTTCGGGCTGAGAGGTTCAGATGTGCGGCCAGGTCTTCTGCATTGCGGCTGGACTGAGGGTGCTGAGCCAGGACCTGGCGCACTTTTTCGACCAGTAATCGGTCGCGTCTGTAGGGGCGAACGGTCAAGAGCAGTGCGCGCTGCAACATGCGTTGCAAAGCAGCTTCATCGCGTCGCACGGGCAAATCGAGATAGCCTGCATCAAAACTCAGGCGACTGATTTCCTGATCAAACAGACTGGGGCCATCAAACAACACGCGGTAGCTGTCTGCGTGAGCAGGCGCCGGAAAGTGAAGCGATGTTTCTGTCACTGGGATGCGCGAGTCGGTCAGCCAGCAGGCGACGCCCAAGGCGTTGCGCAGGATGGACACCGTGCAAAACTCGCGCATGTGCTGCAGGTTATGCAGCTCTTTGAGTTCGATGTGAGCCTGGGCCCCGGACTTTTGGAGCTGCAGGTGAATGTCTTCGGTCAGCAAATTGTGGTGCCTGCACCAGCGCGCCAAAGCCACGCCCAGTGTAGGTGCGGTCAACGATGCGCGCACCAGCATGCCGTAACTTCCCCAGGGGAGGCGACGGCGAAACCATCCCAGTGCCTCGTCATCAAGATCGCGCATGGCGGCCTCGGACATCCACTCCATTTGTAGGGCGGTCACGCGGGCATGGTCTTGCTTGAGAAGTTCTGGCGTGATTTGTGCCTGTGACAAGGCGTTGGATGGGTCCATCCCTCTTTGCGTATAGGCCATGACCATCGATCTTATGAAGGCGATGGGGGTGGCGGCTTTTGACGACGAGGGTAAGTTCATTTGGTTAATATTTTGGCAGGATTTGTGACCTGTTTGGCTTTGAGCCTTTGGCGTAGAGGCTTATGCTGGCGTCATCAAATGCTTGATCCGGAATGCCCATGACCGTTTTGCACTCACAACTCAATCCTCGCTCGGCTGAATTTGCCGCCAACGCTGCGGCCATGCAGCGCGTTGTAGACGACCTGCGCGCCCACCTGGAGCGTGTGGCACTGGGCGGTGGCGAAGCCGCCCGCGCCAAGCACACCGCCCGTGGCAAGCTGCTGCCGCGCGATCGCGTGATGAACCTGCTCGACCCCGGCACGCCCTTCCTCGAAGTTGCGCCGCTGGCAGCCCTCAACATGTACAACAACGATGCGCCCTGTGCGGGCGTGATCGCGGGCATCGGCCGCGTCAACGGCGTGGACTGCATGGTCGTGTGCAACGACGCCACAGTGAAGGGTGGCACCTACTACCCCATGACCGTCAAAAAGCACCTGCGGGCGCAGGAAATCGCGCAACAAAACCGCCTGCCCTGCATTTATCTGGTGGACTCGGGCGGCGCCAACCTGCCGAATCAGGACGAGGTCTTTCCAGACCGCGACCACTTTGGCCGCATCTTTTTCAACCAGGCCAACATGAGCGCGCAGGGTATTGCGCAGATCGCCGTCGTCATGGGCTCGTGCACGGCGGGCGGCGCCTACGTGCCCGCCATGAGCGACGAGACCATCATCGTCAAGAACCAGGGCACCATCTTCTTGGGCGGCCCGCCCTTGGTGAAGGCTGCCACCGGTGAAGTGGTGAGCGCCGAAGACCTGGGCGGTGGCGATGTGCACACCCGCCTGTCGGGTGTGGCCGATCACCTGGCGCAAAACGATTTGCACGCGCTGGCGCTGGCCCGCAACGCGGTCAAAAACCTGAACGCGCAAAAAGCGCCCAACATCGCCACGCACGCGCCTGTGCCGCCCAAGTACGACGCCAAAGAGCTGTACGGCGTGATCCCGACCGACACCCGCAAGCCTTTCGATGTGCGCGAAATCATCGCCCGCATCGTCGATGGCTCAGAGTTCGACGAATTCAAAGCGCGCTTTGGCACCACACTGGTGTGCGGATTTGCCCGCATCGAAGGCATGCCGGTGGGCATCATCGCCAACAACGGCATCCTGTTTTCCGAATCGGCGCTCAAAGGCGCGCACTTCATCGAACTGTGCTGCCAGCGCAAGACGCCGCTGGTGTTTTTGCAGAACATCACCGGCTTCATGGTCGGGCGCAAATACGAAAACGAGGGCATTGCCCGCAATGGCGCCAAGATGGTCACCGCCGTGGCCACCGCTGCGGTGCCCAAGTTGACCATCATCATCGGTGGCAGCTTTGGCGCGGGCAACTACGGCATGTGCGGCCGCGCCTACTCGCCGCGCTTTTTGTGGATGTGGCCCAACGCCCGCATCAGCGTCATGGGCGGCGAGCAGGCCGCGAGCGTGCTGGCCACCGTCAAGCGCGATGGCATCGAAGCCAAGGGTGGTCAGTGGAGCATGGAGGAAGAAGAAGCCTTCAAGGCCCCGATCAAGCAGCAGTACGAAGACCAGGGGCACCCCTATTACGCCACCGCCCGCCTCTGGGACGATGGCGTGATCGACCCCGCCGATACGCGCCGCGTGCTGGCGCTGGGCCTGAGCGCTTCGCTTAATGCACCGATCCCCGAGACCAAGTTCGGTCTGTTCCGCATGTAAGGAGTTCACCGTGTATCAGACCCTCGAAATTGAAAAAAATGGCCGTGTGGCTACCGTGTGGATGAACCGCCCGGACGTGCACAACGCTTTTGACGAAACCCTGATCGCCGAAATCACAGCCGCTTGCGAAGCACTGGACCAGGACGCCAGCGTGCGCGTGGTGGTGCTGGCCGGGCGCGGCAAGAGCTTCTCGGCTGGCGCCGACCTGAACTGGATGAAGCGTGCCGCACAAAACGGCGTGGAAGACAACCTGCGCGATGCCCGCGCGCTGGCCCGCATGCTGCGCGTACTCGCCGAGATGAAAAAGCCCACCATTGCCCGCGTGCAGGGCGCGGCCTTGGGCGGCGGCACCGGACTGGCGGCGGCTTGCGACATCGCGGTGGCGTCCACCAAGGCCGTGTTCGCCACCTCCGAAGTCAAGTTCGGCATCATCCCCTCAGCCATCAGCCCATACGTGGTGCGGGCCATCGGTGCGCGTCAGAGCTACCGCTATTTCCAGTCGGCCGAGCGCATCGACGCGCTGCGGGCGCGCGAACTGGGTCTGGTGCACGAAGCGGTGGAGCCTGAGCAACTGGACGCCAAAGTGCAGGAGATTGTGGATGCCTTGATCCAGGGCGGTCCGCTGTCGCAGGCCGCCGCCAAGGACCTGATCCGCGCGGTGGACAACAAACCGATCAACGATGCTGTTGTGGAAGATACCGCCCAGCGCATCGCGCAGCTGCGCGCCACTCCCGAAGCCCAGGATGGCCTGTCGGCTTTTCTCGACAAGCGTCAGCCGGGTTGGCTGGCCTGAGGAGTACAGATCATGTTCAAGAAAATCCTGATCGCCAACCGCGGCGAAATTGCCTGCCGCGTGGCCGCCACCGCCCGCCGCATGGGCGTGAAAACCGTCGCGGTGTATTCCGACGCCGATGCCAGCGCCAAGCATGTGCAGGCCTGTGATGAGGCGGTGCATGTGGGCGGCTCGGCTCCCAAGGACAGCTACCTGCAGTGGCAGCGCATCCTCGACGCCGCCAAGGCCACGGGCGCCGAGGCGGTGCATCCCGGCTATGGCTTTCTGAGCGAGAACGAGGCCTTTGCCAACGCCTGTGCCGAAGCCGGCCTGGTCTTCATCGGCCCGCCCGCTTCGGCGATTCTGGCCATGGGCCTGAAAGCCGAGTCCAAGCAGTTGATGGAAAAAGCCGGTGTGCCGCTGGTGCCCGGCTACCACGGCAGCAACCAGGACCCGGCGCTGTTGCAGGCCGAAGCCGACCGCATCGGTTACCCGGTGCTCATCAAAGCCAGTGCTGGTGGCGGTGGCAAGGGCATGCGCGCGGTCGACAAGTCGCAGGATTTCATGGCCGCGCTCGAGTCGTGCAAACGCGAAGCCATCAACAGCTTTGGCAGCGATGCGGTGCTGATCGAAAAATACGTGCAGCGCCCACGTCACATTGAAATCCAGGTGTTTGGCGACACGCAGGGCAACTGCGTGTACCTGTTCGAGCGCGACTGCTCGGTGCAGCGCCGCCACCAGAAGGTGCTGGAAGAAGCCCCGGCCCCCGGCATGACGCCTGAGCTGCGCCAGCAGATGGGCCTGGCCGCTGTGGCCGCCGCCAAGGCTGTGAACTATGTGGGTGCCGGTACGGTGGAATTCATCGTCGAGCAGGCGGCTTACGACCAGCCCGATTCGATGCGCTTTTATTTCATGGAGATGAACACCCGCCTGCAGGTCGAGCACCCGGTGACCGAAGCCATCACCGGCCTGGACCTGGTGGAGTGGCAACTGCGCGTGGCCTGCGGCGAGCCGCTGCCGCTGGCGCAAGAAGACATCCGCATGCAGGGGCACGCGATCGAGGCGCGCATCTGCGCCGAGAACCCGGACAACAACTTTTTGCCCGCCACCGGCACGCTCGCCGTCTACCGCAAGCCGCAGGCGGTGAGCTTTGAGCGAGCGGATCCGAGCGACGCCAGCGTCGCGGTGCGCTTTGACGATGGCGTGCGCGAAGGCGACACCATCAGCCCCTTTTACGACTCGATGGTGGCCAAACTGATCGTGCATGGCGACACCCGCGAGCAGGCGCTGGCCCGGCTGGACACCGCGCTGGCGCAGACGCAGATCGTGGGCCTGAACACCAATGTGCAGTTCCTGCGCCATGTGGTCCGCAGCGACTCGTTTGCTACCGCCAAGCTCGATACCGCACTCATCCAGCGCGAAGAGGCGGTGTTGTTCAATCAGGACCCGGTGGGTGTGCAGGCTACGGCTGCAGCGGTGATCGCGCACACGCTGGCCGCCGAGCAGACGCTGGCAGGTGAGGATCCGTTCAGCGCACGCGACGGTTTTCAGTCGCATGGCACCACGCAACGACACTTCACGCTGGTGCAAGATGAGCAGAGGGTGCAGGCCGTTTTGACCTATGGTCGCGAGGGATTGGCTTTGGGAGTGGGAGCGGGTGAAACCCTGCCTCTGCAGTTCAGCATGCAAGCAGATGGCTTGTTGGTGCAACATGCCGAGCGCTTGCTGAGCACGGTGCATTGGCAAGGCGAAGTAGCGCATGTGTTCACGCCGCGCGGTGCTGCACGCATGAGCTTGCAGGACCCGCTGGCCCATGCAGGCGAGGTGGCCGAAGAAGGCGGACGCCTGACGGCGCCCATGCCGGGCAAGGTGGTGTCCTTTGCCGTCAAGGTGGGTGACAAGGTCAAGGCCGGCCAGCCGCTGGCGGTGATGGAAGCCATGAAAATGGAGCACACACTGGCTGCGCCCCACGACGGCGAGGTGCTGGAGTTGCTTTATGCGCCGGGCGATCAGCTTGCAGAGGGTGCAGAATTACTGAAATTGTCCAGTTGAGCTTTGCCATGAAACTGCCCTCCCAAGTTCGCCTGATCGACGTTGGTCCGCGCGACGGCTTGCAAAACGAAAAACAGCCTGTACCTGCTGCCATCAAGATTGAATTGGTGCATAGGCTGCAAGCCGCTGGTCTCAGAGAGATCGAGGTCACCAGTTACGTCAGCCCCAAGTGGGTGCCGCAAATGGCCGACAACCATGAAGTCATGGCCGGCATCCAGCGTCAAAGCGGCGTGCGCTATTCAGTGCTGACGCCCAACCTCAAGGGCTATGAGGCGGCGGTGCTTGATAAACCCGATGAGATCGTCGTGTTTGGCGCCGCCAGCGAGGCTTTCAGCCAGAAAAACATCAACTGCTCCATCGCCGAAAGCATCGAACGTTTTGCGCCTGTGGTCGAAGCGGCACTGGCGGCAGGTATCGCGGTGCGCGGTGCGATGAGCTGCACCGTGGGCTGTCCTTACGAGGGCGAGATCGCTCCCGAGCGGGTGGCTTACCTGGCGGGCCTGATGAAAGGTATCGGTGTGCAGCGCGTGGATGTGGCCGACACCATTGGTGTGGGTACGCCGCTGAAGGTGCAGCGCGCCATCGAGGCGACTTTGCAGCACTATGACGTGGACCACATCAGTGGCCACTTTCACGATACCTATGGACAAGCGCTGTCGAACACGCTGGCGGCCTTGCAGATGGGGGTGTGGAACTTTCAGTCTTCGGTGGCCGGTCTGGGCGGCTGCCCCTATGCCAAAGGCGCCACCGGCAATGTGGCCACCGAAGACGTGGTGTTTTTGTTGCACGGCATGGGTATCGATACAGGCATTGACCTAGATGCCCTGGTGGATGCTGGGGCGTTTATCAGTGCTTATCTCAGCCGTGCACCACAGTCGCGTGTGGCCACGGCCATTCTCAACAAACGCAAGGGCTGAGTCCCATGTGCGGTTCGCAACTCCATGCTTTGCCCGAAGGTGTGCAACGGGTGGCCACAGTTTTGCTGGAAGCGGCGCATCCGCATGCGCCGATCATGCTCAATGCAGCGGCGCGCACAGCCCAAGAGGCAGCAGATGGTCTGGGCGTGCAGCTGGGGCAAATTGCAAAAAGCGTGATCTTCAAGCGCAAAGCAGATGAGGTGGCCGTCTTGGTGGTGACTTCGGGTGATCGACGTGTGGACGAGAAAAAAGTCTCGGCTTTGGTGGGCAAAGTGGGGCGTGCGGATGCAGCGTTCGTCAAGGCGCACACCGGTTTTACGATTGGCGGTGTGTCGCCTCTAGCGCACCTGAACTCGCCAGTCACTTTGCTTGATGCAGACCTTTGGCGCTTTGAGTCCATTTGGGCTGCTGCAGGGCATCCCCATGCCGTTTTTTGCCTGGAACCCGAGGACCTCAAGCGCCTGACCGGTGCCCCGGTGGCCGATGTGGTGGAGACGACATGACGTACACGCCGAAAACGTTGACCTTCTATCTGGATTTCATCTCGCCCTACGCCTGGCTCGCCTTTGCTGCCTTGCCTCAAGCGCTGGAGGGGCTCGATGTACAGGTGGTCTACAAACCAGTGTTGTTTGCGGGTTTGCTCAAGCACCACGGGCAGCTGGGGCCAGCCGAAATTCCTGGCAAACGTGACTGGACCTACCGCCAAGTACAGTGGCTGGCGCGCCAGCAAGGGTGTGACCTCAAGTTACCCGCCTCCCACCCATTCAATCCCTTGGCCTTGCTGCGCCTGGCATTGGCTTGCGATACATCGGGAACGCCTGGCCGTGCAGTATGTGAGCAGGTGTTTCGCCATGTCTGGTGCAGCGCCCTGGAGGCGACCGACGCTGATCGTCTCAGACAACTTGGCCTTCAGTTAAAGCCGCAACGCGACCCGACTGGTGTTGAGGTCAAGCAAGCTTTGCAGGCCAATACGGACGAAGCCATTGCCTTGGGCTTGTTCGGCGTGCCGAGCATCCGGGTCGACGACAAGCTGTTTTGGGGGCAGGATGCTTTGCCCATGCTGCGCGCATATCTGCAGGGCGACGCCTGGTTTCATGAGGGGGCTTGGCAGGCTGCGGCCTCGCTACCCACCGGGGTTCAACGCAAGCCGTGACCGGACCTGCGTTGCCAACTGTCACAACAGGGCCAGCGGGGTCTGGGCAGCGTTTTCGTCGATGTCGATGCGATCGATCAACTGCTGCAAGTCCTTGTGCAGGCGCTCAAGCGTTTGCAGATCGATCTCGCTGAGTGCACGTGGCAATACGCCCTCATAGGGCACAGAAATACGCTTGAGGATTTTCAGCCCTTCGGGCAGCGCATAGATTTCAACTGCGCGCCGATCCTTGGCGGACTTTTCGGTATGAATCAGCCCGGACTTGATCATGGAGCGCAGCAAGTTGCTCACGGTGGACTGATGGATATCCATGATCTCGGCCAATCGAGACACGCCGATGCCGGGGTTTTGCTCGATCAGGCTTAAGGCCCAAACATTGGCACCTCCAATGCCAGCCTGCTTTTCCAGCCGGTGAAAATGCCTGCGCACTGCATTGAACAGCATGCGGAACTGTCGCAATACCTGACCATGGTGCAGAGGTTCGGTTGCAGATGATGCTGTAGTTGTCTCGGCGCTCTTGCGCGGTGT
This sequence comes from Limnohabitans sp., assembly GCF_038134685.1. GTDB lineage: Bacteria > Pseudomonadota > Gammaproteobacteria > Burkholderiales > Burkholderiaceae_C > Limnohabitans_A. The sequence continues at coordinate 13,125 of NZ_JAYPVP010000022.1, read as the reverse complement.
CCTGCGGGGCGTGGTCACGGTCGTGGCATTGTTGTACTGGAATGCCACTAGCATACGCCATCGCCTGTGTGCAGACAAAAAAAAAGGAAGGCGCAAACCTTCCTGAAAGCCTCATTCTGGCATTGAAATAGGCAACGCGATTGTATTTGAGGAAATGCACATGATGACTGGTGCTAACCCCTAATGCAGAAGAATTTGTTTAAAACACCGTAAATGCTAGATATTTGGGAAAAGTTCAAAATATTACAAATAAGTGTGGGCAAAAAGAAAAGGCCAGTGATCGCGATTGTCGTTTGTGGCCCACATGCAGGCAAAGCTCAAAGGAACTGAAAATGGTTGTGACCGAACGCTTGAGGGCGCGTGCGCGGCAGGTACTCGAAAAGGACGAGCGCGAGCCTGTGCCTTCGCCGTGTCAGTCCATCTGCAGCATGGATGCTAAAGAGGGCTTGTGCTTGGGCTGCTTGCGCACTTTGCAGGAAATCGCACAGTGGAGTCAGGCCAGCCCGCAGGATAAGCGACAGGTCTGGCAGAAGATTCAATCCAGGCTTGAGTCCTGAGTCAGAGGTGGGTGTTGGACGCTGGACTCCCAGCGATTGACCAAAACGGCATGCACCACCACCAGGGCCAGAAAAACCAGCAAAGCTCCCTGCGCCGAAATCCAGTAGTGCAAAGGCCAGCCGGGAAACGCCTGACTCAGCTCACGGGCGTAATAAGCAGGCAGGGTAATGGTCAGCAACCAGATGCACACCAATAGCAAAGTCAGGCGACGCACGCGGGACTTCAGTTGAGCGGGGGAGAGATGATCATTCATGGTGTTTTCCCTAGAGCGTAGGGACTCCGTTGCGGTATTTGAGTAAGTGTTTTCCCTTGAAACCCCCAGAAATACGTCCCGGAGCCCCAAAAGTTAAGAAATCAGTAAGCTGGCTTGAACACAGTCCGCCTACCGATACGGAAAATTCCGTAGCGTGTGTCGACCCAACAGCTGTTTTGTTGGGTGTCATAACGTTTTGAGAGGTATTCAAATGGAAGACAAAAGTCATGCCTATTGGAACGCCACTATCAAGCTGTTGAGGAACATCCTCATCGTTTGGTTCCTGGTTTCCTTCGGCGCCGGCATCCTGTTCGCCCCGATGCTCAACAGCATCAGCCTGGGCGGTTATCCCCTGGGCTTCTGGTTTGCCCAGCAGGGTTCAATCTACATCTTCATCATCCAGATCTTCTACTACGCCAAGCGTATGGGCGAGATCGATCGTGAATTTGATGTTCACGAAGACTGAGGAGACGATATATGGATCTGCAAAGCACAATTTATCTGGTCGTCGGTCTGAGCTTCGCGCTCTACATCGGCATCGCCATCTGGGCCCGTGCTGGCTCGACAAGTGAGTTCTACGCAGCCGGTGGCAACATCGGTCCGCGCATGAACGGTATGGCTACCGCAGCTGACTGGATGTCGGCCGCCTCCTTCATCTCCATGGCCGGCTTGATCGCCAACATGGGTTACGGCGGCGCGCTGTTCCTGATGGGCTGGACCGGCGGCTACGTGCTGCTGGCCATGCTGCTGGCTCCGTACCTGCGCAAGTTCGGCAAGTTCACTGTGCCCCAGTTCATTGGTGACCGCTTCTATTCGAAGTCGGCTTCCACTGTGGCCGTGATCTGTCTGCTGACTGCTTCCACCACCTACATCATCGGTCAGATGACCGGTGTGGGCGTGGCCTTCTCCCGCTTCCTGAACGTGTCCAGCGACACGGGTATCTACATTGGTCAAGCCATTGTGTTCCTGTACGCCGTGTTCGGTGGCATGAAGGGCATCACCTACACGCAGGTGGCTCAGTACATCGTGCTGATTCTGGCCTACACCATCCCTGCGATCTTCATCTCCCTGCAGTTGACCGGCAACTTCCTGCCCCAGCTGGGTCTGGGTGGCCACTTCCAGGGCACCGACATGACCATGCTGGCCAAGCTGGACCAAGTGGTGACTGACCTGGGCTTTGGCAAGTACACGACCCAGATGCCAGGCAGCATGCTCAACATGTTCATGTACACCCTGTCCCTGATGATCGGTACGGCTGGTCTGCCCCACGTGATCATGCGCTTCTTCACCGTGCCTTCGGTGAAAGACGCACGTGCATCCGCTGGCTGGGCGCTGATCTTCATCGCCATCCTGTACACCACCGCTCCTGCTGTGGCTGCCATGGCCAAGCTGAACTTGCACGCTACGGTCAACACTGCTGTTAAGGCTGGTGGCGATCTGTACGCTCCTGAGTCCAGCATTTCCTACGAATCTCGTCCTGACTGGATGAAGCGTTGGGAAAAAACCGGTCTGCTGAAGTTTGAAGACAAGAACGGCGATGGCCGTATCCAGTTCTACAACGACAAGACCAAGAACGACGCCGTCAAAGCCAAGGCCGAAGCCGCTGGCTGGAAAGGCAGCGAGCTGACTGTCAACGCCGACATCATGGTGATGGCTAACCCCGAAATCGCCATGCTGCCCAACTGGGTGATCGCACTGGTGGCTGCTGGTGGTCTGGCTGCTGCGCTGTCGACCGCTGCGGGTCTGCTGATGGCCATTTCTTCCGCCGTGTCTCACGACCTGGTGAAGAACGTGTTCAACCCGGACATCTCCGAGAAGGGCGAACTCATGGCCGGCAAGATTGCCATGGCTGTGGCCATCGTGATTTCCGGTTACCTGGGTCTGAACCCGCCTGGCTTCGCTGCCGGTACCGTGGCTCTGGCCTTCGGTATTGCTGCTTCTTCTCTGTTCCCCGCCATCATGATGGGTATCTTCTCCAAGAAGATGAACAAGGAAGGTGCCATGGCCGGTATGCTGGCTGGTCTGTTCATTACCCTGTTCTATGTGTTTGCACACAAGGGTCTGTTCTTCATCAAGGGTACGGATTATCTGGACCTGATTGGTGGCCCGAACGCCTTCTTCGGCATCACCCCTGAAGCCTTTGGTGCAGTTGGCGCGATCGTGAACTTCATCGTGGCCTTCGTGGTCGATAAAGTGACCGCTGAGCCGCCAGCTCACATCCAGCAGATGGTGGAAAACGTGCGCGTGCCGCGCGGTTCCAAAATGGTGGACGGTGCTCACTAAGTTGTCCTGAGTTTCTGGCGGCTTGCTGCCAGAACAGTGAGACAATCCAAAGCCCTGCCGATGCAAGTCGGCAGGGCTTTTTCATGAGCCGCTGCACAGCGGCAGTTGGAGTCTTCAATGGTTTTTGACGTCAGCGTGGCCCTGACCTGGGTGTTGTTCCTGGCCTTGTTTCCGATGGCATTTTTCTGGTGGCGCCGTGCTTACCGTATCGTCATCAAGCGTGACTTTTCCGAGGTGGCGCTGAAACGGGGCGTCTCTCCCGCTCATCCCGAAAAGTTTGCGCCGTATGAAGCCGCCATCAACATGATTGCCGGTGCAATTGCTGTGGTGGTCATTGTTTTTGTCTTGTTGGGCCGACTGGACTACGACGCCTGGACAGCCATCGCCGGAAGCACCATCTGGTGCAAGTTCTTCGCCAACTTTATTTTGGGTCGGCATGCGCATCCGCCCGCTCCCAAAAAATAAACCAGTTTTCTTGATGTGACGCAAGCACACCGCGGGCTGCTGCACCCGCGCGTCAGTGCAAGGTCAGCGCTGGTCGCACAATGGGCACAAAGACTTGCCGTTGTGGTGCATGGCAAGTGATCAAAGTCACAAAGCGTGAAGGAGACAGTCAGTGGACGGGCAAAGTGCTTGGGTGCTGGGAGCCTTGGGGTTCGCCGTCTTGCTGGCGCTCATGGGATGGGCGTGGCGTCAACTGGACAAGCGCTATCGCCGTGGCATTGACCGTTTGCGCGAACAGGTGCGCATGCTGGCGGCCAGTGAGCAGCCCTTGGAAATTGAAGCTCAGACACAGTCTCATGAGGCGCTGAAAGGTCTGGCCCAAGCCGTCAACGAGTTGGCCCGCTCCCGTGACGCTGCGCGCAACGATGTTCAGCGCCAGGTGCTTGAAATCAGTGCAGATGTTCGTAAAGAGCGAAACCGGCTTGCGGCGCTCATGTCCGAGTTGGCGCAGAGCGTGGTTGTTTGCAATCTGGATGGGCGCATTCTGCTCTACAACAACCGGGCGCGGATGCAGTTCAAGGTGCTCTCGCGTGGCAAGTCGGCCAATGCGAGCATACCCATGTTGGGGATTGGCCGTTCGATCTATGCCTTGCTGGAGCAGTCGCTGCTGGACCATGCGTTGGAGAACATTCGTCTGCGCATGGACCGTGGTGCTGCACAGCCCGCAACTCAATTCTTGACGACCACGCCCTCAGGACAATTCTTGAGGGTCCATATGGCGCCCGTTCGGGCCACAGAGGATGCGTCGGTCGAAACCCACTTGCAGGGCTTTGTGTTGATGCTGGAGAACGTGACCAGCAGCTTCACTGAAGAGGCTGAACGTGATGAGGCCCTGGTCGGGTTGACGGAAAGTGCACTCACCCATTTGGCTGCCATGCGATCGAGTCTGAACAGTTTGGCCAAAGCGCCTGATTCATGGGGTGTCCAGCTGTCCTTGCTGCAGGAGCAGCTGGCTAAAGCGCAGGAGCGCATTCAGGAGCTAGGTGCATCGAGCATGCAGGCGCTCAAGACGCGCTGGCCGCTGGAGGACATGCTGGTGGCCGACCTGGTGTCGGTGGCCCAAAAGCGCATCGAAAAGCATACGGGCAAAGAGGTGAGTGTTGAGGTGGTCGAGCCTGACGTGTGGGTCAAGGTCGATAGCTTTGGCGTGTTGCAGGTGTTGCTGTATCTGGCCAACCGCCTGGTGGATGAGTTTGATGTGCGCTATTTGCAATTGCGCACGCAGGCGCTGGGCGATAAGGTGTTGATTGACCTGATCTGGACCGGTCACAACATGAGCACAGAAACCGTGATGAGCTGGGAGCTTGACCCGATGACTGTGGGGCAGGGGCACTCACCCTTGAGTGTGAGGGATGTGATGAACCGGCATTCGGGCATGCTCTCGTTTGAGCGCGAGCGTACCCGTCATCAGGCGCTTTTCAGATTGAGCCTGCCAGCGGCCGGGATGCATGAGCAGCGCGATGTCGATGCGCTGCAGCCGACAGACAGTCGCCCCGAGTTCTTTGACTTTGACCTGTTCAAGACGGCGCCTGTGCAAAGCGCACTCGATGACATGAGATTGAGCGAGCTGAGCTACACCGTTTTTGATACGGAAACCACGGGACTGAACCCTTCGCAAGGTGATGAAATCATCCAGATTGGAGCCACCCGGATTGTGAATGGCAAGCTCTTGCGGCATGAGGCCTATGAGCAGCTGGTGAATCCGCAGCGCAATATCCCGGCAGCCTCCATTCCCATTCACGGCATCACGCCGGACATGGTCCAGGGCCGCCCTGCCATCGGAGAAGTTCTGCCCGTGTTTCACGCTTATGCCAAGGACACCGTGCTGGTTGCCCATAACGCAGCGTTTGACATGAAGTTTCTGCAACTCAAGGAGCGCACAACCGGCCTGCGCTTTGAGCAGCCGGTGCTGGACACCTTGTTGTTGTCTGCCGTGATACACCCCAACCAGGAATCGCATCGCCTGGAGGCCATTGCACAGCGCATGAACATCATGGTCACCAGCCGCCATAACGCCCTGGGCGATGCGATGGTGACTGCAGAGGTGTTTTTGCGCATGATCCCTTTGCTGGCAGACATGGGAATCCATACCCTGGGGCAGGCCAGAGCGGCAGCTCAAAAAACCTTTTATGCGCGCCTCAAGTACTGAGTCGGGTAGATCAGAAGTGATAACGGTTGCCCAAGACGCTTTGCAGTGACTGAATAACCGAGAAGGCATCGCGGAGATGGCCCCGTTCGAAGTTGGACAACTCGTCCAGGGAAAGATAGTTGTCCGGAGCCAGGCCGTCATTCATGCGCTGTGTCTGGTGGGCGATCCGTAAATTGGCAATGAATTCGAGAGCGTCGCGCAGGTCGCGTGCACTTTGCGCACTGATTTCACCTTTGCTGGAAGCGCTTTGGATGCGGTCATGCGTGTTGACGTCATGCAGTCCGCTGGCTAAGGCGTAAATGCGCCCCAGGTCCACGATGGGCGCCAGTGCCTGATGTTTGAGGTCCACCGTTCCCGCATGCTCGCCAGAGCGAATGGTGGAGATCTGGCCGAACAGGTTCAAGGGGGGGCGCTGCTTTTGAGCGTTGCCGACCATATGCGCGAGAAACAGGGTGTTGCCTTTGGTCCGCTCCAGCACTTCATCGCGCAAGCGTTGCAAAAGCTCGGACTGTCCGTAGACGGCACGCAGATCAAAAAACACGGTGGTCAGCATCAGGGCCTTGCCATCAGGCACATGGATCCACCGGTCAAAATAGTCGCGCCATTGACGCAGGGGTTGGCGCCATTGGTCGGTCATCGCCATCATCTCGCCGGGGCAGTGAATATAGCCACATTCGGCCAGTCCATCACACACCATTTTCGAGAAGGCTTTGAAGTAGGGAC
>NZ_JAYPVP010000022.1:2171-6645 GCF_038134685.1 Limnohabitans sp. | reverse complement strand
CCGTGCTTGTCGGCATCAAAACTGTCGTCCAGGATCAGGCAGTTGTCCTGGTCGGATTTGGCGGTTTGTTCGCTGCGTGCTTGCGAACCTGCTGCTACCCACACATAGGGTACCGGTGCAGGGCCCAGCAAACCTTCGGCCAGCTGAATCAGGCGTGTGGTCAGTGCATCGGTGATGGTGGTGATGATGTGGCCCGTGTCGTAGGCGCTGGTGTGTGCGGCAGCCAGCTGCTGTTGCATGGTCCGCACTTTGGCGCTGATTTTGACCAGGCCTTCGACGCTGGTTTGGTGATGAATGTCGCTGGACAGATAAACGGGAGAGGTGCCGTGCTGACGGGTCAGGTCTGTTGCGGTGAGCATGCCCACAATGCGCTCGCCATCCATCACCGGAACGTGGTGGATGTTGTGTCGTGCCATCATCAGCAAAGCGTCAAAAGCGGTGCTGTTGTGGTCGAGGGTTTTGGGGGTGAGTGTGGCGATGTCGCTGACAGGGCGGCTCACATCCACGCTGGCGGCCAGGGCGCGATTACGCATGTCGCGATCGGTGACCAGCCCCACCAACTGGTTGTTTTCGGTGAGCATGATGGAGGACACGCTGCGCTCGCGCATGGCCTGCGCCACCTGCAAAATGCTCAGGCTGGGCGGCAGGGTGATGGGCTGGTGCCGAACCAGGCTGTGCAAGGGGCGGCTGAGCAGGCTGATTCCTTCTGATGCGCTGGGCGCTGTGGCCTGTGAGGGTTTGCCGGGCAGCATGCCCGAAAGAGGGACGGGGAAAAAGGGCTCCAGTGCCGGGTCGGTTTGCAGCAAAGCCTGCACAAGCGCAGTGGGTACCTGCAGCAGGTGGGCATCCGTACTGGCCTGCGCGCTGCATTGTTGTTGCAGCGTCATGGCGGTCATGCCTTGGCCGAAAGACTCGCCGGCATACATGGCGTGGGTGTGCTGACGTTGGGCGTTGTGCAGGTTGATTCGTCCTTCCAGGATCAGCCACAGGGCGTCGGGCCATTCGCCTGCTTGGGCCAGGGACTGACCACGTTCAAGTTGCAGCTCTTGGCTGCCTTGCATCAGGCTGCGGCGAGTGGAGGCGCTGAGCAAGCCCCAGATACGGTGGGCGCTGAGCCATTGTCCAAGGTCGAAAGCGGGCAAAGTCATGGGCGTGCAAATGCGAACAGGGAAAAGTTCATTTTGGCAGACTGACCGCAGACTGGGCAAAGGGAATGTCCCAGCCCTGATCCGGATCAAGTTTTCACCTGAAAACCCTTGGCGCACAGCCGCTGCGAAGGACCTCTAGAATGTTTGGCCTCAGCCTCTAGAGAGTCACCATGTCCCAAGGCCAGATCCGCATCCGTGGCGCCCGCCAGCACAACCTCAAAAACCTTGACCTCGACATCCGCACGGGTGAACTGACGGTGGTCACCGGCCCCAGTGGCTCAGGCAAATCGAGTCTGGTGTTTGACACGCTGTACGCCGAAGGACAGCGGCGTTACGTCGAAACCTTCAGCGCTTATGCGCGCCAGTTTCTGGACCGGATGGACAAGCCGGCAGTGGACAAGGTCGAAGGCGTGCCCCCGGCCATTGCGATCGACCAGACCAATCCGGTGCGCAGCTCGCGCTCCACCGTGGGCACCATGACCGAGCTGAACGACCATCTCAAGCTGCTGTTCGCCCGGCTGGGTCAGCTGTTTGACCGTGACACCGCCCAGCCGGTGCGGCACGACAGCCCCGAAACCATTTACGCCGAACTGCAGCGCCGCGCCGCCGAAGCTGGGGACCCGCGCCTGTACCTCACTTTTCCGGTCGAGCTGCCATCCAACACCACAGCCGAGCAGGTCGAGCAATGGCTCTCGGCCAGTGGCTTCACCAAGGTGCAGGCCGAGCGTGAAGTAGCCACACCCACCGGGCCGCGCAAAGTGCTGGACGTGGTGGCCGACCGCTTCCGCCTGTCCAATGCTGAAAAGGCCCGTGTGGTCGAAGCGATCGAAGTGGCACTCAAGCGCGGCAGCGGCCGACTCAATGTTTATGTAGAGAAACCGGGGTCGGATCCCGATTTTGCGCAGCAAAACTCGGGCTCTGACCCCGGTTTCTCGGTCTGGCGCTTTTCCACCGGCCTGCATTGCCCCGACAGCGACCTGCGCTACACCGACCCGACCCCCTCGATGTTCTCGTTCAACTCGGCGGTAGGGGCCTGTGAGGCCTGCCGTGGCTTTGGTCGGGTGATCGGTGTGGACTATGGCCTGGTGATTCCTGACGACAAGCTCACCTTGCGCGCTGGCGCCATCAAGACCATCCAGACGCCCGCCTGGAAAGAGTGCCAGGACGACCTGATGCGCCATGCCGAGACGGCCGGCATTCCGCGCGACACGCCATGGGCCAAGCTGACCGAAGCGCAAAAAGATTGGGTGATCAAAGGTTCGCCCAACTGGAACGGCAAGTGGAACCAGCAGTGGTACGGCATTGCGCGTTTCTTCGAGTACCTGGAAAGCAAGGCCTACAAGATGCACATTCGCGTGCTCTTGTCCAAGTACCGCAGCTACACCGAGTGTCCGACCTGCAGCGGCGCGCGCCTCAAGACCGAGAGCCTCTTGTGGCGCATCGGTTCCAAGGACGATGCCGATGCGGTGCTGGATCCGGCCAAGCGCTTCATGCCCGCCGGTGTGAAGTGGTCACGCGAGCAGCTTGAAGCCCTGCCGGGACTGAGTTTGCACGACACCATGCTCATGCCGATCGACCGGTTGCGTCGATTCTTTGACCGCATGAGTGCCAGTGCCGTCGCACAAGCTTCGCAGGACGCAGAGGCCCAGGCCCTCAAGCTGTTGCTCGAAGAAATCACCACCCGCCTCAAATACCTGTGCGATGTGGGCATCGGCTACCTCACGCTCGACCGCCAGAGCCGCACCTTGAGTGGTGGCGAGGTCCAGCGCATCAACCTCACCACCGCGCTCGGCACCAGCCTCGTCAACACCCTGTTCGTGCTCGATGAGCCCAGCATCGGCCTGCACCCGCGCGACATGCACCGCATCACCCAGGCCATGCTGCGCCTGCGCGACGCGGGCAATACGCTGGTGGTGGTGGAGCACGATCCTGCCGTCATGTTCGCTGCCGACCGCATGATCGACATGGGCCCCGGCCCCGGCGAGCGCGGTGGTCAGATCGTCTTCGACGGCACCACCGAAGCACTGCGCCGCGCCGACACCCTGACGGGGGCTTATCTGGGTGCGCGCAAGCAGGTCGGCCTGGGCCTCAAGCGCATGGTCACCGACAGCACGCCGCGCCTGATCCTTGAAGGCGCACGCGAGCACAACCTGCAAAACGTCTCGGTGGACTTCCCTCTGCAGCGCCTGGTCACCGTCACCGGCGTCAGCGGCTCGGGCAAGTCCACCCTCATTCAGGACGTGCTGGCCCCGGCGCTCATGCGCCACTTCGGCAAGGCCACCGAATCGCCCGGCGCCCATGACCGACTGCTGGGCGCGGACCACCTGAGCGATGTGGTGTTTGTGGACCAGTCGCCGATTGGGAAAACAGCCCGCTCCAACCCGGTCAGCTATGTGGGCGCCTGGGACGCGATCCGCGAAATCTTCGCCACAGCACCCGAGTCGCGGCAACGCGGCTACACCGCCAGCAAGTTCAGTTTCAACAGCGGCGACGGCCGCTGCCCCACCTGCGGCGGCTCGGGTTTCGAGCACGTGGAGATGCAGTTTTTGAGCGACGTCTACTTGCGTTGCCCTGACTGCGATGGCAAGCGCTACCGCCCTGAAATCCTTGAGATCAAGATCGAGCGCCAGGCGATTGGCGGTCAGCCCCGCTTGCTCAACGTCTCCGACATCCTCGAACTCACCGTCAGCGAAGCGGCGGCCCTGTTTGCGCAAGACCGCGAAGTCATCCGTGCCCTGCAGCCCATCGTCGATGTGGGCCTCGAATACGTCCGCCTGGGCCAGCCCGTGCCCACGCTCTCGGGCGGTGAAGCGCAACGCCTCAAGCTCGCCGGCTTTCTGGCCGAAGCGGCCAAGAGTGCCAGCAACAGCCGCCAGAGTTTGGCGCGCAAAGGCACGCTGTTCCTGTTTGATGAACCGACCACCGGCCTGCACTTCGACGACATCGCCAAGCTCATGCGTGCCCTGCGCAAGCTGCTGGAAGCCGGTCACTCGCTCGTCGTGATCGAGCACAACCTCGATGTGATCCGCGCCAGCGACTGGCTGATCGACTTGGGGCCAGAAGGTGGCGAGGGCGGCGGTCTGGTGGTGGCCGAGGGTACGCCCGAAGATGTGCGGCAACACCCGACGTCGCACACGGGTGCTGCGCTGCGAGACTATGCGGAGGCGATGGGGCAGGCCGTGACTGTTTCCGAGCGTCTGGCTCCATACGGCAGCGAGGCTACGGGATCGGAGAAATGGGGGTCGGATCCCGATTTCTCGCAGAGAAACTCGGGCTCTGACCCCCAATTCTCTGCTTTGCGCAGCAAAGCGCAGGAGCCCGCCGAA
>NZ_JAYPVP010000022.1:0-2161 GCF_038134685.1 Limnohabitans sp. | reverse complement strand
CTCAAGAACCTGAGCGTCAACATCCCGCGCGGCCAGTTCAACGTCATCACCGGGGTCAGCGGTTCCGGCAAATCCACGCTCGCATTCGACATCCTCTTCAACGAAGGCCAGCGACGCTACCTGGAAAGCCTCAACGCCTACGCCCGAAGCATCGTGCAGCCCGCAGGCCGTCCCGAGGTCGATGCCGTCTACGGCATCCCGCCCACGGTGGCCATCGAGCAACGCCTCTCACGCGGAGGTCGCAAATCCACCGTCGGCACCACCACCGAGGTCTGGCACTTCTTGCGTCTGCTGTACGTCAAGCTCGGCATCCAGCACTGCGTGCACGACGACACGCCGGTGCAACCGCAAACGCCCGACAGCATTGCGGCACAACTGATGACCCAGTTCAAAGGCCAGCACATTGGCCTGCTGGCACCGCTGGTGGTCAACCGCAAGGGCGTCTACACCGAGCTGGCCGAATGGGCACGCCCGCGTGGTTACACGCACCTGCGTGTGGACGGCGAGTTCCTGCCCACCCAGGGTTTTCCGCGCATCGACCGTTTCAAGGAACACAACATCGAACTGCCTGTGGCCAGCCTGGATGTGCTGCCCTCCCAGGAAACGGCACTGCGCAAGGCGCTGAACACCGCCCTTGAACACGGCAAAGGCGTGGTGCATGTGCTCAGCCATCTGGACGGTCTCAGGCAGGCCATGGAAAACGGCACTTCGACGGCGCGCATTGGCCAGCACCGCGTGTTTTCGACCCTGCGTGCCTGCCCGGCTTGTGCCACCTCGTATGCCGAGCTGGACCCGCGCCTGTTCTCGTACAACAGCAAGCACGGCTGGTGCCCCGACTGCGTGGGCACCGGCACCAAACTGAGCAAGGAACAGCGCAAAGTGTTTGACGACTCGGTGCAGGGCGACAAGGACAAAGGCCGCGAGCAGACCTTTGCCGAGCCCGAGGTCGAAGACCTGGTGGACGTGGCCTGCCCGACCTGCGAAGGCACCCGCCTGAACGCCACCGCGCGTGCCGTCAAGCTGCACGGTGCAGGCACACAGGCCTGGCGCATCACCGACATCGCGCGCCTGTCGGTCAGCGATGTGCGCCGCTGGGTGGAAACGCTCAAGCTCTCGGGTCGCGAAGCCGACATTGCCCGTGACCTGATCCCCGAGATCAGAAGCCGTCTGGAATTCCTCGAAGAAGTGGGTCTGGGTTACCTCACACTCGACCGTGGCGCGCCCACCCTGTCTGGTGGCGAGGCCCAGCGCATCCGCCTGGCCGCGCAGCTGGGCAGCAACCTGCAGGGCGTGTGTTATGTGCTCGACGAACCCACCATTGGCCTGCACGCGCGCGACAACCAGATCCTGCTCAACGCCCTGCACAAGCTCGGCGACAAGGGCAACACGCTGGTGGTGGTGGAGCACGACGAGGACACCATCCGCCGAGCTGACCACATCATCGACATCGGCCCCAGTGCCGGCAAACGTGGTGGTCGTCTGGTGGCCGAAGGTTCGGCCGCAGACATCTCTGCCGCTACCGATTCGCAAACCGGACGTTATTTGCTGCACGCCATGAAGCATCCGTTGCAGCCACGTCGCGCCGTGGTGGAGAAATGGGGGTCAGATCCCGATTTCGCGCAGAGAAACTCGGGCGCTGACCCCAATTTCTCTGGCGCGCAAAGCGCTGCCCTGCATTGGCTCACCCTCAACGGCGCCCAACTCCACAACCTGCAAGACGTCGACGTTGAAGTCCCTCTGAAGCGCCTGGTGGCTGTCACCGGCGTCAGCGGCTCCGGCAAATCCACCCTCGCCCGCGATGTGCTGCTGACCAACGTGCAGGCGCTGGTCCAACAGCGCAGCACGCAGACGGGCCGCACCGCCCAGGACAAGGGACAGCGCGTGCCGCTCGTCGGCTGCACCGACGTGCAAGGCTTCGAGGTCATCGACCGCGTGCTCGAAGTGGACCAGACGCCGATCGGCAAAACCCCGCGCTCCTGCCCGGCCACCTACATCGGCTTCTGGGACACCATCCGCAAACTGTTTGCCGAAACCCTTGAAGCCAAAGCCCGTGGCTACGGCCCCGGCCGCTTCAGTTTCAACACCGGCGAAGGCCGGTGCCCCAGCTGCGAAGGCCAGGGCATGCGCACCATCGAGATGAGCTTTTTGCCCGATGTGAAAG
>NZ_JAYPVP010000021.1:0-38247 GCF_038134685.1 Limnohabitans sp. | reverse complement strand
GGCGCTTGCCGGTGATGGTCATGTCGTCGTCGCGGTTGACGCGCAGCTTGACCGGTTTTTGCAGCTTGAACGCTGCAAGGGCCGCGCTCTGGCTGAAGATGCTGGCGTTGCCCTCTTTTCCGCCAAAGCCACCGCCCATGCGGCGGCAAATCACCTCCACATCGTTGGTGTGCAGGTTCAGGGCGTGCGCGGCTTCGCGCTGGTTGCCATCCGGGTGCTGGGTGGACACGTACAGCGTGAGCTGGCCGTCTTCCTTCGGCACGGCGTAGGTGATCTGGCCTTCCAGATAGAACTGCTCTTGCTGACCGGTGCGGGTCGTGCCCTTGATCTTGCGCGGGGCAGCGGCAATCGCGGCCGCAGCGTCGCCGCGCACAATGCCTTTGGCAGGCATCACAAAGCTCTGGGCTTCCAGCGCTTCTTCTACCGTCAGGATGGGCTTGAGTTCCTTGACCAGCACCTTGGCCTTGGCCGCGACTTCGCGGGCGTAGAGCATGCTGCGCGCCACGACCACAGCCACGGCCTGCCCGACGAACTCCACTTTGCCATCGGCGAGGAAAGGGTCGTCGTGGACGATGGGGCCGCTTTTTTTTTCCCCGGTATTGTCCTTGGCGGTGTAGACCGCCACGACACCGTGCTGCGCCAGGATGGCGTCGCGGTCGATCCCGTCAGCGATCAGCTCGCCGTGCGCCACGGGCGACTTGATGATGGCGGCATACAGCGTACCGGCCACTTCGGGGATGTCGTCGATGTAGGTCGCGCCGCCGGTCACGTGCAGGTGGGCGGACTCGTGGACGATGTCGGTGCCTTGTTGCACGCCCGTGGCGGGCAACAGGTTTTTCATGGGGGTCGGTGCATTCATTTACGCCACCTCTTTCTGCTCTTCGATGAACTCAAGGACAAGGTTGCGGGCCACCAGCGAGCGGTAAGCCCAGGTGGCGCGCAGACCGTCGCGGGCGGTAAAGCTGGCGGCAACGGCGGCGTCCAGCGCGGCTTCGGTCACGCTGGCGGGCGTCTGGCCTTCGAGCACGGCCTCGATCTTGGGCGCACGCGCCGGGAAGGGGCTCAGGCCGTTGTAGGCCAGCTTGACGCCACTGAGCTTGCCGTCCTTGAGTGTGTAGGTGATCGCGGCGCAAGTGGCCGAAATGTCCTGCTCGAAACGCTTGCTGACCTTGTGGGCGCGGAAGACCTGGCCCGCCACGGGTTTGGGCAACTCGATGGCCTCGATGAATTCACCCGCCTGCAACACGCTCTGCTTTTGGCCGGTGTAGAACTGGTCGAGCGCGACGGTACGGGTTTTGTCGCCCTTGCGCAGCACCAGCGTGGCACCCAGCGCCATCAGGCAAGGCATGGAGTCGCCAATGGGCGAGCCGTTGGCGATGTTGCCCGCCAGCGTGGCGGTGGAGCGGATCGGCGGCGAACCGAAGCGGCGCAGCACCTCGGCAAAGTCGGGGTAAGCCTGAGCCACCAGGTCTTCCACTTCGGTGATCGACACAACAGCGCCAATGCGCCAGGCCTTGGGCGTCTCGGTAATCTGGCGCAGTTCGGCCACATTGCCCAGGTACATGATGTGGTCGGGGCGGCTGAATTGTTTGTTGACCTGCAGACCGATCTCGGTGCTGCCGGCCAGCAGCGTGGTGGTCGGGTTCTTGAGCAGGTAGTCGGCCACTTCGGCCACCGTGGCGGGCGAGACAAATTCATTGCCCTTGCGGGTGCGCACCACGGGCTGCACGATGATGTCGCCGTCCAGGCTCAGCGTGGGCGTCTTGGCACGTGCAATTTCCTTGAGCAGCGGCACGTCGGCCTTGTCGTCCACCTTGAGCTCGCTCTGGCGCTCGCAGGCTTTGGCAGCCGCGTCGATGATCGGCTTGTAGCCGGTGCAGCGACACAGGTTGCCAGACAGGGAATCGGTGATCTGCTGGCGGCTGGGCTGGGGCAGCACCTGCACCAGATTGACCAAGCTCATGACGATGCCCGGTGTGCAGAAACCGCACTGCGAGCCGTGGCACTTGACCATCTCGTCCTGCACCGGATGCAGCGTGCCGTCGGCTTTTTTAAGGCTCTCGACGGTCTTGACCGATTTGCCGTCCAGCGAGGGCAACAGCTGGATGCAGGCGTTGACTGGCTTGTAGTCGATCGCGGTGCCAGCGGTATTGAGCTCACCCACCATGACCACGCAAGCGCCGCAATCGCCTTCAGCGCAGCCCTCCTTGGTGCCAGTGCGGTGGAGCTGCTCGCGCAGATAGTCGAGAACGGTGGTGGTGCGACGCTCGCCCTGGGCTTCGACAATTTTGCCGTCAAGCACAAAGCGCACGGTGTTGGTGACTTGGATCATGGTGCGGGTGGGGTAATAAACGGTAGACCCCGATTTTAAAGAATCAGGACCCCCTGTAGGTGGAATAACTCCAGGGACTGACCAATAAAGGTACGTGGTAGTGCTGATCTTCGTGGGCGACGCCAAAGTCCAGCGCCACGCGGTTCAGGAAGTTGGGCTCGGGCAGCTGAACGCCTTTGGCTTGGAAGTACCCGCTCACATCATTCACCTGTCGGTAGGTGCCTTTGCGCAGGCTGGCGTTGTCGTACAGCGGGCCGTCCGGGTTGCGGCCGTCGGCGTTGAGGGTGAAGCTTTTGACCAAGGTGGCTTGTTCACCTTGCGTGGTGTACAGGGCGACTTGCATGCCGGCAGCGGGGCAACCGTGCATGGTGTCCAGAACGTGTGTGCTCAGTCCCATGATGCGCTTTCAGAGATTGTTTGGAGGATTGGTTTACGCAAGTGTATACAGTTTTGGTTTTTCTGGCTATCATTCGCCAAAAGAAGGAGCCGGTATGGAAACCACCGCCACCCACACCATTGTCGAAGCCCTGACCCGCGCCATTGTGGAGCACCGCTTGCTGCCGGGCGCCAAGCTGGCCGAGCAAAAGCTGGCCGATTTGTTTGGCGTTTCGCGCACGCTGGTGCGGCAAGCGCTGTTTCAACTGTCCCAGCATAAGCTGATTCGTCTGGAGCCCGCACGTGGCGCATTTGTGGCGGCGCCCTCCGTCGAAGAGGCCAAGCAGGTGTTTGCGGTGCGCCGCATGCTGGAGCTGGAGATGACGCGTACTTTCATTGCCCAGTCCACCCCCGAACAGATTGCCGCCTTGCGCGAACATGTGCGCATGGAAGAGCAGGCGCTGAATGCCGAAGACGTGCCGGGCCGCACCGAGCTGTTGGGCGACTTTCACGTGCTCATGGCCAAGCTCATGGGCAACAGTGTTCTGGCGCAAGTGCTGGGCGAACTGATTTCGCGCTGCGCCCTGATCACGCTGATGTACCAGTCCCGCAACGAAGCGCAAACCTCTACCCACGAACATGCAGGATTGATCGATGCCTTCGAGCGCAAAGACACGGCGCTGGCCACCCGTTTGATGCAGGAACACCTCACCCATGTGGAAGAGAGCCTGACGTTTGACCGCAAGATTCCGTCGCACGACGTTTCCATCGCTTTGTCCTGATTTCCCATGAGCACCTACGACACCACCCTCCCCTACCCCCGCGACCTCAAGGGCTACGGCCGCCATGTGCCACACGCGCAGTGGCCCAATGGCGCCCGTGTGGCCGTGCAGTTTGTGCTGAACTACGAAGAAGGCGGCGAAAACTGCGTGCTGCATGGCGACAAGGCCAGCGAACAGTTCCTTTCTGAAATGTTCAACCCCGCCGCGTTCGAAGCCCGCCACATCAGCATGGAGGGCATTTACGAGTACGGCTCGCGTGCGGGCGTGTGGCGCCTGTTGCGCGAGTTTGAAAAGCGTGGCCTGCCGCTCACCGTGTTTGGCGTGGCCACCGCGCTGCAAAAGCACGACGACGTGACCGCGGCTTTCAAGGAACTGGGCTACGACATCGCCTGCCACGGCCTCAAGTGGATCCACTACCAAAATGTCGACGAGGCCACCGAGCGTGCCCACATGGCCGAGGCGATGGAGATCCTGCACAAGCTCACGGGTGAGCGGCCGCTGGGCTGGTACACCGGCCGCGACAGCCCCAACACCCGCCGCCTGGTGGCCGACTACGGTGGCTTTGAATACGACAGCGACTACTACGGCGACGACCTGCCCTTCTGGATGAAAGTCCAAAAGACCGATGGCAGCGTGGTGCCGCAACTGATCGTGCCCTACACCCTGGACTGCAACGACATGCGTTTTGCACTGCCCCAGGGCTACTCGCACGCCGACCCGTTCTTCCAGTACATGAAGGACACCTTTGATGCACTCTATGCCGAAGGTGATCCGAATGGCGACAACGCCCCCAAGATGATGAGCATTGGCATGCACTGCCGCTTGCTGGGGCGGCCGGGTCGCATCACCGCGCTGCAGCGCTTTCTGGACCACATCCAGTCGCACGACAAGGTGTGGGTGGCGCGGCGCATTGACATTGCGCGGCACTGGAAAGCGACCCATCCCTACATGGACTGAACATGGCACTCACACTGGAACAACTCAACAGCGCATCGCACGCCGATGCGGCCCAAATGCTCGACGGCCTGTACGAGCATTCGCCCTGGATCGCCGAGCAGGCTTTGAACGAGCGGCCTTTCAAGTCGCTCGCACACCTCAATCACGCGATGTGCGAAGTGTTGTCGCACGCCGGGCGTGACGCGCAACTGGGCCTGATCCGCGCCCACCCCGAGTTGGCAGGCAAGGCCATGGTCAGCAAGACGCTGACGGCAGAGTCCACCAACGAGCAGACCAAGGCGGGCCTGACCGACTGCACGCCCGAAGAGTTTGCAAAAATCCAGCAGCTCAACGCCGACTACAACGCCAAGTTCGGCTGGCCCTTCATCCTCGCGGTGCGCGGCCCACGTGGCGCGGGCTACAACAAGCAGCAAATCATTGACGCTTTTGAGCGCCGCCTGCACGGCCACCCCGAGTTTGAATTGCAGGAGTGCCTGCGAAACATCCACCGCATCGTCGAGATCCGCCTGAACGACAAATTCGGCGTTGAGCCGACGCTGGGCCACCAGGTCTGGGACTGGCAGGAAAAGCTGGCCGAGCACAGCGACCCCGGCTTTGCCGAAAAAGGCCAGCTCACCGTCACCTACCTGACCGATGCGCACCGGGCGTGTGCCCAGCGCATCAGCCACTGGATGAAGGACTGTGGCTTTGACGAGGTCGAGATCGACGCCGTGGGCAATGTGGTGGGACGCTACCACCCGGCTACGGCTGGGGCCAAATACCTGTTGACCGGCAGCCACTACGACACTGTGCGTAACGGCGGCAAGTACGACGGGCGCTTGGGCATCTTCGTGCCCATGGCCTGCGTGCAGCAACTGCACCAGCAGGGCAAGCGTCTGCCCTTTGGCATCGAAGCCGTGGCCTTTGCCGAAGAAGAAGGCCAGCGCTACAAAGCCACCTTCCTCGGCTCGGGCGCGCTGATTGGCGACTTCAAGCCCGAGTGGCTGGATCAGAAAGACGCTGACGGCATCACCATGCGCGCCGCCATGCAGCACGCGGGCCTGTGTGTGGACGACATCCCCAAGATCCAGCGCGACCCGGCGCAGTACCTGGGCTTTGTGGAAGTGCACATCGAGCAAGGTCCGGTGCTCAACGCCGCCAACATACCCCTGGGTGTGGTCACGTCTATCAACGCCAGCGTGCGCTACCAGGGCCATGTGGTGGGCACCGCCAGCCACGCGGGCACCACCCCGATGCACCTTCGCCGCGACGCCGCCTGCGCGGTGGCCGAACTAGCCCTGTACATGGAGCAGCGCGCTGCCAAGGACGGCGACAGCGTCGCCACCATCGGCCAGCTGAATGTGCCCAACGGCTCGATCAATGTGGTGCCCGGACAGTGCAACTTCAGCCTGGACCTGCGTGCTCCCACTGATGCGCAGCGCGATGCGCTAGAGCGCGACATCCTGGCAAAGCTGCAAACCATTTGCGAACGTCGCGGTGTGCACTATCAGCTTGAAGAAACCATGCGCGCCGCCGCCGCCCCCAGCGCCCCCGAGTGGCAAATCCGCTGGGAACGCGCCGTGAGCGCCCTGGGCGTGCCGCTCTTCAAGCTGCCCAGTGGTGCCGGCCACGACGCGATGAAACTGCACGAAGTCATGCCGCAAGCCATGCTGTTTGTACGCGGCGAAAACGCTGGCATCAGCCACAACCCGCTTGAATCCACCACCAGCGACGACATGCAACTGTGTGTTGACGCATTCACCCATGTTCTGAACCAACTCGCGACGGAGACCGCATGACCGCCACCGCCCAACAATACGCACAGCTCGACGCCTGGATCGACGCCCACTTTGACGAGCAGGTCAAGTTCTTGCAGGCGCTGGTGCAGGTGCCCACCGACACCCCACCCGGCAACAACGCCCCCCACGCCGAGCGCACCGCAGACCTGCTCAAAGCCTTTGGCATGGATGCCGAAAAGCACACCGTGCCCGAAGCCGACGTCAAGGCCTACGGCCTGGAGTCCATCACCAACCTGATCGTGCGCCGCAAGTACGGCGCAGGCAAAACCATTGCCCTGAACGCCCACGGCGATGTGGTGCCCCCCGGCGAGGGCTGGACGCACGCCCCCTACGGCGGCGAGATCGAGAACGGCGCCATGTACGGCCGCGCCACCGCCGTGAGCAAAAGCGACTTTTCCACCTTCACCTTTGCCACCCGCGCACTCGAATCTCTGAACGCGCCACTCAAAGGCGGCGTGGAACTGCACTTCACCTACGACGAAGAATTTGGTGGCGAAATGGGCCCCGGCTGGCTGCTGGCCAAGGGCCTGACCAAGCCCGACCTGATGATCGCAGCGGGTTTTTCTTACCAGGTAGTGACCGCCCACAACGGCTGCCTGCAAATGGAAGTGACGGTGCAAGGCGAAATGGCCCACGCTGCCATTCCCGACACCGGCACCGACGCGCTGCAAGGCGCGGTGCACATCCTGAACGCTCTGCACGCACTCAATGCCGACTACAAGAAGGTCACATCCAAAGTCGAGGGCATCACCCACCCTTACCTGAACGTGGGCCAGATCAGTGGCGGCACCAACACCAACGTTATGCCCGGCAAGGTCGTGTTCAAACTCGACCGCCGCATGATCCCCGAAGAGAACCCGGCCGAAGTCGAAGCCAGCATCCGCAAGACGATTGAGGACGCGACCAAGACCTTCAACCCACCGCGTGGCGGCAAGCAGCTGCAGGTCAGTATCCGCCGCATGCTGCTGGCCAACGCGATGGTGCCGCTGGCGGGCAACGCGCCGCTGGTCAACGCCATCCAGAAACACGGCGGCGAACTGTTTGGCGAACCCATTCCCGCCGTTGGCACGCCGCTCTACACCGACGTTCGCCTGTATGTGGAGCGCGGCATTCCCGGCGTGATCTACGGCGCAGGTCCCCGCACTGTGCGTGAGTCCAACGCCAAGCGCAACGACGAGCGCGTGATGCTGGAAGACGTGCGCCGTGCGACCAAAGTGGTCGCACGCACGCTGCTGGATTTGCTCAGCTGAATCTGTCCCTGCCCTGCCCACAATGAGGGGCAGGGTTTTTCCGAATCGGCAGGCTCTTTTATTTTGTATACAGTTTAGAACACAAGATCGCACACATCTAGCTTTCTTGTCTCATGCACAACCGTTTACAAGGAGCCTCTCCATGAGTTCTACCGTTCATCCGGTCGATGAGCACCTGCCCTCGGGCAAGCTCGCCGCCCTAGGCCTGCAACACGTGCTCGTGATGTATGCCGGCGCTGTGGCCGTCCCCCTGATCATTGGCCGGGCCCTCAAGCTCAGTCCAGAAGACGTCGCCTTCCTGATCTCTGCCGACCTGTTCTGTTGCGGTCTGGTCACCCTGATCCAGTCGCTGGGCGCGACCCAGTGGTTCGGCATCCGTCTGCCCGTGATGATGGGCGTGACTTTTGCCGCCGTGGCCCCCATGGTCGCCATGGCCAACGCCAACCCCGGCGGTGCAGGCGCACAGCTGATCTTTGGCTCCATCATTGGCGCAGGGGTCATCTCCATTTTGATCGCGCCATTGGTGAGCCGCATGCTGCGGTTCTTTCCGCCCGTGGTCACCGGCACCATCATTGCGGTCATTGGTATCAGCCTGATGCGCATCGGCATCAACTGGATCTTTGGCAACCCCTTTGGTCCGACAGCTCCCAGCATCGTGTCTCCAGAGCACAAACAATGGCTGGATGCTGCTGCCGCTGCCGCTGCCGCTCCTGGCTCCGTGGTGCCACCCGTGCCGCAAGGCCTTGCACTGCTGCCCAAAATGGCCAACCCCAAATATGCAGACCTGACCGGCGTGGGCATCGCAGCCCTGGTGCTGGTCTCCATCCTGCTGATCTCCCGCTATGCCAAAGGCTTTGTGGCCAACATCTCCGTGCTTCTGGGCATCGTGATTGGCGGTGTGGTGGCCACGGCCATGGGCCTGATGACTTTCGACAAAGTCGGGAAAGCCGCCTGGTTTGATGTGGTGACGCCCTTCCACTTCGGCATGCCAGTGTTCGAGCCTGTGCTGATTCTGACCATGACCCTGGTCATGATCGTGGTGATGATCGAGTCGACCGGCATGTTCCTGGCCTTGGGTGAAATGACCGACAAGAAAGTCGATCAGGCCGCACTGACACGCGGCCTGCGCACCGACGGTCTGGGCACGTTGATCGGCGGCATCTTCAACACCTTCCCTTACACCAGCTTCTCGCAGAACGTAGGCCTGGTCGCCGTCACTGGCGTCAAGAGCCGCTTTGTGTGCGTGGCCGGTGGCCTGATCCTGATCGCCCTGGGCCTGCTGCCCAAAATGGCGGCTCTGGTCGAGTCCCTGCCCACCGTGGTGCTGGGCGGCGCGGGTCTGGTCATGTTCGGCATGGTGGCTGCCACCGGCATCCGCATCCTGGGTGGTGTGGACTTCAAGAACAACCGTTTCAACTCGCTGATCGTGGCCATCTCGATCGGTATCGGCATGATTCCGCTGATCGCCCCCAACTTCAAACAGTGGATGCCGCATAGCCTGCACCCGCTGATCGAGTCGGGCATTTTGCTGGCCTCGCTGAGCGCAGTGCTGCTCAACCTGTTCTTCAATGGTGCCAGCGGTGACAGCCGCGATGCAATTGAAGCTGCCAAGCAGGCTGAAGCGCACTGAGTGACCTTCTCCCACAAAAGGCCAGGCAGTCCCTGGCCTTTTGCTTTTTATGGTGGTAATCCACAGGCTGTTGGGCGTTACAAATCGGTTACGCTAGATCTCCTTCTCTAGAGACTTATTCGCCTACTTACCATGTCTGACCAGAATCTCTCCCCCGCCGAACAAGCCCTACGCGACGCCGCCCGCGACTACCACCGTCTGCCCACACGCGGCAAGATTTCGGTCAACCCCACCAAGCCCATGTCCAACCAGCGCGACCTGTCGCTGGCCTACTCACCCGGCGTGGCCTATCCCTGCCTGGACATTGCGGCCGACCCCAGCAAAGCGTACGACTTCACCAGCCGCGGCAACCTGGTGGCCGTGATCACCAACGGCACCGCTGTGCTGGGCCTGGGCGACATTGGCCCGCTGGCCAGCAAGCCCGTCATGGAAGGCAAGGGTGGACTGTTCAAGAAATTTGCCGGTATCGACGTGTTTGACATCGAGCTGGCCGAGCGCGACCCGGACAAGCTGGTGGAGATCATTGCCTCCATGGAGCCGACCCTTGGCGGTATCAACCTCGAAGACATCAAGGCGCCTGAGTGCTTCTACATCGAGCAAAAACTGCGCGAGCGCATGAACATTCCGGTCTTCCACGACGACCAGCACGGCACCGCCATCATCTCGGCGGCGGCCATGCTCAACGGTCTGGAGCTGGTCGGCAAAGACATTGGCAAGGTCAAAGTGGCCGTCTCGGGTGCAGGCGCTGCCGCCCTGGCGTGTCTGGACGTGATGGTGGGCTTGGGCGTGAACCCCAAGAACGTGTTTGTGTGCGACTCCAAGGGCGTGATCTACGAAGGCCGCCCTGGCGGCTATGACGAGTCCAAAGCCCGCTATGCCCAAAAGACCGAAGCACGCACGCTGGCCGATGCCGTCAATGGTGCAGATGTGTTTCTGGGCTGCTCGGCCGCTGGCGTACTGACTGCAGCCATGGTCAAGACCATGGCAGACAAACCGATCATCCTGGCCCTGGCCAACCCCGAGCCGGAAATCCGCCCCGAGATTGCCAAGGCCGCACGCCCGGACTGCATCATCGCCACCGGTCGCTCGGACTACCCCAACCAGGTCAACAACGTTTTATGTTTCCCCTACATCTTCCGGGGCGCGCTGGACTGCGGCGCGACCAAGATCACCGAAGCCATGAAGCTCGCCTGCGTGCGCCAGATTGCCGATCTGGCCAAAGCCGACATCAGCGAAGAAGTAGCCAGCGCCTACGCAGGCCAGGACCTGAGCTTTGGCAGCGACTACCTGATTCCCAAGCCTTTTGACTCCCGACTGATTTTGCGTATTGCACCGGCCGTGGCCAAAGCGGCCATGGAGTCGGGTGTGGCTACGCGGCCCATCACCGACATGGACGCATACCGCCAGCAACTGCAAAGTTTTGTGACGCAAACCGGCATCCTGATGCGCCCGGTGTTCAACGCCGCCAAGATCGGCGCCAAAGGCCAGAAACGCGTGGCCTACGCCGACGGCGAAGACGAACGCGCCCTGCGCGCCGCCCAAATGGCGATTGACGAACATGTGGCCCGCCCCATCCTGATCGGTCGCCCGGCCGTGATTGCGGCTCGCATTGAAAAAGCCGGCCTGCGCATGCGATTGGGTGTGGATGTGGAAAACGTCAACCCCGAAGACGATCCGCGCTATCGCCAGTACTGGGAGCACTACCACCAGCTCATGAAGCGCAACGGTGCCAGCCCCGCCGTGGCCAAAGCGGCAGTGCGTCGATCCAATACCATCATTGGCTCACTCATGGTTTCGCTGGGTGATGCCGATGCGATGATCTGTGGCCTGGCCGGCAGCTACATGACCCATCTGGAGCGCATCGAGTCCATCCTGGGTCGCAAGCCCGGTGTGAGCAACTTCGCTGCCCTCAACGCGCTCATGACACCACGAGGCCCGCTGTTCATCACCGACACCTACGTCAACGAAGACCCCAGCGCCGAGCAACTGGCCGAGATTGCCGCCATGGCCGCCGCCGAAATCCAGCGCTTTGGCATCGTGCCCAAAGTGGCCTTCCTCTCGCACTCAAGCTATGGCTCGTCCAAGCGCGCCAGCGCCCGCAAGATGCGGCTGGCCCGCGACCTGTTCGTAGAAAAGCACCCCGACATCGAATGCGATGGTGAGTTGCACGGCGATGCCGCACTGGAACCCGAAATCCGCAACGTGTACATGGAAGACAGCACCCTGACCGGTTCAGCCAATTTACTAGTCTGCCCCAACCTGGACGCGGCCAACATTCTGTACAACGTGCTCAAAACCACCACCAGCGGTGGCGTGACGGTGGGCCCGGTGCTCATGGGCGTGGCGGGTACCGCCCACATCCTGACCCCAGCGGCCACCGTGCGTCGGGTGTTCAACATGACGGCTGTGGCCGCAGCTGGTGCACACACCTGAACACACTCCCCGAAAGGGTGCAAGGCGCACACTTTCGGGGCTTTTGATCTAGGGGATGCACCTGACACGCAGCGTCAGGCACCTGACTCATAATGGCACCGAATTTGCTTGAGCAAATTTACCGTTTACCCGTTTCAGGAGCCCTTATGAACAAGCGTTTTTTCCTCAAGGCCACCGCAGCGCTGGCCACCGTGGCCGCCATGGGCACAGCCCAGGCCGCCACTTCCGTCAAATTCCAGCTCGACTGGCGCTTTGAGGGCCCATCTGCACTGTTCCTGGTGCCCGCTGCCAAGGGCTACTTCAAAGACGCCGGCCTGGACGTGACCGTGGACGCCGGCAACGGCTCCGGCGGCGCTGTCACCCGCGTGGCCTCTGGCACCTATGACCTGGGTTTTGCCGATCTGGCCGCCCTGATGGAGTTCCACGCCAACAACCCTGATGCCCCCAACAAGCCTGTAGCCATCATGATGGTCTACAACAACACCCCCGCTTCGGTCATGGCCCTCAAAAAGAGCGGCATCAAGACCCCTGCCGACCTGACCGGCAAAAAACTGGGCGCCCCGGTGTTTGACGCAGGCCGCCGCGCCTTCCCCATCTTCCAGAAGGCCAACAGCATCGGCAACGTGGCCTGGACCGCTATGGACCCCCCACTGCGCGAAACCATGCTGGTGCGCGGCGATGTGGATGCCATCACCGGCTTCACCTTCACCTCGCTGCTCAACATCGAGGCGCGCGGCGTCAAGGCTGAAGATGTGACCGTGCTGCCCTACCCCGATTTCGGCGTCAAACTGTATGGCAACGCCATCATCGCCTCGCCTAAAATCCTCAAGGAAAACCCGGCCGCAGTCAAAGTCTTCCTGAGCGCATTCACCAAAGGCGCCAAAGATGTGATTGCTGACCCCACCAAAGCCATTGACACCGTCAAGGCCCGCGACGGCATCATCAACACCGCCCTCGAAACCCGCCGCCTGCAACTGGCGATTGATACCGTGATCAACAGCCCCTCGGCCCGCGCCGAAGGCTTTGGCCAGGTCAACCCCGGTCGCCTGTCGCTGATGGCCTCGCAAGTGTCTGACGCGTTCAACACCAAGACCCGCGTCAAGGTGGACGACATCTGGAACGGCTCTTTCCTGCCCTCCAGCAAAGAGCTGGACATCCTGCCCAAGGCCAAGAAGTAACTTCAAAGCCACCTGATGCCGGGCTGGCCGGCGCTGCACAGCGCCCCTGCCCGGCTTTTCTTGATTAGATTCTGTATACACCCTAGAACACAAACCACAGGAAAAAGGACCATGTCCGAAGCCTTTGTCGATTTCCAGAACGTCTGGCTCGCCTACAACGAAGAGTTGCTGGCACAGAACCACTTTGCAGTGGAAGACATCAACTTGCAGGTCAAGCAAGGCGAGTTCATTGCCATCGTCGGTCCGTCGGGCTGCGGCAAATCTACCTTTATGAAGCTCACCACTGGCCTGAAGATGCCCAGCAAGGGGCGGATTCTGGTCGATGACCAACCGGTGACGGGCCCGCTCAAGATCAGCGGCATGGCGTTTCAGGCGCCTTCGCTGCTGCCCTGGCGCACCACGCTGGACAACGTGCTGTTGCCGCTCGAAATTGTTGAACCCTACCGCTCCAGTTTCAAGCAAAAGAAAGACGAGTATGTGGCCCGCGCCCGCAAGCTGCTGCAAACCGTGGGACTGGGCGGCTACGAAGACAAGTTCCCTTGGCAACTGTCGGGCGGCATGCAGCAACGCGCCAGCATTTGCCGTGCCTTGATCCACGAACCCCAAATGCTGTTGCTCGACGAGCCCTTTGGTGCGCTTGACGCTTTCACCCGCGAAGAGCTGTGGTGCACGCTGCGTGACTTGTGGACGGAGCAGCGCTTCAACGTGATTCTGGTCACGCACGACCTGCGCGAATCGGTGTTCCTGGCCGACACGGTTTACGTGATGAGCAAGAGCCCAGGCCGCTTTGTGGTCAAGCGCGAAATCGACCTGCCGCGTCCGCGCGATCTGGAGGTGACTTACACCCCCGAATTCACCGCTATCGTGCATGAGCTGCGCGGACACATCGGCGCCATGCGCAAAGACGGCGCCGCCATCAACCAGTAAGGGTTAGACATGAACAAGAAAACACTGGAACGCTGGTCCCCCTGGGTCCTTCTGGTCATCACTCTGGTGGTGTGGGAAGGTCTGTGCCGCGCCTTCAACGTCTCCGAATTCGTCTTCCCCAGCCCTTCACGCATCTGGCAACAATTCATGGAGTTCAAGGAAGTGATCGCAGGCCACGCCTGGCGCACCTTTTGGGTCACCATGGCAGGCTTTGGGATTGCGATTGTGGTGGGTGTGCTGCTGGGCTTTGTGATCGGCAGTTCACGGATTGCCTATGCTGCTGTGTACCCGCTCATGACCGCCTTCAATGCCTTGCCCAAAGCAGCCTTTGTGCCGATTTTGGTGGTGTGGTTTGGCATCGGCATCGGCCCGGCCATCCTGACGGCTTTCCTGATCAGCTTCTTTCCGATCATGGTGAACATCGCCACGGGTCTTGCCACACTGGAGCCTGAGCTCGAAGACGTGCTGCGCGTGTTGGGCGCCAAGCGCTGGGACGTGCTGGTCAAAGTCGGCCTGCCCCGCTCCATGCCTTACTTTTACGGCTCGCTCAAGGTCGCCATCACGCTGGCGTTTGTGGGCACCACCGTCTCGGAGATGACCGCCGCCAACGAAGGCATTGGCTACTTGCTGATCTCGGCTGGCTCAGCCATGCAAATGGGCCTGGCCTTTGCCGGTCTGCTGGTGGTGGGTGCCATGGCCATGGTCATGTACGAGCTGTTCAGCTACATCGAAAAACACACCACCGCCTGGGCACACCGCGGCTCGCAGGGCGAATGAGCTGGCTCGCACGCCTGTCGCTGGACTACACACAGGAAAACGGGCGCAGCGTCGCCCGTTTTTCACATGAAGGTCCGCTGCGCATTTTACAAAGCCTCTACCCCGAGGGCGATGCCATTTGCCACAACGTGCTGGTGCATCCGCCCAGCGGGCTGGTGGGCGGTGACACGCTGGACATGCAGGTTACCGTGGGCAAGGGTGCGCATGGTCTGGTGACTACGCCCGGCGCCACCCGCTTTTACAGAAGCGAAGCGGGCCTGGCCACGCAGCAGGTGCATGCCCGTCTGCGTGACGGCGCACGCCTGGAATGGCTGCCGCTCGAAGCCCTGGCCTACAGCGGCTGCGACGCGCTCAACCTGGCCCGCTTTGAACTCGCACCCACGGCAGAACTCATGACCTGGGACATCACCGCCCTGGGCCTGCCCAACGCACAGCAACCGTTTGTGGCGGGACGGTTTCAGCAGCATCTGGAGATTCCCGGCCTCAACGGCCCTATTTGGCTGGAGCGTGGCACGGTGGAGGCGCAGGACGAACGCCTGATGAACGGGCCGCTGGGCCTGGCCGGGCAGCGCTGCATGGCCACGCTGGTGTTTGCCGCAGGCAGCGCCATCGCACCCGACCGCGCCGAAGCCGCACTCGACGCCGCCCGCGCCGCTCTGGAAGCCAGCCCCCTGCGCCTGCAGGCTGGGGCCACGCAGCCGCACCCGCAAGTCATCGTGCTGCGCGTGCTGGCCCCGGTGGTGGAGCCAGCCATGCAACTGCTGCGACCCGTCTGGGCGGCATGGCGGCAGGTGCTGTGGGGGTTACCGGGGACTGTGCCGAGGTTGTGGAACCTTTGATCAGATGGCCACCAACTGCTGAATGTTCTTCGCCTTCATCTCGCTGCCTGGCCCGCTGGCGATCACCTCGCCGCGTTCCATGACCAGGTAGTCGTCGGCCAGTTCTTCGGCAAAGTCGTAGTACTGCTCGCACAGCAAGATGGCCATGCGCTGGCCTTGCAGGCCCACGTCGGCCAGTTGGCGGATCACGTGGCCAATGTCTTTGATGATGCTGGGCTGGATGCCTTCGGTCGGTTCGTCCAATATCAATAGGCGCGGCTTGGCGGCCAGTGCGCGGGCAATGGCCAGCTGTTGCTGCTGGCCGCCTGACAGGTCTCCACCCCGGCGGTGCAGCATCTGCTTGAGCACCGGAAAAAGCTGGAACAGTTCGGGCGGGATGGGCGTGCCGCCAGGCTGTGTGGCCAAGCCCATGCGCAGGTTGTCTTCGACCGTGAGGCGGGCAAAGATTTCACGGCCTTGGGGCACGTAGCCAATGCCGGCCGCCGCGCGTTCGTAGGGCTTGGCTTTGGTGATGTCCTGACCCGCCAGCGTAACGCTGCCGCTCTTGATGGGCACCAGGCCCATCAGGCTTTTGAGCAGCGTGGTCTTGCCCACGCCGTTGCGGCCCAGCAGCACCGTCACGCGGCCCTGGGTAGCGCTCAGGCTCACGTCGCGCAGGATGTGGGAGCCGCCGTAGTACTGGTGAATGTTTTGAACGGTCAGCATCTTCAACGCCCCAAATAAACTTCGATCACACGCTCATCAGCTTGCACCTGGTCGAGCGTGCCCTGGGCCAGCACCGAGCCGTCGCAAAGCACGGTGACGATGTCGGAGATGGTGCGGATGAAGCTCATGTCGTGCTCCACCACCATCAGCGAATGCTTGCCCTTGAGGCTGAGGAACAGCTCTGCCGTGCGCACGGTCTCGTGGTCGGTCATGCCGGCCACGGGCTCGTCGAGCAGCAGCAGCTTGGGGTCTTGCATGAGCAACATGCCGATCTCCAGCCACTGCTTCTGGCCGTGGCTCAGCAGGCCCGCCTGCTTGCCCACCTGGTCGGCCAGGTGGATGGTGTGCAGCACCTCGGCCAGGCGGTCGCTCTGGGCCGAGTCGAGCTTGAAGAACATGGACGCCTTGACGCCCTTGTGGGTCTTGAGCGCGAGTTCGAGGTTCTCGAACACCGTGAGCTGTTCGAACACCGTCGGCTTCTGGAACTTGCGGCCAATGCCCAGCTGGGCAATCTCGGGCTCGTTGTGGCGCATGAGGTCGATGGTGCTGCCAAAGTACACCGTGCCTTCGTCGGGCCGGGTCTTGCCAGTGATGATGTCCATCATCGTGGTCTTGCCCGCACCATTGGGGCCGATGATGCAGCGCAGCTCGCCGGGTGCAATGTCGAGCGAGAGCTTGTTGATGGCCCTGAAGCCGTCAAAGCTGACGCTCACGTCTTCCAGGTACAGGATGCGGCCGTGGCTCACGTCCACTTCATTACGGTCGTGCAGCACGCGACCGTAGCCTGCATCGCGTCCGCCGGATTCGGTGGCATGCGCCAACAGTTCGGCATGGTGTTGCAAGCGCTGGGCGCCATGCTTCATGAGGTCAGGCGTCATGCCACACCTCCTTTGCGTTTGAATTTGGCCAGCAAGCCCACCACGCCATTGGGCATGTAGAGCGTCACCGCAATGAACAGCACTCCCAAAAAGTACAACCAGAACTCGGGCGCGGTCACCGTGAGCCAGCTCTTGGCCCCGTTGACCAGGAAGGCACCGACGATGGGCCCAATCAAACTGGCCCGTCCGCCCACCGCTGCCCAGACCGCAATCTCGATCGAGTTTGCCGCGCTCATCTCACCGGGGTTGATGATGCCGACCTGCGGCACATACAGAGCGCCAGCCACACCGCACATCACCGCCGAAATCACCCAAATGCTCAGCTTGTAGGGCAGCGGTGAATAGCCCGAGAACATGACGCGGCTTTCCGCGTCGCGGATGGCTTGCAGCACGCGGCCGTACTTGCTGGTGACCAGCCAGCGGGCAAACAGAAAGCAGCCCAGCAGCGTCAGGCCGGTGAGCACGAACAACGTCATGCGCATGCCGGGGGTGGCGATGGGCAAGCCCAGAATCCGCTTGAAGTCAGTAAAGCCGTTGTTGCCGCCAAAGCCGGTCTCGTTGCGGAAGAACAGCAGCATGGCCGCAAAGGTCATGGCCTGGGTGATGATGGAAAAGTACACCCCCTTGATGCGCGAGCGGAAGGCAAAGAAGCCGAACACGCCTGCAATCACGCCAGGCACCAGCACCACCATCAGCAGCGTGGCCACAAAGCTGTCGGACAGCGCCCAGTGCCAGGGCAGTTCTTTCCAGTCCAGAAACACCATGAAGTCTGGCAAGTCGCTCTGGTACTGGCCGTCACGCCCGATCTGGCGCATCAGGTACATGCCCATCACATAGCTGCCCAGCGCAAAGAACAGGCCGTGGCCGAGCGACAGAATGCCGGTGTAGCCCCAGATCAGGTCCATGGCCAACGCGCAGATGGCGTAGCACATGATCTTGCCGATCAAGGCAATGGCGTAGTCGCTCAGGTGCAGTACGGTGCCGGCTGGCACCAGCAGATTGAGTACGGGGGCCAGCACGCCCACGGCGAGCAAGCACACAAGAAATGCCGTCCAGGCTTTGCGGGTGAGCAAGGCAGGTGCGGCGGGGAGTTGTAGTTTGTGGCTCATGTTCATGCCTCCGCGCTGCGGCCCTTCATGGCAAAGATGCCTTGAGGACGTTTCTGAATGAACACGATGATGAAGACCAGCACCGCGATCTTGGCCAGCACCGCACCGGTCCAACCTTCCAGCAATTTGTTGACCAGGCCCAGGCCGAGTGCTGCATACACCGTACCAGCCAGCTGGCCCACGCCACCCAGCACCACCACCATGAAGGCGTCAACGATGTAGTTCTGCCCCAGATCGGGGCCAACGTTGCCGATCTGGCTGAGCGCGCAGCCCGCCAACCCCGCAATGCCTGAGCCCAGCGCAAAGGCGTAGGTGTCGATGCGGGCGGTGTTGATGCCCATGCACGAGGCCATGGGGCGGTTTTGCGTGACGCCACGCACGAACAGGCCCAGGCGCGTTTTGGCGATCAGCAGCGACATGCCCAGCAGCACCGCCGCTGCAAAGCCAATGATGAGCACGCGGTTCCAGGGCAGTTGCAGGTTGCTCATGAGCTGGATCGAGCCGCTCATCCACGAGGGGTTTTCCACACCGACGTTTTGTGCGCCGAACAGGCTGCGCACGGCTTGCATCAGGATCAGGCTGATGCCCCAGGTGGCCAGCAGCGTCTCGAGCGGGCGACCGTACAGGTGCTTGAGAATGGTGCGCTCCATCAATGCGCCCACCAGTGCAGACGCCGCAAACGCCACCGGCACGGCGGCGAGCAAGTAATAGTCAAACAGGCCGGGCAGGTGGCTGCGAAACAGCCCCTGCACCACATAGGTAGCGTAGGCGCCGATCATCATCAACTCACCATGCGCCATGTTGATGACGCCCATCAGACCGTAGGTGATGGCCAGACCCAAGGCCACCAGCAGCAAGATGGAGCCGAGACTCAAGCCGGTAAAGAGGGTGCCCAGGTTCTCGCCCAACTGCAGGCCGCGCTTGACCTGTTCAATGGCGATCTTGAGGGCAGACTTCACACTGACATCCTCTTCCTGCGCAAGTTGTTGGTTGAGCAAGAGCAGTACATCAGGTTGTGCACTGGCTGCCAGGACTTGTGCTGCCGCCCTGCGTTGTGCAGCTTCGGGACTCGATAGATCCACAGCCGCAAGCGCTTGTTGCAACACAGCGCGGACAGCTGGATCGTTTTCTGCGGCGAGCGCTTTTTCAACCAATGCACGCTGAGCGGCCTGGGGCTCCTTGAGCAGGGCCTGTGCCGATTGAAGGCGCTGCTGCACATCTGTACTGAACAAACGCATAGCAGCCAGCGCGGTGTCAAGCTCGCCGCGCAGGCGGTTGTTGAGCATCACGTCTTCGGCGTCGTCGGGCAGGTTCAGGGCTGCGCCGGTGACGGGATCAGTGACTTTGTCATCACGCAGCACAAACAACTGCGTTTCTTTGATCTTCACGGCCTCGTCGGCCAAGGCTTGCAAGTAGGCGGCAGTTTTGTCATCGCCTTCGGCGACGGCCTGGCCCAAGGCTTCGATGCGCGCATCGGTTTCGCCACGGGCTATGGCCAGGGCTTGCTCGGCAGTCAATGCGTGTGCGGAACTGGCCAGCAACAAGCCGATCCACAGCACCCATCTTGTCATCCATCGTCTCATTGTCTTGTCCGGTAACGGCTATGTTCAACCCAGAAAAAAGGGGAAGGCAACGCGCCCTCCCCTGCAGGACGCATGCGTCGATTTACTTCTTCACAGGCTCGTCAGGTTTGCCTTCGTTGCCCGCGATGTAGGGGCTCCAGGGCTTGGCCTTGACGGGGCCGGGGGTCTTCCAGACCACGTTGAACTGGCCGTCGGCCTTGATCTCACCAATGAACACCGACTTGTGCAGGTGGTGGTTCTTCTCGTCCATCTTGCTGGTGATGCCAGACGGTGCCTTGAAGGTCTGACCGGCCATGGCCTTGATCACGGCGTCCACATCGGTGGTCTTGGCCTTTTCGACGGCCTGCTTCCACATGTGGATGCCGATGTAGGTGGCTTCCATCGGGTCGTTGGTCAGAGGCTTGTCTTTGTGGCCAGCGATGTTCTTGGCCTTGGCGTAGGCAGACCATTGTTTGATGAACGCATCGTTGGTCGGGTTCTTGATGCTCATGAAGTAGTTCCATGCAGCCAGGTGACCGACCAACGGCTTGGTGTCCACGCCGCGCAGCTCTTCTTCACCCACGCTGAACGCGACCACGGGAACGTCCTTGGCCTTCAGGCCGGCGTTGCCCAGTTCTTTGTAGAAAGGCACGTTGGAGTCGCCGTTGATGGTGGACACCACAGCGGTTTTACCGCCAGCAGAAAACTTCTTGATGTCGGCCACGATGGTCTGGTAGTCGGAGTGACCAAACGGGGTGTACTTCTCGTCGATGTCTTTGTCGGCCACGCCCTTGCTCTTGAGGTAGGCGCGCAAAATTTTGTTGGTAGTGCGGGGGTACACATAGTCGGTGCCCAGCAGCACCCAGCGCTTGGCGGCGCCACCGTCCTTGCTCATCAGGTAGTCCACAGCGGGAATGGCCTGCTGGTTGGGCGCAGCGCCGGTGTAGAACACGTTTTTGGACAGCTCTTCACCTTCGTATTGCACGGGGTAGAACAGCAGACCGTTCATTTCTTCGACCACGGGCAGCACGGATTTGCGAGACACCGAAGTCCAGCAACCAAAGATCACGGAGACTTTGTCCTGACCCAAAAGCTGTTTGGTTTTTTCGGCGAACAGCGGCCAGTTGGACGCAGGGTCGACCACCACGGGTTCGAGCTTCTTGCCCAGCACGCCACCCTTGGCGTTGATCTCGTCGATGGCCATGAGCACGGTGTCTTTCAACACAGTCTCGGAAATGGCCATGGTGCCCGAGAGGCTGTGCAGCACGCCGACTTTGATGGTGTCGGCAGCTTGCGCTTGCAGGGAAAAGGACAAGCTGCCAGCAGCGATGGCTGCAGCGAGGGACAGGGCTTTGAGGTTGCCACGGCGGTTCATCATGAAAGCACTCCAGTCAGGATCAAGGTTGTTGGAAGAAGCGTTGTGTTCACGCTCAACCCTCTTGAGCAAAGGCCGTGCCAATTTTTAAAACTGCTGCGATCAGGCCTTCCACCCCACTTCAGCTTCCAGAGAAATTGGACCCGCTCTAATAAGAGCGCCTCATCCTGCGCCGCACGCCCCATCGCGGCACGGGAATTGCTTGACTCAGTGCATCAACGCCCGAAATTGAACGGAACGCACCAAGATGGAACTCACACCCCGCGAGAAAGACAAGCTGCTGATCTTCACAGCGGCCTTGCTGGCTGAAAGACGCAAAGCCCGTGGCCTGAAACTCAATTACCCCGAAGCCGTGGCCTTGATCAGTGCCGCCGTCATGGAAGGAGCACGCGATGGCCGCACCGTGGCACAACTCATGAGCGAAGGCCGCACCGTTTTGACACGCACCGATGTGATGGAAGGCGTAGCCGAAATGATTCCGGACATCCAGGTCGAAGCCACTTTCCCCGACGGCACCAAATTGGTGACTGTGCACCAACCTATTGTTTGATATTCAGGACTCCTCAAATGAAAACCCGACACATCGCACTTGTGATTCTGGCCGCCACGACGCACCTGGGCGCATTCGCTCACGAAGGCCACGGCATCGAAGGCAGTGCACATTGGCACGCCTCGGACACCTTGGGTTTTGTCGGCATGGCTGCAATCGTGGCTGTAGCCTGGTTTCTAGGCAAAGGCAAGTGAAATGAAACCCCCACGCTCTGCACTTTGTGTCGTCGCTGCCCCCCGAGGGGGCGAGGCCTCCTTTGAGGCGGCTCGGCAGGAGGCCTTATGACACCCGGCGAACTCTTCATTGATACGGGCGAACACGCCCTCAACACCGGCAGGCGCGCAGTGACGCTGCTGGTCAAGAACTGCAGCGACCGGCCCATTCAGGTCGGCTCGCACTACCACTTTGCCGAGACCAACGGTGGCCTGGACTTTGACCGCGCCGCCGCACGCGGCATGCGACTGAACATTGCGGCTGGCACGGCCGTGCGCTTTGAACCCGGACAGCAACGCACGGTGGAGCTGGTGGACTACGCGGGCGACCGCGTGGTGTACGGCTTCCGTGGTTTAACCCAAGGAAAACTCTGACATGGCCACGATTGGAAAACGCGCTTACGCCGAGATGTTCGGCCCCACCGTGGGCGACCGCGTGCGGCTGGCCGATACCGAACTGGTGATCGAGGTCGAGAAGGACTACACCCTGCAAACGGGTGGCTACGGTGAAGAGGTCAAATTCGGCGGCGGCAAAACCATTCGCGACGGCATGTCGCAAAGCCAGCGCACCCGTGCCCATGGCGCGGTGGACTGCGTGCTGACCAACGCCCTCATCGTCGACCACTGGGGCGTGGTCAAGGCCGACATTGGCCTGATCGGCAGCCGCATCGCGGCCATTGGCAAAGCGGGCAACCCCGACACACAGCCAGGCGTCGACATCGTGATTGGCCCGGGCACCGAAGTCATCAGCTGCGAAGGCATGATCGTCACCGCCGGTGGCGTGGACACGCACATCCACTTCATCGCGCCCCAGCAGATCGACGAGGCGTTGGCCAGCGGCGTGACCACCATGCTGGGCGGGGGCACCGGACCTGCCACGGGCACCTTTGCCACCACCTGCACGCCCGGCCCCTGGAACATCGAACGCATGATGCAGGCGGCCGACGCCTTTCCCATGAACCTGGGCTTTCTGGGCAAGGGCAACGCCGCCCTGCCCGATGGCCTGCGCGAGCAGATCAGCGCGGGAGCCATCGGCCTCAAATTGCACGAAGACTGGGGCACCACGCCTGCCGCCATCGACAACTGCTTGAGCGTGGCCGAAGAGACCGACACGCAGGTCGCCATCCACACCGACACGCTCAACGAGTCGGGCTTTGTGGAAGACACGGTGGCCGCGTTCAAGGGCCGCACCATCCACACCTTCCACACCGAAGGCGCAGGCGGCGGGCACGCGCCCGACATCCTCAAGGTGGTGGGCGAAGCCAATGTGCTGCCCTCCTCCACCAACCCGACACGCCCTTACACCGTCAACACGCTGGATGAGCATGTGGACATGCTCATGGTCTGCCACCACCTGGACCCGGCGATTGCCGAAGACCTGGCCTTTGCCGAGAGCCGCATCCGCAAGGAAACGATCGCGGCCGAGGACATCCTGCACGACCTGGGCGCCATCAGCATGATGAGCAGCGACAGCCAGGCCATGGGCCGCGTGGGCGAAGTCATCATCCGCACCTGGCAGACGGCGCACAAGATGAAGGTGCAGCGCGGCAAGCTCGATGGGGACAGCGATCGCCACGACAACGCCCGTGTCAAGCGCTACATCGCCAAGTACACGATCAACCCCGCGATTGCGCACGGCATCAGCCACGAGGTGGGCAGCGTCGAGGTGGGCAAATGGGCCGATCTGGTGATCTGGAAGCCCGCCTTCTTCGGCATCAAACCCGCCATCGTCATGAAGGGCGGCTTCATTGCGCTGGCG
This sequence comes from Limnohabitans sp., assembly GCF_038134685.1. Lineage (GTDB taxonomy): Bacteria > Pseudomonadota > Gammaproteobacteria > Burkholderiales > Burkholderiaceae_C > Limnohabitans_A. The sequence continues at coordinate 14,839 of NZ_JAYPVP010000021.1, read as the reverse complement.
GCCATGGGCGACCCCAACGCCTCCATCCCCACCCCGCAGCCGGTGCACTACCGGCCCATGTTTGGCAGCTTTGGCGGTGCGCTGGCCAAGGGCTCGCTGACCTTTGTGTCGCAGGCCGGGCTGCAGGCCGGTGTGGGCGAGCGCTACGGCCTCGCCAAAACGCTCTCTGCCGTCAAGAACATTCGCAGCGTGGGCAAGAAGGACATGGTCCACAATGCCTACGCGCCGCGCATGGAGGTGGATGCCCAGACCTATGTGGTGCGCGCCGACGGGATGCTTCTGACCTGCGAACCCGCAGCCAGCCTGCCGATGACCCAACGCTACTTTTTGTTCTGATGCTGATCTGCTCCAAACGCATGCCCCAGGCCAAGGGCCTGGCCAAAGTCCTGGTCCAGCGCGCCGCTTCGGTCACGCTGGACTGGGACACGCGCTGCAAAAGCCGCTTTGACGCCACCGACAGCACGGGTCGCCAGCTGGGTGTGTTTTTGCCGCGCGGCACCGTGGTGCGCGGTGGCGATGTGCTGGTGGCCGAAGACGGTTCTCTGGTGCGTGTCGAGGCCGCGCCGCAAACGGTGCTGCGCATCACCGTCTGTGCTGAACACGGCTCGCCCTTTGACCTGATGCGCGCCGCCTACCACCTGGGCAACCGCCATGTCCCCATCGAGCTGCGGCCCGACCACCTCAAGATCGAACCCGACCATGTGCTGGCCGAGATGCTGCGCGCCATGCACATGACAGTGTCCGAGGTGCAGGCACCGTTCGAGCCCGAAGGCGGCGCCTATGGCGACAACGCCATGATGGGCCACGACCATGGGCATGGGCACAGCCACCACGGTCACAGCGGCTGCGGACACGACCATACGCATGGCCACTGACACCCCGGCACTGCTGCAGCTGATCTGGCTCGCGTCCCCTGCCTTGCCGGTGGGAGGGTTTTCGTATTCCGAAGGCTTGGAAGCCGCCATCGATCACGGCCTGGTGCACGACGAAGCCAGTTGCACGGCATGGCTGCTTGACCAGCTGCTGATCACGCAGGCGCGTGGCGACATGGCCGCCATCGCCCAGGCGGTGCCCGCCTGGCGGGCGATGGACACGGCGCGGCTGCAAGAGCTGAACGCCTGGGTGCTGGCCACCCGCGAAAGCAGCGAGATGCGGCTGCAGACGGTGCAGATGGGCAAGTCCCTGCTGGACTGGCTGCGCAACCTGCAGGGCCACTGCCCGGCCAGCCCCGAAGCGCTGCACTGCCTGGCCGACCTGCCCCCCACCTACCCGCTGGCCTACGCCCTGGCCCTGGCCTGCAGCCAGGCCCCGCTGGACCAGGCCCTGCAGGCCTACGCCTTTGGCTGGGCCGAAAACATGACCCAGGCCGCGCTCAAAGCCGTGCCACTGGGCCAGAGCAGCGGCCAGCGCATGCTGGCGGTGCTGGCCCGCACCATTCCAGAGGCGGTGCACACCGCCCTCACCCGCACCGACGAGACGCGTCAGGCCTTCAGCCCCATGCTGGCCATCCTCTCGTCGCGCCACGAAACCCAATATTCACGACTCTTCCGATCATGACTGCACTGCATCACATTCCGAATCGCACCAAGAAACTGCCGCCCCTGCGCGTGGGCATTGGCGGGCCTGTGGGCTCTGGCAAGACCACCCTGCTGGAGATGCTGTGCAAGCACATGCGCGAAAAATGGGACCTGATCGCCATCACCAACGACATCTACACCAAGGAAGACCAGCGCCTGCTGACCATCAGCGGCGCGCTGCCTGCCGAGCGCATCATGGGTGTGGAAACCGGCGGCTGCCCGCACACCGCGATCCGCGAGGACGCGTCGATCAACCTCGAAGCGATCGACCGCATGTTGGAGAAGTTCCCCGATGCCGACATCGTGTTCATCGAAAGCGGCGGCGACAACCTGGCGGCCACCTTCAGCCCCGAGCTGAGTGACCTGACGATCTACGTGATCGACGTGGCCGCAGGCGAAAAGATCCCGCGCAAGGGCGGGCCCGGCATCACCAAGAGCGACCTGTTCGTCATCAACAAAACCGACCTCGCCCCGCACGTGGGTGCCAACCTGGACATCATGAAGCAAGACACCGACCGCATGCGCCCCAATCCCGACACCCGCCCCTGGGTGATGACCAACCTCAAGACGTTGGACGGTCTGCAGAACGTGGTCTCCTACATCGAGCGCAAGGGCTTACTGAACGCGACTTGAAGGCGGGACGGATAGAGTCGATCTTGCCGTTACAATGCAAGCCAGCAGACCCGGGAAGAGTGGCAGAGTGGTCGATTGCAACGGTCTTGAAAACCGTCGACTCGCAAGGGTCCGTGAGTTCGAATCTCACCTCTTCCGCCATGCTCACCATCAAGCCCCGCCCAAGGGGCTTTTTGCTGCCCACTTGCATTCAGTAATAACCCCAATGCGAAAGTTGTATACACATTTCCGGTGTTTTTATTAGAATTCACAACTATGGAACAAAGTACCCGTCCCCTTGCTGCAGCTTACCTGCGCTTTTTGCAACTGGCCCGCGTTGTGCAGGCCTTGCCCGAAGGCGCAGAGATGGATGCCAATGAATCCGCCCTGCTCGAGGCCGTGGTGTTGCGCTGGTACGAACAAAAACCCATGACCGTGCGCGAAGCCATCGGCTTGGCCCAGCTCGGCTCGCCTGCCACGCTGCATAAACGCATCACGCGCCTGCGTGACAAGGATTTGCTGGACACCATGAACCAGGACGGTGATCGCCGCGCCAAGTTCCTGATCCCCACCGCCCGTACGCTGGAATACTTCAGCCACTTGGGCAAGACGCTGCAAAACGTACAGATCGCAGCGGCCTGAACAAGGCACTTTTCCAGAAACAGTACTGATGCTCTCAGTGCTGTTTTTTTATGTCTCGGGCAAAAAGAGGCTTTGCAAGTCACTCAAGAAATCAAAGCCGCGCTCGGTAGGCCACACGCGCGTCCAGTCCCGCACGATCAAACCTTGGTCTTCTGCTGTTTTGAGTCCCGTCTGGATGCTGGTCATGGCCAAGCCAGTTCGTTCCATGAAGTCGGTCAACGCGAAACCTTCTTTGAGGCGCAGCGCATTGAGCATGAACTCGAACGGCAAATCAGCACGTGAAACCTCGTCGCTTTGCGTGACGGGCTCTCCCAGCATGGCCTGCTTCATGTAGAGCTGGGGCTCGCGAAAACGCACCTGGCGCACGATGCGGTGTGCAAAGCTGAGCTTGCTGTGTGCTCCCGCACCAATGCCCAAATAGTCGCCAAACTGCCAGTAGTTCAGGTTGTGCGCGCAGGCATGGCCAGGCTTCGCATAAGCCGAAACCTCGTAACGCCCCAGGCCCGCGGCAGCGGTGCGTTCAGTGATGCGGTCCATCATGGCGTAGGCATCGTCATCTTCAGGCAACACTGGCGGGTGTTTGGCAAACACCGTGTTGGGCTCAATGGTGAGGTGGTAGATCGACAAGTGCGGCGGGGCAAAGCCCAAAGCTGTGTCCACGTCTTCGCTCAGCTGCGCCAGCGTCTGGCCCGGCAATGCGTACATCAGGTCCAGATTGAAGGTGTCGAACACCTGCGCCGCTTCGGTCACGGCAGCCAGGGCCTGCGCGCGGTCGTGCACGCGACCCAATGCCTTCAGATGCGCATCGTTAAAACTTTGCACACCAATCGATAAGCGCGTGATGCCCGCCTGCCGGAACGCCTTGAAGCGGTCTTTCTCGAAGGTTCCGGGGTTGGCCTCCAGCGTGATCTCGCAATCGGCCGACAGGCGCAGACGCGCACGTAACCCGCTGACGAGCCGGTCCATCGCCTCGGGTGAAAACAGACTGGGGGTGCCCCCGCCAAAGAAGATGGTGTGAACCGTCCGGCCCCAGATGAGTGGCAGACTGGCTTCCAGGTCTGCGAACAGCGCATCGATGTAAGCGTCTTGCGTGCCGCGGGCATCGTCACCACGAAACTCGTGAGAGTTGAAGTCGCAGTATGGACACTTCTTGATACACCAGGGCAGGTGCACATACAGTGACAGCGGCGGCAGGCCCTGCAGCTGCAGTAAGCCCGGTCGCATCTGGTGGGCCGGATCAAGCGCAGGGTTCACGGCATCAAGCCTCCAGCCAACGCTCTCGCATCAGCGCCAGCATCTGCTGCACGGCGCGGCCTCGGTGGCTGTTCGCGTTCTTCACGTCCACGGGCAGTTCGGCAAAGGTCTTGCCGAACTCGGGGATGAACATCACCGGGTCAAAGCCAAAACCGTTACTGCCGCGCCGCTCGGTGGCGATCTCACCCGTGACACGGCCCACCGCAATCAAAGGCTCCGGGTCGTCTGCCGAGCGCAGCGCCACCAACGTGCTGACCATGGCAGCCCGGCGGTGGGGGATGCCCTGCATCTGCTCGAGCAAAGCCGTCACGTTGTTGTCGTCGCTTTTTTCGTAGCCAAAACGGGTGGCGTAATACGCCGTGTCCACACCGGGCTGGCCGCCAAAAGCGTCCACGCACAGGCCTGCGTCATCGGCCAGCGCGGGCAGGCCCGACAGTTTGGCCGCATGGCGCGCCTTGGTCAGGGCGTTCTCGATAAACGTGCGAAACGGCTCCTCGGCCTCGGGAATATTCAGGTCGGCCTGGCGCACCAGTTCCATGCCCAACGGGGCCAGCATGGCTTGCAGCTCGGCCAGTTTGCCTTTGTTGTTGGAGGCCAGGACGATCTTCATGAGCGTCATTGGCCCAAAGCTTGGGTCTGCAGCTTGACCAGCTCGCCAATGCCTTTTTCGGCCAGGGCCAGCATACGGTCCATCTCGACACGGGTGAAGGCCACGCCTTCGGCCGTGCCCTGCACTTCCACAAAATTTCCAGCACCGGTCATCACCACGTTCATGTCGGTGTCGCAGGCCGAATCTTCGGGGTAGTCCAGGTCCAGCAGCGCGGTGCCGTCTTTCAGGCCCACCGAGATCGCCGCCACATGGTCCAGGATGGGCGATTCGGTCAGCTTGCCGTTGGCGATCAGCCAGTTGACCGCATCCTGCGCGGCCACAAAGGCACCGGTGATGCTGGCGGTGCGGGTGCCGCCGTCAGCCTGCAGCACATCGCAGTCCAGATGGATGGTGCGTTCGCCCAGTTTTTTCAGATCGAACACCGCGCGCATGGAGCGGCCAATCAAGCGCTGGATTTCCTGCGTGCGGCCGCTTTGTTTGCCACGGGCAGCCTCGCGGTCGCCACGGGTGTGGGTGGCGCGGGGGAGCATGCCGTATTCGGCCGTCACCCAGCCCTCGCCGCTGCCTTTTTTGTGGCCAGGCACTTTTTCTTCGACCGAAGCCGTGCACAGGACGCGGGTGTTGCCAAACTCGATCAGCACCGAGCCTTCGGCGTGAATGGTGTAGCCACGGGTGATGCGCACCTGGCGCAGGGCATCGGCCGCGCGGCCAGTGCGTTGGTAGGAAGTAGTGCTCATGAATGTCTGTCGGAGTTGCCAGCAGGGCAGTTTGAGATAATGGCGGGCTACTAAGCCTTATTAGCGCCTTACCGGGCCACAAGAAAGCAGCTCCATGCCAGTTTACAGTATGACCGGATTTGCCAGCGTGCAGCACAGCCTGCAGTCGCCGGTGCCGGCCGAGTCCTCCATGTCCAGCGGGACTTTGCCGCCCAGTGCCCGTTTGGGGCTGGACATCCGCTCGGTCAACAGCCGCTTTCTGGACCTGAGCCTCAAACTTCCCGAAGATCTGCGCCATCTGGAGCCCGCTTTTCGCGAACTGCTGACCCGCCAGCTCAAACGCGGCAAGGTCGAAATCCGGGCCTACATGGAGCGCAACCAGTCCGAAGACTGGCAAGCCCCCAGTGTGGCGGCATTGCAAAAACTCTCGGCTCTTCAAAGCAAAGTGCAAGACTGGCTGCCGCAAGCGCGCCAACTGAGCGTGGCCGATGTGCTGCGCATGAGCCAGGGCTCGCAGCCCAGCACGGCTGTGGAAGACAGCGTGTGGCTGGACCTGGCTGGCCAGGCCCTCAAGGCCATGCGCCAAGCTCGCGAGCGCGAGGGCGAACGGCTGTGCGCCATGCTGCGCGGCCACATTGCCCAGCTGCAGCAATTGGCGGCTCAGGCTGCTCCCCTGGTGCCCCAACTGGTCGAACAACAACGCCAGCGCTTTCTGGAGCGCTGGAAAGACGCGATGGCCCTGACTGATGGTGGCGCCCTGCCCGAGGCGGCCCAGGACCGCGCCCTGTCCGAAGCCACGGCTTTTGCCATTCGCATTGATGTGGCCGAAGAGGTCACCCGCCTGCAATCGCACCTGCAGGAAATTGCCCACCTGCTGGACAAGGGCGGTGAGATCGGCAAGCGCCTGGACTTCCTGATTCAGGAACTGCACCGCGAGGCCAACACCCTGGGCTCGAAGTCGGCTGTGCTGGAAATGACCCGTATTTCGGTGGACATGAAGGTGCTGATCGAGCAAATGCGCGAGCAAGTACAGAACATTGAATAAGCGAGCCCCAAATGGACTACCCCGGTAACCTTTTTGTTGTGGCGGCGCCCAGCGGCGCAGGCAAATCCAGCCTGGTCAAGGCCCTGATGGAATTGGACGCACAAGTGCAACCCTCCGTCTCGCACACCACGCGTGCGCCGCGCGGCCAGGAAAAACACGGCCGCGAATACTTTTTTGTGTCGCCCCAGGAATTTGACACCATGGTGCTGTCCGACGCGTTTGTCGAATGGGCACATGTGCACGGTCAGCGCTACGGTACCTCGAAAAAAATGATCGAAGACCGCATGAGCCAGGGCTCCGATGTGGTGCTGGAGATTGACTACCAGGGCGCCATCCAGATCAAGCGTATGTACGCCAACGCTGTGCTGATCTTCATTTTGCCGCCCAGCTGGGAAGAGCTGCGCTCGCGTCTGGAGCGGCGTGGCGAAGATGCCCCAGACATCATCGAAATGCGCCTGAAAAACGCCGCCGAAGAGCTGGCTCAGGCCAAGGAATTTGACTTCGTTATAATCAACGAAGTCTTTGAGCGGGCCTTGTTCGACCTGAAGGCGGTGGTCCACGCCCAGCGTCTGAAGTACATCGCCCAGCGCCGCGCCAGGCCCGACACTTTTGCCGCGCTCAATATCGACTGAACCTCCAGAGGAAACAACACCATGGCACGCATCACGGTTGAAGACTGTCTGCAAAAAATCCCTAACCGCTTCCAGCTGGTGCTGGCTGCGGCTTACCGCGCCCGCATGCTCAGCCAGGGCCATACGCCCCGCGTTGACAGCAAAAACAAGCCTGGCGTGACCGCCCTGCGTGAAATTGCTGAAGGCCATATCGGCCTGGAAATGCTCAAGCGCGTGCCCTGATCACGCCGAAAGGCACCACAAGAAGCCCCGTCACCGGGGCTTTTTTCGTCTGTGGGCCGCCTTGCATTTCAGTGCAAGTTAATATTCGGACATGAAAACAGCCCCCCCCTCTCCAGCACCAGCTGCCGCCAACGCTGCGGCGGCCAGTTTTGCTGCGCTGGAGGCTCGGCTGGACTATCTTGGCGAGTCTGACATTGAGCTGGTTCGCCGTGCCTATCGCTTTGCAGACGAAGCCCATTTGGGCCAAATGCGTAAAAGTGGCGAGCCCTACATCACCCACCCCATAGCTGTAGCGGTGCAATGCACCGAGTGGAAGCTGGACGCGCAGGCCTTGGCCGCCGCCCTGATGCACGATGCCATGGAAGACTGCGGCGTCACCAAGCACGAATTGATCGAGCGTTTTGGCGCTCCCGTGGCCGAACTGGTAGACGGCCTGACCAAGCTCGACAAACTCGAATTCAACACCCGCGAAGAAAACCAGGCCGAGTCGTTTCGCAAGATGCTGCTGGCCATGGCGCGCGATGTGCGCGTCATCCTGATCAAACTGGCCGACCGCAGCCACAACATGCGAACCATGGGTGACATGCCCCGCAGCAAGTGGGGCCGTATCTCCTCGGAAACACTCGAAATTTACGCGCCCATCGCCTACCGCCTGGGTCTGAACGAAACTTACCGCGAACTGCAAGAGCTGGCCTTTCGGCATCTCAAGCCCTGGCGGCACGATGTGCTGGCCAAAGCTGTTTCGCGCGCTCGCAATCGCCGCCGCGATCTGGTGCAAAAAGTACAAGCCGAAGTCGAAACCCTGTTCGCACAAGCGGGCATGTCCATCCGCATCAGCGGTCGCGAAAAAACGCTGTACTCCATCTACAAGAAGATGGACAGCAAACACCTGAGCTTTGCCCAGGTGACAGACATCTATGGCTTTCGCCTGATCGTGCCCAGTCTGATCGACTGTTACACCGCCATGGGCCATCTGCACCAGATGTACAAGCCGGTGCCTGGCAAGTTCAAAGACCACATTGCCATCCCCAAGGTCAACGGCTACCAGTCCTTGCACACCACGCTGGTGGGGCCCGCAGGCATCAACATCGAATTCCAGATGCGCACCGAGGCCATGCACGTGATTGCCGAGTCCGGCGTGGCTGCACATTGGCTCTACAAGGCCAACCCCACGCAAAGCCAACAGGCCGAACACCTGGGCACCCAATGGTTGCAGTCCTTGCTGGACATTCAGAACGAAACCCGTGATGCGGCCGAATTCTGGGACCACGTGAAGGTCGACCTGTTCCCCGAGGCGGTGTATGTCTTCACGCCCAAAAGCAAGATCATGGCCATGCCGCGTGGCGCCACGGTGGTGGATTTTGCCTATGCCATCCACAGCAACATTGGCGACCACGCCATGGCCGCCCGCATCAATGGCGACCAGGTGCCGCTGCGCACCGAGCTCAAAAACGGCGATGTGGTGGAAGTCATCACCGCGCCCGACAGCGCACCCAACCCCGCCTGGCTGGCTTTTGTACGAACAGGCCGCGCCCGCTCCAAGATTCGGCACCACCTCAAGACCATGGCGCAAAACGAGTCGGTGCAACTGGGCGAGAAGCTGCTGGGTCAAGCCTTGCGTGCCGAGGGCATTGCGCAAGTTCCGGCAGATGAGCCCGTACATCAAGGCCTGTGGGACAAATTGCTGCACTTCACCGGCAACCGCAACCGCGCTGACTTGCTGATGGACATTGGACTGGGCAAGCGCATTGCGTCCATCGTGGCCAAGCGACTGGTGGTCTTGCTGGGCGAACAAGGTCAACGCCCCGATGCCCTGCTCATGACACGCGAGCGCTTTACCGCGCACGAAACCGTGTCGCAAGGCGCCATCACCCTCGACGGCAGCGAGAACGCCTCGGTGGTGTACTCTCGTTGCTGCCGCCCCTTGCCTGGCGATGAGATTGTGGGCTACCTTGGTCGCGGTGAAGGCTTGGCGGTGCACACCCGTGACTGCGCCCTGGCCCGCAAGCTGCAGCAAAAAGACAGCGAGCGTTTCATCGGCGTGGAATGGTCAGACGAGCCGACCCGGAATTTTGAAACCGCCATTGAGGTCACGGTGGTCAATGGCAAAGGCGTACTGGCCCGCGTAGCAGGCGCCCTGGCCACAGCCGAGGCCGACATCGTACACGTGGACATGGGCCAGGAGTCAGCACAAGATGCCGCAGAACTGCGCTTTGTATTGGCCGTACGGGATGTTCAACACCTTGATGCCGTGATGCGGCAACTCAAGCGCACACCTTCCGTCATTCAGACCAAACGTCAGTTACCCAAAGGTTGACCTCACGCTTCGGACGCAGGCGGATAGCTCACCTCAATCACCTCAATGTTCAACACACCTGCTGGTGTGTGCAGTTTGAGCTCATCACCCACGCGTGACTTGAGCAAGGTCCGGGCGATGGGCGAGATCCAGCTCACCTGCCCTTGCAGACTGTCGGCTTCGTCAATACCCAAGATGGTGATGGTGCGCTGTGTTCCACTGTCTTCAGCATAGGTGACCGTGGCACCGAAAAAAACCTGGTCGCTGCCGTGGTGCACCGAAGGGTCTGCCACCTCTGCCGCCTCCAGGCGTTTGGTCAAAAAACGAATGCGGCGGTCAATCTCGCGCAGGCGCTTCTTGCCGTACAGGTAGTCGCCATTCTCAGAGCGATCTCCGTTGCTGGCAGCCCAATGCACGATCTCGACAATTTTGGGGCGCTCGTCGTCAATCAGCCACAGCAGCTCCGCTTTCAGGCGGGCATAACCCGCGGGCGTCATGTAGTTTTTGGTGCCAGCAGGCAAGGCGGGCAGGCCACCTGCTTCGTCGTCATCGTTGTCGGTTTCTTTGGTAAAAGCTTTGCTCATGACTGTCGGATTCAGATCAATAGCGCCAAACAAAAAAGCCCACAACATTTCTGTTGCAGGCTTTTTAAATAATGGTGCGGCTGGCAGGATTCGAACCCACGACCCCTTGGTTCGTAGCCAAGTACTCTATCCAACTGAGCTACAGCCGCTGAAGACATTCATTGTAGCACAGCTTTTTGGGCTTTTCTCACAAAGGTGCAGAAGAACCAAAACGACGGTCGCGATGCACGAACCAATCGACAGCATCCTTGAAGCGATCGGCCGTGAAGTCCGGCCACAAATCATTTGCAAAGTACAGCTCGGCATAGGCGGCCTGCCAGAGCATGAAGTTGCTCACACGCGACTCGCCGCCCGTGCGAATGAGCAAGTCCACTTCGGGGGCATCTCCAGTGCTCAGGTATGAGGACAGATCGCCCTCGGTCATGGCTGAGAGATCTTGCCCAGGGTGTGCTTGTTGCCAGGCACTGGCTGCTTGCAGCATGTCCCAACGGCCACCATAGTTGGCACACACGATCAGGGTGATGGCGGTGTTGTTGGCAGTCTTGGCTTCGGCTTGGGCAATCAGCTCCTGCAAAGCAGGCGCAAAGCGGGAGCGATCGCCCGCCACACGCAAGCGCACCCCGTTGTCGTTCATGCTGTCCACCTCTTTTTGCAAGTAGGTCATGAACAAGCTCATCAGGCTGCTGACTTCTTCCTGCGGGCGCTTCCAGTTTTCAGTGCTGAAGGCAAACAGGCTTAAATAGGGAATGCCCATTTCAGCGCAGGTTTTGACAATGTCCCGCACACGCTTGGCACCCGCCGCATGACCCAGGGCTGCAGGCATGAAACGGTTTTTCGCCCAGCGGCGATTGCCATCCATGATGATGGCAATGTGTTGGGGCAAGGCGTTATCAGTCATGGGGCATGCTTTTGATTTTCATCACGATTCTAGCTTGCCGGCCCCATTGGATTGCTCCTGGCTGTCACTGATCTCCTCAACCACAAGCGCCCACAAAACCACACTGCGTGCAGTACTCACAGCCATCTTTCTTGATGACGGCATGGGCACCACAATCAGGACACTTCTTGCCCGCCATCACGCCTGTTGCAGCGGTGGGAGCAGTCGGAGCAGGCTCATCCACCTCAGGCAAAGGCAACGCCATCTGGTTGGCCGAGCCTTGGCGCTTGGCACGCAGCTCCAGAATGTTTTGCACCGCCCAGGCAATGGCGGCCACCTCGGAGTCGTGCCACAGCGGCACCTGCGTGCCGTCTTCGCGCACCTTGTAGCCGTAGCGCACAGGGCCACGGTCCCAGGCCACCTTGCGCATATCGGACAAAGCCCGCTCCAAAAAGCCACCACGCGCCGCCAAAGACAGCATGCGCATGCTGGAGGTGATCCATTGCTGCGATTCACCGCTCTGACCCACAGGCATGAAGAACTCAATGGCGCGATCCACCGTACCTTTGCCATCGCCGCGCGGCACCGGCAAGAAGGACACGATCAAGTACAAGGACTTGTGACCATCGTGCGTCCAGTACTCGATTTTTTCGGCCACCGCATCCAGCCCGCCCAAGGGACGACTTTCAATGACGGTGCGCATCGGGTCCACCACCGCAGTGGGCGTGGCAGCGGCTGGCTCAACCCGTTTGCTCGATTCAGCAGGTTTGACCTCGAGCACCGCACCCAGAATGCTGTTGGGACGGTAAGTGGCCAAGCCCTTGAGACGCGCACTCCAAGCCTGAAGGTACAGGTTCTTGAAGTCTTCGTAGGGGTAGTCCTCGGCCACGTTGACAGTTTTGGAAATGGACGTGTCGATGTAGGGCTGCACCGCTTGCATCATGGCGATGTGGTCATGCGCACTCATCTCCAACGCGCCCACAAAAGCCGCCGGCAAGTTGTTCACATCGCCACCCAACGCTTTGTACAAACGGTAGGCGTGGTCTTGCACCTCATATTCGCTGCGCGTGCCATCGGCCTCGCGCTTCTTGCGGGTGTACGTCCAGGAAAACGCAGGCTCAATGCCGTTGGAGGCATTGTCTGCAAACGCCAGACTCACCGTGCCCGTGGGCGCGATCGACAACAAATGGCTGTTGCGAATACCGTGCTGCTTGATCTGCGTCTTGATGGCCTCGGGCAAGCGGCTGGCAAACGTGCCATCGGCCAGATAGGGGGTCGCCTCGAACAACGGGAAGGCGCCCTTTTCCTGCGCCAGCGCCACAGAGGCCGCATAGGCCGCATCGCGCATGCACTCGGCAATACGGCGTGCCATTTCGCGTCCGGCATCTGCGTTGTAAGGCAAGCCCAGCATGACCAGTGTGTCGCCCAAACCTGTAAAGCCTACGCCAATGCGGCGCTTGGCATGGGCCTCGCGCTCTTGCTGGGGCAGCGGCCAGTGCGTCAACTCCAGCACATTGTCCAAAGCACGCACCTGCAGCGCTACGCTTTTGGCAAAAGCCTCAAAGTCGAAAGCGGCCTCACCACCATGGTTGAACGCATGGCGCACAAACCTGGTCAGGATGATCGGCCCCAGGTCACAGCAGCCGTAAGGGGGCAAGGGCTGTTCACCGCAAGGATTGGTCGCGCTGATGGTTTCTACCGCACGCAAGTTGTTGGCGGTGCGAATACGATCCAGGAACAAGATACCCGGCTCGGCAAAGTCGTAGGCCGACTTCATGATGGTGTCCCACAACTCGCGCGCCGGCAGCGAGCGATACACCCACTGGCCATCGGGGCGCTGGCGCGCTCCTTGCTGCACCTGCTCGGCCACGGGTTGTGCAGGGTGCACCAGCTCCCAATCTGCCCCTTGCTGCACCGCCTCCATGAAGGCATCGGTCACGCCCACCGACACATTGAAATTGTTCCAGCGCCCGGGCGTCCGTTTGGCCGTGATGAACTCCAGCACATCCGGGTGGTCAATACGCAGAACGCCCATTTGCGCCCCGCGTCGCGCGCCCGCACTCTCCACCGTGGCGCAGGACTGGTCAAACACATTGATGTAACTGCACGGCCCCGATGCGGTTGAGGCCGTGCCTTTGACCCGCGCACCCTTCGGACGAATGCGGGAAAAGTCATAACCCACACCACCACCGCGGCGCATGGTCTCGGCCGCTTCGCGCAGCGCTTCGTAAATACCGGGGTAGCCCTCGTCGTCTACCCCCTGAATGCAGTCCCCCACCGGCTGCACAAAGCAATTGATGAGAGTGGCTTGAATGCCCGTACCCGCCGCGCTCATGATGCGTCCGGCACCAATCGCTCCTGCATCCATGTTGCGGCGGAATTTTTGCTCGAACTCAGCCTGCAATTCGGGCTTTTCGATACTGGCCAAGGCCCGCGCCACACGGTCGTAGAGCTGCGCGGCCGTGGTTTCGCCATTCTTGAGGTACTTCTCCTGAAGCACATCCACACAAATAGGCTGTGGGGGCAGGTCTTGGGTAGACAACAGATCAGGGGAAATGGAAGTGTTCATGGCACAAGGGTTTCAATGGGTTCAGGTTCATAGCCTACTCCAGCTTGGGCAGGCGTAGCTTGTGTGCAGTCAAAAAAATGGATAATCCGCAAAGCTATCGAGACGCCCATGTCTGCCCGTTTTTCTTATTTTCAGAACCTTGCCCTGGCCATCATTTTTGCAGCGGCGTATTACCTGACTTTCTGGGTGCAGGTGCACTGGCTGCAGGGTTTCGACTTTGTCCAAGGCGTCAGCCTGCTGTTCCTACCCGCTGGCATCAAAATGCTCTCGATCGTGGTGGGTGGCGCGTGGGGCATTGGTGGCGTCTTTGTCACGTCCACGCTACTGAGCCATGTGGTCTGGGGTGATCACGGTTTCATGTACGCCTTGCTGTCACAAATCGTTTGGGCGGGCGCGCCCTACATCACCTACCAAATCCTCAAACGCCAACTGCACATTGATGACATGCTCTTGTCGCTCAAAGGCTCTCATATTGCCTTGATCGCTGTGGCCATTTCCGTCACATCCAGCCTGGCCGATCGTAGCTTCCGTTACGCAGCAGGACAAGTCCAGGAACACATGTTCAACACCTCGGTCTGGGCCATGGTGCTGGGCGACGTTGGCGGCATCGTACTTGTGCTGTCACTGGCGGTCTTGCTGATGCAGCGACTGCGCAGAACGCACGCCTGACCCATTGCCGCCATTGGTGCTTACCTGGGCCCGAAATCCGGGACAATACCGGCTCAAGCCGTTCAAAACCATGCAGATCAAGACACCCTCCCTTCTCCCCATTTTGTTTGCCGTCGCGCTGGGCACCCTGGCGCCTCAGTCCACAGCGCTGGCCGCCAAGCGCCCTGCCGCCAAAGCAGCCACACAGAAAAAAGCTGCTGCTGCCGCCCAAAAAGCCCTGCCCGCTTTGCCCGCCCTGGCTGCTGAAACCGCGCTGGCCGCCAACCCACCCGCACTGCCTGCCAAAGCCTGGTTGCTGATGGACTACGACTCTGGCGAAGTGCTCGCCGCCGCCAACGCGGACGAGCCTTTGCCACCCGCTTCGCTCACCAAGATGATGACCAGCTATCTGGTTGAACAGTCGCTGAACTCGGGCAAGCTCAAGGAAACCGACCTGGTCACTGTCAGCGAAAACGCCTGGTGAAGGGGCACCAGCTCATAGTCATGAATGTACCTGCCGATGGGCAGCAAGGCCAGCTTGATATACATACTGCG
>NZ_JAYPVP010000020.1:34578-44302 GCF_038134685.1 Limnohabitans sp. | reverse complement strand
CGTAAGCCAACAGATTTACAGTCTGCCCCCTTTAGCCACTCGGGCACCCCTCCGGGAAGCGAGCCTCAGATTATGCCACCTTTTTGAGGCACTTCACAAGTCTGATCGACTTTTTCACCAATCAATGGCTTTCAAACCCTTTGCCTGCAGAAAACGGTTCGCCAGCAGGAAGTGCTCGCAACCCAAGAAAGGCTGAGGCGGCCGCAGCGCGGACAAGGGTGAAGGGTGGTTTGCCTGCAGCACCAGATGGCGCCCATCGGGCGCGGCACGCTCAATCAGACTGCGCTTGGCTTGCGCATGTCCACCCCAGAGCATGAACACGGCAGGCTGCGAGCGCGCAGCGACCAAGCCCACCAAAGTATCGGTCAACACCTCCCAGCCCCACCGGGCGTGGCTGGCCGCCCGCCCTTCTTCGACGGTGAGCGTGGTGTTGAGCAGCAAAACACCCTGATGAGCCCACCGCACCAAGGAGCCATCCGCAGGCAACGCCCCCCCCAGACTGCGGTGCAATTCCTTGAACATGTTGCGCAAGCTGGGGGGAATCTTGACTCCGGGAGCCACCGAAAACGCCAAGCCCTCGGCTTGGCCCGGCCCATGGTACGGGTCTTGCCCAAGGATGAGCACTCGCACATCATTGAGCGCCGTCAGCGTCAAGGCCCGAAAAGGCTCCGTGGGGTACACCACGGTGCCAGCCGCCAATGCCGCCTGCAAGCGGGTCGACAAGGTCTGCCCCGAGGGGGAAGCAAGAAAATCCCGCACAGGCTCACCCCACCCGCCGGACAAAGCCGCCACATCGGGCGGCCACTGGCTTAGGCGCGCTGCCAAAGCTGACGTTGCAGCCCGGGATTGACCCGGCTCGTCCCAGTCAAACCCTTGCTGTGTCATCAGGCAAACAGCTGCGCCAGCGCCAATCCAGGCTCCTTGGCACGCATGAAGGCCTCGCCCACCAGGAAGGCATGCACATTCGCGTCACGCATGCGCTGCACATCTTCACGCGCCAGAATGCCGCTCTCGGTCACCAGCAGACGGTCCTTGGGCACATCGGGCAACATGTCCAGCGTGGTCTGCAGACTGACATCGAAGGTGCGCAGGTTGCGGTTATTGATGCCCACCAGACGGGTCTTGAGCTTGAGCGCCCGCTCCAGTTCCGCGCGGTCATGCACCTCGACCAGTACCGCCATGTCCAGGCTGCGGGCCACAGCTTCCAGATCAGCCATCTGCGCATCGTCCAAGCAGGCGGCAATCAACAAGATGCAATCAGCTCCTACGACTCGCGCTTCATAGACTTGATAAGGATCCACCATGAAGTCCTTGCGCAAGACCGGCAAGTCACAACTGGCACGCGCTTGCTTGAGGTAGTCGTTGCAACCCTGAAAAAACTGCTGGTCCGTCAGCACCGAAAGGCAGGCCGCATTGACCTTGCCATCGCCTTCGGCGTAGCTTTGCGCGATGTCGGCCGGGATGAAGTCTTCGCGCAACACACCCTTGGACGGACTGGCTTTCTTGACCTCGGCAATCACTGCGGCCTGGCCTGCCGCAATCTTGGCGCGCAAAGCACCTTCGAAATCGCGCGTGAGCACGCGGCTTTCCGCGTCGGCGCGCATGGCGGCCAGGGATTTCTTTTTCAGGCCCGCAGCGATTTCTTCGCGTTTGACGGCCACGATCTTGTTGAGAATGTCACTCATCTTGTTTTTCCTGTTGCACCGGCACGCCGGATTTGAGCACCTTCACAAACACCCGGTGCATGACGATGCCCGCCACCAGAAACAGCGCTGAAATGCCCAGCGCAATCCAGGTGCCTTCGTCTTGCCAGATGGCATTCATCTTCAAGCCGCCTGCGTGAAGGCAGCAAACTGGGCCAACTTGGCTTTGGCCGCACCGCTGGCCAAAGCTTCACGCGCACGCTCAATGCCTTCGGCAATGCTGCTGGCCACATTGGCGGCGTACAGCGCCGCGCCCGCATTGAGCACCACGATATCGCGTGGGGCGCCGGCCACATTGTCGAGCACGCCGCGCAGCATGGCCATGGATTGTTCGGGCGTTTCCACGCGCAAGGCGCGGTTGCTGGCCATGGTCATGCCAAAGTCTTCGGGATGGATTTCGTGCTCACGAATTTCACCGTCCTTGAGCTCGCCCACCAGGGTCGATGCACCCAGGCTGATTTCATCCATGCCATCGCGGCCATAGACCACCACCGCATGCTCGGCACCCAGACGTTGCAAGGCACGCACCTGAATGCCGACCAGATCAGGGTGAAACACGCCCATGAGGATGTTGGGGGCCCCTGCCGGGTTGGTCAGGGGCCCCAGGATGTTGAACATGGTGCGCACGCCCAATTCCTTGCGCATCGGTGCCACGTTCTTCATGGCGGGGTGGTGGTTGGGCGCGAACATGAAACCAATACCCGTTTGCGCCACCGAAGCGGCAATCCGCTCAGGCGGCAGGTTGATGTTGACACCCAGCGCTTCGAGCACATCGGCGCTGCCGGACTTGCTGCTGACGCTGCGCCCGCCATGCTTGGCTGTTTTGGCACCAGCTGCCGCAGCCACGAACATGGCGCAAGTGGAAATATTGAAGGTGTGCGAGCCATCGCCGCCTGTACCCACAATGTCCACCAGGTGCTGGCGGTCTGCAATGTCCACCTTGGTCGAGAACTCGCGCATCACCTCGGCCGCCGCGGTGATCTCGCCAATCGTTTCTTTCTTGACGCGCAAGCCGGTCACGATGGCCGCCGTCATCACGGGGGACATCTCGCCACTCATGATCAGGCGCATGAGGTGCAGCATTTCGTCGTGGAAAATTTCGCGGTGGTCAATCACGCGTTGCAACGCTTCTTGTGGGGTGATCGTCATGTCGGCCTCCGGTATTCAGCGCACAAGGAAATTTTTGAGCATGGCATGCCCGTGCTCAGTCAGGATGGACTCAGGGTGGAACTGCACCCCTTCGATGTCGAGCTCGGTGTGGCGCACACCCATGATCTCGCCATCATCGGTCCAGGCCGTGACCTTCAGGCAGGCCGGGCAAGAGGCGCGCTCGATGGCCAGCGAGTGGTAGCGGTTGACGGTGAACTGCCGGGGCAACCCCGCAAACACGCCCTCTTGCGTGGTGGTGATGACGCTGGTTTTGCCGTGCATCTGCTCTTGAGCCCGCACAATCTTGCCACCCAAGGCCGCGCCAATGCTCTGATGCCCCAGGCACACGCCCAGGATTGGCAACTTGCCAGCAAAGTGCTGGATGGCAGCCACCGAAATACCCGCTTCAGCAGGTGAGCAGGGGCCGGGCGAGATCACCAGCCGGTCAGGCTTGCGGGCTGCGATGCCTTCGAGCGTGATCTCGTCGTTGCGGAACACTTCGACGTCCGCACCCAGTTCGCCAAAGTACTGCACGATGTTGTAGGTAAACGAGTCGTAGTTGTCCACCATGAGGAGTTTGACACGGCTCATTGCAGACCCTCCTCGACCATTTCGCTGGCGCGCAACACGGCGCGGGCCTTGTGTTCCGTTTCTTTCCATTCCAGCTCGGGCACCGAGTCGGCCACCACACCGGCTGCGGCCTGCACATGCAGCATGCCGTCCTTGATGACGCCGGTGCGAATCGCAATCGCCACATCCATGTCGCCCGCATAGCTAATGTAGCCACAAGCACCGCCATAGGCTCCGCGCTTGACGGGTTCGAGCTGGTCAATCAGCTCCATGGCATGCACCTTGGGCGCGCCGCTCAGGGTACCTGCCGGGAAGGAGGCTTTGAGCACATCCATGCTGGTGAGCTCGGGCTTGAGCAGGCCCTCTACATTGCTGACGATATGCATCACGTGGCTGTAACGCTCCACCGCAAAAGCCTCGGTGACCTTGACGCTGCCGATTTGCGCGATGCGGCCAATGTCGTTGCGCGCCAGGTCGATCAGCATCACGTGTTCCGCGCGCTCTTTGGGGTCGGCCAGTAACTCCTGCTCGACAGCCTTATCGGCCTCGGGCGTAGCGCCACGCGGACGGGTGCCCGCCAGCGGACGAATGGTGACTTTCTGCCCTGCCGGTGTGTGCTCCTGGCGCACCAGGATTTCGGGGGATGCCCCCACCACATGGGCATCGTCCAGGTGGTAGTAATACATGTAGGGGCTGGGGTTGAGCGTGCGCAGGGCGCGGTACAGGCTCAGCGGGCTTTGCGCAAAGGGCTTGCTGATGCGCTGTCCCATCACGATCTGCATGAAGTCACCCGCGCGGATCAGGCCCTTTGCGCGCTCCACAGCAGCCATGAAATCCTCTTTCGCGTAATCACGCTGTTCTTGCGATTTGGCGCCGGGCAACATAGGCGGCACCTGTACAGGCACTCGCAAGCGGGCCTTGAGTTCGGCCAAGCGCGCTTGCGCACGAGCATAGGCTTGTGGCTCGCCGGGGTCGGCATAAACAATCAAGGACAGCTTGCCCGTCAGGTTGTCGATTACGGCCAGCTCTTCGCATTGCAGCAGGTGAATGTCGGGCATGCCAATGGTGTCGGGCGGGCAGCTGTGGGCCAGTTTCTTTTCGATATGGCGCACCGTGTCATAACCAAAATAACCCGCCAAGCCGCCGCAAAAACGCGGCATGCCAGGCTGCAGCGCGACTTTGAAGCGCTTTTGGTAGGCTTCTATAAAGTCCAGCGGGTTGCCGTGGTGTGTCTCGATCACAGCACCATCGCGCAGCACATCGGTTTTGGCCTGCCCGCCGAAACCGCTGGCCTTGAGCGCCACGCGTGCGGGCAAACCGATGAAGCTGTAGCGCCCGAAGCGCTCACCGCCCACCACGGATTCCAGCAAGAAGCTGTTGCGCCCCTGGTCTTGCACATGGGCCAGCTTCAGATACAAGGACAAAGGGGTTTCGAGGTCGGCAAAGGCCTCTTGCATCAAGGGGATGCGGTTGTAGCCTTCAGTGGCCAGCTTTTGAAATTCAGACTCGGTGATCATGGACATCTGCCTTGGTCAACGCCTGACAGTACAGGCGGCTCATTCATCCGGTGCTCCAGAACATTGGAGCGCATGGGGGCGCACAGCGCCAGAAAAGATCAATCAGGCTGGCTGACGCCAGGGCCAGGCTCCCCGGCCAAATGCACAAATGCGGGCCGACAGGCTGACTGCTTGGGATGAAAGAGGCATGCACAACATGATGGCGTCAAGTTTAGCGCAAAGCCAGGCAGGGTCCGATCTGATCGAGCCGATCCAGCCAGGCCAGCGCTGGGGTTTGCCGAATGTCCTGCCCATGGTTGTAGCCATAGGTCATGAGCACGAGCGACAAACCCGCTGCATTCGCAGCCTGCGCATCATTGACCGAGTCACCCACCATCAAGGTATGCGCAGGGTCGGTACGCAGCGCTTCGCACGCCTTGAGCAAGGGCAAGGGATCGGGTTTCTTGCGCTCGAAACTGTCACCACCATAAACCACTGCAAAGGCATCCGCCAGACCCAGCTTGTCCAGCAGGTCTTGCGCAAAAGCGACAGGCTTGTTGGTGACACAGGCCATGCGCAGCCCTTGGTTGCGCAGCAGGGCTAAGCCTTCGGTCACACCTGGATAGGCCTGTGCAAACTGACCATTGATGTCACGGTAATGCTGCTGGTAGGCGGCCCAGACGCGGGGGTAGTACGCATCCACCGTCAGCGCCGGACAGGCGCAGCCCACGCCCTTGACGGCATCTTGCGACAGCTGGTGAGCAAGCACGCTGCGGATCAGGTGCTCCGAGCCCTTGCCCACCGCTCGCTCAACCCACTCGGGTGCCAACGCAGGCCAACCCATCTCGGCCATGCAGCGATTGAGGGCGACCGTGAAATCGCCCAAGGTGTCGACCAGGGTGCCATCCAGATCCAGCACCGCCGCCTGCGCGCGCATGCTCACTTGAGGGCGGCGCGCATCTGATCAATCACGCCCTTGTAATCAGGCTTGCCGAAAATGGCGCTGCCCGCCACAAAGGTATCTGCGCCAGCATCGGCCACGCGGCGGATGTTTTCTGCCTTGATGCCGCCATCGACTTCCAGGCGGATATCGCGGCCGCTGCGCTCAATCCATTTGCGGGCTTGTTCTACTTTGCGCAGGGCTGAATCAATGAAGCTTTGCCCCCCAAAGCCTGGGTTGACACTCATGATCAGGATCAGGTCGATGTCGTCAATCGTCCACTCCAACACATCCAGCGGCTCCGCCGGGTTGAACACCAGACCGGCTTTGACCCCTTTGCTTTTGATGGCTTGTACGCTGCGGTGGACATGCGCGCTGGCGTCAGGGTGAAAGCTGATCAGGTCAGCGCCCGCCTCGGCAAATGACGCGGCCAGGGCATCGACCGGCGAGATCATGAGGTGCACATCGATCGGCACAGTCTCGCCTGCGGTTTTTTTGGCATGTGGTTTGAGAGCCTGACACACCATGGGGCCGAAGGTCAGGTTGGGCACGTAATGATTGTCCATCACGTCAAAGTGGATCCAGTCCGCGCCAGCGGCAATCACGTTGCGCACTTCTTCGCCCAGGCGGGCAAAGTCGGCAGACAGGATGGAGGGGGCAATGCGGTAAGTGGTACTCATGTGCATATTGTCGCAGTTGCAGCGGTTAAGCTAGCGCCTATGGGTGAATTTGAGCTGATCGACCGATACTTCAAACAAGCCGCCACACAAGGCCGCGCCGTGTTGGGCATTGGGGACGATTGCGCGTTGTGGCGCCCTACCCCGGGTCAAGATCTGGCTGTGTCGTGCGACATGCTGGTACAGGGGCGTCATTTCCTGCCCGATGCCGATCCCCGCGGCCTGGGTCACAAGGCACTGGCCGTCAACCTCAGCGACCTGGCCGCCTGCGGCGCCACACCGCGCGCCTTTTTGCTGGCCATGGCTTTGCCTGCGGCCAACGAAACCTGGCTGGCTGCATTTTCTGCCGGCATGCTGGCGTTGGCCCAAGCCCACGACTGCGAACTCATTGGCGGAGACACCACCTCGGGCCCTTTGAATCTGAGCATCACCGTCATGGGCGAAGTTCCCACGGGGCAGGCGTTGCTGCGCAGTGCAGCCCAAGTGGGCGACGATATTTATGTCAGCGGTCATTTGGGCGATGCGCGTCTGGCCCTGGAAGCGCGGCTTGGTCGCATTCAATTGCCCGCTGGTGTTCTGGCGTTTTGCGCTGAACGCCTGGACACGCCCTCGCCCCGTGTTGCCCTCGGTATCGTTTTGCGCGGCATCGCCCATGCCTGCGCCGACATCAGCGATGGCTTGCTCGGTGATCTGGGTCACATCCTCAAAGCCAGCAAGGTCGGGGCCGAGCTGGATGTAGAGGTCATTCGCACGCTGTGTGCGAGCGCGCATTCAGTTGCCTTGCCCGCTGACGTGCTCAACACCTGCACCTTGACGGGTGGTGACGACTACGAGCTGGTCTTCACCGCACCCGTACAAGCCCGCACTGCAGTTGCCCAAGCAGCACTTGACAGTCAAACGCGCGTCACATGCATTGGCACCATCACCGCTTCAGGTGTCGTCCTGCGCGACCGCGAGCAACTGCTGGATGCTGCGACCTTTTCGTCATTTGACCACTTTGCTTGACCATGACCATCCGTCCCACACCTGCATTTTTATGGCGTCACCCTGCCCACTGGCTGGCCTTGGGTTTTGGCTCCGGGCTCTCACCCAAAGCGCCCGGCACCGTGGGCACGCTGTTGGGCTGGCTGACCTGGTGGCCCTTGTCACTGTGGCTGAACCCCTTGCAGCAAGGTGTACTGATCGCCCTTGCAACGGTAGTGGGCTGGTGGGCCTGCAAAGTAACCGCAGAGCATTTGCAAATGAGCGATCCCGGCGCGATCGTTTGGGATGAAATTGTGGCCATCTGGCTGGTGCTCTGGGCACTTGGCCCCTTGTCTTTAGGCATGCAGCTGCTCGCCTTTGCTTTGTTCCGGTTTTTTGATGCCGTCAAACCTGGCCCTGTGGCCTGGGCTGACCAACGCTTCAAAGGCGATGGATGGCAAGGCGCCTTTGGCATCATGGTCGATGATTTTGTCGCCGCGGCATGCACGCTGCTGTGTCTGGGTGCCGTGCTTTGGGCGTTCAAATGAATGGACTGCTGGACGCCTTGGCCGCTGCCCTGCAAACTCGGCAATGGACGCTTTGCACCGCTGAAAGCTGCACGGGCGGTTTGATTGCAGCCACCTGCACTGAGTTGAGCGGTTCGAGTGTCTGGTTCGATCGCGGCTTCGTGACTTATTCCAACGCCGCCAAAACGCAGATGCTGGGTGTACCCGCATCGCTGATTACCCAGCACGGTTCGGTGAGCGAAGCCGTGGCGAAAGCCATGGCCGAAGGTGCCGTTCGGCAGTCCGGTTGCCAAGTTTCAGTAGCTGTGACGGGCATTGCCGGACCCACTGGCGGCAGCCCGGAAAAACCCGTCGGAACGGTCTGGATCGCCTGGCACGTTCATGACCAGACCGAAACCGCCCATCATGTGTTCAGCGGAGACCGCCAACAAGTGCGCAACAGCACGGTGCTACACGCGGTGCAAGGCTTGCTGGACAGACTGTCCAAACCCCAACAAGAAGCCTGACGCAACACCTAGAAATGCAAAAAGCCCGCTGATTCAGCGGGCTTTTTTGATTGGTTGCGGGGGCCGGATTTGAACCAACGACCTTTGGGTTATGAGCCCAACGAGCTACCAGACTGCTCCACCCCGCGGTAAGACGTAAATTATACCTTATTCTGCAGCGGGTGCTTCAGAAATTTCGGGCCGATCCACCAATTCCACCAGCGCCATGGGTGCGTTGTCACCCACACGGAAGCCCATCTTCAGGATGCGGGTGTAGCCACCGGGGCGCTTGGCGAAGCGGGGGCCCAGATCAGCAAACAGTTTGGTGACGCTGTCGCGGCTGCGCAGGCGGTTGAAGGCCAGACGCTTGTTGGCCACAGAGTCTTCCTTGGCCAGGGTGATCATGGGTTCGATCACGCGGCGCAGTTCCTTGGCTTTGGGCACAGTGGTTTTGATGACTTCGTGCTCGATGAGCGAGTTCATCATGTTGCGCAGCATGGCGAGGCGGTGCTCGCTGGTGCGGTTGAGTTTGCGAAGGCCGTGACCGTGACGCATGGTGCTTTCCTTTCTTTATTAAACAGGCAGCCGTATCAGGTACTGCCCGTGCACACCCCGGAATGGTTCCGGGAACTTTGTATTATCGCTTATCCAGACCAGCTGGCGGCCAGGCTTCAAGCTTCATGCCCAAAGTCAGACCACGAGAAGCCAGGACTTCCTTGATTTCGTTGAGCGACTTGCGACCCAGGTTGGGGGTCTTGAGCAACTCGTTCTCGGTGCGCTGGATGAGGTCACCGATGTAGTAAATGTTTTCGGCCTTGAGGCAGTTGGCAGAGCGAACGGTGAGTTCGAGCTCGTCCACAGGACGCAGCAAGATCGGGTCAAAGTTGCCAGCACCGCCACGTTGAGCGGGTTGGTCGAAAGCAGACAGTTCGCCACCTTCGAGCTGTGCGAACACAGCCAGTTGTTCCACCAGGATCTTGGCCGAAGCGCGCACAGCGTCTTCAGCGGTGATGGCACCGTTGGTTTCGATCTCGAGCACCAGCTTGTCCAGGTCGGTACGCTGCTCCACACGAGCGCTTTCCACGGTGTAGCTCACACGCTTGACCGGAGAGAACGATGCGTCCAGAACGATGCGACCCAAGGATTTGGTCGGCTCATCGCCGTAGCGACGCATGGTACCGGGCACATAACCACGGCCTTTTTCGACCTTGATC
>NZ_JAYPVP010000020.1:0-34568 GCF_038134685.1 Limnohabitans sp. | reverse complement strand
CGTTTGAATGTCGGCGGCGGTGACCGGGCCTTCGCCATCTTTGCGCAGGCTCAAGGTGACGTCGTCGCGGTTGTGCAGCTTGAAGACCACGCCCTTGAGGTTCAACAGGATGTTGACCACATCTTCCTGAACGCCATCAATGGACGAGTACTCGTGCACCACACCAGCGATGGTGACTTCGGTTGCCGAATAGCCGACCATGGAGGACAGCAGCACGCGGCGCAGGGCGTTGCCCAGAGTATGGCCATAGCCACGCTCGAAAGGTTCGAGGGTCACTTTGGCGCGGTTGGCGGCCAGTTGTTCGACCTGGATGGCTTTGGGTTTCAGCAGATTGGTTTGCATTCAGACTTCCTCTCAATACCCCCGGCTCGTTACACCGGTAAGGCTGATGAAGCACCCGGACTGCAACATGCAGACCGGGAACGATTGAAACGACGAAATTAACGGGAATACAGTTCGACGATCAGCGATTCGTTGATGTCGGCACCGAATTCGTCGCGGTCAGGCACTTTCTTGAAGATGCCTTCAGCCTTGTCGGCATTGACTTCCACCCAGGCAGGCATGCCTACTTGAGCAGCCAGTTGCAGGGCTTCGACCACGCGGTTTTGCTTCTTGGACTTTTCGCGCACAGCCACCACATCGCCGGCCTTGACCAGGTAAGAGGGGATGTTCACGGATTGACCGTTCACGGTGATGGCTTTGTGGGACACCAGCTGACGCGCTTCAGCGCGTGTGGAGCCAAAGCCCATGCGGTAAACCACGTTGTCCAGACGGCACTCGAGCAGACTCAGCAGATTGGCGCCGGTGTTGCCACGGCGACGATCAGCTTCTGCAAAGTAGCGGCGGAATTGCTTTTCCAGCACGCCGTACATGCGCTTGACCTTCTGCTTTTCGCGCAGTTGCAGACCGAAGTCAGAAGTACGCTGGCCAGAGGTGCGGCCATGTTGGCCAGGCTTGGTGTCGAATTTGGCTTTGTCCGCAATGGAGCGGCGAGCGCTCTTGAGGAACAGATCGGTGCCTTCACGGCGAGAGAGTTTGGCCTTGGGGCCGATGTAACGTGCCACTTTGATTTTCCTTTATGACGACTTCCGCACCCTTGAAAATGCGGGAGCCAGGCCTTGCAAGCAGGGCCTGGCGGTGGGCTTGTTGAAAACTTAGATACGACGACGCTTTTGGGGGCGGCAGCCGTTGTGCGGAACCGGTGTCACGTCAGAGATAGACGTGATACGGATGCCCAAGGCGCCCAAAGCGCGCACAGACGACTCACGGCCAGGACCGGGGCCCTTGATCTCGACGTCCAGATTCTTGATGCCTTGTTCCATGGCAGCACGACCAGCGACTTCGGAAGCCACCTGAGCGGCAAAGGGAGTCGACTTGCGCGAACCCTTGAAACCCTGACCACCGGAAGAAGCCCAGGACAAAGCATTGCCTTGGCGGTCGGTGATGGTGATGATCGTGTTGTTGAACGAAGCGTGAACGTGTGCAATACCGTCAGCAATGTTCTTGCGGACTTTCTTGCGCACACGCTGCGCGGCGTTGGAAGGTGATTTAGCCATAGTTCTCTATTCCTTCTTATTTCTTCAGACCGGCTGCGCCCTTGCGCGGACCTTTGCGGGTACGGGCATTGGTGCGCGTACGCTGGCCACGCATCGGCAGACCACGGCGATGACGGAATCCACGATAGCAACCGATGTCCATCAAACGCTTGATGTTCATCGTGGTTTCGCGACGCAGGTCACCTTCAATGGTGAGCGTTGCGATCTGGTCGCGGATTTTTTCCAGATCAGCATCGGTCAGATCCTTGATCTTTTTGGAATAAGCGATGTCACAAGCTTCGCAAATTTTGCGTGCGCGGGTGCGACCAATACCAAAGATGGCGGTCAAGCCAATCTCAGCATGCTTGTGCGGCGGAATGTTGATGCCAGCGATACGTGCCATTTTCGTCCTCTATAACTCGTTGATCAGCCTTGACGCTGCTTGTGACGCGGATCCGTGCAGATCACGCGAACAACGCCTTTACGGCGAATGATCTTGCAGTTGCGGCAAATTTTCTTGACCGAAGCCGAAACTCTCATGGTTTTCTCCTAAAACTCTTTGCTTCTGGACCAGGCTTATTTGGCCCGGAACACAATTCGTGCCTTACTCAAATCGTAAGGCGTCAATTCCACAGTGACCTTGTCGCCAGGCAGGATGCGAATGTAGTGCATACGCATCTTGCCGGAGATATGGCCCAACACCACATGGCCGTTTTCCAGTTTCACACGGAAGGTGGCGTTGGGGAGGTTCTCCACAACTTCACCTTGCATCTGGATCACATCGTCCTTCGCCATCGTCGAACTCAACCGCCTAGTGTAGTTTTGAAATTCGCTTTCTTGAGAAGCGATTCATATTGTTGGGACATCAGATGGTTTTGCACCTGCGCCATGAAGTCCATCGTGACCACCACAATGATCAGCAAGGAGGTGCCGCCAAAATAGAACGGCACGTTGTACTTCAGGATCAGGAACTCGGGCAACAAGCATACAAACGTGATGTAAGCCGCACCCACCAAAGTCAGACGCAACAAGATCTTGTCGATGTAGCGTGCGGTCTGGTCACCCGGGCGAATGCCAGGAATGAAAGCACCGCTTTTCTTCAGGTTGTCTGCCGTTTCGCGGCTGTTGAACACCAGCGCGGTATAGAAAAAGCAGAAGAACACAATGGCTGCAGCGTAGAACATCACGTAAACCGGCTGACCGGGCGTGAGAGCAGAAGCCACATCCTTGAAGAAGCGCATCACGGGATTTTCCGTGTCGCCAGAGCTGAACCAGCCGATGATGGTTGCTGGCAGCAAGATGATCGACGATGCAAAGATCGGCGGAATCACACCTGCCATGTTGAGCTTGAGCGGCAAATGCGAAGACTGGCCACCGTAGACCTTGTTGCCCACCTGACGGCGTGCATAGTTGACCAGAATCTTGCGCTGACCGCGCTCGACAAAGACCACAAAATAGGTCACCAGCGCCACAATCGCGACCACCAGCAATGCCACCAGGGGGCCCATCGCACCAGTATTGACCAGTTCGAACAATCCACCCATGGCCTGCGGCAAACCTGCTGCAATACCGGCAAAGATCAGGATCGAGATACCGTTGCCCAAACCGCGCTCGGTGATTTGTTCACCCAGCCACATCAGGAACATGGTGCCCGCCGTCAAACTGACCACAGCCGTCATGCGAAAGCCAAAGCCGGGATTGATCACCAGACCAGCAGAAGCCTCCAGCGCAACAGCAATACCCAGCGACTGGAAAATCGCCAAGCCCAAGGCGCCAAAACGGGTGTACTGCGTGATCTTGCGACGGCCGGCTTCGCCTTCTTTCTTGAGTTGCTCAAAAGCGGGCAACACGTAGGTCAGCAATTGCATCACGATCGATGCAGAGATATAAGGCATGATGCCCAACGCGAACACGGTAAAGCGCGAAAGTGCACCACCCGAGAACATGTTGAACAGGCTCAAAATACCACCCTGCTGACCACTGAAGAGCTTGCGAAGCTCGTCCGGATCGATGCCTGGTACAGGAATGTGAGCACCTACGCGGTAAACCACCAGCGCGAGCAGCAAGAAGACCAGACGGCGACGCAGGTCTCCGTACTTGTCTGTCTTGGCGACTGTATTAGCGCTGGTGACCACGTTCTTGCTCTTTCTGTTGCGTCATCAGGCCAGGGAGCCACCAGCAGCTTCGATGGCTGCTTTGGCACCTGCAGTTGCACCAATGCCGGTCAGCTTGACTGCAGCAGTCAGCTCACCAGACTTGATGACCTTGACCACTTTGGCCAGCTCAGGCACGAGACCGGCTTGCTTGAGTGCCAGCAGATCGACTTCGCCCAGACCCAGCTTGGCCAGTTGGCCCAGGGTGATTTCGGCGTTGAACTTGAGCAGATGCGACTTGAAGCCACGCTTGGGCAGGCGACGCTGCAAAGGCATTTGACCGCCTTCGAAGCCCACTTTGTGATAGCCACCCGAACGGGATTTTTGACCTTTGTGGCCACGACCAGCGGTCTTGCCCAGACCGGAGCCAATGCCACGGCCAACACGACGCGCGGCGTGCTTGGCGCCATCTGCGGGTTTGATGCTATTGAGTTCCATCAGTAGCCTCTCAGAGTACTTTGACCAGGTAGCTGATCTTGTTGATCATGCCGCGCACTGCAGGGGTATCCTCCAGGACGCTCTCGCTGTTGAGCTTGCGCAGACCCAGGCCACGCACGGTGGCGCGGTGGTCTTGCTTGCAGCCGATGGGGCTGCGAACCAGCTTGATTTTCACGGTAGGTTGGTTTGCCATGATCTCTCTCCGGGTCAGGCGAACAGCTGTTCCACCGACAGGCCACGCTTGGCAGCGATTTCCGACGGAGTGGTGCAGTTGTTGAGCGCATCAAATGTTGCGCGAACCATGTTGTAAGGGTTGGTCGAACCGTGGCTCTTGGCCACGATGTCGGTGATGCCCATCACTTCGAAGACAGCGCGCATCGGGCCGCCAGCAATAATGCCGGTACCTTTGGGAGCAGGCATCATCATGACGCGAGCAGCGCCGTGCTGACCCATCACCGTGTGGTTGATAGTGCCATTCTTCAGGGACACTTTGGTCATGTTGCGACGGGCTTCTTCCATCGCTTTTTGCACGGCCACAGGCACTTCTTTCGATTTGCCTTTGCCCATGCCGACGCGGCCGTCGCCATCACCCACCACGGTCAGCGCTGCGAAACCGAGGATACGGCCACCCTTGACCACCTTGGTGACGCGGTTGACCGCGATCATTTTTTCCCGCATGCCGTCCTCAGGACCGTCATTCTGGGGTTTTGCTTGAAACTTAGCCATTTGATATTCCGATCCGATTAGAACTGCAGGCCAGCTTCACGGGCGGCGTCGGCCAAAGCCTTGACGCGGCCGTGGTAGGCGAAGCCAGCACGGTCAAAAGCGACTTTTTCCACGCCTGCGGCCTTCGCCTTTTCAGCAATGCGCTTGCCGATGATCTGGGCAGCAGCAGTGTTGCCGCCTTTGCCAGAGCCACCGAGCTCTTTGCGCACGTCGGCTTCGGCAGTGGATGCACTGGCCAGCACCTTGGTGCCGCAACCAGAGATCACGCTGGCGTAGATATGCAGGTTGGTGCGGTTCACAGCCAGGCGTGCAACGCCTTGCTGTGCGATACGGATACGAGTCTGACGGGCACGACGCAGACGTTGCTCTTTTTTGGTCAACATGCTGCAGCTCCTTATTTCTTCTTGGTCTCTTTGATCGTGATCTTCTCGTCCGCATAGCGAATGCCCTTGCCTTTGTAAGGCTCAGGGGGACGAACAGCACGAATCTCAGCGGCAATCTGACCTACGCGCTGACGATCAGCGCCTTTGATCACGATCTCGGTCGGAGCGGGCGTGGCCACAGTGATGCCAGCAGGCATATCGATGTTCACGGGGTGCGAATAACCGACAGCGAGGTTCAGCTTGGCACCGGTGGCCTGGGCTTTGTAACCCACACCGATCAGGCTCAGCTTTTTCTCGAAACCCTTGCTCACACCAACGACCATGTTGTTCACCAGCTGACGCAGGGTGCCACTCATGGCGTTGGCTTCACGGGAATCGTTGACGGGAGCAAACGACAGCTTGCCGCCTTCGTTTTTAACAGCCACCAGCGCATTGACAGCGACAGCCAGCTGGCCGCCAGCGCCCTTGACACTGATTTGTTCTGCATTGATGGACACATCCACACCAGCGGGGATGGTCACAGGCATTTTTCCTACTCGGGACATTTCGTCTCTCCTGCCATTAAGCGACGTAGCACAGCACTTCGCCGCCGACACCGACTGCGCGCGCTTTGCGATCAGTCATCACGCCTTTCGGGGTGGTGACGATGGCCACGCCCAAGCCGTTCATGACCTGAGGAATGGCGTCGCGGCCTTTGTACACGCGCAGGCCAGGACGGCTCACACGCTCGATGCGCTCAATGACCGGACGGCCAGCGTAGTACTTCAGGGCGATTTCGAGTTGGGACTTGCCCTCTTCGGACTTGACTTGGAAGCCATCGATGTAGCCCTCATCCTTCAGCACCTGGGCGATGGCCACCTTCACTTTGGAAGAAGGCACCGACACGGTGGTCTTGGCGACCATCTGTGCGTTGCGGATACGGGTCAACAGATCGGCAATGGGATCACTCATGCTCATGTTGTATCTCTCCTGCCGATTACCAGCTGGCCTTGGTCACGCCCGGGATATTGCCTTCGAAGGCAAGCTCACGGATCTTGGCGCGGCCCAGACCGAATTGACGGAACGTGCCACGCGGACGACCGGTGATTTCACAACGGTTGCGCTGGCGGGTGGGGTTCGCATTGCGAGGAAGCTTTTGCAGTGCCAGACGGGCAGCTGCACGCTCTTCGTCGCTGCGCTTGGCGTCGTTGGCGACAGCCTTCAGGTCAGCATGCTTTTGAGCAAATTTGGCGACCAGTTTTTCGCGCTTGAGCTCGCGTTGAATCAAAGCTACTTTAGCCACGTGACACCTCAGTTCTTGAAGGGGAAACGGAAAGCGGCGAGCAGTGCTTTGCACTCGTCGTCGGTCTTGGCCGTCGTGGTGATGCTGATGTTCAGGCCGCGCAGAGCGTCAACCTTGTCATACTCGATCTCGGGGAAAATGATCTGCTCTTTCACGCCGATGTTGTAGTTGCCACGACCGTCAAAAGCACGGCCAGAGATACCACGGAAGTCACGCACACGGGGCAGCGCCACAGTGATGAATCGGTCGAGGAATTCGTACATTTGGACGCCACGAAGGGTCACCATGCAACCGATGGCCTGGCCTTCGCGGATCTTGAAACCGGCGATGGCTTTCTTGGCCTTGGTGACCACAGGCTTCTGACCTGCAATCTTGGTCAGGTCAGCCACGGCGTTGTCCATGACCTTCTTGTCAGCGACAGCTTCGCTCACACCCATGTTCAGGGTGATTTTGGTAATGCGAGGCACTTCCATGGGCGACTTGTAACCAAACTTGGTTGTCAGCTCAGGAGCCACCTTGTCACGGTAGATTTGTTGGAAACGTGCCATGGTCATGCCACCTTGATTTCTTCGCCGCTGGACTTGTAAACGCGAACGCGCTTGCCATCAGCCAACTGCTTGATGCCCACGCGATCAGCCTTGCCCGTAGCGGCATTGAAAATGGCCACGTTGGACTGGTGAATCGGCATGGCCTTTTGAATGATGCCGCCTTCGGTACCCTTCATCGGGTTCGGCTTGGCATGCTTCTTGACGAGGTTGATACCATCAACCACGACATGCGAATCGTCAGCACGCAACGACACCTTGCCGCGCTTGCCTTTGTCGCGACCGGTGATCACGATGACTTCGTCGCCTTTGATAATCTTGTTCATGGCGCGTCCTCTTAGAGCACTTCAGGAGCCAGGGACACGATCTTCATGAACTTCTCGGTACGCAGTTCACGCGTGACCGGGCCGAAGATACGGGTGCCAATAGGCTCGAGTTTGGCATTGAGCAACACTGCTGCGTTGCCGTCGAATTTAACGAGGGAACCATCGTTACGGCGAATACCTTTAGCCGTACGAACCACCACCGCGCTGTACACCTCGCCTTTTTTGACGCGGCCACGCGGAGCAGCTTCCTTGATGCTCACCTTGATGATGTCGCCAACGCTTGCATAGCGACGCTTGGACCCGCCGAGCACCTTGATGCACAGCACGGACTTGGCGCCAGTATTGTCGGCAACCTCTAACCGAGATTCTGTCTGGATCATTTCAAATTTCCCAACTTGTATTCCTGCACCAATCAATGACCAGCTACAAGAATCAGTCTTGGACCCGCCATCCACACCACAAACCATTTGCAGCGCTTCAGATTGGGCAGAAAAACATCACCCCAAAAGGGGCGAAGCCTTTAATTATCACAAATCCACCCGTTTGCGTCAACAACTTTTTCAAGATTTTTTACAGGCACAGCATTTGAATACTTAAAAATTCAATTTGGCAACATCTTCTCGCTCACAATGCGCCCATGGCGTTTTGCGCCGCCCCGATCAAAGTGAAATCCATATGTCCAACACACCTTCCAGCACCCGTATCGCCTTCATTGGCGGCGGCAACATGGCCAGCGCCATCATGGGTGGCCTGATCCGTCAGGGCACACCCGCCTCACACATCACGGTTGTCGAACCCTTTACCGATACCGCGAACAAGCTACGCACAGAAATGGGCGTCCATGTTCTGGCCCAGGCCGACAACAGCCTGTCGCAGGCACAGCTGGTGGTTTGGGCCGTGAAACCCCAGATTTTCAAAGAAGCAGCCGCCGCGGCGGCCTCGCTGACCCGCCAGGCCCTGCACTTGTCTGTCGCTGCAGGCATCCGCACTGACAGCATCTGCAACTGGCTGGGCACGACGCAACTGGTCCGCTCCATGCCCAATACACCGGCGCTGGTTGGCCAGGGCATGACCGCCTTGTTTGCCTGCGCAGGCGTGAGCGCCGACCAAAAAAGTCTGGTCGAACAAGTCATTGCCACCACCGGCCAATACCTTTGGGTGGAACACGAACAACACCTGGACGCCGTCACCGCCCTGTCCGGCTCGGGCCCGGCTTATGTGTTTTTCTTCCTGGAAGCCATGACTGAAGCTGGCATGGGCATGGGCTTGACACAGCAGCAGGCGTATCAATTGGCCGTGGCCACATTTGCAGGCGCATCATCGCTGGCCGCCGCATCCAGCGAAAGCCCCGAAGTGCTGCGCCAGCGCGTCACATCCAAAGGTGGCACCACTTATGCAGCCATCACATCCATGGAGAACGCAGGCATCAAGCCCGCCTTTGTGGCGGCCATGCAAGCAGCCGAGCAACGTGCCCGCGAGCTGGGTGACGAGTTCGGCAAGGCCTGATCAAAAACCGTAGGCCAGCACCACGCCCGCAAACACCGTGGCGCCCAGCCAGTGGTTGAGGCGAAAGGCCTTGAAGCAGCCTTCGCGGGTGCGCCCACGGATCAGGGTGTAATGCCAGGCCACCTGCGCCAAAGCCAGCGCCCAGGCCAGAAGCAGCCAGGGACTGCGCGGCACGTCGGTCAGCAGCCACCACCACGAGCCCAGGAACACCAGGTAAAACAGCATGATGGCTGGCACATCCCATTGCCCCAGGGTGATGGCTGAGGTTTTCATGCCGATGCGCAAATCATCGTCACGATCCACCATGGCGTACTCGGTGTCATAGGCCAGCACCCAAAACAGATTACCCAGGAGCAAGGCCCAGGCTTGCCAGGGCACATCGGCACGCACAGCGGCAAAAGCCATGGGAATACCGAAGCTGAAGGCCACACCCAGAACCGCCTGCGGCATCGATACATGTCGCTTGGCGTAGGGATAGATCACACTCACCGCCAAAGCAGCAAGCGACCACGCCACGGTCACCGCATTGGTCAAGAGCACCAGGCCAAACGCGCACAAGGCCAGCACAGCCCCCACCAACAAGGCCTCGCGGGTGCCAATGCGTCCGCTGGTCACAGGCCGATTGGCGGTGCGTTTGACGTGGCGGTCAAAGTCACGATCGGCTACATCATTGATGCAGCAGCCTGCACTGCGCATCAAAATCGTGCCCAGCACAAACACCATCAACAGCAACCAGCCCGGAAAACCACCTGCAGCCACCCACAGCGCCGTCAGCGATGGCCAGAGCAGCAGAAGCCAGCCCGCAGGCCGGTTCCAGCGGATCAGGTCAAGGTACACATGCAGTCGTTCGATCATGCTCAGGTTCAGGACAGTCGGGTCACGCCTGGCAAATCGCAGGCATAGATGGCGTTGCGCAAAGCCGCAATCGCTTCGTAACGCGTGAAACTGCGGCGCCAGACCAGCACCACACGGCGCGTGGGCGGAGGGCCGCCATGCTCGTCTTTGACCGGCAGATAGCGCACGTGCGCCTCGTCAGCACGGGGCTTACCGTCTGTTGCGCACAAGGCCGCTTGCGGCACCGACAAGCGCGGCACCAGCGTCACGCCCATGCCGGCAGCCACCATGTGCTTGATGGTCTCCAGCGATGAGCCTTCAAAGCTTTTGCGAATGCCTTCGGCCTGGCTGGAAAAACGCGCAAACTCCGGGCACACCTCCAGCACATGGTCCCTGAAGCAGTGCCCGTTGCCCAAAAGCAGCATCGTCTCGTCACGTAGCTGCTCGGAGGTCACTTCGGCTTGCTTGGCCAGAGGGTGCGTGGCTGGCACTGCAGCCAAAAAAGGCTCGTCGTACAAGGGGGCCACAGCCAACCCGGTGTCAGGAAAGGGCTCGGCCAAAATGGCGCAATCGATCTCGCCTGTGCGCAGCATTTCAAGCAAACGCACGGTGAAGTTCTCCTGCAGCATCAGCGGCATTTGTGGCGTGTGGGTGATGATCTGGCGCACCAGCTCGGGCAGCAGGTAGGGACCAATCGTGTAGATCACGCCCAGCTTGAGGGCTCCGGCCAGCGGGTCCTTACCACGCTTGGCAATTTCCTTGATTTGCGCTGCGCTCTCCAGCACGGTTTGCGCCTGACGCACGATTTCTTCGCCCAGCGCGGTCACGCTCACTTCACCCGAGCTGCGTTCAAACAATTTAACCTCCAGCTCGTCTTCCAGCTTCTTGATGGCCAGCGACAGCGTGGGTTGCGACACAAAACACGCTTCGGCCGCTTTGCCAAAGTGCTTTTCGCGGGCTACCGCCACAATGTATTTGAGTTCGGTCAGGGTCATGTCACGCCTTCAGATATTCCGATTTTGCCCCCATCCAGCGCTCCACATGCATTTGGGCCAGATCCGGAAATTCATCCAACATGTGCTCGGCCGCGCTGCGCGCCCACTCCAGCAAATGCACATCGGTCTGCAAATCGGCAAAGCGCAACAAAGGCGCACCCGACTGACGCGCCCCCAAAAATTCACCTGGGCCACGAATTTCCAGATCGCGCCGGGCAATCTCGAACCCGTCGTTGGTCTCCACCATGGCGCGCAAACGTTCGCGCGCGGTTTCGCTCAAGCGTCCCCCCTCAGGCGTGCCGTACAGCAGCACGCAGGCCGAGGCGGCTGCACCGCGCCCCACGCGGCCACGCAACTGGTGCAACTGGCTCAAACCAAAACGTTCGGCGTGCTCGATGACCATCAGCGAGGCATTGGGCACATCCACGCCCACCTCAATCACCGTGGTGCTGACCAAAACCCCCATCTGTCCGCTGGTAAATAGATCCATCACCGCCTTTTTTTCGGCCGTGGGCATGCGCGAATGCAGCAACCCCACCATCACGCCGGGCAAAGCCTCGCTCAGTTCGGCATGTGTCGCAGTAGCGTTGGTCAGGTCCAGCGCCTCACTCTCTTCGATCAAGGGGCAAACCCAGTACACCTGCCTGCCCTGCGTCAATTGCGCGGCAATGCGTTCGATCACATCGTCGCGCCGCGTGTCGGATATCACCCGCGTCACCACCGGTGTGCGCCCAGGTGGCAACTCGTCGATGATGGACACATCCAGATCGGCGTAATAGCTCATGGCCAGCGTGCGCGGAATGGGCGTGGCACTCATCATCAGCATGTGCGGCTCCATGCCTGCGGCCTGCATCTTGCTGCGCAAGGCCAGCCGCTGGGCCACACCAAAACGATGCTGCTCGTCAATCACGGCCAGCGCCAGCCGCGCGAACTGCACCTGCTCCTGAATCACCGCATGGGTGCCCACCACCAGCTGCGCCTGACCACTGGCAATGCGGTCGAGCATGAGCGTGCGCTCTTTCTTTTTCTGGCTGCCGGTGAGCCAGGCCACTTGCACGCCCAGAGGCTCCAACCAGGCCACCAACTTGCTGAAGTGTTGCGCGGCCAGAATTTCGGTGGGCGCCATCAAGGCGCATTGCCAGCCCGCATCAATAGCGCGCATGGCCGCCAGGGCCGCCACCACGGTTTTGCCCGCACCCACATCGCCTTGAAGCAAGCGGTGCATGGGCACGGTACGCTGCAAATCGGCATCAATCTCCAGGCCCACCCGCGCTTGCGCCCCCGTCAATCCAAACGGCAGCGCCTGCAGCAGTTGTGCATGCAGGACCCCTGAGCCAGCTGCCAATGCAGGTGCACGCAACTGGTCACGCTCGCGCCGGGCCATTTGCTGCGACAGCTGTTGCGCCAACAACTCTTCGCACTTGAGCCGCGTCCAGGCCGGGTGCGTGCGGTCTTCCAGTTGCGCCAGCGACACATCCGGCGAAGGATGGTGCAAAAACTGCAAGGCCTGCCCCAGCCCCCACAGCGGCTCGCGCGTTGGCCAACCCAATGCGGCGGGCAAGGTGTCTACCCAATGCAAACGGCTCAAGGCTTGCGCCACCGCCTTGCGCAAATACGCTTGCGGCAAACCTGCGCTGGTCGGGTACACCGGCGTCATGGCCTGCGGCAATTGCCCCCCTGCCGCTTTGAAAGACGGGTGCATCATCGTCCAGCCCATCATTCCCGAACGCACTTCGCCACGCACACGCACACGCGAGCCAACTGCCAGCGCTTTTTGCTGGGACGGGTAAAAACTGAAAAACCGGAGCATGCACACCTCGTCGCCATCGCGGACCGTGACCAGCAACTGCCTGCGCGGTCGGTAGCTGACCTCACAGGAGGTCACCGTGGCTTCGATCTGCACGGTTTGTCCATCACGCGCCGACGCCAGGGGCACGATGCGGGTTTCGTCCTCATAGCGCAAGGGCAAATGCAGCGCCAGGTCTTCGTCGCGCACCAAGCCCAATTTCCGCAGGGCTTTTTGAGGCGCACTCAGCGCCTGCGAGCCTGACGGTTTTGGGGAAGCTGTGGCCTTTTCGGACATGCCGACATTGTGCATGGGCGCGCCCACTTCAGCGCGCTTGCGGCAGAATCGCCCTCTGCACTCTTTCAATTCTTTCATTCGCACGGGTCTGTCCGGCCCTGAATCATGAACACAGCCTCCCTGCCCGCCTACACCCTCTCGGATTTCGACTTCGACCTGCCCGAGTCCCTGATCGCCCAACACCCCGCCAACGAACGCAGCGCCTCGCGCCTGCTCGACGGCAGCGCCGCAGCACCGGTGGACCGTATTTTTCGTGACCTGCCTGGCTTGCTGAACCCTGGCGACTTGCTGGTCTTTAACGACACCAAGGTCATCAAGGCCCGTGTGTTTGGTGAAAAGGCTTCAGGCGGCAAGCTGGAGCTCCTGATTGAGCGGGTGCTGCCCGGCCACGAAATCGTGGCGCACATGAAGGTCAGCAAAAAGCCCTTGCCGGGCGCGCATATCCGTCTGGCGGTCGGCCAGGCCGATTGCGATGCGGTGCTGCTGGGCCGCTGGCCCGACGAACAAGGCGCCTTGTTCCACTTCAAGCTGGACCAGGACCCGTATGCGCTGATGGAGCGCTGCGGCCACGTGCCGCTGCCGCCCTACATCACCCACACCGACACTGCCGAAGACGAGCGCCGTTACCAGACCGTGTTTGCCCGTGCGCCCGGCGCCGTGGCGGCGCCGACCGCAGCCTTGCACTTTGACGATACCTTGCTGCAAGCACTGGATGCCCGTGGTGTGGAGCATGCGCACGTGACCTTGCATGTAGGCGCAGGCACCTTCCAGCCTGTCAAAACTGAACAGCTGACCGAACACGTGATGCACCGCGAATGGTACGAAGTGCCCGAGGCCACCCAACAGGCCATTGCGCGCTGCCGCGAGCGGGGTGGACGCGTGGTGGCCGTGGGCACGACCACGGTACGGTCACTGGAGTCGTGGGCGCGTAGCGGCGAATCTACAGGCGACACACAAATCTTCATCACACCGGGGTTTGCGTTTCAGGTGGTGGACCGCCTGGTCACCAACTTTCACCTGCCCAAAAGCACCCTCATGATGCTGGTCAGTGCCTTTGCGGGTTACACCCACATTCGCCAGCTCTACCAGCACGCGATTGCGCAAGGCTACCGTTTCTTCAGCTACGGCGACGCCATGCTGCTCAGCCGCGCCCCCGCCGGCACGCCCTGAACCCTTTCAAGCCGTGCTGGCGCCTTGTTGCGTCTGCAAGGCCAGGCACAGGTCGGCCCAGGCCTTGGCCTTGTCAGCCGGGTTGCGCAGCAAATAAGCCGGGTGGTATGTCACCACCACCGGTACGCCTTGGTACTGGTGCACCCGACCTCGCAACTTGCCAATCGGTTCGGAGGTCTGCAACAGGGACTGCACTGCAAAGCGGCCCATGGCCAAAATGATCCGGGGCTTGACCAGCTGCACCTGCCGCACGAGGTAGGGCGCGCAGGTGGACAGCTCCTGAGGTTCCGGGTTGCGGTTGCCGGGCGGACGGCACTTGAGGGTGTTGGCAATGTACACACCCGCTTGCCCTGTGGCTTGCCGGTCCAGACCGATGGCGCGCAGCATGTTGTCCAGCAGCTTGCCCGCCTGCCCGACAAAAGGTTGGCCTTGCAGGTCTTCGTTTTCGCCCGGTGCTTCGCCAATCACCATCCACTGCGCCTGCACATCGCCGACGCCAAACACCGTGTTTTTGCGGCTTTGGCACAGACCACAGGCCTGGCACTGCTGCACGGCCTGCTCCAGCGCAGGCCAGTCCAAGCCCTGCACCTCGGGCAACGGCCTGGGGGCCATTGCCACTGGCTTCGCCGCAGGTGCCGGCGCTGGCGGTTGGGTGCGTACTGCTGCCGCCCGTACAGGTGTGGTGGGCGCTTGCACAGCTTGGACAGCCGGTGCGTCTTGCACGGCAGGCGAGGCCGCTTCCGACTCGGGGACGGAAGCTTGCGCCTGCGGCATGGGCCACCACACACGCACACCCATTTCCTCGAGCATGGCGCGCGCTCGTGCATCCAGTTCAAAGTGGGTGGGGTCGTTCATGTTCAATCCAGTTTCAGGCTCATGACCACAGCATGCTCACGGCGCGTGCGGTCCAGCGGATAGTAATCCTTGCGAACGTGTATGCGCACAAAACCCGCACGCTCGTAAATCAGCAAAGCCCGCGCATTGCTCTCGCGCACCTCCAGCCAAAGCTGCTGTGCACCTTGCGTACGCGACCAGTCCAGCCAGTCCTGCAGCAAACGTTTGGCCAGACCCTTGCCCTGATGCTCCGGCGCCACCGTCACGTTGAGCAAATGCGTTTCCTGCACGCCCGGCATGGCCACCAGATAAGCGCGCAAATCTTCGTGCTCAAACCAAGCTACACAGTGGTAACCACTGGCCAGCGCATCCACAAAATGGCCCTGACTCCACGGGTGGCTGTACGCCGTTTGTTCGATGGCCAGCACCTGTGGCAAGTCCTGAGCCGTCAAAGGGCGCACGCCAGGCTCGCTCATGCAGCGGCTCCACTTTGCGCCGCCTTGGCTGCTTCACGCTCTGCCGTGGTTTGCGCCACTTTGTCGCGAATGTACAAAGGCATGGCCTGCTCGGCAGGCACAGCCTGACCAGCAGCCCACAGAGCTGGCGCCAGGCTCAGCATGGCTTGCGCCGTGGGCAAGGCCATATGGGTGCGCAGACCGGCAGGCATGCGCTCCGGATACACCTGCACTGCGTTGCCAGCCACCACCGTGTCTGAAGGCAGGTCATCAGGCAGCTGGGGGGCCACCTGCAAGGGCAACAGCTTGTGCCAGCCCGCTTCAGGCGTCCAGCGGTACAGCGCCATGTAAATTTCGTTCATGCGTGCATCCAGCAGGGCCAGCACCGTCAAGGGTGTCGTGCCATCTGTGCCTTGCAGATCCAGACGAGTTTGCTCCGCCACTGCCAGCAAGGTGTCCACCGGCAACACTGGCTTGTCCACCGCAAAGGCAAAACCTTGCGTGACCGCACAAGCCGTGCGCAACCCGGTAAACGAGCCTGGGCCGCGGCCAAAGACAAAACCATCGAGCTCCCGCAATTGCAGGCCTGCTTGGTCGAGCAATTGCATGCACCCCGGAATCAGCAAGGCCGACGACTGCGCGGCCCCCAGCAAGGTCTGGGTGTACAACTGCGCGCCACGGGCCACCGCCAGCGACACCACTTCGGTGCTGGTGTCCATGACCAACCAGTTCTTGTTCTTGGCCAAGGTCATGCTGTCACCTTTTGCAGTGCAGGCGCACGCGCCTGACGCACGCCAAACAAAATACCCGCCGTCACCAAGGCCAAGCCCAACAAGACTTGCCAGTGCATGGGTTCACCCAGAAACATCACCGCCCCCAAAGCCGACAGACCGGGCACCAGCGCGGTGATCATGGTCGAACGCACGGGGCCGTAGTACCGCACCATTTGCGTAAACGTGATGCCCGAAATCACCACCGATCCCCAACCCTGGAACATGGCCTGGAACAGCCACTCGCTGACTGGCGCCTGCGACAGGTGCGAGGGCACCAACCCGGTCACCACCGCCAGCAAATAACAAGGCACATAGACCACAAACGCAAAAGCGGTGATGGCCATGGTGGCCCGTACCGGGTCCAACGCCAGCCGGCGAACCGTCACGCTGTACGCACCCCAGCAACACGCGGCACTCATGAACAGTACATCGCCCTTCCAGACGTTGCCACCCTCAAAGGCCTTGAGCAAACTGGCACCGCCCACCAGCAAGTCGCCACCCACAATGCAGGCCAAGCCCAGCCAGCGGCCTCCGGGAATGCGCTCACCGAGCACCGCCCAGGCCAGCAAACTGGTCCACAAAGGCAAGCTGCCCGGCATCAACACCGAGGCATGCACCGCAGGCGCAAAAAAGAAACCGGCGTAAGCCAGCATGGCGTACAGCAAACCGCCTAAAGCGCCCGCCTGCATCGTCATGTTCAAAGGCAAAGGCGAGAGTCCCCCCAGGCTGCCTGTGGCAATGTGGCCTTTGCGATGCGTCATCCACCAGGCCCAAGGCAACAGCACCACACTGGCCCCGCAAATGCGCAGCAGCGCCAGATCCAGCGGCAGCAGGGTATGCGCCGCCGAGGCTCGGGCAATCACAATGAACGAGGTCCAGATGGCCACCGTGACTGCGGCAGCACCCAAACCCAGCAAACGAGGGGAAAATGACATGCGCCGATGATACGGGCTCGCCCGTGCACCGCTTGTCCTGTCCGTGTCCATGCCTCGACTTTTCTTCATGCGCTTGCGTTCTTTTCTTGCCTTTTTGCTCAGCATCAGCCTGGCCCTGCAGCTGGCTCCGGCTTTGGCCGCTAACAGGACGTCTGCTGGCACGTCCTTGCCGCCAAGCGTCAGCCAGGCCCTGCGGCAAGCAGGCATTCCCCACTCTGCTTTTGCGGCAGAAGTCATGCCCTTGGTCCCCCAAGGTTTGCCCACACCCGTCCTCTCGCGCCAAATCCATGCCCCCATGAACCCCGCCTCGGTCATGAAGCTGGTCACCACTTATGCTGGCCTGGACCTGCTGGGCCCCCAATTCACCTGGGACACGCGCATCTGGACCACTGGCGAATTGCGTGCAGGCACCTTGCACGGCGACCTGATCATTGAAGGCTCCGGCGATCCCAAGTGGGTGCGCGAACGCATCGAGGCCACTTTGACCGCCATACAAGCGCAAGGCATCAAACGCATCGATGGCGACATCGTGCTCGACCGCAGCGTGATGAACATCACGCCCCGCACCGAGGCCTTTGATGACGAGCCTCTGCGCCCCTACAACGTTGAACCCGATGGCCTGCTGGTCAATTTCAAGGCGCTGATCTTCAAGTTCACGCCTGACCCGGAAAACGGCGTGGCCCGGATTGAAACCGAGCCGCGCATGGATGGCGTCTCGCTACCGACCGAGGTACCGCTCAGCGCAAATGCCTGCCAGGACTGGCGCAGCCAGCTGCGCGCAGACTTTTCAAACCCCTCGCACATCCGGTTTGCGGGCCGTTACCCCGCCGCCTGCAGTGCTCAGGAATGGCCCGTGGCCTACAGCGACCCCACACAGTACGCTCGCCGCGTGGTCCGGGGCATGTGGCTGGCTGCAGGCGGCCAACTCAACGGCGAGGTGCGCGACGGGCTGCGCCCGGCTGCTGCAAACCTGCTGTTGCACAGCCCGTCCTTGCCCCTGTCCGAACTGGTGGCCGATATCAACAAGTTCTCCAACAATGTGATGGCGCAGCAACTGTTCCTGACCTTGTCCGTTCAACCGGGTGTCGCCGGTTCGTTTGAACAGTCGCGCCAACGCGTGGTGCAGTGGTGGCGTACCCGTCTGCCCGCGCACGCGGTACCCACATTGGACAATGGCTCGGGGCTTTCACGACGCGAACGCATTGAAGTGCGCAGCCTCAGCGCCTTGTTGCAACTGGCTGCACAGGGCCCGCTTGCACAGCCTTTCCAGAACTCCCTGTCGATCGTTGGTGTGGATGGCACGGTCAAACACTGGATGGAGCGCCACCCCGACTCCCGACTGCAAGGCAAAGCTTGGCTCAAAACGGGCAGCTTGCGCGATGTCACTGCCGTGGCCGGATATGTGCAAAGTCAAAGCGGCCGGCGCTACAGCATTGTCGCGATCATCAACCACGATGAAGCCAAACGCGCCCGCCCTGCGCTGAGTGCCCTGCTGGAATGGGTGGGACAAGATGCACCGACACGGCCTCACGCCAAACGCTGATGATCAGGCTGCTGCGCGACGCAGGCGATCGGCCACGCCTTCCCACTCGGGGGTTTCGGGCGGTTGTTCGACCCAGATTTGCATGACGCCTCGCGCGTCCAGTGCGCGCAACACCGCGAACAAATCATGTGCAGCCTGCGCAGCCTGCGGTGCTTGAGCGCGCCACAGCACCCCGGCGCTCAGATCTGCAGGAGCGGCTCGCGACCACACTCCCAGATTATTGGCGTGCACACCCAAGGTCTGCAGGCGTTGATGCAACTCATCGCCCGGCATCACCCGCACCTTGGCACGAGGCGCGTAATGCGACTCCAGCGTGCCCGAGGCTTTAGGCGCAGCCTGCGTCAGGGTCTGCGGATCTTGCAAGGACACCCCACAAGCGGCCTCGATCTGATCGCGAGTGATACGCCCAGGACGCAGCAGCACCGGCACCCCGCGCGTGCAATCCACGATGGTCGATTCAATGCCCACCTCGCACGCGCCAC
This sequence comes from Limnohabitans sp., assembly GCF_038134685.1. Taxonomy (GTDB): domain Bacteria; phylum Pseudomonadota; class Gammaproteobacteria; order Burkholderiales; family Burkholderiaceae_C; genus Limnohabitans_A. The sequence goes on along the minus strand of NZ_JAYPVP010000020.1, from coordinate 15,570 downwards.
CATCGAGGATCAACAAAGCATCCCCAAACTCGGACTGCACATGCGCAGCCGTGGTCGGGCTCACACGCCCGAATTTGTTGGCACTGGGTGCGGACAGCCCCGCCAGGCCCGATGCCGAACAGGCCCGCAGCAAAGCTTGCGCCACCGGATGTGAAGGACAACGCAAACCGATGGAGTTTTGCCCGCCGGCCGAGGCTGTCGCCACACCCTCACGGCGCGGCAAGATCAAGGTCAACGGCCCCGGCCAGAAAGCGTCCATCAAACGCTGGGCAAACGCAGGCACCTCAGAAGCAAACACTGGCACCTGCTCAGCCCCGGCCACATGCACGATCAAGGGATGGTCTGCTGGCCGCCCCTTGGCTGCAAAAATGCCTGCGATGGCTTGCTCGTTGGTTGCATCTGCGGCCAGGCCATACACCGTTTCGGTGGGCAAGCCCAGCAAGCCGCCAGCGACCAGGGTTTGCACTGCCTGCGCGATCGATGCCGCATCCTGCCCGTTGAGGATCATGGTCAAAACGGTTCAATGGCCAGCACAGCGCAGGCCTGCAAGGCCACAGCACGCGCCGCTTCAGGCGTGGCTGCGGTGATGTTGAGGTGCCCCATCTTGCGGCCCTTTCGGGCAGACAGCTTGCCATACAGGTGCAGATGCGTGCCGGGCAAAGCCAACACGCGGTCCCAGTCAGGGGACTGGCCTTCCAGGCCCCAAAGATCGCCGAGCACATTGAGCATGATGGCCGCCGAATGCTGCCGCGGTTGCGTGAGTGGCAGCCCCGTCAGGGTGCGCACTTGCAACTCAAACTGCGACTGGTCACAGGCGTTCAAGGTGTAGTGTCCGCTGTTGTGCGGACGCGGCGCCATTTCGTTGACCACCAGCTGCCCGCCTTCGAGTACAAAAAACTCCACGCACAGCACGCCCACATATTGCAGACCGTTGGCAATCGCGACAGCAGCGGCCACGGCCTGCTGCGCCAAGGCTGCAGGCACAGCCCCTTCGTACACCTCGGTCACAGCCAGAATACCTTCGCGATGCAGATTGCGCTGCACCGGGAAATGCACGCATTGCCCATCGCGCCCACGCGCCACAATGACCGAGCACTCGTCCTTGAGGGGCAGCATTTTTTCAAGCACACAAGGCACTTGTTTAAACTCGGTCCAGGCGGCCACCAGCTCGGCGCGTGTCTTCACACGCACCTGGCCTTTGCCGTCGTAGCCCAAGCGTGCTGTTTTCAAAATGCCCGGCAACAAATCGTCGGCCACAGCCGCCAGCTGCACCTCGGTTTCGATCACCGCATGCGGGGCCACCGGCACGCCGCACTTCACAAAATGCGCCTTCTCTGCGGCGCGGTCCTGCGCAATCGCCACAGCGTCGGCTGCAGGTGCGACAAAGCGGTGCGCGCCCAACGTCAGCAAGGCCGGTGCAGGGACGTTTTCAAATTCGGTGGTGATGGCGGTGCAACGCTGCATCAACTGGGCCAGGCCCTGCTCGTCCAGATAGTCGGTCTGGATGTGGTGGTGGCTCACCAGGCCCGCAGGACTGGCCGGATCGGGGTCGAGCACCGCCGTGTAGTAGCCCATGGCCTGCGCGGCATGCACAAACATGCGCCCCAGCTGGCCACCGCCCATCACCCCCAGCGTGGCGGGCTGGCCGTTGACGATGCTGCCAGGAAGGACAGCACTCATTTCGACTCCACAGGTGGCAAGGTCATGGCCCGTGCGGCAGTGGTTTGCTCGGCGCGGAAGGCTTCGAGCTTGGCGCGCAAGACAGCGTCATGGTTGGCCAGCAGGGCCACGGCAAACAAGGCCGCATTGGCCGCACCCGCCTGACCAATGGCAAAGGTGGCCACCGGCACGCCCTTGGGCATCTGCACGATGCTGTGCAGCGAGTCCACACCCGACAGGGCCTTGGTCTGCACCGGCACACCCAGCACCGGCACCACGGTTTTGGCGGCGATCATGCCCGGCAGGTGGGCCGCGCCCCCCGCGCCTGCAATGATGGCCTGCAGGCCACGACCCGCGGCGGCCTCGGCGTAGGCGAACATATCGTCAGGCATGCGGTGCGCAGAAACCACGCGTGCCTCGTGAGGGATGCCAAACTGTTGGAGAATCTGGACTGCGTGTTGCATGGTCTCCCAGTCGGAACTGGAGCCCATGACCACGCCGATGAGCGCTTGAGTCATTGGGTGCTTTTCGTTGTCAAGCTTGAATTTTAAGGTTTCCACCCACAACTGGGCGGAGATTCACACACAAGAGCGCCATGAACGTCACGATTGAAAACTTTGAAGCCGAGGTGGTTGCCGCCTCCATGTCCACCCCAGTGCTGGTGGATTTTTGGGCGCCCTGGTGCGGTCCCTGCAAGTCCCTGGGCCCGGTGCTCGAAAAACTGGAGGCCGATTACGGTGGCCGCTTCAAGCTCGCCAAGATCAATTCCGACGAGCAGCAGGAGCTGGCTGGCGCTTTTGGCATCCGCAGCATTCCCACCTGCGTGCTCATGATGGGCGGCAAGCCGGTGGACGGCTTCATGGGCGCCCTGCCCGAGGGCCAGGTGCGCCAGTTCCTGGACAAACACGTGCCCAGCGAAGACGCCCTGCAAGCGCACGCCGCCGCTGAAGATGCGCAAGAACACCTGGCCGCAGGCGACGCCCAAAGCGCCCGCACGGCACTTGAACAAGCCCTGGCCACTGACCCCGGCAACGACGATGCCCGCTTTGACCTGGTGCAACTGCTGATCAGCGAAGGCGAACTGGCTGAAGCCGCCGCCTTGCTGGCACCTGCGCTGGGCCGCATTCCTGCTTCGCAACGCTTTGAAGCCCTGCAACAATGGCTTCTGGCTCTGGAGTTTGTGACCACCGACCCGCGCGGTCAATGGACGCTGGACAAGTTTGACGACCTGATCGGCCAGAACAAACGCGACTTTGAAACCCGCCTGGCCAAGAGCCGTGTACTGATGGCCGCAGGCGAGTGGACCGCAGCCATGGATGAGCTGCTCGAAATCATCATGCGCGACAAAAAGTGGGCCGACGAAACTCCGCGCAAAACCGTGGTCGCCATTCTCGAATTGCTCAGTCCTCCGCCCGCCAAACCCGACCCCGCATTGGCTGGCAAAACCGCGGGGGGCATCGAGCTGACCAGCCAAAGCACTTCGGCGCAAGATCCTCAGGCGGCGTTGGTCTCCGGCTACCGTCGCAAATTGAGCATGGCGCTCAACTGAGCAGCGCTTAGTCCACCAGGCGCTGCAGAGCCTCGCGGTACTTGGCTGCCGTGTGTTCGATCACCTCTTTGGGCAGACGTGGCGCGGGCGGCGTCTTGTCCCAGGGCTTGCCCGCCACTTGCGCGGTCTCGAGCCAGTCGCGCAGGAACTGCTTGTCGAAGCTGGGCGGGTTGCTGCCTTCGGCGTAGCTATCGGCAGGCCAATAGCGCGAGGAGTCAGGTGTCAGCACCTCGTCCATCAGCACCAAAGTGCCGTCGGCGTCCAGACCAAACTCGAACTTGGTGTCGGCAATGATGATGCCTTTTTTCGCCGCGATCTCGCTCGCGGCCACGTACAAGCGGATGGAGATGTCGCGGATGCGGGTGGCCAAGTCGGCGCCAATCATCTCCACCGTACGCTCAAAGGTGATGTTTTCGTCGTGCTCACCCACCGCCGCTTTGGCTGCCGGGGTGTAGATCGGCTGGGGCAGCTTGCTCGCGTTCTTCAGCCCCTCGGGCAGCGGCACGCCACACACCGAACGACTGTCCTGGTACTCTTTCCAGCCACTACCAGCCAGATAGCCTCGCACCACAGCCTCCACCGGTATCGGCTTGAGGCGCTTGACCAGCATGGAGCGGCCTGTGACTTGCGGCACCTCATCGGCACTGACCACGCTCTCAGGCGCATCGCCGGTCAGGTGAATGGGACAAATGTTCAGACCCTTGGGGCCCAGTTGGTCAAACCAGAACAGCGCCATCTGCGTGAGCAGCTCGCCCTTGCCGGGGATGGGTTCACCCATGATCACGTCAAACGCACTGATGCGGTCAGACGCCACCATCAGGATGCGGTCGTCACTTACGGCGTAGTTATCGCGCACCTTGCCGCGCGCCAACAAAGGCAAGGAAGTCAGAGCCGAGGTGTGAAGGGCAGAAGTCATAGCAATAAAGCAATCAATATAAAAGGCCCGCTGAACGTTCAACGGGCCCTCTATTGTAGAAGCGGCCTCCGGTCGCTCCTGTCAGGAAAAACTCAGTTCACCACCTGGGCCAATTCGCCGGCAGCATACTTGCCAGCCATCACGCTCAGGCTCATACCCTTGATCTTCGCACCCTGACCTTCGCAACCGAACTCCAGATAACGCTGTTTGCAAATCGCTTGGGCCGCGGCACGGGCAGGCTTGAGCCACTCACGGGCGTCGAATTTATCCGGATTCTCGACCAGGAATTTGCGACAAGCGGCCGTCATGGCCAGACGGATGTCGGTGTCGATGTTGATCTTGCGCACGCCGTACTTGATGGCTTCCTGGATTTCCTCGACAGGCACGCCATAGGTTTACTTCATCTGCCCGCCATACTGGTTGATCAAGGCCAGCAGTTCCTGCGGCACACTTGACGAGCCGTGCATGACCAAGTGAGTGTTGGGAATGCGGGCGTGGATTTCCTTGACGCGCGAGATCGCCAGGATGTCGCCTGTGGGTTTGCGGCTGAACTTGTAGGCGCCGTGGCTGGTGCCAATGGCAATCGCCAGTGCGTCCAGTTGCGTGGCCTTGACGAACACAGCCGCTTCTTCGGGGTCGGTCAGCATCTGGCTGTGGTCGAGTTTGCCCACAGCGCCAATGCCATCTTCTTCACCCGCATCACCGGTTTCCAGATTGCCCAGGCAGCCCAACTCGCCTTCGACGGTGGCGCCAATTTTGTGGGCCATGTCGACGACGGTCTTGGTCACATTCACGTTGTAGTCAAAACTTGACGGCGTTTTGCCATCTTCCATCAGGGAGCCGTCCATCATGACCGAGCCAAAGCCAAGGTCGAGCGCGCCCTGGCAGATTTTGGGGCTGGTGCCGTGATCCTGGTGCATGACCAGCGGAATGTGGGGCCACTGCTCGGCGGCGGCCTGGATCAGGTGCTTGATGAACGGCTCACCGGCGTATTTGCGGGCACCAGCGCTGGCCTGCAGGATCACCGGTGCGCCCACCTCATCAGCGGCCTGCATGACGGCCTGAACCTGCTCCAGATTGTTGACGTTGAAGGCTGGAATGCCGTAGCCATTGGCGGCTGCGTGGTCCAGCAGTTCGCGCATCGAGACGAGTGCCATGGTGAAGTTCCCCGGAAGTTGAAAATCTGTAAGGCCGGCGATGTAATCGGCTGGTAACTGTGATGAATTCTATCGAGATGCGGCTGACATCGGACTGAACCCGCTCATGACCACTATGATGCAGCCCATGCAACACACCCCCACCTTGCGCACCTGCTGGACCTGGACACTGGCCCTGGGGCTGGCCATCGTCGCCTGGGATGCGAGCGGACTGGATCTGCCCATCGCCCAGTGGTTTGGCACCCCGGAGGGGTTCAGCCTGCGCGACAACTTCTGGCTCAGCGCGGTTTTGCATGAAGGTGCTCGCAAGGCAGGCTGGATGGTGCTGTTGGCACTTGCTGTGGTGCTGTGGCGTCCCGTCGGCCCGTTCGGAGGGCTGCATCGCCTGAGCCGAGGTGAGCGCTGGGGGTTGTGGCTGTCGATTGTGGCCGCCATTCTTGCCGTGTCGCTGATCAAAGGGATGAGCCACACCAGCTGCCCATGGGATCTGCAGGCCTTTGGTGGCACCCTGCCGCTGGTCTCGCACTGGGACTTTGGCCTGCGCGATGGTGGCGGAGGCCATTGCTTCCCGGCTGGCCATGCCTCTACAGGTTTTGCCTTTATGGCGGGTGGGTTCTGGTTGTGGCCCCATCAACGCAACGCCGCCCGGTACTGGTGGACCCTCAGCGGTCTGAGCGGACTGGTGCTGGGCCTGGTGCAACAGGTAAGGGGGGCGCACTTCACCAGCCACACCCTCTGGACAGCATGGATTTGCTGGAGCGTGGGCCTGTTGTGCTTCAGCCTGTATCAGCGCCTCAGCTCACGCGGCAAATCTTGAGCATGTTGGTGCCCCCCGGCGCACCCATGGGCTCGCCGCAGGTGATGGCGTAGACATCGCCGGTGCTGACGATGTTGCGCTTTTTCAGGTGCCCTTCGGCCTGCGTGAGCGCCGTGTCGCGGTCGGCGCTGGTGTCCATCAGCAACGGACGCACATTGCGGTAAAGCGCCATCTTGCGCTGGGAAGACACCTTGGTGGTCAGCGCGTATATCGGGATGTGCACGCGGTGGCGGCTCATCCACAACGCGGTCGAGCCCGACTCGGTCAACGCCACAATCGCTTTGGCAGCCATATGGTGAGCGGTGAACAGTGCGCCCATGGCGATCGTCTGGTCGATGCGGTCAAAGGTCTGGCCCATGAAGTCGGCGTCCAGCTCCACATGCTCGGCGCTTTCGGCGGCTTCACAGATCTTGGCCATTTCCTGCACCGTCTCCAGCGGGAACTTGCCAGCTGCCGTTTCGGCGCTGAGCATGACAGCATCAGTGCCGTCCAGCACGGCGTTGGCCACATCACTCACCTCGGCGCGGGTGGGCACCGGGTTGGTGATCATGCTTTCCATCATCTGGGTGGCGGTGATCACCACCTTGTCATGCACCTTGGCCAGCTTGATCATGCGTTTTTGCAGCGCCGGCACTGCCGCATTGCCCACTTCAACAGCCAGGTCGCCCCGTGCCACCATGATGCCGTCGCTGGCCAGCAGAATTTCTTCCAGGCGCGGAATAGCCTCTGCGCGCTCGATCTTGGCGATCAGGCCTGGCTTGTGGCCATGCTCGGCACCGGCCACATTGCACAGCTGGCGGGCCATTTCCATGTCGGTCGCGTTCTTGGGAAAGCTCACCGCCACGTAGTCGGCCTTCAGGCCCATGGCGGTCTTGATGTCTTCCATGTCCTTGGCCGTCAGGGCGGGCGCAGTCAAACCGCCGCCCTGCTTGTTGATCCCTTTGTTATTGGACAACTCTCCGCCCAATTTGACGGTGGTATGCACCGCCTCGCCCTTGACGGCATCGACCGTCAGCACGATCAGACCATCGTTGAGCAACAGCACATCGCCAGCCTTCACATCGCGGGGCAACTCTTTGTAGTCCAGGCCCACGCCGTTGATGTCACCGGGCTCGGTACGCGAAGCGTCGAGCACGAATTTGGCACCCGGCTCCAGCATGACCTTGCCCTCAGCAAACTTGCCCACGCGGATTTTGGGGCCCTGCAGGTCGGCCATGATGGCGACTTCGCGGCCAGCGCGCTGGCCAGCTTCACGCACCAGGTTGGCGCGATCAATGTGGTCCTGCGCCTTGCCGTGGCTGAAATTGAGGCGAACCACATTCACGCCTGCCCGAATCATGGCTTCGAGCATTTCCAGCGTGCTGGATGCCGGGCCCAGGGTGGCAACGATTTTGGTGGCGCGAAGCGACATGAACAGTCTCCTTGTAACTTGGTTTCAATTTTCCCATCAATTGGGTTACATCCCCAGAACAATCTGCACAGCCCGTTCAATACTTCTTAAGTATCTGTTCAACCCTGCAGATCCGCCCGCGATTGATCCTTGTCAGTGCGAGGAAACCCTTAGCCGCATAAAATTGTGGGGTCGGCGAGTTTCTTGCCTCATTTACCTGTGTACACATGTCTGACCAACCGATTGCCATTGACCAGCCCATGCCCCACCGAAAGGTGATCCGTGAGTGGCTGATTCCACTGTCGCAACGCACCACGCTGCGCGCTTTTGTGTTGCTGGCGTTTGATTACGCCCTGTTCTTCGCCTTGATCACCGGCACCATCGCTTTGGACGCCATCTGGGCCAAGCTGCTGTGCGGCATGGCCGCTGGCTTCGTGATCGGACGCCTGTTCATCATCGGTCACGACGCCTGCCACCAGAGCCTGACGCCGCACCGCGAGCTCAACAAGGTACTTGGCCGCATCGCGTTTTTGCCTTCCATCACACCCTACAGTCTGTGGGACACCGGCCACAACGTGGTGCACCATGGCTACACCAACCTCAAGGGTGTGGACTTTGTGTGGGAACCTTTGACGGCTGACGAGTTTGCCGCCCTCTCACCCATGCAACGCCTGCTGCAACGCGCCTACCGTAGCGGATGGGCACCCGGCCTGTACTACATGATCGAGATCTGGTGGAAACGCGAGTTCTTCCCGAACAAGAAGCACATGCCGACCCGTCGCCCGATTTTCTTCAAGGACAGCATGCTGGTGTCCGTGTTTGGCGCCCTGTGGATTGCCGCCATCACTGCTGCCGCCATCGCCACCGAACAGTCCGTGGCCTTGAGTTTGCTGATGGGCGTCGCCATTCCCTTCTTCTTCTGGAACAGCATGATCGGCTTTGTGGTCTATGTCCACCACACTCACGTCAAGTCGTCCTGGCACGCCAACAAGGCCGCCTGGAGCGCTGCTGCACCTTTCGTGTCCACAACAGTGCACCTGACGTTCCCGTTCAACATCGGCGCCCTGATGCACCACATCATGGAGCACACCGCTCACCACGTGGACATGAGCGTGCCCCTGTACCGCCTGAAAAAAGCCCAGGCCAAACTCGAAGAAATGCTGCCCGGTCGCATCATCATTCAGGAGTTCTCCTGGAAGTGGTACTTTGACACCGCCAAGGCCTGCAAGCTGTATGACTTCGGCCGCGAGTGCTGGACCGACTTCAAAGGCAAAATGACCAGCCCCGTGCGCGGCAACCTGCCCCAGGTCAAAGCGGCTTAAGCGAAGACCGCCCCAGCCAACAAAAAGCCCCGCAGCGCAAGCTGTCGGGGCTTTTCTTGTTTAGCCTGCCGCGCGCTTGGTCAGGATCTCAAACGCGGGCAGAGTCTTGCCTTCGAGCACTTCCAGGAATGCGCCCCCGCCAGTGGAGATGTAACCCACCTGCTTGTCGATGCCGTACTTGGCAATCGCCGCCAGCGTGTCGCCACCGCCTGCAATGCTGAAGGCGCTGGACTCGGCAATCGCTTTGGCGATTTCTTTGGTGCCGTTGGCAAACTGATCAAACTCGAACACGCCCACCGGGCCGTTCCAGACAATGGTGCCAGCCTGCTTGAGCTGGGCCGCCAGCTTGGCTGCCGTCTCCGGGCCAATGTCCAGGATCATGTCATCGTCTGCCACCTCGGTGGCTTTCTTGACGGTGGCTGCTGCCGTGGGGCTGAACTCTTTGGCGCAGACCACATCGGTGGGGATCGGCACCTCGGCACCACGGGCTTTCATGGCCTCGATCACGGCTTTGGCCTCGCCCACCAGGTCGGCTTCGGCCAGGCTCTTGCCGATCTTCAGGCCTGCAGCGAGCATGAAGGTGTTGGCAATGCCGCCACCCACAATGAGTTGATCCACATTGTTCGCCAGGCTTTTGAGGATGGTCAGCTTGGTGGACACTTTGGAGCCCGCCACGATGGCGGCCAGGGGGCGTTTGGGGTTGGCCAGGGCCTTGCTGATGGCGTCGATCTCGGCGGCCAGCAGGGGGCCGGCGCAAGCAATGGGGGCGAACTGGGCAATGCCGTAGGTCGTGCCCTCGGCGCGGTGGGCGGTGCCAAAGGCATCGTGCACGAAGATGTCGCACAGCGCGGCCATCTTGCGGGCCAGCTCTTCGTTGTTCTTTTTCTCGCCCTTGTTGACGCGGCAGTTTTCCAGCATGACGATCTGGCCTGGCGCAACCGCCACACCATCGACCCAGCTGGACACCAGGGGAACCTCTCGGCCCAGCAGCTCGCCCATGCGCTTGGCCACGGGGGCCAGAGAGTCCTCGGGTTTGAATTCGCCCTCGGTGGGGCGGCCCAGATGGCTGGTGACCATCACAGCAGCTCCCGCCTTCAACGCCATTTCGATGGCCGGCACGCTGGCGCGGATGCGGGTGTCTTCGGTGATGTTGCCCGCATCGTCTTGCGGCACGTTCAGGTCAGCGCGGATGAACACGCGCTTGCCAGCAACTTGGCCTTGGGCGCACAGGTCGGAAAAACGGATCACTTTCATGGGGCTGCTTCCAGATCAAAATATCTCGCCCATTTTAAGAGTCCACCCTCACCACGGACTGACGCCCTTCAGGTTCGTTCCCCGAACAATCGCAGCCGTGGGCAACTTACCAGCCCAGGCCCAAGTGCAGCGGCAGGTACACGCCCATACCGGCCACAATGGTCCACAAGACATTGCGTTTCCAGAAGAAAACCGCGCCGCCCGCAAAGGCCGCATACAGGCGCGCATCGAGCAGCGTGGTGATGACCTGACCTTGGCTCATGAAGACCTCAGGCGCGATCACGGCCGACAAAGCTGCAATCGGTGCGTATTGCAGCCCTCGCTGGGCCCATCCCGGCAGATGCCAGGGTTTGCTGGACATGAAAAAGAAGCCTCGCGTGACCACCGTCACCACCGTCAGGCCCGCAATCACGAGCATGATCCAGACATCATGGCCCGTCATGCTGCAGCTCCTGTGCGAGGGTGCATTTTTTCAACCGTGAGCGCCAGAATCACCGCCACCGCAATCGCCACCACGATGTTGAGCTTCAACGGCAAGGCAAACGCCACTACAGCTGCCACCGCCGCGACCGCTGCAGCCATGATGCGCAAGCGCGAACTCGCCAGCGAACACTGAATGCCGATCAGACACAAAATGCCGGCAAAACCCAGCCCCCATTGCGTGGGGATGAAATTAGCCAGGGCAATGCCGATCAGGCTGGCCGAAATCCAGCTCAGCCAGTTGCAGAAATAGTTGCCGGTGAACCAAGCCTCCTGCTCCAGCAACACCTCGGGTGTTTTACCCGGATGCGGGTATTGACGCACAAAGAGCACATAGGTGATGTCGCCGGTCAGGTAGGCGTGCCACATGCGCTGCACCAGTGGCAGGTGCATCAGGTAATCGCGCAAATGCAGACTGAACACCACAAAGCGCAGGTTGACGCAAAACGCCGTGGCCAGAATCACCCAGATGGGAGCCCCTGCAATGATCAAGGGTGTGGCGGCCAGCTGCGCGCTGCCGGCAAACACAAAAATGGTCATCGCCACGGCTTCAAAGACGCTCAGGCCGGACTTGACCATGGCCACGCCAGTCATCATGCCCCAGGCGGCGATGCCCGGCGCCTGCGGCAGCAGCGCCCTCAAACCATCCATGAAAGCAGGATGCTGACGTAAACGCACTTGCAAAAACATCATGCAGCCAGCCGTTGCCCAACTTGCAGCGGACAACCCCGCAGGAAATCAGCTGCACTCATGCGCTTGCCCCCGGGACGCTGCAACTGCGTCAGGCACAGCTGCCCTTGTCCACAGGCCACACGCACACCGCTGGCATCGGCTTGCACCACCGTACCCGGCGCAGCGGCCTGGGCTAACGGCTCTGGCGTGACCGCCCAGAGCTTGAGCACTTCGGTCGCGCCGTTGTGAACCAAAGGCACCGTCATGCCGGGGAAGGGGTCAAAAGCACGGATACGACGCGCCAGCACCTCGGCGGGCAAAGCCCAGTCCAGCGCGGCCTCGGCTTTTTCGATCTTGTGCGCGTAAGTGATGCCTTCGGTCGGTTGGGGCGTAGGCACCAGCGCATCGGGCTGCGCCAGCGCCTGAACAATGCACTCACCGCCCATGGCGGCGAGCTGGTCGTGCAAGGTGGCAGTCGTTGCATCAGGTGCAATCGGCATGCTGCGCACCAGCAGCATATCGCCCGTGTCCAGCCCGGCGTCCATCTGCATGATGGTGATGCCGGTCTCGGCATCACCGGCTTCAATCGCGCGGTGAATCGGCGCCGCCCCGCGCCAGCGCGGCAGCAAGGAGGCGTGAATATTGAGGCAACCTCTGGGCGGCAAATCCAGCGTCCATTGCGGCAGGATCAGGCCATAAGCGGCCACCACCATGCACTCGGCATTCGCAGCCAGCAAGGCCTCGCGAGCCGCTGCGGCCTCCTCGGGGTATTTGCCGTCCAGGCGCAGACTGCGTGGTTGCTGCACGGGCACGCCATGCTCAAGCGCCCACTGCTTGACGGGCGAGGCCTGCAGCTTCATGCCACGCCCTGCCGGGCGATCGGGTTGGGTCAGCACCAACGCAATGTCGTGGCCTGCTGCGTGCAGCGCCACCATGGCCTCGCGAGCAAATTCGGGGGTTCCCGCAAAAACAATTTTCAAGCGCGCTCCTGCGTTCAGCGCTGATCGTCACGCAAGGACTTGGCCAGCTTGGTCTTGATGCGACCGAGCTTGAGCGGCGAGAGGTACTCCACAAACACCTTGCCCATGAGGTGGTCCATTTCGTGCTGGATGCAAATGGCCAGCAGGCCCTCGGCTTCGATGGTTTGTGGCTTGCCATCGCGGTCCAGCGCGCTGACTTTGACGGCCGTGGAGCGTTCCACACCATCGTAAATACCGGGCACGGAGAGGCAACCTTCGTCGCCCTTGACGCGCTCGTCGCTGGCCCACAGCAATTCGGGGTTGATCAGCACCAGCGGCTTGTCGCGCTCCTCGGAGGTATCGATGACCACCACACGCTCGTGCACATCAATCTGCGTCGCCGCCAGACCAATGCCATTGGCGTGATACATGGTCTCAAACATGTCGTCGAGCAAGGTTTGAATGCGCGCATCCACAGCCTGCACGGGCTTGGCCACCGTGTGCAGACGTGGGTCGGGGAAACGAAGAATGGGAAGCAGTGCCATGGTGCTTATTTTCGCAGACCTTGAAAACCTTGTTCGTCTGTCGTCTTGCCGCCGCGGTGGTTTTCACCCAGAATGGGCCCACAGAGTCCTCAAGGACCACGACAGGGAGAACACATGCTGACCGACCACGACGAACTGGGCGCCTGGCTGCGCCTGCTGCAAACACCGGGCATCGGACCGGAAACCGCACGCAAGCTGATGGCCGCCTTGGGGCCGCCGCAGACCATCTGGCAATGCAGTCACAGCGACTGGGCCAGGGTGGTGAGCGCACGCATCGCACTGGCCATGGCGCAGGAGCCCGATGAACTTCAGCCCTTGCTGCGCAACACGGTGGCCTGGCTGGACGCCGATCCGGCTGGGCGCGCCATCGTCACCCTGGGCGACCCGGACTACCCTGCCGCTTTGCTGGACACCGACGATCCACCCGCGCTGCTCTACGCGATGGGCCAGATCGATCAACTGCGGCAGCTGCAAGCCCATCAGGCACTGGCCATGGTCGGCAGCCGCAACCCCACGCCCCAGGGCAAGCTCAATGCACATGCTTTTGCACGCAACCTGTCTCAGGCGGGGCTGACCATTGTCTCGGGCCTGGCGCTGGGCATTGATGGCGTATCGCACGAGGGCGCTTTGGAGGGTGCAAGCTCAGGGCACATCGCCACCATCGCCGTGGTGGGCACCGGGCTGGACCGCGTTTATCCACGCAGCCACCTGCAACTGGCGCACCGCATTGCGCAGCAAGGCCTGATCCTGTCCGAATACCCGCTGGGCACCCAACCTCGCCCCGAAAACTTTCCGCGCCGCAACCGCATCATTTCGGGCTTGAGCCAAGGCACGCTGGTGGTGGAGGCCGCGCTGGAATCAGGTTCGCTCATCACCGCCAGGCAAGCGCTGGACCAAGGCCGAGAAGTGTTTGCCATTCCAGGCTCCATCCACTCGCCGCAAAGCAAAGGCTGCCACGCGCTCATCCGTCAAGGCGCCAAACTGGTGGAGGCTGCGCAAGATATTCTCGAAGAACTGCACGCGCCCTTTCATACCCAGATGCCACTCACACTGGAGTCCGACACCGAACAGGAAAGCCCCCTGCTGTCGCACCTGGGCCATGACCCGGTCAATCTGGACACCCTGCAAGCACGCACAGGGCTGGACACGCCCCACCTTCAGGCCGAGCTGCTCGACCTTGAACTGGCCGGTCAGGTCGAACGCTTGCCGGGCGGACTCTTCCAGCGGGTGGTGCGGGCCTGAAAAAACAAAAGGCCCCAGCGGGGCCTTTTGCAATTGGAGTGAACCGGTCACACCACAGCGCCGTGGTTTTCGTCGGAAGGGTCACCTTCTTTTTTAACCGCCTTGACCAGGTCTTCGCGTTTGACGCCCAGCCACATGGCAATGGCCGCAGCCACGAACACCGATGAGTAGATGCCAAACAAAATGCCAATGGTCAGGGCCATGGCAAAGTAGTGCAGCGTTTCGCCCCCGAACAGCAGCATGGACAGCACCATGATCTGCGTGGAACCGTGGGTGATGATGGTGCGGCTGATGGTGGAAGTGATCGCGTTGTCGATGATGCCCACCGTGTCCATCTTGCGGTAGCGACGGAAGTTCTCGCGAATGCGGTCGAAAATCACCACCGATTCGTTGACCGAATACCCCAGCACCGCGAGCACCGCCGCCAGCACCGCCAGCGAAAACTCCCACTGGAAGAAGGCGAAGAAGCCCAGGATGATGATCACATCATGCAAGTTGGCAACGATGGCCGAGACCGCAAACTTCCACTCGAAGCGAATCGCCAGGTAAATGACGATGCCCACAACCACAAAGGCCAGCGCCTTGAGGCCGTCAGCTGCCAGTTCATCGCCCACCTGTGGACCCACAAACTCGGTGCGACGCAAGGTCACATCGGGGTTTTGCGCTTTCAGTGCACTGAGCACCTGCTCGCTTTGCTGACCCGAAGTCACGCCTTTTTGAACTGGCAAGCGCAACAACACATCGTTGGCGGTGCCAAAGTTCTGCACCTGCACATCGTTGTAGCCCAGGCCAGAGACCACATCGCGCACTTTGTTGACATCAGCCGGCTGGCTGTAGCTGACCTCCATCAGCGTGCCGCCGGTGAACTCCACCGACAGGTGCAGGCCACGGGTGAACAGGAAGAACACGGCCGCCAGAAACGTCACGAAAGAAACCACGTTGAAGATCAACGCGTGCTTCATGAACGGGATGTCTTTTTTGATCTTGAAGAATTCCATCTCGCAGCCTCCGCTTATTCGCTCTTGTCCACGGCCGTGCCGCCGGCTGGACGCCAGACGGTACCGATCGAGACGGTCTTGAGCTTTTTCTTGCCGCCGTACCAGAGGTTGACCAGGCCACGCGAGAAAAACACCGCAGAGAACATGCTGGTCAAAATACCCAGACAGTGCACCACCGCGAAGCCGCGCACTGGCCCGGAACCAAAAGCCAACAGGGCCACGCCTGCAATCAGGGTGGTGATGTTGGAGTCAAAAATCGTCGCCCAGGCCCGGTCATAACCCGAATGGATGGCCGCTTGCGGGCTCACGCCGCTGCGCAGCTCCTCACGCACGCGCTCGTTGATCAGCACGTTGGAGTCAATCGCCATGCCCAGCGCCAGCGCCATGGCGGCCATGCCTGGCAGCGTCAGTGTGGCCTGCAGCATGGACAGCACTGCCACCAACAGCAGCAGGTTGACCGCCAGCGCCAGGCTGGAGAACAAGCCAAACATCATGTAGTACACGCACATGAAGGCCACGATCACCAGGAAGCCCCAAGTCACGCTGTTAAAGCCCTTGGCAATGTTTTCAGCGCCCAGGCTCGGGCCAATGGTGCGCTCTTCAATGATTT
>NZ_JAYPVP010000019.1:37964-46008 GCF_038134685.1 Limnohabitans sp. | reverse complement strand
GACCAAGAAGGCCCTGGCCCTCGGTCTGAAGCCCATCGTGGTGGTCAACAAGGTGGACAAGCCCGGTGCCAACTGCGACAAGGTCGTCAACGCCGCCTTCGACCTGTTCGACAAACTGGGCGCGACCGACGAGCAGCTGGACTTCCCGGTGGTGTATGCCTCGGGCATCAACGGCTGGACCTCGCTGGAAGAGGGCCCACCAGGCGAGCAGTGGGGCCCCGACATGTCGGCCCTGTTCAACACCGTGCTCAAGCACGTGCCGCCCAACAGTGGCAACCCCGACGCGCCTTTGCAGCTGCAGATCTCGGCCCTCGATTTCTCCACCTTTGTGGGCCGTATTGGCGTAGGCCGCATCAGCCAGGGCAAGATCAAGCCTGGCATGGACGTGCTGGTGATGGAAGGCCCGGATGGCAAGAGCACCAAAGGCCGCATCAACCAGGTGCTGACGTTCCAGGGCCTGGACCGCATGCAGACGCCCGAAGCCGGCCCCGGCGACATCGTGCTGATCAACGGCATTGAAGACATCGGCATTGGCGTGACGGTGACCGATCCGGCCAACCCCGCACCGCTGCCCATGCTCAAGGTGGACGAGCCCACCCTGACCATGAACTTCTGCGTGAACACCTCACCCCTGGCTGGTCGTGAAGGCAAGTATGTGACCAGCCGTCAGATCTGGGACCGTCTGCAAAAGGAACTGCAGCACAACGTGGCCCTGCGTGTGAAGGAAACTTCAGAGGACGGCATTTTTGAAGTGTCTGGTCGTGGTGAATTGCACCTGACCATCTTGCTGGAAAACATGCGCCGCGAAGGCTACGAGCTGGCCGTGTCCAAGCCCCGCGTACTGTTCCGCGACATCAACGGCGTCCGCCATGAGCCTATCGAGCTGGTGACGGCTGACATTGAAGAAGGCCACCAGGGCGGCGTGATGCAGGCCCTGGGCGAGCGCAAGGGCGAGCTGGTCAACATGGAGCCGGACGGCCGTGGCCGAGTGCGCCTGGAATACCGCATCCCGGCGCGTGGCCTGATCGGTTTCTCCAACGAATTCCTGAACTTGACCCGTGGTTCCGGCCTGATTTCCAACATCTTCGACAGCTACGAGCCGCACAAGGGCGACATTGGTGGCCGCAAGAACGGCGTGCTGATCTCCATGGACGACGGTGAAATCTTCACCTACGCCCTGGGCAAGCTTGACGATCGTGGCCGCATGTTCGTCAAGCCCAACGACCCGGTGTATGAGGGCATGATCGTCGGCATCCACAGCCGCGACAACGACCTGGTGGTCAACGCCACCCGTACCAAGCAGCTGACCAACTTCCGCGTGTCCGGCAAGGAAGACGCGATCAAGATCACGCCCCCGATCGACCTCACGCTGGAATACGGCGTCGAATTCATCGAGGACGACGAGCTGGTCGAAATCACGCCCAAGAGCGTGCGTCTGCGCAAGCGTTTCCTCAAGGAACACGACCGCAAGCGCGCTTCGCGCGAAAACGCCTGATCGAGGTCTTGGCCATGACACTCCGACATGGTCAAGCGGTCTTGCTGATGGTATTGACCACCGCCATGTGGTCGATTGCTGGCGTGGTCTCGCGCCAGCTGCAGCAGGCGCAAAGCTTTGAAGTCACCTTCTGGCGCAGCTTCTTCACGGTGCTGTCGCTGGTGGTCATCCTGCCGCTGTGGCAGGGCAGGGGCGTGTGGCGCCGATTGCCCTGGCGCAATGCTTATTTCTGGGTCTCTGGCTTGTGCTGGAGCATCATGTTCACCGCCTTCATGCTGGGCATGACGCTCACTGGCGTGGCCAATGTGCTCATCACCATGGCACTGGGGCCCTTGCTCACGGCCTTGCTCAGTCGCCTGGTGCTGGGCCATAAGTTGCCCGCGCGTACCTGGTCCGCGATTGCGGCGGCAGGCGCAGGCATTGTCTGGATGTATGGCCGCGAGATGATGGCTGCCGAAGGCGACTACATTGCTGGCATGCTGGTGGCGCTGTGCGTGCCGATGGCCGCTGCTGTGCAGTGGACAGCCATGCAAAAAGCGCACAGCAAAGGCATCGACATTGATCTGGTGCCATCGGTTTTGCTGGGTGCTGTGCTCTCCAGTCTTTACACCCTGCTACCGGCACAACCCATGCAAGCCAGTACCAGCGATCTGATGTGGCTCGCGACACTGGGTTTGTTCCAATTGGCTGTGCCCTGTGTGCTGGCCGTGATGTGCGCCCGCGCGCTCAAGGCGCCCGAAATGGCCTTGCTGGGTTTGCTGGAAGTGATTTTTGGCATCCTCCTGGCCTGGGTAGGCGCTGATGAAGCTCCTAGCGCCAGTGTGCTGCAAGGTGGCACGCTGGTGATTGGGGCTTTGGTGTTCAACGAATGGTTGGGATGGAGACAACGACGTGTCTGAAGTCATCGCAGAAATTCGCGGCCGCGTGGGCTGCATCACCCTCAATCGCCCTAAGGCGCTCAACGCCTTGTCCTTGCCCATGGTCCGCGACCTCACGGTTGCACTGCAACGTTGGCAAGATGACCCGCAGGTGCTGGCCGTGGCCGTGCGTGGCACAGGCAAGGAAGGCCCGTTTGGTGCCTTTTGCGCGGGCGGGGATATCCGGTTTTTTCACCAGGCGGCGCACGCTGGCGACACTGCGCTGGGTGATTTTTTCACCGAGGAATACGCGCTCAACCACCTGATTCACACCTACGCCAAGCCCTACATTGCCTTCATGGACGGCATCGTCATGGGCGGCGGCATGGGCATCAGCCAGGGCGCGAGCGTGCGCGTGGTGACCGAGCGCACCAAGATGGCCATGCCCGAGACGAACATTGGTCTCTTCCCGGACGTGGGCGGTGGTTTCTTTTTGAGCCGCTGCCCCGGCAAGCTGGGCGAATACCTGGGTCTGACGGGCCTGATGCTCAGCGGCCCTCAGGCCGTGGCTGCCAAGCTGGCCGACATGGCTTTGCCGTCCGCCATGCTCGAAACCATCTGGGACAAGCTGGGCAACAGCCCCTTCGAAAACAGCGAAGCCGTTGAACGCTTTGTGCTGGCCCAACCCGGCAGCCTGACCCCGGAAAAACTGCAACCCCAGCCGCAAATCGACACCGTGTTTGGCATGCCCACCGTGCAAGCCATGGTCGATGCGCTTGAAGCCGCCAGTGACGACTGGAGCCAGCACACCGCGAAGACCCTGCGTGCGCGTTCACCCTTGATGCTCAACGTGGTGCTGGAGCAAATTCGCCGCGCCCGCAGCATTGGCCTGGCTGAAGACCTGCGCATGGAGCGCGACATGGTGCATCACTGCTTTCATTTGCGCTCGGTGCACGACAGCGACACCGTGGAAGGCATTCGCGCTCTGGCGGTGGACAAAGACCACAGCCCGAACTGGAAACCTGCAAAGGTGGAAGAGGTGGATGCGGCGGAGGTGGCGCGGTTTTTTGTCAGCCCCTGGCCTTCAGACCACCACCCGCTGCGGCACCTGGCCTGATCAGCGGTTGCGCGACTTCATCGCGCGTTCGACCTCGCGCTTGCCTTCGCGGTCTTTGATGGTGTCGCGCTTGTCGTGCTCGGCCTTGCCTTTGGCCAGGGCCACTTCGCACTTCACGCGGCCATTTTTCCAGTGCAGGTTGATGGGCACCAGGGTGTAGCCCTTTTGCTCGACCTTGCCAATCAGGCGACGGATCTCGTCCTTGTGCAGCAGCAGCTTGCGGATGCGGGCGGACTCGGGGTTGACGTGGGTGGAGGCTGTTTTGAGCGGGTTGATCAGCAGGCCGATGATGTACATCTCGCCATTCTTGATGACCACATAACCGTCGGTCAGCTGCACCTTGCCGTCGCGAATGGCCTTGACTTCCCAGCCTTCGAGGACCATGCCGGCCTCGTGGCGTTCCTCAAAAAAATAGTTGAACGCCGCTTTTTTGTTCTCGGCGATGACGGGCGATTTGGCAGAAGAAGTTTTTTTAGTGGCCATGCGTTCAATGTAGGGGTGGCCGTCAAATTTACAATCTCAGCCTGAGTCTCGATTGTATGAAGAATATCCACAAGTCCGTTTTGATCTGGTTCAGCCCCGAAGAAATGTTCCGGCTGGTGACCGACGTTGACGCCTATCCGCAGTTTTTGCCCTGGTGTGACCATGCGCGTGTGCTGGAAACCACCGACCAGGGCATGACCGCCGAAGTGGGCATCAAGATGGCCGGGCTCAAACAGTCCTTCACCACCCGCAACACCCATGTGCCGGGGCGCGAGGTGCAGATGGAGCTTATCGATGGCCCGTTTTCCAACTTGAGTGGTGGCTGGACCTTCAGCCCCGTAGGCGACGGAACGCAACGCGCCTGCAAGGTGGAGCTGAACCTGCATTACGGTTTTTCCAGCGCCGCGCTATCCGCAGTGGTGGGGCCGGTGTTCGACAAGATTGCCTCCAGCCTGGTGGACGCCTTCATCAAGCGGGCCGAACAGGTGTACAGCGCATGAGTTCAGTGCTCAACCTGACGGTTTGCTTCAGCCCTGCGCCGCGCGTGGTGCTGGAGTGGCCGATGCAAGTGCCTGCGGGCACAACCGTTCAACAAGCCTGGCTCATGGCAAGCCAGATGCCGCAGTGGCCAGCCGATGTGCCCGCCAGTGTCTGGCAAGGCTGGACACCCGGCCTGTGGAACCACAAATGCACCTGGAAGCAAGCTGTGCGCGAGGGCGACCGGCTGGAGCTTTACCGTGACTTGCGTGTGGACCCCAAAGTGGCACGGCGCGAGCGTTTTTCCAGCCAGGGTAAAAAGCGTGCTGGCCTGTTTGCCAAACGCCGCCCCGGCGCCGCAGCGGGCTACTGACCGTGCAAGCACTTTTGGATGCCTTGGCCCAAGCCCAGGCGCCTGCAGGCCAGGCGCTGCGCGTGTTCCATGGTCGGGGTGGGCGCTTTCCGGGTTGCGAACACCTCAGCCTGGACTGGTATGGCCCGGTCTGGGTCCTGACCAGCTTCAAGCCTTTGCAGGAAGAGGAACTCAACGCCGTGGGCCAGGCCTTGCAGCAACGCCACGACCAGCTGAGCCCCGGCCATGACCTGTGCTGGGTGTACCAGGAGCGCGGCCCTGGTCGACACGACACCCGGCTGATGGCAGGGCAAGTGCCCGAGGAACACATCGTGGCCGAAGGCCCGGCGCGTTACCGGGTGCATGTGCTGCGCGGACAAAACCACGGCCTGTTTCTGGACATGGCCGCGGGCCGTCAGTGGCTGCGCGAACAGGCGCGGGGCCAGAAGGTGCTGAACCTGTTTGCCTACACCTGCGCGTTCTCTGTGGCCGCGCTGCAAGGTGGCGCCACTGAAGTGGTCAACCTGGACATGGCTGCCGGGGCTCTGGCCATCGGGCAGCAAAACCACCGTATCAACGGTCTGGGCGGGGCCCGCTTTCTGGCGCATGACTTGTTCAAGACCTGGGGCAAGGTCAGCCGCATGGGGCCTTACGGTCTGATCGTGGTGGACCCGCCCAGTTTCCAGAAAGGCAGTTTTGTGGCGGACAAAGACTATGCCCGCGTCATTCGCCGCCTGCCCGAGTTGCTGGCCGCGCAGGGCAGGGTGATGCTGTGCCTGAACGCACCTGAAATGGGCGAGGACTTTTTGCGCAGCCATGTGCAGGA
The DNA here is from genome assembly GCF_038134685.1 of Limnohabitans sp. Taxonomy (GTDB): domain Bacteria; phylum Pseudomonadota; class Gammaproteobacteria; order Burkholderiales; family Burkholderiaceae_C; genus Limnohabitans_A. The sequence goes on along the minus strand of NZ_JAYPVP010000019.1, from coordinate 40,401 downwards.
CCTGGCCCCCGAGCTTGCATTTGTAAAGCGCTTGGCCAACCCGCCGGTTTTTGAGGATGTGGACCCGCAAAAGGCCTTGAAGGTGCTGATTTTTCAGGCCCCCTAAGGCCAGTAGCGCCGGGCGGCAAGGGTACAATCCATTTTTTGGAGCCTTAGCTTATGCGCCTACTCGGTAAAGCCCTTACTTTTGACGACGTTCTCCTCGTCCCCGCTTATTCGCAAGTCCTCCCCAAGGACACTTCTCTTGCAACCCAATTTACCCGGAACATCCGCCTGAACCTGCCCCTGGTGTCTGCCGCCATGGACACGGTGACAGAGGCGCGTTTGGCGATTGCCATCGCGCAGGAAGGTGGTATCGGTATCGTGCACAAAAACCTGACAGCGCAAGAGCAGGCCGCTCAAGTGGCCAAGGTCAAGCGCTACGAAAGTGGCGTGTTGCGCGACCCGGTGGTCATCACCCCCGACACCACGGTGCGTCAGGTGATGCAACTGTCCGATGAACTCGGCGTTTCCGGTTTCCCGGTGGTCGACGCGGGCAAAGTGGTCGGCATTGTCACAGGGCGCGATCTGCGCTTTGAAACCCGCCTGGATCAGCCCGTCAGTGCCATCATGACGCCGCGCGAGCGTCTGGTCACCGTGCCCGAGGGGACCACCCCCGACCAGGCCAAGGCCTTGCTCAATAAGCACAAACTTGAACGCTTGCTGGTGGTGAGTGACGCCTTTGAACTCAAGGGCCTGATCACCGTCAAGGACATCACCAAGCAGCTCAATTTTCCCAACGCTGCCCGTGACGCCGCAGGCCGTCTGCGCGTCGGCGCTGCAGTTGGTGTTGGCGAGGGCACGGAAGAGCGTGTGGAAGCCCTGTCCCGCGCGGGGGTGGATGCCATTGTGGTTGATACTGCTCACGGGCACAGCAAGGGCGTCATCGACCGTGTGCGCTGGGTCAAGCAGAACTATCCTCACATCGAAGTCATTGGCGGCAACATCGCCACCGGCGCGGCTGCGCTGGCCTTGGTTGAAGCTGGAGCGGACGCGGTCAAGGTTGGTATTGGCCCCGGCTCCATCTGCACCACCCGCATCGTGGCAGGTGTCGGCGTGCCGCAAATCATGGCGGTCGACAGCGTGGCCACCGCACTCAAAGGCACCGGCGTGCCCCTGATTGCGGACGGCGGCATTCGCTACAGCGGCGACATTGCCAAGGCGATTGCCGCAGGCGCGGGCACTGTCATGATGGGTGGCATGTTTGCGGGCACGGAAGAGGCACCTGGCGAGATCGTGCTGTTCCAGGGCCGCAGCTACAAGAGCTACCGCGGCATGGGCTCCATTGGCGCCATGCAGCAAGGCAGCGCGGACCGCTACTTCCAGGAAAGCAGCACCGGCAATGCCAACGCCGACAAACTGGTGCCCGAAGGCATCGAAGGTCGCGTGCCCTACAAGGGCTCGGTTGTGTCCATCATCTACCAGATGGCCGGCGGTCTGCGCGCGTCCATGGGCTACTGCGGTTGCGCCAGCATTGCCGAAATGCACGACAAGGCCGAGTTTGTGGAAATTACAGCCGCCGGCATCCGCGAAAGCCACGTGCACGACGTGCAGATCACCAAGGAAGCACCCAACTACCGTGCCGATTAAAATATCGGCATCCTGAACCAAGGCGTCTGGTGTTCCAGACGCCTTTTCAATTTACAGCCCATTGCCTGTCATGCAGCACTCCAAAATCCTGATCCTCGATTTCGGCTCCCAAGTCACCCAGCTGATTGCCCGCCGCGTGCGCGAAGCCCATGTGTTTTGCGAGGTGCACCCCTGCGATGTGAGCAGCGACTGGGTGCGCGAATACGCTGCCGACGGCAATCTCAAGGGCATCATCCTGTCCGGCTCGCACGCCAGCGTGTACGAGGTGGACGACCGTGCGCCCGATGCGGTATTCGAGCTGGGCATTCCGGTGCTGGGTATTTGCTACGGCATGCAGACCATGGCCACCCAGCTGGGCGGCAAGGTTGAAGGCTCCAACACCCGCGAATTCGGCTATGCCGAAGTCCGCGCCCATGGCCATACCGAGCTGCTCAAAGGCATCGAGGATTTCTCCACCCAGGAGGGCCACGGCATGCTCAAGGTCTGGATGAGCCACGGCGACAAGGTCACCGAGCTGCCCCCAGGCTTCAAGACCATGGCCAGCACGCCCAGCTGCCCCATCGCCGGCATGGCCGACGAATCGCGCCGCTACTACGCCGTGCAGTTCCACCCCGAAGTCACGCACACGGTGCAGGGCAGGGCGCTGCTTGAGCGCTTTGTGCTGGGCATCTGCGCAGCCAAGCCCGACTGGATCATGGGCAACTACATCGAAGAAGCCGTAGCCAAAATCCGCGAGCAAGTCGGTGACGAAGAAGTCATCCTGGGCCTGTCTGGTGGTGTCGATTCGTCCGTGGCCGCTGCGCTGATT
>NZ_JAYPVP010000019.1:0-37954 GCF_038134685.1 Limnohabitans sp. | reverse complement strand
CGCATACCGCGAGGAAATGATCCAGAAAATCCGCGAACAGGTCGGCGACAAGCAGGTGATCTGCGCGCTCTCGGGCGGCGTTGATAGCTCTGTCACCGCGATCCTGCTGCACGAAGCCATCGGCGACCAGCTGACCTGTGTGTTCGTGGACCACGGCCTGCTGCGCCTGCACGAGGGCGACATGGTCATGGAAATGTTCGAGGGCCGCCTGCACGCCAAAGTGATCCGTGTGGACGCCAGCGATCTGTTCTTGGGCAAGCTGGCGGGCGTGAGCGAGCCTGAGCAAAAACGCAAGATCATTGGCGGCCTGTTCGTGGATGTGTTCAAGGCCGAGGCCGCGAAATTGAAGGCTGCTGGTAATGGCACCAAAGGTGCGACTTTCCTGGCTCAGGGCACCATCTATCCCGACGTGATTGAGTCCGGCGGCGCCAAGAGCAAGAAGGCCGTCACCATCAAGAGCCACCACAACGTGGGCGGCCTGCCCGAGCAGCTGGGCCTGAAACTGCTGGAGCCGCTGCGCGACCTGTTCAAGGACGAAGTGCGCGAACTCGGCGTGGCCCTGGGCCTGCCGCGCGACATGGTCTACCGCCACCCCTTCCCGGGACCGGGCCTGGGCGTGCGCATCCTGGGTGAAGTCAAAAAGGAATACGCCGACCTGCTGCGCCGCGCGGATGCCATCTTCATCGAAGAACTGCGCAACACCATCGACAGCCACAGCGGCAAGAGCTGGTACGACCTGACCAGCCAGGCCTTCACCGTCTTCCTGCCAGTGAAAAGCGTGGGCGTGATGGGCGATGGCCGCACCTACGACTATGTGGTGGCCTTGCGCGCGGTGCAGACCAGCGACTTCATGACCGCCGACTGGGCCGAGCTACCGTACGCCCTGCTCAAGAAAGTGTCGGGGCGCATCATCAACGAAGTGCGCGGCATCAACCGCGTGACCTACGACGTGAGCTCCAAGCCGCCAGCCACCATTGAGTGGGAATGATCAACAAGGCACCTTCGGGTGCCTTTGTTTTGCTACATTCAAGCTATGTACTTGCCCCGTCAATTCGATCACCCTGAGCATGCGGCCACCCTCATGCGCGAGCACCCGTTCGCCAGCCTGATCACGACCGATGACAGTGGTTTTCCGTTGGTGACGCATCTGCCACTCAAGCTGGTGGAGGAGGGCGGTCAGCCCGCTGTGTTGCTGGGCCATTGCGCCAGGGGCAACCCTCTGTGGGGCCACCTGCAAAAGCGCCCGTTGGCTTTAGCCTGCTTCATGGGGCCACATGCGTATATGTCGCCCAAGGTGTATGCGAATCAACAGCGCGTGCCCACCTGGAGTTACCTGGCTGTGCAGGCCAAGGTTGAGGCCAGTTTGCTGGATGGCGATGCGGCCAAGGACGCTTTGCTCAAGCAGCTCATCGCTGACCACGAGCCGGCCTATGCAGACCAATGGCGAAGCCTGCCCGAGGACTACACCCACAAGATGCTGAACGCCATCATGGCGTTCGAGCTGCGCATTGTGGATCTGCAATGCGTCGTCAAGCTCAACCAGCACCGACCCGAGGCGCACGCAGTCATGCATGCGGCTTATGATGCGGGCTCGGCACAGGAGCAGGCCCTGGCCGCCTGGATGCGCAAGTTGGGGCTGGTGTGAGCGAACTCCGTTTCAGCGACGAACATTGGATGCGTCTGGCGCTGGAGCAGGCCCAGCAGGCCGCATCGGCTGGCGAGGTGCCTGTGGGCGCCGTGGTCGTCAAAGACGGTCAATTGCTGGCCACGGGCCGCAACGCCCCGATTGCCGGGCACGACCCGACCGCCCACGCCGAAGTGGTCGCGCTGCGCGAAGCGGCAAGGCTGCTCGGCAACTATCGGCTGGAGGGCTGCACCTTGTATGTGACGCTGGAGCCTTGCCCCATGTGCAGTGGCGCCATGCTGCACGCTCGGCTGGACCGGGTGGTCTATGGCGCGGCCGACCCCCGCACCGGCGCAGCGGGCTCGGTGGTCAATTTGTTCGCCCAAAGTGCGCTCAACCACCAGACCCAGGTGCAGGGCGGGGTGCTGGCCGAGGCCTGCGGCGACATGCTCAAGGCCTTTTTCAAGCCACGGCGCATCAACACCAACCCATTGCGCGAAGATGCCTTGCGCACGCCAGATTCGGCATTTGCTGCGCTGGCGCCCATGCCGGGGCAATGGCTGGAGTGGACAGACCTGCACGTTTCAGGCGCGGACACCCAGGGCCTGCGCCTGTGTGCGCTGGACACGGGCCCCAACGATGAACTGCGAGCGACGCTTTGGATACATGGGCCACAAGGCTGGTCGCAAGGCTGGCACAGCGCCTTGCAGGCAAGCCCAAAGGGGCGCCACCTGGTGTCGGACTTGCTGGGTTTTGGCCGCAGCGACAAGCCCAAAAAAGAAGCTTTCCATCAATCCGATGTTCATGCCCAGGTGTTGCACGCGCTGTGCAACAAACTCTCGCTTGTGCAGGTGCAACTGCAGGGCACCCACGACAACCAGGCCTTGCTGTTGGCACTGCAAGCTTTGCAACCTGAACGCTACAGTTTGCTGCCCGCCATGGCGCAAACTTGGGCCAACCCCGCGTTGCAAGATGCGCCTTACCCAGACAAAGGCTACCGCGCCGGCCCGCGTGCATTGACACGGCTTTGGGTTCGCGAGCCTGCAGATCATTAAAAGAAAGTCATCGTTTCATGGCACACATTTATGTTTTTTCCCCGTCCAGCGCCGTGCGCGACAAGGCGGCGTTTCGGCGTGGCATCAAACACCTGCAGGCCATGGGTCACGAGGTCGAAGTGGACGTGGCAGCCCTGGCCAGCCACATGCGCTTTGCGGGGGACGACGCCACGCGCATCGAGGCCATTGACCGCGCTGCCGCCAGCGGCGCAGATGTGGCGCTCATCTCCCGTGGTGGCTACGGCCTCACGCGCATCCTGCCGGGCTTGCCCTACAAAGCCATCGCCAAAGCCATCGACAAGGGCACGCAGTTTGTAGGCTTAAGCGACTTTACCGCTTTCAACCTTGCGGTGCTGGTCAAGACTGGGCGCATCACCTGGCAAGGGCCTGCGCTGGGCGAAGACTTTGGCACCGCAGAAGAGCCCGACGACATCATGCTCGCCTGTTTTGACGATTTGCTGCAGGACCAGGGGGAGGGCGCGGGCTGGCAACGCCCCAAAGCCGATGCTGCCATTCAGACCAAGGCCCACGACGCCGTGCTCTGGGGCGGTAACCTGACGGTGCTCACCAGCCTGCTGGGCACGCCGTATTTCCCGGCCATCGACAAAGGCGTGCTGTTTCTGGAGGATATTGGCGAGCATCCGTATCGCATCGAACGCATGCTCACGCAGCTGCTGCATGCTGGAGTATTGGCCCGCCAGAAAGCCATTGTTTTGGGCCAGTTCAGCCATTACAAGCTGGTGCCCGGACACGACAAGGGCTACAAACTCAACACGGTGGTCGAATGGCTACGTGGCCAGCTTAAAACGCCTGTTTTGACCGGACTGCCATTTGGTCACGTGTCCACCAAGGTGCTGTTGCCGGTGGGGGCCAAAGTGGACTTGGTGACCGAAGGGCGCGACGCTCTCATGGTTTGGGGGCACGTCTGATTCAGGGATTGATCCACCAGACGTAAAGCGCTGTACCTGCCAGCAAGCTCAGCAGCGGGTGCTTCAAACGCCACTGCAAAGCCATGGTCAGCGCCACGGCAGCCAGTTCTGGCCAGGGCAGGCCGCCATGGCCTTGACTGCCGCCGCGCATGGCGTGCATCAGTAACAGCATCATGATAGCCAAGGGCAAAAATCGGCCCATGCGCTCGATCAGCGGGTGCGACTGCAGCCAGCGTGCGGCTACAAAAGGCAGACCTCGCAAGCCAAAGGTGATGGCTCCCATGATGAGCAACGCCCACAAAGCATGGCTCTGGTTCATGGCGTGCTCACAGGTTTAGGCTGGATAAAGACAGCGGCCAGCACGCACAGGCCAATCGCGATCGACAGGGCCTGTTGCTGGCTGATGACCAACGCCAGCGCATAGGCGGGCAGCGCCACCAGCACCGGCCAGGCCGAGCTGCGATGGCGCCATTGTTCGGTCGCCAAGACCGCAAACAAGCAGGCCAGTACAAAGTCCAGGCCCTTCATGCTTAATTGCGCCTGAGCGCCGACCACGGCACCAAGCAAGGTGCCCAAGACCCACCAGAGTTGGTTGAGCGCGGTCAGCAGGAACATTTTTTGAGGGGGCGTGTCGGCCGGCAAGGTGGTCAGAACCGAATAGGTTTCATCGGTCAGGCCAAAGACCATGTACAGGCGCATCAGACCCTTGGGTGGAAAACGTTGCAACAACGACAGGCCGTAAAACACATGTCGCAGGTTGATCACCAGCGTGGCCAAGGCGATGCTGGCGTAAGACGCGCCAGCCACCAGCATCGGAATCATCATGTATTGGGCCGCGCCTGCGTAAATAACCACGCTGGACAGCACGGCCAACCATGTGGGTGCACCAGCTTGCACAAACAAGAACCCGAACACCGCGCCCAAGGGGATGTAGCCCATGGCCACAGGCAGGGTCAGGGCGCTGAGTGGCAGATGCGCTTTGGATGGACTCAGGGCCATCTGCTCATCTCCATCTATGACTTAACATAATATACATCGTATAAAGTCATAACGATCAGTATTGCATGGGCTGATCTGGCGAATCCGGCCATTGCGGCTGGTCCAAAGCCTGCTCGAGGATTTTTTGTGCATCGGGCCGCACTCCTTGTCGGGCAAAGTCCAGGGCCGACAGTCCATTCTGGTTCTTCAGCTCGGGATTGGCACCTGCTGCCAAGAGCAGCTTGACGCTGTGAGGACTGCCGTAGCGGGCTGCCATCATCAAGGGCGTGGTGCCGTTGGGCGAAGCCGCGTTCAAGTCGGCATCGTGAGCCAACAGGATGGCAAGAATGTCAGTTTTTGCACTTGCGGCCGCGTAATGCAATGGCGACCAACCCGGTTTGTTGATGGCAGCGCCACGCGCGAGCAATTGCTCAACCAAGGCTGTCTGCTCCTTGAGTGCGGCCATCATCAAAGGGTTTTCGCCTTGAGGATTGGTCTGGTTGAGTTGTGTGCGCGGATCGGCAATCAGCACTTTGGCCGACTTGTAGGACTCCTGGCGCAAGGCGTAAAGCAAGGCCGGCTGAGCATTTTCCGAGACGGTGTTGGGGTCAAATCCTTCGGCTAAAAACAGGCGCGTTGTGTAGGCGTCATCACGCAGCAATGCGCGAAAAAAATCGATATACGAACCCGCAAAAGATGAGCCAATATTTGAAAATAATCCAATTAAAACAATGCACTTTATGAAATTATTCATGTGATACTTTGCTTTAAATTTATTGAATTGCGCGCTTGAAAAGGGCGAGGAAGTTGGCTGTGGTTTCCGCGCCAATCTCGGGTACCGAACAGCCGCGCAGCTCGGCAATCATTGACGCCACATAGGGCACCAAGGCCGGGGTATTGGTCTTGCCCCGGAACGGGACGGGGGCCAAATAGGGGCTGTCAGTCTCGATCAACAAACGGTCAGCCGGGACAAATTTGGCCACTTCCTTGAGTTCGACCGCACTTTTAAAAGTCACGATTCCCGATAAAGAAATGTAGTACCCCAGGTCCAGAGCAGCTCGTGCCACCTCGCGGGTTTCGGTAAAGCAGTGGAACACGCCGCCCGCGCTGGTCGCATCTCCCGATTCGCCCTCTTCCCGCAAAATGGCCAGGGTGTCGTTGGAAGCCTCGCGGGTATGGATGATGAGCGGCAATTTTTCTTGTCGTGCTGCACGAATGTGGGTACGAAAACGCTCGCGCTGCCACTCCATGTCGGCAATCGTGCGGCCACCTTTGCGCTCATCCATTTGGTAGTAGTCCAACCCCGTTTCGCCAATACCCACCACCCGGGGCAACTGGCTGCGGCTCACCAGGTCGTCAAACGTGGGCTCCTGCACGCCCTCGTTGTCTGGGTGTACGCCCACCGTTGCCCACATGTGGGGGTAATCCAGCGCGAGTTGATGCACCTGCGGAAAGTCTTCCAGCGTGGTGCTGATACACAGCGCTCGGGTCACCTGCGCGTCTTTCATGTCCTGCAGGATTTGAGGCAGACGCTCTTGCAGTTCCGGGAAATTCAGGTGGCAATGGGAATCGGTAAACATGCAATCAGGCTTTGGAGCTCAGGGTTTGCTGCGCGTCGCTGACCAGCGCTTCGAGCATCAAACCCGCGTTAAACGGGTGTTCGGCAGTGCGCAGGCTTTGCTGCAGGCGTTTGTACCAGTCGCCCAGGCTGCGCAAACTGGCCTGGGTGGCAGGCAGGGCCTCTGTGCTGAAATACCGAGGCGTGGCACCGGACTGGACCAAAACCAGGTCGTGCGCCACCTTCATCAAGGCCTGCACTTGCTGGCTGGGGCTCAGGTCAGCCAGGTGCTGAATCTGGCCTTGGAGCAATGCTTTTGGCAAGGCCATCCACCAGGCACTGGAGCGACCTTGGCGCGCTTCGTCCAGTGCGTCTTCAGGGCGCTGTCCCATCAGGCTCAACAAGCGCGCGGCCTCATCGGCAGGTAAATCCTGTGCCTGCAACCAGCTCAGGGCTTCGCCCTCCTGCGGCCACTGCAGCGTATGAGAGAGGCAACGGCTGCGAATGGTGGGCAACAAAACCTGTGCGTTTTCGCAGGCCAGCACAAAGCGCATGTTGCCTGGGGGTTCTTCCAGGGTTTTGAGCAAGGCATTGGCCGCAATCGCGTTCATGCGTTCCGCGGGGTAAACAAGCACCACCTTGCCTCGGCCGCGTGCATCGGTGCGTTGGCTGAATTCGACCGCGTCTCGCAGCGCATCCACGCGGATTTCCTTGCTGGGTTTGCGTTCTTTTTTGTCGATCTTGTCCTGTGCCTCAGACGACAGTGGCCAGCCCAGCTCGAGCATCAGTGTTTCGGGCATCAGCACCAGCAAGTCGGCGTGGGCATGTACGTCGATTGCGTGACAGCTGGCGCAATACCCACAGGCACCATGGGGCCCTGCTTGCTCACACAGCCAGGCACGCGCCAAGGCCAGGGCCAGAGCGTAGTGCCCGAGTCCGCTGGGGCCCTGCAGCAGCCAAGCGTGTCCCCGCTGCTGCAGCAATTGGCCCACTTGCCGTTCAATCCATGGCGCTTGCACAGCATCGCTCATGCTGCAGTCCCCTGCCCTTGTTGTGCTTGCCACCACCGTTGCAAGCCCGACAGCACTTGCTGGCGCACAAGTTCAACGGTTTGGCCTGCATCGACTTTCAAAAACCGTTGCGGATGCGACTGCATGCGGCGCTTGTAGCCCGCCCGTACCGCTTCAAAAAACGATTGGGGTTGAGCCTCGAACTTGTCAGGTACCCGGGCGCTGGCCAGGCGCTGCGCGGCAATGGCCGGATCCAGGTCGAACCACACGGTCAAATCGGGCTGGCGAATGCTGCCATCTGGCTGGCTTTGCACCATGGTCTCCAGCTGATGTAGCGTGGCCCAGTCAAACCCCCTGCCCCCGCCCTGGTAGGCAAACGTGGCATCAGTAAAGCGGTCGCACAAAACCACCGCTTGCCGGGCCAGGGCCGGCTCAATCACTTGCACCAGGTGTTCGCGCCGGGCGGCAAACATGAGCAAGGCTTCGGTCAGTGGGTCCATCGCGTCGTGCAGCAGGTGTTGACGCAGCTGTTCGGACAAAGGGGTGCCCCCCGGCTCTCGCGTCAGGACCACTTCGCGCGACTGCGCCTGCCACCATTGGGCAATCGCTTCGATGTGGGTGGACTTGCCGGCCCCATCGATGCCTTCAAAACTGATGAAACATGACTTGTGCATTGGCTGTTTTTCCGTCAAGCGGTCATTGTCCCATTACTTCGGTCATCACTTGGCGGCAGGCTGCTTGCGCAATTGGTATTGCGCAACAGCGCGGTTGTGCGCATCCAGAGACTCGCTGAAGGCACTGGTGCCATCGCCCCGGGCTACAAAGTACAACGCTTTGGACTGCGCGGGTTGCACCGCTGCCCACAGTGCAGCTTTGCCAGGCATGGCAATCGGTGTGGGCGGCAGACCTGCGCGGGTGTAGGTGTTGTAAGGGGTGTCGTTCAACAGGTTGGCCTTGCGCAAATTGCCATCAAATGCCGGACCCAGACCGTAAATCACGGTTGGATCGGTCTGCAAACGCATGCCGATGCGCAAGCGGTTGTTGAAGACGCTGGAAATCATGGACCGATCTTGCGCACGTCCGGTTTCCTTTTCAATGATGCTGGCCAGCACCAGGGCCTGGGCCGGGGTCTGCACCGCCACTTGCGGGTTTCGCTCGGCCCATGCTGCGGCCAGGTGTGTGTCCATGGCATGCATGGCCCGGCGCAGCAAGGCCAGCTCGCTGCTGCCTTTGGCGTAGCTGTAGGTGTCCGGATAGAACTGTCCTTCGGGGTGGACACCGGGGCGGCCCAGCGCCTGCATCAGTGCCTCGTTGCTCAGGTCTTGGCTGTCATGCTTGAGGTCGCTTGCCCGAGACAAGGCTTGACGGACCTGAGACCAGTTCCAGCCTTCTATCAGGCTGAGGGTGCGCAGACTCTCCTCGCCCCTGGCCAGCATGCGGGTCACGCTTGCAGGCGTCGCCCCAGCCATGATTTCATAGCCGCCCGCCCGCAGATGACGGGCTTGGCCGGACAGGCGAAACCACCACATCAGCAGCTGCGGATGAACCTGCACGCCCGCGTTGGCAACCGCCTGGGCAATGGCTGCAGGTCGCGCTCCTGGTTCGATGCTCAAGTCCACGCTTTGAACGCCCGCGGGCAAACGCATGGGGCTGTTGACCCACCACACCATGCCAGCCACCAGCAACGTTGCAAGGACGAACCCTGTCCACAACACACGCTTGATCAATGCCCTCACCTCGACCTCTTTTTATCTGGATTTGTCTTGGCCTGATGCACGATCAGGCTTTACCCGGAGCATCATAATTCAGGCATTGCCAGCACATGCTTTCCCTGACGCCATGACCACCATCTCCGATATTGCCCTGACCTTGCCCGAAGGCGTTTGCCCCCTGACCGATTGGGGGGTAATTGAAGCCACAGGCCCCGAAGCGGCAGCTTTTTTGCACAACCAGCTCAGCAACGATGTGCTTTTGCTGCCGGTTGGCCAGGCTCGTTTGGCCGCCTGGTGTAGTGCCAAGGGGCGTATGCAGGCCAGCATGGTGATTCTCAAAACATCAGCTGAATCGCTTGTGCTTGTTGTGTCCAAAGACCTGCTGAACCAGACGCTTAAACGCCTGTCGATGTTTGTCATGCGCTCCAAAGTCAAGCTCAGCGATGCCAGCGGCCAGTGGCAGCTGCATGGCTTGCTTGGGCAAGCCGCTCAGGCGCCAGGCTTGGAGCCTGGCAAGCCCTGGCAGGCCTGGTTACTCGATACAGGGGCCTTTGGCATCGAGCTCTACCCTGCCGTCATGGGGCAAATCCGTGTTCCTCGTGCGTTACTGCTGAGCCCTGCTGGCCAGCCTGTACCTGTGGGCGATCAGGCCAGCGCTGAAACCTGGGCTTGGTGCGAAGTGCTCAGCGGCGTCCCCCTGCTGACTGCGCCCTTGTTCGAGCTGTTTGTGCCGCAAATGCTCAACTACGAAAGCGTGGGTGGCGTAAATTTCAAAAAGGGCTGCTACCCCGGTCAGGAGGTGGTCGCACGCAGCCAGTTCAGGGGCACGCTCAAACGTCGCATGGCCAGGGTTCACAGCCCGGTGGCCTTGCAAGCCGGGCAAGACGTGTTCACCGTTGCCGACCCCGAGCAGCCTTGCGCCACCGTGGTGCAGTGCGCGGCCCGACCCGACGGCGATGGTTTTGACGCCTTGGTCAGCGGTACGCTCGACAGCATGAGCGCCGGATGGCACGCAGGCTCCAGCACCGGCCCTGCCCTGAGCGTGTTGGCCCTGCCCTACGCCCTTCTTGAAGATATTTAAAGCTCTCGCACCATGTTGATGTGCGCGATGCCGGCTTCTTCGTACACATCGCCCTGCACGCTGTACCCGGCACGTCTGTAAAAGCCTTCAGCGCTGCACTGCGCATGTAAAATCACCTGGCGGTCACCCCGCTCGCGGGCAGCCTCCATCAGCGCGTCCAGCACCTGGCGGCCCAGGCGGGTACCGCGCATCTGTTTTTGCACCGCCATGCGACCAATGCGACCGACGCCGGGCTCGTGCTGAAGCAGCCGCCCCGTCGCCAGGGCCTTGCCCATGCGGTTCACAGCCACCGCGTGGATGGCGGTGGCATCGTCCTCATCCCACTCCATGTCGGCAGGCACTTTTTGCTCCTGCACAAATACCTGCTGGCGCAAGGGGCTGGCGAGTTTTTGCAGGTCATGCCAGTTGCCGACATGCAGCTCCACCATGGCGTCGCCGCGTTCATAAGCTTCGAGCAAGTCACGCAAGGCGGGGGCAATGGGTTGAGACTTTTTGGCCACCGGGTCGGCATACACGTACACCAGCTCACTGGTGATCAGCAATTCATCGCCCCGGAAAATCGCGCCGACAAAAGTCATAGACGAATTGCCAATGCGGTCGCAACGCATGCACACGTCCAGAAAATCGTCCATCTCTGCACTGGCGTGGTATTCGACGCTGGCTTTCTTGACGTACAAATCGCCGCCGAGCGCGTGCATGGTTTCGGCATACGGCATGGCCAGCGCACGCCAGTAGTCGGTCACAGCGGTGTCGAAGTACATCAGGTAGTGGCCGTTGAACACGATTTGCTGCATGTCCACCTCGACCCAGCGCACGCGCAGGCGATGAGAAAAACGGAAGTCTTGTCGTTTCATGAGGTCCAATTTTCAAAAGCGTGTTTCAGGGCCCGGCCCGCATCGGCGTGCAGCCGCAAGGCATCGGGCAAAGCGCGGCCCATGGTGGCAAAACCATGAATCATGCCCCGGTAAATCTCCAGATCGACAGGTACACCCGCCATGCGTAGCGTATCGGCATAGGCCATGCCGCCATCGACCAGAGGGTCGCATTCTGCCAGCCCAAGCCAGGCGGGCGCCACGCCACTGTGGTCGGGCGCATTGATGGGGGCAAAGCGCCAGTCGTCGCGGTTGGCCTCGTCGATGTAGTGGTCAAAGAACCATTCAATGGTGCTGGTGTCCAGCAAAAAGCCTTTGCCAAAAGTGTGGTGCGAGGTCAGGTTGCTGCGGCCGGTGCAGCCGGGGTAGAAGAGCAATTGCAGGGCCAAACTGATCCCTGCATCGCGTGCCATCAGGGCGCAAACGGCTGCAAGAGTCCCGCCTGCACTGTCGCCGCCTACGGCGATGCGTCGGGTATCCAGCCCCAGCTCGGCACCCTGCGCTTTGAGCCACAGCAAGGCATCCCAGGCATCGTGTTGCGCTGTTGGGAAACGGTGCTCGGGGGCCAGGCGGTAGTCCAGCGACACCACCGCACAGTGGCCATGGCGGCTCAATTGGCGGCAAAGCACGTCGTGCGTGATCAGGCTGCCCACGGTGAATCCGCCACCGTGAAAATACAACAACACCGGCAAAGCCGTATCGCTGTGTGGGGCGTAAAGCCTGGCCTGACAGGTGTGGCCATCGCGCACGGGAACGCGAATGTCCTGCACCCGATCCACCTTGGGCGGGGGCTGCAAGTCCAGCATGGGACCGCCCATGTCATAAAAAGCGCGAGCTTGCTGCGCCGTCAAAGCCTCCATGGGCGGTCGGCCAGCCCTGGTAATGCGCTCAATGAGCAAGCGTACCGACGGCGCCAGCAAGGAATGGGGGTTGATATGGTGAGAGCTCATGCCTTATCGCCAACGTGACCGCCGCTGCATCAAAACCGCGTGTAACGGGTCACAATGTTTGGCATCGTACAACGCGCGGAGACAAGCCATGTCCAACATCTTCTACATCACCCAGATCCAGATCGACTTTGGCGCCCTCGCCCTGCTCAAGGCCGAGTGCGAGCGCGTGGGCATTTCTCGCCCCTTGATCGTGACCGACGCAGGCGTGAAGGCGGTGGGCATTCTGGACAAGGCCCTGACCGCCCTGCCCGGTATTCAGGCCAGCGTGTTTGACCAGACCCCGTCCAACCCGACCGAAGCGGCCGTGCGTGCTGCTGCGGCCCTGTACAAAAAAAACGGCTGCGATGGCCTGATTGCGCTCGGTGGCGGTTCGTCGATTGATTGCGCCAAGGGCGTGGCCATTGCCGCCACGCACGAAGGACCGCTCAAGACCTACGCCACCATCGAAGGCGGCTCCCCCAAAATCACCGACCGGGTGGCACCGCTGATTGCGGTGCCCACCACGGCGGGTACGGGCAGCGAAGTCGCACGCGGCGCCATCCTCATCGTCGACGATGGCCGCAAGCTGGGCTTTCACAGCTGGTTCATCGTGCCCAAGGCTGCCATTTGCGACCCCGAACTCACGCTGGGCCTGCCGCCGGTGCTGACGGCCGCCACCGGCATGGACGCGATTGCCCACTGCATGGAAACCTTCATGGCCGCGCCGTTCAACCCGCCGGCCGACGGCATTGCGCTCGACGGCCTGGCCCGGGGCTGGGCCCACATCGAACGCGCCACCACCCATGGCCAGGACCGCGACGCCCGCCTGAACATGATGAGCGCCAGCATGCAAGGCGCCATGGCCTTCCAGAAAGGCCTGGGCTGCGTGCATTCCTTGAGTCACAGCCTGGGCGGCGTGAACCCGCGTCTGCACCACGGCACCTTGAATGCCATGTTTTTGCCCGCCGTGGTCAACTTCAACGCCAGTGCTGAGTCGGTCCAGAAAGAAAAGCGCCTGAACCGCATGGCCCAGGCCATGGGCCTGCAAAGCGGCTCGGACATACCCGATGCCATCAAGGACATGAACGCCCGCCTGGGCCTGCCCACCGGCCTGGCTGCCATGGGCGTGACCGAGAGTCTGTTTGATCAGGTCATCACCGGGGCGCTGGCCGACCACTGCCACAAGACCAACCCGCGCATTGCCAGCGCGGAGGAATACCGGCAGATGCTGAGTGTCAGCCTTTAAAGGCTAGGCGCGATTACGGGCAGATGGGCCATACTCAATCTGACAAGGCCAGTCGAACACCCAGCCCCACAAACAGGCCCCCAACCCCGCGCTGCAGCCACTGCTGCAGACGGCGCTTGACGCCGAGCTTGCCCATACGCGCCGCCAACCAGGCTAGCAAAAGACACCAGAGCAAGGAATTGAACGTAAAAATCCCGCCCAAGACCAGGAAGGCCAACGCTTTCTGAGGTGCAGCAGGGGCAATGAACTGCGGCACAAAGGCTAGAAAAAACAGCGCGACTTTGGGGTTCAGTACATTGGTCAAAAAACCCTGAACAAAAACCGAGGACCAGGCAGCAGGCACCAGTGCACGCGGTGCTTGCCCCGCCTGCTGACGCTGCAGCAAGAGATTGAGGCCCATATAAACCAGATAAGCAGCCCCCACCCACTTGACGACCGTAAAAGCCAGTGGCGACGTGGCCAAAATGGCTGACAGCCCCAATGCCGCAGCCAGCACATGCACCAGGCAACCCGTGCAAATACCCAGCGCTGCAGCCACGCCAAAGCGCCAGCCCAAAGCAGCACTGCGTGTGGCAATGAACAAGGTGTCTGCTCCGGGCGTCAGATTAAGCAACAGCCCGGACGCCACAAAAAGCCAAAGATCATGAATACCCAGCATGTGCACCTCGGGCGATTGACTGTTTTTACAAGCGATGAATCGTCATCGTAACCGCTCCAAAAGACTGTGGTTGTCCGGACTGTTGCGACGATACCTGTGACCACCCACGTCCAGAAAGAATTCATCCTTGTAGCTGAACAGCGAAACGCCTTCGGCCTTGTTTTCCAGCAGGGTTGGGCGAATATCACCCTCGGGCGTGTGTACCAAAGCCAGGGGCACCGAGGCATCGCGACCTGGCACAAACAGCTCTGCCGCCTTGACCGCACCCTCTGCCGGAGCCAAGACCAGATAGGCCGACAGCACCGCGCCTTGCGCGGGTGCCGGATCGGGTTCAAAAGCCAGCCCGGCCTCGAAAATGCGAATGCACTCACCCCGCACCACAGACCAGGTGTAGCCCGCCGAGGCGATACAACCATGCGCGTCGCGATCAGCACCCGCCTGAGGGACTGCCGCAGGATTGGTTGCTTGGCCCTGCGGCGTACAAGCCGCTAGCAAAGCCGTCAACGCTAAAGCGCCTGAGATTTTTTTCATATTGATTCACTCCCTTTTTTTGAATTTTCTTGATGCCTCTGAGGCAGCCTGCCTAGGATTTGCGACGTGGCAAAGCCTCTTCCTTCGCCTTTTTGATCAGGTGCGCCCGCAGGGCCGCCTGCCAGCCCCGCTCGGCCCATTCGCGAGCTACGTCGGGCTCGTCGAGCATGGCGTCTGGGGCCTTGTAATACGACAAGGCCACCCGCCGCCCCTTGGCCTCGTACACAAAAGGCCCGAGGCCTGCGGCCTCGAAGGCGGGCCGACTCTCGTCATCGACTTTGAGGAACAGCTGCCCGTCTGCCACCAGGGCGAACATGACCCCCGCGTGGTAGATGCCATGCCCGCCAAACATGCGCTTGGCCGTGACCGGTCGCCAGGGGCACAGTGTTTCGCGGATGAAGTCAGCGTAGGACGTCATGGCTTGGCAACTTCAGTTAAAGGGGCTTCAGTTGATCAAGCTCAGGACGCTCGAGCCATGCCGCAAACTCATCAGCCAGCTGCTGCGCCGCGCTGGCGGCGGCGTTCCATACCTTCATCCGCCCCTGCAGGTCTTGGCCGTAGGTGACAAAGTCCTGGCGGTCGGGCAGTTTGCCGTTGGGCAAGGTTTTGACCCATTCGGGGTTGGGAGCCAGAAGTAAGACCGCGTCCAACGCCGGGGTGGCGTGGTGGCGCCATTTGAGGGCTTTGTCCAGCCAGCCGGGCACCACCGCTTGCTGAAAGTGCGGGTACAGCACGATGGGGCTGTTGGCCGGGGGCTGGTAGTTCAGGTGCAGGTGGTAGTCGGTGATGCCGCCGTCCCAATACGCGCCCGTGGGTGCGCCGGGAATGTGATGCACCGGCTGCAGCACAAACGGAATGGAGCAGCTGGCCTGCAAAGCAGCCATGAAGTTGTCGGCCTGCAGCGGCAGTTGCCGGGTGACGTAGTCCTGCGTGCCAAAGGGCAGCGGCCCTTGCGACGAAAACACCACCCGCTCCAGCCAGGCGCCCATGGCGCGGCGGGCCACGGCGTTGCTGAGGTACGCCCCGGCATAACCCAGCGGTGTGCCCAGCGGATGTTCGCGTTGCAGCACATGGCGGCCGCGGGATGTGACCAGGTGCAGCTTGTAGCGCGGGTGGGCCAGCAGTTCGACAATGCGACCGCCGTAAAAGGACTGCAGGCTGGCGGCAAATTCGCGGCTGACCTGTTCGGCACTGGGCCGCTTTTGGCCTGGCGGCAGTTCGTAGTGCTGGGCGATGTAGTCTCGCTCCAGCCGCTCAAACGCCGCCACCGGGTCATGGAGGCAGGCCGTGGCCATGCGCCAGGCGCCAATGGAGGCACCCACCAGATGCACCGGTTGGCTGGACTGCGGTAACCACTGCCCAAAAATAAAGCGGTCCAGCGGCCCCAGGATCAGGCCCTTGGGGCCACCGGCTGCACCGGGAATCACGCCAATGTGTTCGGGCCGCAGGCCGTGTTCGCGGATATGCGCGAGGGCCTTGGGGCCGGCGTGAATGTGCAGCGCCCGCATGGCCTTACTTTTTGAGGCCTTGCAGCTTGGCAAATGCGCTGGCCATGGCCGAGCCGCCGGCTGCAGGGGCTGAGGTGTAGCCACCGCCATTCCGCTGGCGCTGGTCGCGCCCTGCCCCTTCGAACTTGTTCTCGCGAGGACCATCGCGTCTTGCGGGTGCGGCGTCGGTGCGCATGCTCAGACTGATGCGCTTGCGGGCCACATCCACCTCCAGCACCTTGACTTTGACGATGTCGCCGGTCTTGACCACTTCGCGGGCGTCGCTCACAAACTTGTTGGCCAGCTGGCTCACGTGCACCAAGCCGTCCTGGTGCACGCCCAAATCGACAAAGGCGCCGAACTGGGCCACGTTGGAGACGGTGCCTTCGAGCACCATGCCTTCTTTCAGGTCCTTGATGTCCTCCACGCCTTCGTTGAAGCGGGCCACCTGAAAGTCAGGGCGCGGGTCGCGGCCGGGCTTTTCCAGTTCGCCCAGGATGTCTTTGATGGTGATGGCGCCGAACTGTTCATTGGCAAACTGCTCGGGCTTGAGGGCCTTGAGCACTTCGGCGCGGCCCATCACGTCCTGGATCGGCTTGGCGGTCTTGAGCAGAATTTGCTCGACCACCGGGTAGGTTTCAGGGTGCACGCCGGTCATGTCCAGCGGGTTGTCGCCGCCACGGATGCGCAAAAAGCCCGCGCTTTGCTCAAAAGTTTTGGCGCCCAGGCCGGTCACCTTCATCAGCTCCTGGCGGTTTTTGAAGGCGCCATTGGCTTCGCGCCAGCGCACCACCGATTTGGCCACCGTGCCCGACAGCCCCGACACGCGGCTCAATAGGGGCACGCTGGCTGTGTTCAGGTCCACGCCCACCGAGTTCACGCAGTCCTCGACCACGGCATCGAGCTGGCGGGCCAGCTCGCTCTGGTTCACATCGTGCTGGTACTGGCCCACGCCGATGCTCTTGGGGTCGATTTTGACCAGCTCGGCCAGCGGGTCCTGCAGGCGGCGGGCAATGCTGGCTGCACCGCGCAGGCTCACGTCCACGTCGGGCATCTCCTGGCTGGCAAATTCGCTGGCGCTGTAAACCGATGCGCCCGCCTCGCTCACCACCACCTTGGTGATGGCGTGCTCGGGGTGCAGCTTGGCCAGCTGTTTGATCAGCTCGCCCGCCAGTTTGTCGGTCTCGCGGCTGGCGGTGCCGTTGCCAATGGCGATCAGATCCACGCCGTGCTTTTCGCAGAGCTTGGCCAGGGTGAAGAGCGAGCCGTCCCAGTCGCGGCGCGGCTCGTGCGGGAAGACGGTGGCGGTGTCCACCAGCTTGCCGGTCTTGTCCACCACGGCCACTTTCACGCCGGTGCGGATGCCGGGGTCCAGGCCCATCACGGCCTTGGGGCCGGCGGGTGCGGCCAGCAGCAGGTCGCGCAGGTTGTCACCAAACACCTTGATGGCGACTTTTTCGGCCTCTTCGCGCAGACGGGCGAACAGGTCACGCTCGGTGGACAGGCTCAATTTGACGCGCCAGGTCCAGGCCACGCATTTGCGGATCAGGTCGTCGGCCGGTCTAGCGCTGTGGCTCCATCCCAGGTGCAGCGCGATGCGGCCTTCGGCCACGCTGGGTTTGCCGGGTTCGGGCTCTACGGGCAAGACCAGTTTGGCGTCCAGAATTTCGAGCGCCCTGCCCCGGAACACGGCCAGCGCCCGGTGGCTGGGCACGCGGCCAATGGGCTCGTCGTAGTCAAAGTAGTCACGGAACTTGGCCACGTCGGGGTTGTTTTCGTCCTTGCCGTCGGCCAGTTTGGAGCGCAGCAGGCCTTCGGTCCACAGCCATTCGCGCAGGGCTTGCACCAGGCTGGCGTCTTCGGCCCAGCGCTCGCTCAGCAGGTCGCGCACACCGTCGAGCACGGCGGGCACGGTCGAAAAGTCGGCGCCTTCGATCTGGCCTGCGGGCAGCACAAACGCCTCGGCTTCAGCCGCAGGGTTCAGCGTCGGGTCGGCAAACAGCTTGTCGGCCAAGGCTTCGAGCCCAGCTTCGCGGGCGATCATGCCCTTGGTGCGGCGCTTGGGCTTGTAGGGCAAATAGAGGTCTTCCAGCTCCTGCTTGGTGGGCGCAGCAGCAATGGCGGCCAGCAGCTCGGGCGTCATCTTGCCCTGTTCGGTGATGCTTTTGATCACCGCGTCGCGACGGTCTTCCAGCTCGCGCAAGTAGCCCAGGCGGTATTCCAGTTCGCGCAGCTGGATGTCGTCCAGGCCGCCAGTCACCTCCTTGCGGTAACGGGCAATAAAGGGAACCGTGGCACCCCCATCCAGTAACTCAACAGCGGCTTTGACCTGGTCGGGACGGATCTGAATTTCGGTGGCCAGCTGGGCCAGGATTTTCTGCATTTTTGTGGAACTTCTCTCTGACAAACGCCAGAGTTTGCCACATCATCAGACCTCAAAATCCATGCATTGGCGTTGACGCACCACCGCCTTCATGAAGGGCTTGATGGTGGCATGTTCAGGGTGCTGCTGGTAGGCGCTCAGGGTCTGGGCATCGTCGAGCAACATGTTCAAAACCAGGTCCGCGGTGCAGTCCAGGCCAGGCTGGGCGGTGCCCACCTCAAAACCGCGAATGCCAGGCACCAACGCTTTGAACCCCCAAAGGGCCTGGCGGGCTTTTTCGACGTTGGCGGCTTTGTCTGCACCTTCGGCCTGGTCATGAAATGACCACATCACAATGTGTCTGAGCACGCGCACTCTCCTGCTTACAAAACCTCGAAGATACCGCAGGCACCCATGCCGCCGCCAATACACATGGTCACCGCCACGCGTTTGGCACCACGGCGCTTGCCTTCGATCAGGGCGTGTCCGGTCAAGCGCTGGCCGCTGACGCCGTAGGGGTGGCCGACCGCAATCGCGCCGCCGTTGACGTTGAGGCGCTCGGCTGGAATGCCCAGCTTGTCGCGGCAGTAAATGACCTGCACGGCAAAGGCTTCGTTGAGCTCCCACAGGTCAATGTCGCTGACTTTCAGGCCGAGTCGCGCCAAAGCTTTGGGCACGGCGTAAACGGGGCCAATGCCCATTTCGTCGGGCTCACAACCGGCCACCGCAAAGCCCAGAAAACGTCCCAGCGGCTGCAGACCCCGTTTTTCGGCCAGGGCTTCGTCCATGACCACGCAAGCACCCGCGCCATCAGAAAACTGGCTGGCGTTACCCGCCGACACCAAGCCACCGGGCATGGCCGAGCGCAAGCCGCTGATGGCCTCAAGCGTGGTGCCTTCGCGCAGCCCCTCATCGCGGCTGACGGTCACCTGCTTGGTGATCAGGCCTTGCACTTTGTCGTACACACCCGAGACCACGGTGATGGGCGCGATTTCGGCATCAAACAAACCGGCCGCCGCTGCAGCGCAGGCTTTTTGCTGGCTGGCCGCGCCGTATTCGTCCATGGCTTCGCGGCCAATGCCATAGCGCTTGGCCACTTGTTCTGCGGTTTGCAGCATGTTCCAGTAGATCTCGGGCTTTTGCTTTTGCAGCGCGGGGTCCATCAGCATGTGCTGGTTCATTTCCTGCTGCACGCAAGAGATGCTTTCGACGCCACCAGCCACGTAGACCTGGCCCTCGCCCGAGATGATGCGTTGCGCCGCCAAGGCAATGGTTTGCAGGCCAGAGGAGCAAAAGCGGTTGACTGTCAAACCAGACACCGAAATCGGCAAGCCTGCCTTGAGCGCGATCTGGCGGGCAATATTCAGGCCAGTAGCCCCCTCGGGGTTGGCGCAGCCCATGATGACGTCTTCAACCTCGGCGGCATCAATGCCGGCACGGGCCACAGCGTGTTGCACCGCATGGCCGCCCAGGGTCGCGCCATGGGTCATGTTGAAGGAACCCTTCCAGCTTTTGGCCAGCGGGGTGCGTGCGGTAGAAACAATGACAGCGTTCGTCATGATCAGAAACCTTTATTGGAATGTTTTGCCATCGGCCACCAGGCGCTGCAGCAGCGGCGCGGGTTGCCAGAACGCCGCATCGTCGTGCGGGTTGAGCGCAAAGCGTTTCATGGCCTCGGCCACATTGAACAAGCCCAGCTCGTTGGCGTAGTTCATGGGGCCACCGCGCCAGTACGGGAAGCCGTAGCCCATGATGTAGACCATGTCGATGTCGCTGGGCTTGTTGGCAATGCCTTCTTCCAGAATGTGGCAAGCCTCGTTGATGAGCGAGAACACCAGGCGCTGCACGATTTCTTCGCTCGAGATCCGGCGCGGCGTGATGCCCAGGCGTTTGCGGTTGGCCTCGATCATCTCCAGCACCTGGGCGTTGGGAATGGCGTCGCGCTTGCCCGCCTGGTAGTCGTACCAGCCAGCGCCGGTTTTCTGGCCAAAACGACCCATTTCGCACAGCAAGTCGGCGGTCTTGCTGTATTTCATGCCCGGTTGCTCAACGGCGCGGCGCTTGCGAATGGCCCAGCCAATGTCGTTGCCGGCCAGGTCGCTCATGCGGAAGGGGCCCATGGCAAAACCGAACTTTTCGATGGCGCGGTCCACCTGCTCGGGCGTGCAGCCCTCATCGAGCAGGAAGCCGGCCTGGCGACCGTATTGCTCGATCATGCGGTTGCCAATAAAGCCATCGCACACGCCCGAAACCACGGCGGTCTTCTTGATCTTCTTGCCCAGTGCCATCACGGTGGCCAGCACGTCCTTACCCGTTTGAGTGCCGCGCACCACCTCCAGCAGCTTCATGACGTTGGCCGGGCTGAAAAAGTGCATGCCGACCACATCCTGGGGCCGGCTGGTGAAAGCAGCAATCTTGTTGAGGTCCAGCGTGGAGGTGTTGGACGCCAGAATCGCCCCGGCCTTCATGGTCTTGTCCAGCTGCTTGAACACAGCCTCCTTGACGCCAATGTCTTCAAACACTGCTTCAATGACCAGATCGGCCTGGGCAATGTCGTCGTAGCTGAGGGTGGTGCTCAGCAAGGCCATGCGCTGCTCATACTTGTCTTGCTTGAGTTTGCCTTTCTTGACTTGCGCTTCGTAGTTCTTGCGCATGGTGGCCACGCCACGCTCCAGCGCTTCAGGCTTCATCTCCAGCAGCTTGACGGGGATGCCAGCGTTCAGGAAGTTCATGGCAATGCCACCGCCCATGGTGCCGGCGCCAATGATCGCTACGCTTTGAATCTCGCGTTTTGGGGTGTCCTCGGGCACATCTGGAATCTTGCTCGCCGCGCGGTCGGCCATGAATAAATGGCGCAAAGCACGGCTCTCGGGCGTCCACATCAGGTTGATGAAGTGGGTGCGTTCGAAGGTCATGCCTTCATCAAACTTCTGGGTGGTGGCAGCTTCGACAGCGTCCACGCACTTGATGGGCGCAGGCAGGTTCTTGGCCGTGGCCTTGACCATATTGCGGGCGAACTGAAAGTAAGCCGCGCCCTGCGGATGTTTGCAAGGCAGGTGGCGCACCAGGGGCAGCGGTGTGGGCAAAGGCGCATTGGGCGCATGCACGGCAGCGACTTTGCGTGCCAGCATCAGTGCCTCGTCCATCAGGCGCTCGGGGCTGCTCGACAGCGTGTCCCACAGCTTCTGACCAGGCAACATGGCCAGCATTTCGCTCTTGACCGATTCGCCGCTCACAATCAGGTTCAGCGCCGCTTCGACGCCAATCACACGCGGCAGGCGTTGCGTACCGCCAGCGCCTGGAATCAGGCCCAGCTTGACTTCGGGCATGGCAATGGTGGTACCCTGCGAGGCAATGCGGTAGTGGCAGCCCAGTGCCAACTCAAGGCCCCCACCCATGGCAACGGTATGTACCGCTGCAACGACGGGTTTGCGCGAATTCTCCACTGCGCGAATGACCGACAGCAAGTTCGGTTCCTGCAAGGCCTTGGGCGAGCCAAACTCCTTGATGTCCGCCCCGCCCGAAAAGGCCTTGCCGGCGCCGGTCAGCACAATGGCTTTGACGGCTGGATCGTTATTGGCTTGTTCCAAGCCCGAGGTAATGCCTAAGCGAGTGGCCAGCCCCAAACCGTTGACCGGCGGGTTGTCCATGGTGATCACTGCCACATCACCGTCGACTTTGTAGTGCGCTGTCATGTCTGCCTTTGCGGAATTAAAAAAGAACGACCGTTCGTTTTTACCACAACATCATCAAGTCAATGAGGCAAGGAAAACCCTAGGCTGTCAAACCATCAGCCACTGTGCGCAAGCCCCGGAGGCCAACACTTCATCCGGTAAAAGGTCCGCCACGATGCGACCGGCACCCATGACAAGAGCTCTGTCGGCCAGCGCAAGCGTCAGCTGCAATTTTTGTTCGATGAGCAGCACCGCCAAGCCGCGCTGACGAGCTAAATCAAGCACATGGCCGAGCTGTGCGACCACCTGGGGAGACAAGCCCTCGGCGGGCTCGTCGACCAGCAAAACCTGAGGCTGTCCCAACAAGGTGCGGCACAGCGACAGCATTTGCTGTTCGCCACCCGAGAGCTTGTCTGCCTGGGTGTGCAAACGCGCCGACAGCGCCGGAAACAGGCCCAGCAGTTCGTCTCGTGTCCAAAGTGGCGGTGAGCCTCTGCGTTGGGCAGGCTCCCCGAGCAACAGGTTTTGAGCCACGCTCAGGCCGGGAAAAACATCGCGCGACTCCGGGACATAGCCCAAACCGGCACGGGCTACCAAATGCGCAGGCAAGTCCTGAAGGGGCTGGCCATGCCAGTAAATGTGGCCTTGGCGCGGTAGCAAACCCATGAGCGCCATGGCGGTGGTGCTTCTGCCCGCACCGTTGCGTCCAAGCAAGGCCACGATTTCACCAGGGTGCACGACAAACGACAGTCCCTGCAACACGGGCTGTCCGCCGCGAAACACCCGAAGATCGCGGACCTCAAGCATGCGCACATCCTGTAGGTTTGGAAAAAGACGAGGACCCTAAATAGGCCTGTTGCACCTGCGGGTTGGCGCGTACCGCTGCGGGTGAGTCGCAAGCCAGAATACGTCCCTGATCGAGCACGGCCACACGGTCGGCCAGGTCGAACACCACTTCCATGTCGTGCTCCACCAACAACAAGGTTTTGCCCTGCGTGTGCTCACGGATCAGCGCCACGGCCTGCTCGGCCTCGGCTCTACTCATGCCCGCCGTGGGTTCATCCAGCAGCACAACGCGCCGTGCTGCAGACAAGGCCAGCCCCAACTCCAGCCGGCGCTGTTGAGCGTAATTGAGCTGGTCGGCGCGAAGCGGCGCTTGCGCGACAAGGTCAAGCTTATCGAGCCATTGCCTGACTTGGGCCTGCACATGGGCTTGTTGCTCACCGCGCCCGCAACAGCGATAAGCCGGTTGGGCTTGCCACAACAGCCCCGAGGCCAGGTTCTCGCTCACCGTCAAGCCACCGAACAGGCGTTGAATCTGAAAGCTGCGAGCCAGTCCAGCGCGGTGAATTTGTGCCGTGGTCCATCCCGAAAGGCTTTGTCCGAACAGCATGACCCGGCCCTGCGAGGGCTGCATCTCGCCGCTGATCAGGTTAAACAAGGTGGATTTGCCAGCGCCGTTCGGGCCAATCAAGGCCAGCCGTTCACCTTCGCGCACTTGCAACTCGACCCCCGCAAGCACGGTGGTCGCGCCAAAGCGGTGATGAATGCCTTGCAACTCCAATGCGCATGAACTCATGCCTGGGCCTCCTTCGTGGCATGGCGGCGATGAGTCGACGATACGGCCCACACCCCTGCCCAGACAAGAGCTGCCAGCGTCATGCCCATCCAATGCAGGGGCTGATCAAGCTTGAGGGTCAGGCCCAGCCAGGGCATGACCGATCCCGCTGTAGACAGCTGCTGGTACTGATAAGCCATTTCGACCAAGCCACCGGCAAAGCCCAAAGCGCCAAGGGCTGCCACAGCTTGCAAGCAAGCCACAGGCTTGGGCCACGTCAGTGACCGTCCCGGTTCCCGCCGCCACCATTGCAGGGCAAGCCCGGCCAGGCCCTGCGGTGCGCGGGTGACCAAGACCATGAATAGCACGCCAAGGTACAAACCACTGGCTGGCGTCCACTGGGGCAAGGTGGTGTGGGCCAGCACGGTCAGGGCCCCGCCCAGCAGGGCGCCTGCCCAGTGGCGGCTACCGGCCAGGACTGTGAACAACAACAGCTCGCCCGAGCGCACGGGGTTGAAGGCCTCTGGCGTCACAATTTCAAACACCATGGCCGACAACCCTCCGGCCACCCCGGCAATGCCCCCCGCCAGAACAAAAGCTGTCCACCGAACACGATGCGGATCTGGCCCGACATGGGCCAATCGACCAGCTTGCTCGCGTACCGCCCGCACATACAAACCCAATGGGGAATGCTCGACCTTGCCAAGCCCCCACAGGGCCAGCAACAGATACACGCAGACCAAGGCATACAGGTGCCAAGGGTTGGCCCCTTGCCAAATGCCCAAAGACAGACCAGCAGTGCGGTCAGCTGACAAGCCGCCCTCCCCCCCAAAAACCGATGGGAACACAGGCGCCAGCGCCCAGGCCAACTCGCCCAGCCCCAAAGTGATCATGGCCAGCGCTGCGCCAGGACGGCGCGTGCTGATGCCGCCCAGTGCCCAGGCCAGAAATGCAGTGCCCAAGCCCGCCAGCAACGGCACCAGCACCATGGGTACTGGCCAGCCCGCATCGGCCATGCGCATCAAATGCACAGCCAGATACGCGCCCGCACCTGTGTAGACCGCCTGCCCAAAACTGAGCATGCCGCCTTGGCCCCACAGCCACTGGTAGGACAGGCAGGCCATGGCCGCCACGCCCATCTGCGTCAGCAGGGACAAGCCATGGCCTTGCCCGGTCCACATGGGCAAAAGCAGCAAGAGCAAAACGAGGAACAAGGCCCGGCGCATACTTCAGTCCCCTTGTTTGCCCAGCAGGCCTTGGGGTCGCCAGATCAGCATGAGCACCATCAAGACAAACGGCAAGGCTGGCGCCAAACGTGCGCTCGAAATGCTGCCCAGCGGCAGGTCCCAACTCAAGGCCAGGGTTTGCAACATACCCACCAGCAAGGAGGCAACAAAGGCCCCCAGCAGCGAACCCATGCCCCCGACCACGACCACGACAAACACCACCGCGCCCATGGCGCCCGCCATGGCCGGCTCGGTCACAAAGGTGCTGCCAGCCAGAACACCTGCCAGCCCTGCCAATGCGCTACCCACGCCAAAGACCAGCATTCGAACAGCAGGCACGTTGTGCCCCAGCGCCTGGACCATGTCCGGATGGGTGATGGCGGCTTGCACCACCAGGCCCGTGCGGGTGCGGTGCAGCAGCCACCACAAGGCCACCAGCACACACAGAGAAACCGCCATGATGAACAGACGCGAGACTGGCAAGTCCAGCATCCAGACGCTGGTGCCCTGCAAGGCCTGTGGCAAGCTAAAACTCAAAGGGGCTCGCCCCCAGAGCAGCTGGATCAGTTCCAGCACCACATAGCTCAAACCAAAAGTCACCAACAGCTCTGCCACATGACCCTGACGGTGCAGCGGCCGCATCACCAGGTGTTCAAAGCCTGCGCCCAGCAGGCCTGTCAGCA
The DNA here is from genome assembly GCF_038134685.1 of Limnohabitans sp. Taxonomy (GTDB): domain Bacteria; phylum Pseudomonadota; class Gammaproteobacteria; order Burkholderiales; family Burkholderiaceae_C; genus Limnohabitans_A. The sequence goes on along the minus strand of NZ_JAYPVP010000019.1, from coordinate 12,781 downwards.
AAGGCGCCAGCACCAGCGCAGCGCTGAATCCCCAGTGCTGGGCCAGGGCATAACCCAGGTAGGCGCCCAGCATGTAAAAGCTGGCGTGGGCAAAGTTGAGCACCCCCATGATGCCCAGGATCAGGGTCAATCCAGCGCTGAGCAAAAACAGCAACAAGCCGTAGCTCAGGCCATTGAGCACACTGACAAAAAAGAACTCCAAAACCGGCTTTCAGTCGCCCGGCGGGGCGACAAGAGTCAAAAAACGGATTGTCCCGCAAAAGCCGGTGGCTGCATTCAGCGCTGGTCAGGCAATGTGTAATCCGCCAGCTGCTCGCGCAACCGGGTTTTGAGCATCTTGCCCGTGGCCCCGATCGGAATAGCATCCATGAAGACCACATCGTCCGGAATCTGCCACTTGGCGGTTCGCCCTTCGTAGAAAGCCAGCAACTCTTCGCGCGTGACTACGGTGCCTGGTTTTTTGACCACGCACACAATCGGCCGCTCGTCCCATTTGGGATGCTTGACGCCAATACAGGCGGCCATGGCTACTGCCGGGTGCGCCATGGCAATGTTTTCCACATCAATGGAGCTGATCCATTCCCCGCCGGACTTGACCACGTCCTTGCTGCGGTCGGTGATTTGCATGAAGCCGTCGGCGTCAATCGTGGCCACATCTCCTGTGGGGAACCAGCCGTCCACCAGTGGGTCGCCACCTTCGTGCTTGAAATAACCAGCCACCACCCATGGCCCTTTGACCAACAGGTCGCCCGCACTCTTGCCGTCATGGGGCAGCGCTTGCCCGTTGGTATCCACAATTTTCATGTCAATGCCAAAAATGCAGCGGCCTTGCTTGAGGCGCAGTTTCATCTGCTCTTGAGCGGGGAGCTTGAGGTGTTTGTTCTTGAGCGTACACAAGGTACCCAGGGGGCTGAGCTCGGTCATGCCCCAGGCGTGCAGCACATCCACACCATAGTCTTCCCGGAAGGCGTCGATCATGGCCGGTGGACACGCAGAACCTCCGATGACCGTGCGCTTGAGGGTGCTGAACTTCAGGCCCGATGGCTTCATGTGGCCCAGCAACATTTGCCATACGGTGGGCACGCCTGCAGCAAAGGTCACGCCCTCGGCCTCGATCAGTTCGTAAACCGACTTGCCGTCCAGCGCCGGCCCCGGGAACACCAGTTTTGCGCCCGTCATGGCGGCGTTGTAAGGAATGCCCCAGGCGTTGACGTGGAACATGGGGACCACCGGCAAGATGGCATCGCGGGCAGATACACCCATCACATCGGGCAAGGCCGCAGCGTAAGCATGCAGGATGGTTGATCGATGGCTGTAGAGAGCCCCTTTCGGGTTGCCTGTGGTGCCACTGGTGTAGCACAGGCTCGAAGCCGTGTTTTCGTCCAGCTGCGGCCAGCTGTAGGTGTTGGGTTGTTGGCCCATCCAGGCCTCGTAACTGATCAGGTTGCCAACACCCGCGTCGGCAGGCAGTTTGTCGGCATCGCACAAAGCGACCCATTGGCGTACCGTCGGGCATTTGGCATGAACAGCCTGCACCAAGGGCAAAAACGTCAGGTCAAAACACAGCACCTGGTCTTCTGCATGGTTGACGATCCAGGCAATTTGCTCGGGATGCAGACGGGGGTTGATGGTGTGGAGTACACGACCTGAACCGCTCACGCCAAAGTACAACTCCAGGTGCCGGTAGCCGTTCCAGGCCAAGGTGCCGATGCGGTCGCTTTGAGCAAGGCCCATACCATCGAGCGCATTGGCCACCTGTCGGGCGCGGCGGGCCACCTGGGCCCAACTGGAGCGGTGAATATCTCCTTCAACCCTGCGAGAAATGATCTCACCATCGCCATGGTGCTTTTCAGCAAAATCGATCAGGGAAGAAATCAGCAAGGACTGCTGCTGCATCAAACCAAACATCTGGAGTCTCCAAAGCACAACAGCTCCATCTTGCAAGCCGAACGCAGCCCGCGCAAGCAGGCAAATCCCTGAGTGCTGTCTCCAAGAGGACGACCGGGTGCCTTGATAGACCCACCCCGGCACGGGACACTGATTGCAAAGCACAATGACCGGCATGCCTGAAACACTTCGCCTCATGCTCGACTGGACGCACCGCCTGCACAGCCTGGGCGAAGACTTCTTCACTCGGCTGCAGCCACAGGCCATGCCTGGGCCCGCTTGGGTGGGGCGCAACACGGCGCTGCTTGACGAACTGGGCTGGCCTTCTCAACTGCTTGGCGATGCTGGTTTGCAGGCCCTGGCGGGCAACACTTTGTTGCAGGGCAGCGATCCGGTGGCCACGGTCTACAGCGGCCACCAGTTTGGCGTCTGGGTCGGACAACTGGGCGATGGCCGTGCTTTGCTGCTGGGCGAGGCCCAGTCGCGACTCGGTCCGCAGGAAATCCAGCTCAAGGGCGCGGGTCGCACGCCCTATTCACGCATGGGCGATGGGCGCGCTGTCTTGAGATCTTCCATTCGCGAATACCTGTGCAGCGAGGCCATGCATGGCCTGGGTATTCCCACCACACGGGCGCTGGCTTTGGTGGGCTCGCCCACGCCCGTTTACCGAGAGCGCGCCGAAACCGCCGCCGTGGTCACACGTGTGGCACCGAGTTTTTTGCGTTTTGGTCATTTTGAACACTTTGCCGCCCAGGGGCGCAAGGACTTGCTCCAGCAACTGGCCGACCACACCATTGCCGTGCACTTGCCTCAGGCGCACAAACATGCTCCAGCCTGGAAAGGCAACGCCTACGCTGGCTTGCTCGATGAGGTGGTTCAACGCACTGCCCGCTTGATTGCCCAGTGGCAAGCCGTGGGGTTTTGCCATGGCGTCATGAATACGGACAACATGAGCGTCCTCGGGCTGACGCTGGACTATGGCCCTTTCCAGTTCATGGATGGTTTTGACCCTGGCCACATCTGCAATCACAGCGACACGCATGGCCGATATGCATGGGATCAGCAACCCGACGTGGCCTACTGGAACCTGCTGGCACTGGGCCAGGCACTGTACCCCTTGATCGCAGATGTGGATCTGATTCGTGCCGTGATCAAGACCTTCGAGACCCACTTTGTGCGGGAGATGGGTAACGCCATGCGTGCCAAGCTGGGGCTCACAGGCACGTTGGCCACAGACGAACAACGCGAGGCCGACTGGCTGTTGACTCAAGAGCTGCTGCAGTCTCTGGCCAAAGAGCGGGTGGACTATCCCCTGTTCTGGCGCAGGCTGAGCTCAGCCATGGCCCATGAAGAGGGATCGTGGGACATGCAGGCACCACATTGGCGAGATGTGTCGGCTTTGTGGATTCAGCCCCAGGCGTTTCAAGCTTGGCTGCAGCGTTACCGCCAGCGCATCGCGAGCGCGCAGCCCATGGCCTTGGGCCAGGCGATGCTGCGCACCAACCCCAAATACGTGCTGCGCAACCACCTGGCCCAAGTGGCCATTGCGCAAGCCGAGCAAGGTGATTTTTCCGAGGTGGACACCTTGCTGACTTTGCTCCAATCCCCTTATGACGAACACCCCGGCTTTGAGAGCCGTGCCCAATTGCCCCCGGACTGGGCGGCCCATCTGCAGCTGAGCTGTTCCTCCTGAGACAATCACGTCATGACCCGCATTCAACACACCGACGCCGAGTGGCAAGACCTCTTGGCACGCAAAAACGCCGAAGCTGTGGCCTTTGCTGTGACCCGGCAAGCGGCGACTGAGCGTCCGTTCACCGGTCGCTACGAAGACCACTGGGCTGCTGGCACCTACCGCTGCATCTGCTGCGGCGCCACACTGTTCCATTCCGACACCAAATTCGACGCCGGTTGCGGCTGGCCCAGCTTTTTCAAGGCCGCCAACCCGCAGGCCATCGAAGAGCGGCGCGACCTCAGCCACGGCATGGTGCGGGTCGAAACCCTGTGCGCCCAATGCGGCGCCCACCTGGGCCATGTGTTTGAAGACGGCCCTGCGCCCACAGGGCTTCGCTACTGCATGAATTCGGCTTCGTTAGACTTCGAGCCTTTGCCACACACGGACCGCACATGAAGCAGCTGCTCGACTTTCTTCCCCTGATCCTGTTCTTCGGGGCCTACAAACTGGGGGATATTTATATTGGTACAGCCGTTCTGATGGCTGCTACCGTAGCGCAAATGGCCATCATCTACAAGATGGATGGGCGCCTGCAAACCATGCACAAAGTCACGCTGGTGCTGGTGCTGGTGTTTGGAGCGCTGACCTTGGGCCTGCATGACGAACGGTTCATCAAATGGAAACCCACCCTGCTCTATACCGGCATGGCGGCAGCCCTGGCTGTGGGTCAGTGGGGTCTGCGCAAAAACTTTTTGCAGGCCATGCTGGGTCAGCAATTGCCCCTGAGCACCCCGGTGTGGAACCGTCTGAATGTGTCCTGGATGCTGTATGCCCTGTTCATGGCCGCGACCAACGCCTATGTGGCCGCGTATTTCAGCACCGATGCCTGGGTGGACTTCAAGTTATGGGGCTACGCATTTCCCATCGTCTTCTTGCTGGGCCAGGGTCTGTACATTGCCCGACACCTGCCCAAGGACAAGCCATGAGCCGGGTGGCTCAAGCCATCGAGCAGCGCTTGCGCGAGCGGCTGCAACCAACGGCGCTGGAGGTCCTTGACGAAAGTGCAGCGCATGCCGGGCACGCTGGCGCCCAGGCCGAAGGCAGTCACATCCGGGTGCGGATAGCTTCACCTTTGTTCACACCTTTGAGTCGTGTGGCTCGTCACCGGCTTGTGTATGATGCGCTGCAAGATTTCATCGATGCCGGGCTGCACGCTCTGGCGATTGAATTGCTTTAACCCCTACTGTCTCATCCTGAGGACTTCATGAAAAAGCACATCATTGGTGCCGCTCTGGCATCCCTGCTGGCCCTGCCTGCTCTGGCTCAAAACATCGCCATCGTCAATGGCAAGGCCATCCCCACTTCGCGTGCCGATGCGCTGAAAAAGCAGGTGGAAGCCTCTGGTCAGGCTGTGACGCCCGAGATCATGGCCAAGATCAAGGATGAGCTGATCACCCGTGAAATCTTCATGCAGGAAGCCAAAAAGCGCGCCCTGGACGCCACTGACGAGTACAAAAACCAGCTCGAACTGGCCCGCCAAAGCATCCTGATCCGCACCCTGCTGGCCGATGTGCAAAAGAAAAGCGCTGTCTCAGATGCCGAGATCCAGGCTGAGTACGACAAATTCGTCAAGGAAAACGCTGGTCAGGAAATCCGTTCACGCCACATCCTGGTGGAAACCGAAGCCCAGGCCAAAGACCTGATCGCCCAGATCAGCAAAGGCGCCAAATTTGAAGATCTGGCCAAGAAACACTCCAAAGATCCTGGCTCCGGCGCCAATGGTGGTGACCTGGACTGGGCCAACCCCGCAGGCTTTGTGCCCGAGTTCAGTGCCGCTATGGTCAAGCTGGGCAAAGGCCAGATGACCGATGCCCCGGTCAAGAGCCAATTTGGCTGGCACATCATCCGCGTGGAAGATATTCGCGAGACCCAACTGCCCAAGCTCGACGAAGTCAAGGCGCAAATCACTCAGCAACTGCAGCAGCAGAAACTGGCCAAGTTCCAGGATGACCTGCGCGCCAAGGCCAAGATTCAGTAATTGGTCTTGCCTTCACTCCAAACGCGGCCTCGGCCGCGTTTTTGCTTTCTTGGGATAATCCACCCCCATGCTTTCCCACCAGCTCGAACTGCTCTCCCCCGCCCGCACGGCCGACATTGGCATTGAAGCCATCAACCATGGCGCCGACGCCGTCTACATTGGCGGCCCGTCGTTTGGTGCCCGTTCCACGGCCGACAACAGTGTGCAGGACATTGCCCGGCTGGTAAAGCATGCGCACCGCTTTCACAGCCGCATCTTCGTCACGCTCAACACCATCTTGCGCGACGACGAGCTGGAGGGGGCCCGCAAGCTGGCCTGGCAGCTGTACGACGCAGGCGTTGACGCGCTGATCATCCAGGACATGGGCCTGCTCGAAATCGACCTGCCGCCCATCCAGTTGCACGCGAGCACTCAGACCGACATCCGCACGCCCGAAAAAGCCAAGTTTCTGCAAGACGCGGGCCTGAGCCAGATCGTGCTGGCGCGCGAGCTGACCTTGCCGCAAATCGCCGCCATCCGCGACGGCATCGACACTGAGCGCACGATTCTGGAATTCTTTGTGCATGGCGCCCTGTGCGTGGCCTACAGCGGCCAGTGCTATATCAGCCACGCCCACACCGGCCGCAGTGCCAACCGGGGCGACTGCTCGCAGGCCTGCCGCCTGCCCTACGAAGTCAAAGACAGTCAGGGCCGCATCGTCGCGCACGACAAGCATGTGCTGAGCATGAAGGACAACAACCAGTCGGACAACCTGCGCCAGTTGATCGACGCGGGCTGCCGCAGCTTCAAGATCGAAGGCCGCTACAAGGACATGGCCTATGTGAAAAACATCACGGCGCACTACCGCCGCCTGTTCGACGAGATCCTGGCCGAACGCCCAGAGCTGGCCCCGGCCTCGCACGGCAAAACCACCTTCAGCTTTGTGCCCGACCCCAACCAGAACTTCAACCGCGAGTTCACCGATTACTTTGTGCAAGGGCGCAAGGAAGACATTGGCGCCTTTGACACACCCAAAAACCCCGGCCAGGGCATTGGTTGGGTCACCAAAGTGGCGCCCGACCACCTCGAAATTGCCACCGACGATGCAGCCGCCGTGCTGCACAACGGCGACGGCCTGTGCTACTACGACCTGCAAAAAGAACTGGTGGGCCTGCAGATCAACCGTGCCGAACCCGCTGGCGCCAAGGGCCATTGGAAGCTCTGGCCCAAAGACCCGATGGACGGCTTCAAGGATCTGCGCAAGGGCGTGCAGGTCAACCGCAACCGCGACATGAGTTGGGTGCGTACGCTGGAGAAAAAATCTGCCGAACGCAAGATGGGCGTGTGGATGCAGCTGGCCGAAGTGCCCTCTGGCCTGCAACTGACTTTGACCGATGAGGCCGGGCACACCGGCACCGCACAGCTGGCGATTGCCTGGCAAGCGCCCAAAGACGCCGCACAGGCCGAAGACAAACTCAAAACTGCGCTGGGTAAGTTGGGCGACACCCTGTTTGAACCGCTGGACGTGCAACTGGCCCTGCCCCGCCCATGGTTTGTGCCGCCCTCACAGCTCAACCAACTGCGCCGCGACGCGGTGCAAGCGCTCGAAGACGCCCGAGCCCAAGGCTTGCATCGCCTGCCCCGCGTTGTGCCGGTAGAGCCTCCGGCTCAGTACCCCGAAGACACCCTCACCTATCTGGCCAACGTCTTCAACGACAAGGCCCGGCAGTTTTATGCCAAGCACGGTGTCAACGTGATTGCTGCCGCCTACGAGGCGCAGGAAGAGCACGGCGAAGTCAGCCTGATGATCACCAAGCACTGCGTGCGCTACTCCTTGAGCCTGTGCCCCAAGCAGGCCAAAGGCGTGACCGGGGTGCAAGGCACCGTGCGGGCCGAGCCGCTGCAGCTCATCAATGGGAAGGAAAAACTGACCCTGCGCTTTGACTGCAAACCTTGCGAAATGCATGTGGTCGGCAAGATCAAAAAGTCGGTGCTCAACGCCACGCCCGAGTCACCCGTCAAGTTCTACAAGACACGCCCGGTGCAGGGCGTGCACTGATCCTGATCCGCAGAGATTTCAGCGCTTGCGCAGATTGTCCACATGGACTGGCAACTGACTTGAGCAAATGGTGGATCGATCCAGCGGCAGTTGAGCCGGACCGGTTTACCATTGGTTTCAAACGGTTTGAAAGGGAGAACACACATGACAACCACACGCGCTTTACCTTTGTTTGGCTGTGCCTTGGCTTTGACGCTGGCGGGCTGCGCCAGCTCTGGCCCCAATGCGGGCCTCCCCGTGCTGTACCCCAACGCAGCCTACAAAAACATGGGCCAGACAGCAGCGCTGAACCTGGTCGAGCAGTGTGTGGGCATGGCCCGGAACAGTGGCCTGCAGCCGTACAAAAACAGTGCTGCGACTGGCGCTTTGACGGGAGCCACGATTGCTGGCGTGACTGGCGCGGTAGGCGGCTTGGTCTTTGGGCGCAACAACCTGGAGGGTGTTGCCAAGAGTGCCGCGCAATCTGCGGTGGTGGGCGCAGCCGCTGGTGGCACGCAAGGCGCCATCAACCAGCAACCCAACGCGACCTATCGTCAATTCGTGCAACGCTGCCTGAGCGAGCGCGGGCTGGACGTGATCGGCTGGAACTGATTCCAGCCTACCCGACCTTCAATTACCCTACCCACTTGCGGGCGTTTTGCCAGATGCGCATCCAGGGGCTCAGTTCGGTGCGATCACCACTGGTCCAGCTCATCTGGATGTTGCGGAACACCCGCTCGGGGTGCGGCATCATGGCCGTGAAACGACCGTCAGCCGTGGTCACCGCCGTCAGGCCGCCTGCGCTGCCATTCGGGTTGAAGGGATAGGCCTCGGTAGCCGCACCGTGGTTGTCCACAAAGCGCATGGCCGCAATAGCTTGTGCTGCGTTACCCCGGTACTTGAAGTTGGCAAAGCCCTCGCCGTGGGCCACGGCAATGGGCAAGCGGCTGCCCGCCATGCCTTGCAAGAACAGGCTGGGCGAATCGAGCACCTCGACCATTGACAGGCGGGCTTCAAAGCGCTCGCTCTGGTTGGTCGTAAAGCGCGGCCAGGCCTCGGCACCGGGAATGATGTCGGCCAGTTCGGCAAACATCTGGCAGCCGTTGCACACGCCCAGCCCAAAGGTGTCGGCGCGGCCAAAAAAGCCCTTGAACTGCTCGGCCAGCACCGGGTTGAAGGTGATGGAGCGCGCCCAGCCAATGCCCGCGCCCAGCGTGTCGCCGTAGCTGAAGCCGCCACAGGCCACCACGCCCTTGAAGTCCTGCAACTGGGCGCGCCCGTTTTGCAGGTCGGTCATGTGCACATCGTGGGCCTCGAAGCCCGCAGCGGTGAAGGCGTAGGCCATTTCCACATGCGAGTTGACGCCCTGCTCGCGCAAGATGGCGACTTTGGGACGGGACAGGTTGATGTACGGCGCGGCGACGTTGTCAGCCGGGTCGAAGCTCAGGGCCACATGCATGCCGGGGTCTTGCGCTTGGCCTGCAGCGGCGTGTTCGGCGTCGGCGCAGGCGGGGTTGTCACGCTGCTGGCAAATCTTCCAGCTCACGCTGTCCCAGACCTGGTGCAGATCGCTGAGCTTGGCGCTGAACACCTCTTTGGTGTCACGCCAGACGGCCAGTTCGCCCTGCCCTTTGGCGATGCTCGACGTTGCCGGACGGGTCTTGCCCACGATGTGGCTGTATTTGTACAGACCGTGTTCGCGCAGCACGGCCATGACAGCGTCACGATCCGAAGTGCGCACCTGCAGCAGCACGCCCAGCTCTTCGTTGAACAGGGCACGTAGCGTCAGCTCTTCGCGGCGGGCGCTGACTTGCTGCGCCCAGTTTTTGGCGTCGCCCGCGTCCATACGACTGTCCGTAATGCCGTCGCCCTCGGTGACCAGCATGTCCACGTTCAGCGCCACGCCCACATGGCCCGCAAAAGCCATTTCAGCGGCGGCGGCCAGCAGGCCACCATCGCTGCGGTCGTGGTAGGCCAGGATCAACCCCTGGGCGCGCAAGGCGTTCACCGCATTGACCAGCGCAATCAGGTCTTGCGCGTCGTGGAGGTCGGGCACGGCGTCAAAGCTGGGGCGCCCGGCGTCGCCCAGCACTTGCTCCAGAATGGAGCCGCCCATGCGTTTGTCGCCTTTGCCCAGGTCGATCAACACCAGGCTGGTGTCAGCGGTCTGGGCGTCCAGCTGGGGGGTGAGCGTACCGCGCACATCGGGCAGGCTGGCAAAGGCGCTGACGATCAGGCTCACGGGCGAAGTCACCTTGCGGGTGGCGTCGCCGTCCTTCCATTGGGTGCGCATGGACAGGCTGTCCTTGCCCACCGGGATGGAGATACCCAGCGCCGGGCACAACTCCATCCCCACGGCCTTGACGGTTTCGTACAGCGCGGCGTCTTCGCCGGGCTCGCCGCAAGCGGCCATCCAGTTGGCCGAGAGCTTGACGCGGGACAGCTCCATCGGCGCGGCCAGCAGGTTGGTGATGGCTTCGGCCACCGCCATGCGGCCAGACGCTGCGGCGTCGATGGACGCCAGCGGCGTGCGCTCGCCCATGGCCATGGCTTCACCGGCAAAGCCTTGGTAGTCGGCCAGGGTCACAGCCACATCGGCGACCGGCACCTGCCAAGGGCCGACCATCTGGTCGCGGTGCGTGAGGCCACCCACAGCGCGGTCGCCAATGGTGATCAGGAAGCGCTTGGAGGCCACGGTGGGGTGACTCAACACGCCAATGACGGCATCTTGAAGGCTCACGCCGGTGAGGTCGATGGGCTGGGTGTTGCGCTCGACAGATTTCACGTCGCGGTGCATCTTGGGCGGCTTGCCCAGCAGCACGTCCATGGGCATGTCCACGGGTGTTTCTTGACCCTTGTCTTCCAGCACCAGCTGGCGCTCTTCGGTAGCCACGCCAATGACTGCAAAGGGGCAGCGCTCGCGCTCGCAGAAGGCCTTGAACTGCTCAAGCGACTCAGGAGCGATCGCCATCACATAGCGTTCCTGACTTTCGTTGGACCAGATTTCCTTGGGCGCCAGGCCCGACTCTTCGAGCTTGACGGCACGCAAATCGAAGCGTGCGCCACGGCCTGCGTCGTTGGTCAATTCCGGGAACGCGTTGGACAGGCCGCCCGCGCCCACGTCGTGGATGGCGAGGATGGGGTTGTTCGCGCCCTGCGCCCAGCAGTGGTTGATGACCTCTTGCGCACGGCGCTCGATTTCGGGGTTGCCGCGCTGCACCGAGTCAAAGTCCAGATCGGCGGCATTGGTGCCGCTGGCCATGGAGCTGGCCGCGCCGCCGCCCATGCCGATGCGCATGCCGGGGCCGCCCAGCTGAATGAGCAGCGTGCCGGCGGGGAACTCGATCTTTTTCGTCTGTGTCGCGTCGATCTGGCCCAGGCCACCCGCGATCATGATGGGCTTGTGGTAGCCGCGCTGCACGCCGTCCACCACCTGCTCGTATTCGCGGAAGTAGCCAGCCAAATTGGGGCGACCGAATTCGTTGTTGAAGGCGGCGCCACCCAGCGGGCCCTCGGTCATGATCTGCAAGGGGCTCGCCATGTGCTCGGGTTTGCCGCCCGGCTGGTCGCTCAGGCCGCCCCAGAGTTTGGACACGGTAAAGCCCGCCAGTCCCGCCTTGGGCTTGGAGCCCCGGCCCGTGGCGCCTTCGTCGCGGATCTCGCCGCCCGCGCCGGTGGACGCGCCAGGGAAAGGCGAAATCGCGGTCGGGTGGTTATGGGTTTCCACCTTCATCAGCACATGGTGCTGAGCGGTTTCCTTCACATAAGGCGCGCCCTGCTCGCCCGCGCGGGCCACAAAGCGCTCGATGGTGTGGCCTTCCATGATGGAGGCGTTGTCGGCATAGGCCACCACTGTGTGTTGGGGGTTCAGCTTTTCGGTGTTGCGGATCATGCCGAACAGGCTGTTGGGCTGGGCCACACCGTCAATGGTGAACTGCGCATTGAAGATCTTGTGGCGGCAGTGCTCGCTGTTGGCTTGCGCGAACATCATCAACTCCACATCGGTGGGGTTGCGCTGCAGGCCGTTGAAGGCGTTGACCAGATAGTCAATTTCGTCCTCGGCCAGGGCCAGGCCCCAGGCCTTGTTGGCGGCATCCAAAGCGGCACGACCACCCCCGAGCACGTCCACATGCTCCATGGGCGCGGCTTGCAAGGCGGTAAAGAGCGCCAATGCGTCTTCACGCTTGGGCAAGGCCGATTCGGTCATGCGGTCGTGCAGCAAGGCTGCCACTTGGCCCAGCTGTTCGTCACTCAGCGCTTTGGCGCTGCCGAGCAAGCCGGACTTGAGCGTCAGGCGGTATTCGGTGATGCGCTCCACGCGGTGAATGGGCAAGCCGCAGTTGTGCGCAATGTCGGTGGCTTTGGACGCCCAGGGCGAGACGGTGCCCAGGCGTGGACTGACCACGATCACCGGGCCCTCGGCGGGGCCACTGTAAGGGTCGCCATAAGTGAGCAAGGCGGCCAGTGTTTGAAGCTGGTCGCCTTGCAGGGCTGTATCGGTGGACACCAAATGCACAAAACGCGCACTCAGGCCCTGGATAGATGGGGAGATTGCTGCCAGACGCGGCAAAAGTTGCGCAATACGAAACTCGCTGATGGCGTTGCCGCCTTCAAAAATATGGTGCTGTACGGTCACTGGGTGGCCTTGAATAAGTAAAGACGGAACGTCTGATAGGCCCTTGCCGCTGACTGGGGCAAGGAAACTGGTTGTATTTTAACTGCGACAAGCCCCGTCACCTGCGTGCCCGGCAGGCCAATGGGATAATTGCACCCCATGACGATCACCATCAAAACCGCCCAAGATATTGAAGCCATGCGCGTGGCCTGCCGCCTGGCCTCCGAGGTGCTCGATTACATCGAACCCTTTGTCAAACCCGGTGTGACCACCGAAGAGCTGGACAAGCTGTGCCACGACTACATGGTCGATGTGCAGCAGTGCATTCCGGCCCCGCTGAACTACGCGCCGGGTGGCTAGTCGCCCTACCCCAAGTCGCTCTGTACTGCCATCAACCGGCAGGTCTGCCTCGGCAGTCACAGCAGCGCGACATTGCTGAGGGTGTGCGTGCCGACGGTAAGCGCATCACCGGGATCATGGCTGGGATCTTCTACAGCCACGACGAGGGCTACATCACGCCACAGCACAACACGGGCTCAACGTGGTCCG